>CAVPCB010000139.1:0-6971 GCA_963702285.1 uncultured Acidobacteriaceae bacterium | reverse complement strand
CCCCCCCCCCCCCCCCCCCCACTTTCTCAGTGCTACCATCAATCATGATAGTTTACAGGGAACTGCGACGCAACCGCCGCCCACGATTTGCTAGTCGGATTGATCTGCTTTGACCGGATTTATCTCCCTCTGTCTGCGCTCCACAGGCTTCAGAGCCTCATAGGTGATTGGACCCCTGTCTGCTCTGTTCGAACGCTCTTTCATTTGTCCATCTACAAAATGAGCCAGGGGTTGTTCGCCTCCGAGATAGCTTTATTGGCCATATCGGCCACATCGCAATCGCCGGCGAAGGAGGCACGGTAGCAGGCAGCATTCGCAGGCAACTCAAGGCAGTGCCGAACAAGGAAAAGGAAGCCCAAGAACTCTTCGCAGAGATCGAAGCTCGGACCGTGACATTTGCTGACGCTGATGAGATGGATCTTCCAAGAACTGTACGGGCTTCATTCATGATGCCCGAAGTTGCTCGTCTGCTGGGCATCGGAGAGGCGATTCTCCCGAGCCAGATTCCGGATTGGCTAACATTTCCCTGTCTGCGAATGGCCCATCTCGTTTACACGGGCGCTGTTTGTGAGAGATTCCATATTCAGTCGGCGAAGCTGCCGTTTGGCGGCGAGCGGCTGACGACGGCGGCCTTTGGAACGCAACCGTCCGGGGAATCGGCAGGCAACTATGCCAGCTATGTATTTTCGGGGCGTTTCGATGCCAATATTGGCGCGATTCTCGCTAGTCGGCCCGAGATACTGGCCGCTATCTTGCGTTTTCGAGACTCGAGCGAGGGGCTAAAATTCCGCGATGAAGTGCGTAATCAACTCCGCGAAAGCGCAATCGCTCACTTTATCGCTTCTGTGAACGCCGGTTTGGGCCGAAACATTCCCGTTCCATCTCTCCAGGTGGCACGCGATCACCTTTCTACGCTTATGGCGCAGTTGGGGACTATTTCGCATGTAAGAGCAGTGTGGGCAGATTCTCGCGCGTTGGACGATAGCACGCGGCGTTGGCGCGAAAGATCGCGGGCACTGCTCCTAGAGCAAGCAAAGACCCGAGGAATTGGGCGCGACGACGCGTGTCTCTGCGGGTCTGGAGACAAGCTGAGGCTCTGCTGTCTTCAACCATTGCGTGACTAATTTGTCGCCGAAAATGGCGGGTGGCTTTTGCCCGCACTTCTGCCCGCTCCTTGCAGATAGGCAAAGCGTAGGACCAACCAGCCGCTTTTGTAACAGGGCACGACTTCAGTCGTGCCGAAAAACAGTCGGCGCGAAGCGCCCTCCTCGTTCGATCCTGCGCGATGCGCCCGCCCCGAGAGGCGCACTCGCAGGATCGAACCCGGGCCCCCTGGCTCCCGGGGCAATCCGCACGGAAATCCGGCTGTTCATCCGATATTCTCGCGGTTACTATCACTATGGCCTGCAACAGGGGCCTCGCAGCCGTCGTCCGGAGCGGGCGGCACGTCATCCTGGAAAACGATTACCTGGCTCCGCACGACAAACCAAGCCCATCCGCGACATCGCAGGGAGTCCTGGCATGAACCATCGAGCTGTCATCGTTGCAGCAGCGGCATTCTTGCTCGCCGCAAGCCTCGGCACCACAGCAGCCCAGCAAAACACCCCAACCCCGCCCCAACAACTCAACGTCACCATCGACACCCAACAAACCGCACCGCCCGTCTCCCCCTACGAATACGGCATGTTCATCGAGCACATCGGGCAGCTCATCTATCGCAGCCTCTGGTCCGAAATGCTCGACGACCGCAAGTTCTACTTCCCCATCAAGCCTGAGGAACCCCAGGCCGCCGCGCCCGCCCAGGGCGGCCCCTTCCGCAATATGCAACTCCGCAAGTGGCGCCCCATCGGTCCCGCCCGAAGCCATCGCGATGGACAAGGACCACCCCTTCGTCGGCGACCAGAGCCCGCGCATCGACCTCGACGCCTCCACTCCGCACGGCATCCGCCAGTCCGGCTTCGCCCTGGTCAACAGCAAGAAGTACACCGGCCACATCTGGCTCCGCGCCACACCCGGCGCGAAGGTGAAGATCGCGCTCGTCTGGGGTCGAGGGCGCCAGCGACCGCCAGACCATCGCCCTGCCCGCGCCCGCGTCCACCTACAAAGAATTCCCCTTCACCTTTACCGCCGCGGCCGACACCGATGCCGGCGCCCTCGAGATCACCGGCACCGGCTCGGGCAGCTTCCACATCGGCGCCGTCTCGCTCATGCCCGCCGATAACCTCGACGGCTTCCGCCCCGAAGTCATCGCGCAGCTCAAGCCCCTGCACTCCGGCTTCTGGCGCCTCCCCGGCGGCAACTACATCTCCAACTTCAACTGGTATGACTCCGTCGGCCCGCGCGATCAAGCCGCCCGCCCGACTTCGACTACGCCTGGAACGCCATGCAGACCAACGACGTCGGCATGGACGAGTTCATGACGTTCTGCAAACTGCATCGGCGTCGAGCCCTACATCACCGTCAACGCCGGTTTCGGCGACGCCCACTCCGCCGCCGAAGAAGTCGAGTACATCAACGGCTCCACCAGCACACCCATGGGCGCGATGCGCGCACGCAACGGCCACCCCGAGCCGTATCACGTAAAGTTCTGGGACATCGGCAACGAGCCCTACGGCCAGTGGCAGCTCGGCCGCACCGACCTCAAGTACTACCTCATGAAGCACAATGAATTCGCCAAAGCCATGCGCGCCGCCGACCCCTCCATCACGCTGCTCGCCTCAGCCTCCATGCCGGAAGAGGCGATCCTCGAAGGCGTCGCCGCCGACTGGCACATCCCCCTCGATCAGGCCGGCATCTGCTCCGAAGCCGACTGGACCTGCGGTTTCCTCAAGCACGACTGGGGCAACTTCCAGGGCGTCACCGAGCACTGGTACACCCGCGCTGGCACGCACTGGGACCGCGAGCGCGCCGAGAAGGGAATCAAAGTCGGCCGCCTCGAAGCCGGCCTCGTCCCCGATCAGGAAACCGACCTCGACTGGGTCCGCCGCCCCTCCGATCGCGTCCACCTCAAAGGCGAAGAGTGGCAGCAGTACGAGCAGCGCTTCCCCGAGATGAAGACCAAACACATCTTCATGTCGAATGATGAATACGCCTACAGCGGCGGCCAGACCAACCTCAAACTCGCGCTCGCCTACGCCATGGTCTTCAACGAATTTCTCCGCGAGACCGACTACCTGCCGCATGACCGCCTTCACCATGGGCGTCTCCACGCTGGACTTCAACCAGACCGCCGCCACCCTGAACACCAACGGCCTGCTCTTCAAACTCTACGGCGAACACCTCGGCGCCGGCTCCATCCCCGTCGCGCTCACCGGCAATTCTCCGCAGCCCGCGCCCACGCAACACATCGTCCCGACCTGCCCCAGACCAGCGCCGGCAGCCCCACTTATCCGCTGGACATGTTCGCCGCGCTCAGTGCCGACCACAAATTCCTCACCCTCGCCGTCGTCAACGCGACCGGCTCCGAACAGCACTTCGACCTCAACGTCACCGGCGCACACCTCAACAGCAACGTGACGCTGTGGCGGATGACCGGCAAGGACCTCGACGCCGCCAACCACGTCGGTCAGCCGCCGCAGGTCGAAGTGAAGGAAACCGCGATCCCCGCAGCGACCACCTTCACCGTCGCCCCCATCAGCGTGGACATCTACCGCTTCCCCATCGCGCAAGCCGCGCAATAGCAACCTGCGCCGCCGAACCATTCAATTCACAACCAACATATGAAACCGGAGTGAACCAACGACCATGGGATACAGGCTCTCCATCGCTCTTTCCGCTCTGATCGCCGTAGCAGGCGCCGCCCCGGCTTTCGCGCAGGTTCAAACTGAAGTGCCCGCCGTCATTCCCAGCGCAAAGCCCGTCACCGTCGAGCACATCAAGGTTCACTCGCCCGCCATCGAAGGCAACCTCGAGGGCGAATCCGCCGACCGCGACGTCATCGTCTTCCTGCCCCCCAGCTACAACAGCAACAAGCATCGCCGCTACCCCGTGCTCTACGCCCTGCACGGCTACTCCATCGGCGCCGAGCAGTGGACCCACGAAATCCACGTCCCCCAGACCATCGAGGGCGCCTTCGCCCAGGGCGCGAAGGAAATGATCGTCGTCCTCCCCGACTCCAAAACCGGCTACAACGGATCGATGTATTCCAGCTCCGTCACCACCGGCGACTTCGAGCAGTTCATCGCCCACGACCTCGTCGCGTACATCGACGCGCACTACCGCACCCTCGCCGATCGCAGCAGCCGCGGCCTTGTCGGCCACTCCATGGGCGGCTACGGCGCCACCCGCATCGGCATGAAGCATCCCGACGTCTTCGGCAGCCTCTACATCATGAGCCCCTGCTGCCTGTCGCCGCGCCCCTCCGGCCCGCCGCCCGGCATGGACGAGCAGAAGTGGCTTGACTCAGAGAAGCAGTTTGAAACCGCGGTCGCCGGAATGAAGTCCGCCGCCGACTCGGCCAGCATGCAGTTTTTCCAGCGTGCGCAGCTCGCGTCCGCGGCCGCGTGGTCGCCCGATCCGAAGAACCCTCCGCTCTACCTCGATCTCCCCATGAAAGACGGCGTCCCCCAGCCCGCCGTCCTCGCTAAGTGGACGGCCAATTCCCCGCTCGCCTTCATCGACCAGTACATCGACAATCTGAAGCAGTACCACGCCATCGCCGAAGACGTGGGCGATCAGGACGGCCTCCGCTTCGACACCCAGAAGCTCCACGAAATCCTCGATAACTACGGCGTCCAAAATACTTTCGAGATGTATCACGGCACCCATACCAGCGCCGTCGCCGACCGCTTCCAGAACCACGTGATGCCGTTCTTCAGCCAGAACCTCTGCGCAACGGAAAACTGCAGGTGATCGCAAAACAGGTGCGCGTGCCCTGCTGGAAATTGCTGCACAGTAGCCGACTTTCGGGTACCGAATCGCCCCTCGAAAGTTACGTGGCGATCGGTGATTTCAAACCTAACGATCAGGCCACAGCTCGTAGCCGCAACTCGCGTCCGGACGGCGCACGTGTAGAGACAGACTTACTCAGGCCTCTTTGAGCGTCAGCGTGGTCCAAACGCCGAGGTGGATGCGGACTTCCGCCTTGACCGGCACCTCGGTCTCGGCGGCCAGTGGATCGGCGGCGCCGTTGAGGCGGGTTCCGTTGGCTGAGTTGAGGTCCACGACCGACCACGAGCCGTCCGGCGCGCGCAGGAGCTGTGCGTGCAAATGCGAGACGGCCGGGTCGAGCGGTGGTCCGGTCAGGTCGATCTCGACGGCGATGCCTCTGCTGGCCGAGGCGCGGCCGATGCGGACTCGGTCGGTCTCCAGGCGGCGGTCCGAATTATCCGGATATGTGAGGGGCGTCCGCGGGATGTAGCCGCGCTCGCTGAGCGCGGCCGTCATAGAGCGCCTCATTGGCCTGATGTCCACCAAGCTGATCAACGCGGTCGGCGACCGCGTCTACAGCGGCGCCGCCTCGACATTCTGGGCGGTCGGAGATGTTGTTCGAACTCGTTAGAATGTATCGGCGCTGAATGATTTCTTCTCCGCGCGGGCGGGACATTCTTTGAACGGCATCGAGCGGGCGAAAGCCGAGCTTGAGAAGCACGCTTCCTGACGCCCGGTTGTCGGCTGCGTGCCCAGATCGGAGGCATTGAAGACCAACGTCGTTGATTGCGAAATGCACCATGGCTTTCGCGGCCTCCGACGCATAACCTTGGGCCCAATTTGCCTGATCTAACCAATATCCGAGCTCACCTTCCCGCTGACTGATTTCATCGATATCGACCACTCCTATGAGCTTTCCCCGCAACTCGACGCCGAAACGGTAAGCCTCGCCGACAGCCCATTCGCGCGGGTGGTCGGCGAACCATCGAATGAGCTCTTCTCGATCGGGAGGAAACGACGCTCGTCGCAGCATTCGGGTTACCTCCCAGTTCGACTGGATTTCGGAGGCGCGATCGGCATCCAAGACCGTCGTGGGGCGCAGAACCAAGCGATCCGTCGTCAACCGATGCGGAACGATAGGACCCGTATCCGTCGCCACCGCTAATGATGATTGGGGATCACTGCAGCGAACTTCAAGCTGGCCGCCAGCACGATAGTCTGGCACAAAATAAAGAAAGTGTTGTGGTCGCTGGACGGCGGGTAGCCAGGATTTAGCAGGCATGACACCATACCGATTAGTAGGTATGTTACGTTTCCATGGCAACCCAAACGCCCCATGAATTGAAGACCAAACTCCTGAACGCGGCGCTGAATGCGATCCGCGCCAAAGGCTACGCAGCCACGACGATCGACGATATTTGCCGTGAGGCGGGCGTCACCAAGGGCAGCTTTTTCCATCACTTCAAAGGCAAGGACGATCTGGCGCTGTCGGCCGTCTCGCACTGGGGCACGACGACCGAGGCGTTTTTCGCGTCCGCCCCCTATCGCCGATCGAGCGACCCTTTGGAGGCTTGCTCGGATATGTCGATTTTCGCGTGGAGATTTTGCAAGGCGAATTGTCTGACTACACTTGCCTGCTCGGAACCCTGGTTCAGGAAACCTACGCCACGCATCCCGACATCGTGCGGCCTGTGACGACGCCTTGTCCACCCACATCGCCGTCCCGACCGGCGACGTCGAAGCCGCGAAGCGGCTTTACGCGCCGGACGCGCCTTGGACTTCGGAAAGCGTCGGCTATCTCATTCAATCCGTTCTGCAAGGCGCGTTCATCTTCGCCAAGGCGAAACAGGGTCCCGAGGTCGCGCGGCAGAGCCTCGCCCATCTGCGCCGATATCTGAGTTTGCTGTTTGAGCGATCCGAGGCATCGCCGCCACTGGTGACACGGCCGAGCAAAGAGAGATCGGCGATGAGTTGTACTATTCCAGAAATCTCAACCCGCGCGTGGCCGTCGCCGTCGCCAGATATTTGAAATCACCAATCGATTCGTTCCCGCAAATCCCAGAGATCAGCAATACCTAACTGAAACCAGACACCACATAACA
>CAVPCB010000138.1:0-4816 GCA_963702285.1 uncultured Acidobacteriaceae bacterium | reverse complement strand
CAAGCGGCTGGTGCAGGATACGGGAAAACCGTGCTGATGGTAACGCACGACCCCTGGTCGCGCGCGAAGCTAATACCACGCTGCATCTCGACAAGGGCGTACTGGTGGAAGCCGGAGCGCGGCAGGGTGTGTCGCGGGAGGCGCCTCATGAAATTCGGCAGACTCATTCGGCCAATCTGTTGCGCAAGAAAGCTCGGCTCGTTTTCACCATCGGCTGGTTCGCCGTGGCTCTGTTTCTGTTTGCGCTGCTGGGAGTGGTGAACGATGCGTTCGGCCGCGGAGCGGACGTAGTCGAGCGCAAATCGTCTCGTCACCATCAATCGCACCTCGATCATCAATACGATTCCGTTGTCCTACCGGGATGAAATCCTGCGCATCCCCGGCGTCAGTTACATCGCGCACGATAACTGGTTCGGCGGGACATATCAGGATCCGAAGAACTTTTTCCCGCAATTCGTGATCGACCCGGAAAACCAGCGGCAGGTTTTCCCCGAGCTGATTGTTCCCGACGATCAATGGAATACGTTTCTGAAAGACCGTCAGGGCGCGATTGTTGGGGCGGACACGATGAAACGCTCGGCTGGAAGATCAGCGACCGCATTCCCATCACTACGACCATTTACGGGCTGGCGGGGAAACCATTCGAGTTCAATATTGACGGCGTTTACCATGGCGCGAAGCAGGAAGACGATCAGACCCAGTTCTGGTTCCAGTGGGAATACTTCAAAGAGAGCGTACCCGACAGCGTCAAGGGCCAGGTTGGCTGGTATACGGTTCGCATCGCCAACCCCGACGATGCCCCGCGGATCGCGAAAGCCATCGACAACATGTACCTGAATTCGCCCTACGAAACGAAGACCGAAACGGAATCCGCCTTCGCGGAGGGATGGGTGAAGCAATTTGGAAACATCAAATTCCTGATTACATCGATCGGGACCGTCGTCTTCTTCACCCTACTGCTGGTCACCGGAAATACGATGGCCATCTCCGTTCGCGAGCGGACCAATGAGCTGGGCGTGCTCAAGGCCATCGGCTTCCCGGATCGCGCGGTTTTCGGATTCATCCTGGGCGAGTCGATGGCGATTGCACTTGCCGGCTGTGTGGGTCTGCTGCTGGCGCTGGTTGCTATTCCGCAACTGAGCCGCGCGATGGCGGGTCTGCTGCCTCCGCTGCTGGTGACGACCAAAACGCTGGTGTATGGTGTGATCGCCGCTCTGGTGGTTGGCTTTGCCAGCGGCATTCTTCCTGCGTGGGGCGCGATGCGCATGCGCGTAGTGACTGCCCTTCGGAGGGTCTGAGCAATGGCGGCAAAGCTCTTTTTCGGTGTTGTGATCACTGCGGCGGCCATCGCTGCCCTGCTGCTCGTTTTGATCATCGTGGGCGGGATTCTTGCCGGGTTGCTGGCGCCGCTGATCGGAAACGTGCCAATCTCCTATAACTTCCGCAGCATTCGAGCGCGCTGGACCTCTACCATCGTGGCCATTCTGGGTATTGCCGGGACGGTCAGCGTTTTCGTGGCCATGCTTTCGCTGGCGCACGGCTTCCGGGCTACGCTGGTGGGCTCAGGCACGCCTGACGATGCGCTGGTGATGCGCGCCGGTTCGACCACGGAAATGATGGGCGGCATCACTCTGGATTCCGTGAAGCTGGTTCAGGATAAGCCGGGTGTGGCCCGCGACGCGGCGGGCCAACCCCTGGTCACACAGGAAGTCGTCGGCGTCATTCCCATTCCGCTAATCAGTACCGGCACGGACGCAAATGTCGAGGTTCGCGGCGTTTCGCCCAACGTGCTCGAAATCCGTAAATTTGTGAAGCTCGTCGACGGGCGGATGTTCCATTCCGGCCTGGACGAGCTCGTCGTCGGCAGGAACGCCTCGAAGACTTACGCAGGGCCTCACCGTCGGCAACACGATCGACTTCGGTGGCGGGCACTGGAAGGTGGTGGGAGTGTTCGACGCGGGCGGATCGTCGTTCGATTCCGAAGTGTGGTGCGATCGCGCATCCTGAACGAAGTGCTCAAGCGTCCGGAAAATATCTTTCAATCGGCCACCGTTCACCTGACATCGCCCGCGGCCTTCGACCAATTCAGGGATTCAATTACTTCCGATCCGCAACTGAATCTGGAAGTCGAGCGCGAAGTGGATTACTACGCGAAGCAATCCTCCGCCATGACTCGACTGATCACCATCCTGGGCGGCCTGGTGGCTGCCGTCATGGCGATCGGCGCGGTATTCGGCGCCCTCAACACCATGTATTCGGCCGTCGCCGAGCGCGGACGCGAGATTGCCACGATGCGCGCCCTCGGCTTTTCCAGCTGGAACGTCATCCTTTCCTTCTTGTTTGAGGCGCTGCTGATATCGTTCATCGCCGGCGTTATCGGCTGCCTGGTCGTGCTTCCCCTGAACGGCATGACCACACAGACCATGAATTTCTCGACCTTCTCGAGCATCGCCTTCGCCTTCAAGATCACTTTCAACCTGCTCGTGATGGGAGTGATATTCGGGCTGGCCATGGGCGTACTCGGCGGCTTGTTACCCGCCGTGCGCGCGGCGCTGCGCCCTGTGGCCGTTTCCCTGCGCGAGTTGTAGGGAGTTTGTCACTCGCGATCACTCCACCCGGACTGAGAATGTGCGCAATCGAAGGGGAGCGGCATTACCGCAGTCGGCTATCGCGTTCAAGTGGCGGAGAACCCTGACACCTTCGTTTCGAATTGGGAAACCATGACGGCTGGGAATGCGCTGCTGCGTGCGCGATCCCGACCGCGACATCATCGAGTCGGCCAGCACACGCAGCTTGATATCGACTGGTTCAACAGCCACCGTTAATGCCGCGGTCCCCTCAGGAGTGCTACCATCGGTCGGACGAGCGACACCCGTAATACACGGGCCCCTGCCTTCACCGTTCGCCCGCCCCGAGCACCACCCCCGGCCCGCAAATCAGGACAGTCGGCTCCGCATCCTGGATTTCCAAAAGTGTTCCAACGCGCGACCCCGCGCCGGTCCCCGAAGCCTAATCTCCAGAGAAAGGATAGCAATGACATGCCCGAGGCTACTGGAAAGCTTACGAAAAACACAGACAGCCGACGACTCAGAGCGACTTACCTCACTGAAGGCCAAAGACTACATCTACCATCCATACGAGAAACGTTGAGGCGCATCGCTCAGCGAGGTGAATTATGAAAGCAATCGTCGTCCACCAATATGGCGGTCCGGAAGTTCTCAGGTTGAGGATTACCCTGATCGATTCCAGGTCAGGGCGAGGTGCTGGTGCGGGTCGCCGCCTCGAGCGTCAATCCCATCGATTACAAGCGGCGTGCCGGTTTGACCGAAGATTTCTATCCCCTCCACTTCCCGGGCCTTATCGGAGTCGATCTTGCGGGCACGGTCGTCAAGCTTGGGCCAGGAGTCGAAGACTTTTCGGTCGGCGACCGCGTGTTCGCCATGGCCGACAATGCCTATGCCCAATTCTGCGTCGTGAAGGCCGCCGTACTGGCGAAGGTTCCTGAGGGTCTGGATTTGATTCAGGCCGCGGCGCTGCCATTGGTCACCATAACTGGCAACCAACTCCTGGCAGCCACCGGAATCAAAGCCGGCCAGACGGTCATGGTCGTAGGCGCTGCAGGAAACGTCGGCCGGTCGGCGGTATTCACTGCAAAGGACCGCGGCGCGACCGTGATCGCGGGCATTTTGAAAAGGCAGATGGATGAATTAAAGACCATCGGCGCCGACCAGGCGGTCGCAACCGACGACGACTCCGCCATTGCCAGTCTTCCTCCCCTCGATGCGGTAGCGGATACGGTCGGCCGCACAATCGCCGAGAAAGTGATCGCCAGGGTTAAGCCAGGAGGAGTCTATGCATCGGTTGTAGGACCGCCGCAGAACGCCGCGCAGTACCCCGCTGTAAAGCTGCAGCACGTATTCTCCCATTTCGACAGGAAGACCCTCGAGTCCATGGCCGCAGCCGTGCGAGACGGCAACCTGGTCATCCCCATCAGCGAGAAACTGCCTCTCAGCGATGCCGCCGAAGCCCAGGCAACGGCAGAAAAGGGCGGTGTCGGCAAGATTCTGCTCGTGGCCTGACATTATTTTGCGAATCGAAAGGAGTCATCCATGACCACGGTCGAAGTTGCACAGAAGAGCTATGAGATGCCCCCGAAGGAAGGGATCAGCATCGCGCATTTTCTCACCGTCGCCGACATCAACCGATCGGCTCACTACTACGAAAAAGTCTTCGGCGCTCGCATTCTGAGCCTGGGTGACGGCAACGCGCCCGGTTACCTTCTGCTTGCGAATATCTGGATGATTCTGAACGTTGGGGGCGGGCCGACCCAGGATAAGCCGACGGTAACGCTCAGCGTCCCAGACCCGACTCACCTCAACAGCTTTCTGAATTTCCGCGTTGCGGATATTCATGCTTGCTACAAGTTATGGAAAAGCCGAGGAGCGGAGTTCATCACCGAGCCGATCCCCAAGTACGGCGAGATACGCTGCTACATCCGCGACCCCGACGGTTACATCATCGAAGTCGGACAGAGCACGGATCTCACCTACGGTTAATGCTCGGCCCGGGCCGGTGCAGACTTTGAACGGACGTCGGCTTTAAGTACCGGCTCATTGGCGCTAACGATAAGGCACAGCTTGTCCCTGCCGGACTTTGTGCCTGGATATCTATTGTTGAAAAGCGCAGTAGAATGGAGTGACTGATGAGCCCTGCAGAAGCCGAACAGAAAGGTCCTGAGCTGCATCCGCGCGATGGATTCACCATCACCTATTTTCTCACCGTCGCCGACATCGACGATCCGCCGATTTATTATGCA
>CAVPCB010000137.1:0-42714 GCA_963702285.1 uncultured Acidobacteriaceae bacterium | reverse complement strand
AGTGCACCCTGGTAGAACTGGACACGTGAATTAGATAAGGTTGAGGCCTCCGCCGAGGAGGCATGATGGGACGCAAGGCACGGGTACAGGGACACCTGAAGAGAAGTGGCAGATCGTTCTGGAGGGTCTGAAGAGCGGCAACATCGCCGAGACCTGCAGGAAGTATGAGATCGCGCCGAATCTTTACTATCGCTGGAAAGACGAAGTGGAGCAGGGCGCCAAGGCTGGCTTGGGGGGAGAAGCGCAGCCGCGCGCCCGGACGAAGATCAGACCCGGAAGATCAGGCAGCTGGAGCGGGCGCTGGGCCGCAGCGCGCTGCAGATCGAGATACTAAAAAACGTGCTGGGCGAGTGAGCTGCGGGCAGGCTCATTCGCAGGCCAGAGAACTTGTAGCCCGAGGCAAGGAGGCGAAGCTGGTGGCCGAGACACTGTCGCTCAGCCGCTCCAGCCTCTACTACCGCAAACGAGCGCACCGGAGCCGCGCCGACCGCAGCGACGATGAGCGGATCGTGGCCGCCTGCGGCGAGAAGCCGGCCTACGGCTATCGTCGTGTGGCCTGGTGGCTGCAGCGCAAGCAGGATATGGAGGTCAACGGCAAGCGCGTGCTGCGGGTGATGCGCGAGCGCGGTCTGCTGGTTCGCCAGGGACGTTATCGGATCTCGCGCAGAAAAGACTGGAGCCGCGTGGAGGCGCCCGAACCGAACCTGGTCTGGCAATCCGACATGACTAAGGTCTGGGCCGGGCCCTCCACCGGCTGGTCTTATCTGGTCAGCGTGATCGACTGCTGTACGCGCGAAATCGTCGGCTGGGATCTGAGTCTGCGCTGCCGCACCGGGGAGGCTCTTTCGGCGCTGGAACGGGCCGTGCTCAACCACCTGCCTCATGGTCCGCGCGGGCTGGGACTTACTCTAACTACGGACAACGGCACGCAGTTCACTTCGGCGAGTTACATCGAAACTCTCAGCCGGCTCGGCATAGAGCATCGCCGCACCGCTTACAACCACCCCGAGGGAAACAGTTACATCGAACGCTTCCACCGCAGTCTCAAAGAAGAGGAGGTCTGGATCAACGAATACCAGAGCTTCGACCACGCACGGCGGTCCATCGCTCTGTGGATCGAGGAATATAATCACGACCGTCCGCACCGTGGACTCCACGGCCGAACGCCGCACGAATCCCGTGCCGCGTTCCACGCTACAACCCTTACTTCAAACCTGGCCCAACCTGTCTAAATCAGCAGGGTGCACTACACCGTGTTCCATTTTGGAAGCAGCAGTACCCCCGGCGGTGGACACGGCGGAGGCGGGGGGGCATCACCACTAGTCTCCTGTCTCTGAAGTTCGTTCGAGAAGCGCTCTTTGCCCTTGTATCAGGGCACGATAAAAGGGACTGTTGAAAATACGCAACTTACTGATTCTTCAATTCACCAGATTCACACAATTCCCAGGAATCACAGGTTGGAAAGACAAAAAAAGACAAATTCCTCCTCATCCCCTATCCTTTTGACGAAAGGTACGCAGTTGCGATGGAGCCTCACGTTTATCACATGAGCCGCTTTGTGCAATTTTTCTATTGCGCCATGGGCCTCTGTTTCATCGGGGCGGGGGTCTTCCTCGTCCACCAGTTTGGCTTCGGGGCCATGCTCGTCGCGGTTCCCTTCAGCCTTCCGGGAATCTACTGTTAGCGCTGGGCCTTACGTTGCCGCCTCACCCTTACCGAGACCGACATCTTCGTACGCTATGCGATCAGGGAGGATTCCGCTCAACGTAGCGAGATTGAGGGATGGCGCAAAGAATCGGGCGGGAGGAGCGGCCCTTGGTGGGTATTGCAGCTTCGAGACAACTCAGGCTCGATACGCATCGACCAAAAGTTCGCCGTGGACGATGCTTTTCTTGTCTTTCTTTCAACGCTAAGGAACCTGAATGACGGGGAGCTAAGCATCGTCCCTTAGTGGATTCTGCGGCAACCATGGCAAGGCAAAATTAAGACAAAACGCGGGAGCGTTTTTGCAAGCATCTGGATCGCTGTCCGGATCGGCACCAGCCCTTGTATCAGGGCACGACTTCATAGCTTACGGAAAAACAACAACCCCCCCCAAAAAAAATACAGGGCAGGCCAGGTTCACCCCATAGCAAGAAGCCTGCTCCACCTCCGGCCCAACATCAACGCGAATCGTTAGCGGCCCCACCCCAAAGTACTGCCGTGTTCCATTTTGGAAGCAGCACTACCCCCGGTGGTGGACACGGCGGAGGCGGGGGGGGCATCACCACTAGTCTCCTGTCTCTGAAGTTCGTTCGAGAAGCTTTCTTTGCCCTTGTATCAGGGGCACGACTTCACAGCTTACGGAAAAAACAAAACGCCCCCCCCCAAAAAAAACAAATACAGGGAAGGCCAGGTTCACCCCATAGCAAGAAGCCTGCTCCACCTCCGGCCCAACATCAACGCAAATCGTCGGCAAATTGATCCCCATGTACCGTCCCCTCCCAGTTCGGAAAAACCTGCCCGCCTGGCCCCAGTTGCCCCTTCCTTTCAACCGCTTTCAGGCTCGACGTCTGCTCGCCCTCTGCCGGTCAGCGTGGCCCGCTGTGTTGCCAGACACCGCCTCGCCTTTTTCGCCCGCTATCGGCCTCCGGCCAGGACGTGTCCCACGCCAGGTTCACCCCACAGCAAGTAGCGAGCGCCTTTTTCAGCACAATATCAACTCAATTCGCCGGCAGGATGATCCCCAAAGTACCGTCCCTTCCCACTTCGGGAAAACCACCGCCTGGCCCCCTCAACCCCCTTTAATCGCCCGCCCTTCCAACTGAAGGCGTTTTCGCCCTACCGCGTTAGCTTCACGCTGTGCCTCGAAATTTCCTCCTTGCTCATGCCGGAAGTAATCTGGACACTTAGCAAGATGCAAACTATCCTCCCATCAGTAAGCAGGCGGTCCTATGCATGTCCTTACCCAAAAGCATCTGAAAGAAGCGGCCAGCCGTTTCCCCGCGGCGGCCAAACCAATATCCGCCTGGCAATCCATCGCCAAAAACAAGCGCTGGCAAGATCCCGACCAGGTCAAAGAAACCTTTGCCGACGTGGACTGTGACGGCGAGTGCGTCATCTTCCGCATTCACCAGAATAAATACCGTCTCGTCACCACCATCCACTACGCGCGCGAGCGTGATGGCGCCGTCACCGACGGCCACATCTGGGTCCGCGCCTTCCTCAGCAACAAGCAATTCGAAGATCCCGCCAACTGGGACCAAGGAGTTCTCCGATGAGCGCCACCCTCGCCGATCCCGTTGAGATGATGCGCTCCGGCGCACCCCGCATCATCCGCTCCGAAGAGGAACTCGCCGACTACACCCGCGCCCTCTTCGCCCTCACCACCAAACCCAAACCCACCGCCGCCGAGCAGGAGGCTATCAGCCTCCTCACCGTCCTCATCGAGCACTACGAAACCGTGCGCTACTCCGTCCCCAAAGGCCGCGGCGTCGAGGCTCTGCGCCAACTCCTCAAACGGGATGGCCTCACCCAAAGCAAAGTCGCCCCCGAAATGGGCTGTATCGCGAACGTCTCGCTCGTCATGAGAGGCGAGCGCAAGTTCACGCGCAGTCACATCGCCCGCCTCAGCAAGCGCTTTCATGTTTCCCCCGCCGTATTCTTCGACGAGGCCGCCGCCATCCCCGAACGCCGCAGGATGAAAAAGAAATCTTCGCGAGCCAAAACTCAGTAGTTTTCTCCCTGCTGTGGAAAGGTATTCTTTCGATGAGCAAAGCCCTCGCCGATCCCGCTGAGATGGTCCGCCGCGGAGCTCCCCGCCTGATCCGTTCCGACGAAGAGCTCGCCGAATACTCCGGCACTCTCTTCAACCTCACCGCCAAACCCAGGCTCACCGCCGCTGAGCAGGAAGCAATCGACCTGCTTACTCTCCTCATCGAGCACTACGAAAACCTGCGCTATCCCCTCCCCGCGGCACGCTCCGTGGAGGTCCTCCGTCTGCTCATGGAACGAAACGGCGTCTCCCAGGGTAAGATCGCCCCCGAGCTCGGCTTTCAGACCTCCGCCTCGCTCATCCTCTTTGGCAGACGTCAGCTCAATCGCGGTCACATCGCCCGCCTCAGCAGGCGCTTCAAAGTCTCTCCCGATGTCTTCTTCGACGAGGCCTCGGTCATCCCCCTGCGCCACAGCATGAAGAAGAAATCTGCGCGGCGCCAGCGGAGCAAACCCCGCAGCTCGAAATCCAAGGCATAAAAAATGGCGGCCCACAAGCCGCCATTCCCTTCACCCTACTCCCTATTCTCTATTCCCTGCTTTTACTGCGGCTCCTTCGCGCCTTTCTTTGCGCCCTTCACCGCGCCTTTCGTGGTGCTTTTCGTTTTGTGATACGCCTTCTTCGTCCCCTTCTTGACGCCCTTCCCCGCGTCCTTGGCGCCCGCCTTCGTGTCGCGGCCCGCGTCCTTCATGTCCTGTTTCGCGCTGTTATCGCTCTGTGCGCGCGCACTCACATACCCAGGAGCCAGCATCAACGCCGTCCCCAACACCGCCGCCATCCATCGAAAATTTCGTCTCATACAAGAGGGGATGAGGCCTCACCCCCTCCGAGTTGCGTGCAAGCTCCCAGCTCCCGGCTGCTCTCAAGCCCCTTCTTCCAGCACGTGCGGAACATCCTCGCCCAGCGCGGTCGCCAGATCGTGCTGATGTTCCTGCTCCTGCGAGATGATCTGCCGGATCTGCTCCGCCAGCGCGTAGTGGCCGATCGCCTCCGACTGCCGCACCCGCTTCCGGTATTGCCGGATCGTCTCCGTCTCGTTGCTCAGATCGAAGCGCAGCATCTCCTCCGCTTTCTCCGACAGCTTCACCGGCTTCGGCGTCGCATTCGGCACCGCGCCCAGGTAGTCGATCTGGTCGGCAATGATCATGGCGTGCGAAAGCTCCTCGCCCGCATGCTTCCGCAGCTCGCCCGCAATGTTCATCCACTGCGCGCCTTTCAGCACGTTGCTGTACACCGTGTACGCGATGATCGCCTGATACTCCCGCGACAAATCCTCCTGCAGCCCCTCGATCAGCTCCTTCAACGCAGCACTGTTCTTCTTCTTCTCTGCCATTTCTCGCTCCTCAAATCGGTTGGGATACCAACGCTTAGATGCTACCTCGCCTTAAAACGGCGTGAATTGCCGGCCCGGCGCCGGGAGCTACTCCCTGGTCTCTCCTCCCTGCTTTTCTGTACCCTGTAAAAGCCGATGCCCGCCCTCCACCATCTCTTCAACGACCACGCGGAACACCTCCGCAGCAAGATCATCGGCATTTACGGCCTGCTCCTCGTCTTCAACGGAGCCGCCTGGCTCTGGGCCGTCCTCGCCTTCCACCACTTCCCCGTTCTCCTCGGCACGGCCTTTCTCGCCTACTCCTTCGGCCTCCGCCACGCCGTCGACGCCGACCACATTGCGGCCATCGACAACGTCACCCGCAAGCTCATGCAGGAGGGCAAGCGCCCCGTTGCCGTCGGATTCATGTTCTCCCTCGGCCACTCCACCGTCGTCATCCTCGGCTCCCTCGGCCTCGCCGCCCTCGCCCTCGGCCTGCAGAAACACATCGACCACTACCGCACCATCGGCGGCGTCATCGGCACCAGCGTTTCCGCCGTTTTCCTGCTCGGCATCGCCATCGTCAACCTCTTCATCCTGCACTCCGTCTACGCCACTTTCAGGCGCGTCCGCCGCGGCGAGCCCTACGTCGACGAGGACCTCGACCTCCTGCTCTCCAGCCGCGGCTTCCTCGCCCGCATCTTCCGCCCCATGTTTGCCATGATCCGCCGCAGCGGCCACATGTACCCGCTTGGATTTTTGTTCGGTCTCGGCTTCGACACCGCCAGCGAAATCGGCCTCCTCGGCCTCTCCGCCGCAGAAGCCTCCCGCGGACTCCCGCTCTGGTCGATCGCCGTCTTCCCGGTCCTCTTCGCCGCCGGCATGTCCCTCGTCGATACCACCGACAACATCCTCATGCTCGGCGCCTACGGCTGGGCTTACATCAAGCCCATCCGCAAGCTCTACTACAACCTCACCATCACATCTGTATCGGTAGTCGTTGCCTTTGTGGTGGGAGGCATCGAGGCCCTCGGCCTCCTCGGCGGCCAGCTCCACCTGCAGGGCGTCTTCTGGGACTTCATCGGCCGCCTCAACTCGAACTTCGGAGTCCTCGGCTACTGCATCATCGGCCTCTTCGCCCTCGCCTGGATCGTCTCCATCGCGATCTACAAACTACGCCGCTTCGAAGACCTCGAACTAACCCCCGAAAGCTAGAGGCACGACTCGGGTGCCCCATTCTTAATTCGCGCCTGAAGTTGGCGCGATTTGGGTGGGCATCGCGCGAAGCCGCGATTTGTTGCGACTGCCGAATGCAAAATCAGCAAGAAATGCTGATCCCTGATCGTAGTGTCGCGGGCGCCTTCTGCGCTCTGAGCCCTGTGCTCTGTGACCTCCCAAAAAGCAAAGGGCCCCGCATCCGCGAGGCCCTTTTACTCCCTATTCCCTATTCCTTACCGCGACGCCCGCTCCACCGCGTGGTTCACCGTCTCCACAAACTGCCGCGCCGCACTCTGATCCGGCATGTGCACACTGCCGTTCAGAATCCGCGAGAACGCCACTTCCTCTCCGTACAGGCTCTTCGTCTTGTCGTGGTCCTGGTTCAGTTCCGCACCGTTCAGCGTCGCGCCCACATACGCGCCCTTCGAGCGCGCATAGCTCAGAATCGCCGCGTTCCAGCCGCCCGACCCCGACGCGTTACGTCCCACCGGTCCGGCCGCTGCGTTGACGCCCGCGCCCACTTTAAAGTGGCCCGAGTTCAGCGCCTGCATTCCCTGATGGTTCATGATCATCATCACGTAGCCCTGCTCTTCGCCGCCGATCTGCGCGCCGAAGCTGGCGCCCGACATCTGGAACGGCGCCGGCGGGCTCCACTTTCCATCCGCTGTTTTGCATGTGGCCACGCCATCGCCGTGCTCGGCGCCCACCACAAAGCCGCCCTTGATCATCTTCGGAATCACCGCCACGCATTTCGCATCCTTCAGCACGTCGTCCGGAATCCCCGCGTTCGACTGCGGCCCGGTCAGCGACTGCAGCACCTCGCTCGACTGCTCCAGTTCCGTATCCGCCTTGCTCTGCGCCAGCGCCGGCATCGACGCCGCCGCGGCAAAAATACCCGCACTCAAAATCGCAATCGATTTCCTCATCACACTCCCCTTTTTTGTCCCAATGAGTATTCCGCGCGATCGAATCCCGTGCCGCGCATGGCTGACGCGCGTTGGCGCGCAGCGTCCTCTCCTAGGGATTCCCACCCCGAGTCCGGGGTTGGCCTTCTGCCAACGGAATTTCCGTGCCTAAACCGGCCGTCGGCAGGCAACTTCGGTGTGCCCCTGCGATGAACGCTAACCAGCGCGCGTCCTAAACTCTAATCCCTAAACTCTGTCCCCTATCCGCTAAACGCTATACGCTGAAGCCATGTCCCACATCGGTATCGTTGGCGTCTCCGCGGAGGGCGCAGCCCTCTGCTATCGCACCATCTGCCTCGAAGGCGCCAGATATTTCGGCCCCGACGCTCATCCCGAAGTCTCCATGCACACCCTCAGCTTTGCCCGCTACCGCCGTCTCTCCGAGCAGCAGGACTGGCGCGGCACCTCGGAGCTGCTCCTCACTTCCGCGAAGAAGCTTGCGAAAATCGGCGCCGACTTCCTCATCTGCCCCGCCAACACACCGCATCTCGCCTTCCCGTATTTCGAGTCGAGCTCGCCGCTTCCCTGGCTGCACATCGTCGACGTGGTCGCCGACGAGGCTCTCCGCCGCGGCTTCCACCGCATCGGCATCCTTGGCACCCGTTACACCATGCAGAGCAGCCTCTATGCCGAACGCTGCTCGCCCCGCGGTCTCGAAGCCCTCAGCCCCAATGCCGACGAGTGCACCACCATCAACGGCTTCATCTATGACGAGCTGGTCCGCGGCGTCTGCACCCCCGCCGCCACCGAATACCATCAGCAGGTCATCGCCAACCTCAAGTCCGAAGGCTGCGATGCTGTCGTCCTCGGCTGCACCGAGATCCCGCTCATCATCGGCGACGCCAACTCCGCTCTTCCCACTCTCGACTCCACTCGCCTTCTCGCCCACGCCGCCCTCCGCCGCGCCGCAGGCAAATAACCGAATCCGCACCCTGGCCGGTTAAATTCCACGAGACTTTGCCCTGATCGAGGGGAAGGCTGGCCCGGATCTCCCTTTTAGTCTCCGGGCCAGCGCGAAAGCTCAAACCCTCCCCGGTAGGCGGAGCGATCTACTGCGCTTTATAAGCGCTGATCCGGTCGATAGCATTCTGCTCGAGGCTGCGATAGAAAAACGTGTAGTCGTACACGTGGAAAAACTGCAGCGTATTCCACGGCGTCGCCAGATTCGAATAGGTCCCCGGGAACGCCATCTTTGTCGGATCGACCACCAGCGCCCCGTTATTGTTCTGGGCTCCCGTGTAGCGCGCTATCTCATACGTGGAGTCGCCCGTGTCTGGATTCAGGCTGTACGTCACCGCCGGACTCGATCCCAGCTGCCCGCTGTAGAACACCGCTCCCGGATTCGCTGCCCCCTGCGCCCCCGGCGACTCGACCTCTCCCGGCCCCGACGCCACCCATGTCAGCGGATTCACACTGTACGCGTTCTTCTTCACCAGCCCAATCTTCAGCGGCCCCGGTGACATCGACCAGTCGCCCGCGTAGTCCTGCGTGTTCCAGGTCACGATGCACCCCGTCTGTCTCGACGCCGGGATGCCGCAGATGCCCACCCGCCCCAGCGACTCCGGACTGTTGTTCATATCGTCGCTCGTCACCGACCACCCAATTACATACGCCGCTACCAGCAGTTTGCGCAGCGACGGATCAGAAAACTTGTTCTGCAACAGCATCAGCAGCAGGTTCGATCCCTGGCTGTGCCCGGCCAAAATAAACGGCCGCGGATTCCCGTTCGCGTCCTTGTTGAAATGCGCCATGTAGTAGTCGAAGGCATGCGCCACATCGGTGTAGGCTCCATCGAGCGCTTCGGTCGCCGCCGTGGTGTTCTGCGGCGTTGTCGAATACAGCAGAGCGTTCAGAACGTCGAGGCCCGACGCCTGCTGATAGTACGGCACGTAAAGGTTCGTTCCCGCCTTGGCGAAAACCGACGCCTTCGATGTCACCGAAGACTTGATGTTCGGGTCGGCGTACGCCTGCGTCAGCGCAACGTTCCATGCCGCCGTCCACGTCGCGCCCAGCGTTCCCGATGGTGCTCCGTACTCCGTCGGGTAAACAAAAAATACATCCACTCCCTGCGAGGCATTCGGCAGAGTCTCCCAGTTCTGCGCCAAAGAATAATCCGCGGGAGTCGGTCCCGTCGGAGCTGTCACCACCGGCGGCATCGCTCTCCCGCCGCAGCTCGCCAGTGGCAGCATCGCTGCCAGCAACCATGCCCATCGCGAGCCTCGCCTGCAGAGCCCGCCCCATCCCGCCTTATCGCCTCCAACCCCTGTCTTGCTCATGAAATCCTTTCCCGGCACTTTGCCTGTCCCGCGAAGCGTTCTGGGATGACGCATCCAAACCGGAGAGATTCGGAAACGGGCGCAACGCTCTATCCCTGGAAATCCGCGGGTATGCGTTGTTTATCGGCGGTAAGGGAAATTGGGTGACGGGCGCTCTATCGGGCTTTCGCGTCTTCAATCATTGCGAACAGCTTCGACCGATCGATGACCTCGACGAACGGTGTGCCGCTTGTCCGGTTCGTCACCACCCAGATCGTTGGCGTGTGCTGGATCCCGACGCTCTGCCCCAGGTCTGAATCCGCCTTCACCATCTGCGCCAGCCGCCCCTGCGGATCCACCACGAACGGAAACGCCACCTTGTGATCCGCCGCAAACTTGTGCGCGAATGCATTCAGATCGTCCTGCGACTGGATCGTCGCCTGCGCCCCAAACACCGCGTCCCGAAACCCATCGCCGAGCCGCTTCGACTTCGTGTCGAACCAGCGCGCATCCACCGCACCCTGGAAGCTCCATGTATGAAACGGCAGCGGGAAATCGTGCCGCACCCACGGAATGTGGTACTTCTCCGCCGCCTCTTTCAGCACCGGGTTCGCTCGCGCGCAGTCCGGACACTCCAGATCCTCGAACTCCACGATCGCCACCCGCGCCCCAGCCGGCGGACGCAGCGCCCTGGCATTGTGAACCACCGTCGCCTGCGACTGCGGATTCGAAAATTGCGCGGCGGCCGGAAGAGCCAGCGGCACCGCCAGCGTCACAAAAAGAACCCACCCTGCCAGTCGAACCATAGGAATTGGACTCATTGTAGCCGCCGAACGTCCTATACTGTCCGCGATTCCAGGCGCAACTGTGGCTCGCACCGAAGTCAAAGCCCGCAACCGCCTCACCGTAGTATCGGGAGCCCGTCCGGCGGAGCGCCCCCATCGGCCGCGACCGTGGAAATCCAGCGACGCGGCCGCCGCCGCCCGCGATTTCTTCACGCGACCGCGTCGCACCGCCGTCCGTGAGCTGATCCGCGAACTCTGCTCCGATGATCCCTTCGACCACCGCTGCGCCGCCGAGCTCGCCCGCCTCGTCAGCCGCCTCCAACCCGGCGTCCTGGCCGCGTACGCCGATCTGCTCGCCGAAGCCGCCGTCACTTTTCCCATGGAAGAATGGCAGGCCCGCGGCTATGTCCTTGTGGCGTTGAGGTTTCCCAAAATGGGCGGCGGCGATTGAGGGACGGTACTTTCGGCTGAGCAGGGGTGAATTTGTGCTGGCTTTTGCGGCAGAAAAGGCTTCTGCTGCTTGCTGTGGGGTGAACCTGGCGCCCTCAGGATGTTGGTTGGGGGAGTGGATGGGGGGGCCGGTTTCCCAAAATGGGAGGCGGCAGATGAGGGACGGTACTTTCGGCTGAGCAGCGGCGAATTTGGGCTGGCGTTTGCGGGCAAAAGGGCTTCTTCTGCTTGCTGTGGGGTGAACCTGGCACTCTCAGGACGTTGGCTGATTGGAGGGATGGATCGCCGGTTTCCCAAAATGGGCGTCCGGCGAACGAGGGACGGTACTTTCGGCTGAGCAGTGGTGAATTCGTGCTGGCAATTGCGGGCAAAATGGCTTCTGCTGCTTGCTGTGGGGTGAACCTGGCACTCTCAGGACGTTGGCTGATTGGAGGGATGGATCGCCGGTTTCCCAAAATGGGCGGCGGCAGATGAGGGACGGTACTTTCGGCTGAGCAGCGGTGAATCTGTGCTGGCAATTGCGGGCAAAAGGGCTTCTGCTGCTTGCTGTGGGGTGAACCTGGCGCCCTCAGGATGTTGGTTGGGGGCTGCTGGATGGCCGGCCGGTTTCCCAAAATGGGCGTCCGGCGAACGAGGGACGGTACTTTCGGCTGAGCAGCGGTGAATTTGTGCTGGCAATTGCGGGCAAAATAGCTTCTGCTGCTTGCTGTGGGGTGAACCTGGCGCCCTCAGGATGTTGGTTGGGGGCTGCTGGATGGCCGGCCGGTTTCCCAAAATGGGCGTCCGGCGAACGAGGGACGGTACTTTCGGCTGAGCAGCGGTGAATTCGTGCTGGCAATTGCGGGCAAAATAGCTTCTGCTGCTTGCTGTGGGGTGAACCTGGCGCCCTCAGGATGTTGGTTGGGGGGCTGCTGGATGGCCGGCCGGTTTCCCAAAATGGGCGGCGGCGAATGAGGGACGGTACTTTCGGCTGAGCAGCGGTGAATTTGTGCTGGCAATTGCAGAAAAAAGAGCTTCTGCTGCTTGCTGTGGGGTGAACCTGGCCTACGAAGTACCGGGGGCAGCCCGGGACGGGTGAGGTGCGGTGGGGCGGGACCCGGGGGCGGGACCCGGGGGGCGGGACCCACTTCTTCACTTTGCTGAGGAAGGGGTCGGGCGGGCGCGGATCAGGGATTCGCGGGCTTGACGCTGCGGCCGAAATCGCGGAGGGCGCGGAGGGTGCTGCGGGCGGCCCCGGCGTCGATGGCTTCGGCGGCGCGGGCGACGCCTTCACGAAGGTCGGCGGCAATACCGACAGCCTCCAGCGCAGCGGCGGCGTTGAGGAGGACGACGTCGCGCTTCGGTCCTTTCTCTTCGCCGTTCAGGATGGCTTCGAGGATGGCGGCGTTGGTTTGGGGCGTGTCGCCGCCGTGGAGAGTGGAGAGATTTGCAGGCGAAAGGCCGGCGTCTTCGGGGCAGACGTGCGCAGACATCGCGTGTGCGGGATCGTGGCCCGAGACGGAGCGGACGACGATGGTGTCGGTGGGAGAGAGGGCGATCTCGTCGATGCCATTGCGGGCGTGAACGACGCGGCCAAAACGGATGCCGAGGCGGGCCATGGCGCTGGCGGCGACGTCGAGCTTCGTTGGAGAGTAGACGCCCATGATCTGCGCGGGAGCCTCCGCGGGGTTGGTGAGGGGCCCGGCGAGATTGAAGATGGTGCGAAAGCCGAGAGCGCGGCGGATGGGCTGGACGCGTTTCATGGCAGGGTGGAGTGCGGGGGCGTAGAGGAAGGTGAATCCGGTGGCGCGGAGGCAGTCCGCGGATTGCTGTGGGGTGAGGGCGACGGGAACGCCCATGGCTTCGAGGACGTCGGCGGATCCGCACTTTGAGGTAATGCCGCGATTGCCGTGCTTGGCGACTTTGGCGCCGGCAGCGGTGGCAACCAGCGCGGCGCCAGTGGAAATGTTGAAAGTGCCGAGGCCGTCGCCGCCGGTTCCGCAGGTATCGACGAGCGCGGCACGTTCGCCGGCGGTGAGGGGGATGGGCAGGGAGAGAGCGCGCATGACCTGGGCAAAGCCGGTGAGCTCGTCGACGGTTTCGCCGCGGGTGGCGATGGCGGTGAGCAAGGCGGCGATTTCGAGATCGGTGGCGGCGTCGGGTTCACCGGTGAGGATGGCGTTGAGGGTCTCGCGGGCCTCGTCGCGCGTGAGGGTGCGGCGTTCGTCGACGATCTGTTTGAGTTGGGCCTGGAGCGCGGGCATGCGGTTGAACCCATGCTAAACGACGGGGAAACGAGAGGCCTGCGCGGGGCCTGCTATCGCACCCTGGTTGCGCCCAACATCAGGCGCAACCAGGGGTGGGGGGCACCCATGGGGTGGTGCCCCGATCCAAGAGCGCCGATCAAAGCTTACGCGTTCGCACCTAGTCGCCGGCTGAAGTTCCAGGCAGCGGCTCGTATGCCGGTTTGGCAGCTATGGCCTGGACGCCTGGAGCGGGCTTCTCAGCAAAGAAGACGCGGTAGACGAGTCCGCCGAGGACGCCGCCGAGAGCCGGGGCGAGCCAGAAGAGCCAAAGTTGAGAGAGCGCCCATCCGCCGACGAAGAGGGCGGGACCGGTGCTGCGCGCGGGGTTGACGGAGAGGTTGGTGACGGGGATTCCGATGAGGTGGATGAGGGTGAGGCCGAGTCCGATGGCGATGGGGGCGAAGCCTTTGGGGGCGCGGATGTCGGTGGAGCCCATGATGATGAAGAGGAAGAAGAAGGTGAGGACCATCTCGGCGACGAAGCAGGCCTGCATGCTGTAGAGGCCGGGAGAGTGCGCGCCGTAGCCGTTGCTGGCAAAGCCGCCGAGGACGAAACCAGGTTTGCCCCTTGCAATGACGTAGAGGGTGGCGGCGCCGACGAATCCGCCAGCGACTTGCGCGGCGATGTAGGGCACGAGGTGGGCGTAGGGGAAGCGGCGTCCGACGGCGAGGCCGACAGAAACGGCGGGATTGAGGTGGCAGCCGGAGATGTGGCCGATGGCATAGCACATGGTGAGCAAGGTGAGGCCGAAGGCGAGAGCCACGCCTACGAATCCGATGCCAAGGCCGGGAAAGGCGGCGGCGAGAACAGCGGCGCCGCATCCGCCGAAGACGAGCCACGCGGTGCCAAAGAATTCGGCGAAGAGTTTTTTGCTGAGATTCATTTTTCCTCCTGGTGGGAACTGAGAGATTCGCGACTGCTGCGATCGAAAAGCGGCGGGCCCGGTGGAACGTGCAGGGAGAGGTGAGAACGGGAGAGGGGGCCAGTGTAGCGCAGGAGGAGGAGAGATGGGATGGATGGAAAGAATTTGCGGAGACACCGGGTACTGGTCAATTGGCCAGTACCAGACACCGCGAAGGTTTGCCGTGGATGAGATGCGTTCGCTACACTGAGAATTCTGCTTTGGCCGTGCTCGCGCAGGCGCGCAACGGTAAGTCCGTCACGACGACCCGCATCATCAAAACTCCGGTTATCCCTGAAGATCATCTATGAAAATTCACGAGTATCAGGCAAAGGACATTCTGGCGAAGTATGGCGTCGCGATTCCGCGCGGCGAGCTCGCCAATACGCTGGACGAGGCCGTTGAAGCGGCGCGGCAGCTGTTCAGCAGCGGCGCGAAGGGCGTTGTCGTGAAGGCGCAGATTCATGCCGGCGGACGCGGCAAGGGCGGCGGCGTGAAGGTGGCGAAGACGCTGGATGAAGCCGAGCAGTATGCGAAGCAGATTCTGGGCATGCAGCTGGTGACGCACCAGACGGGTCCGCAGGGACAGAAGGTGCAGCGGCTGCTGATCGAGGAGACGGCGGCGATCGATCGCGAGCTGTATCTGGGGATCGTGCTGGATCGCGCGGCGGCGAAGCTGGTGTTCATGGCGTCGCAGGCGGGCGGGATGGAGATCGAAGAGGTCGCGGCGAAGGATCCGAAGGCGATCTACAAGGAGTACATCGATCCGGCGAGTGGGGTTCCAGCCGTATCAGGCGCGGGAGCTGGCGTTTGAGCTGGGGCTGAAGCCGACGCAGATTGCGGACGCGGTGAGGTTCATGACGGGGCTGTACCGGGCGTATATCGATACGGACGCGTCGCTGCTGGAGATCAACCCGTTCATCACGACGAAGGACGACAAGCTGTTTGCGCTGGACTGCAAGATCAACTTCGACGATAACGCGATGTTCCGGCACAAGGATCTGAAGGAGCTGCGCGATGTGGCGGAGGAGGATCCGCTGGAGGTGGAGGCGTCGAAGTACGCGCTGAACTACATCAAGCTGGACGGCAACATTGCGTGCATGGTGAACGGCGCGGGACTGGCGATGGCGACGATGGACATCATTCAGTATGCGGGCGGGATGCCGGCGAACTTTCTGGATGTGGGCGGCGGCGCGAACCAGCAGCAGATCGAGCATGCGTTTGAGATTTTGCTGTGGGACAAGAATGTGCAGGCGGTGTTCATCAATATTTTTGGCGGGATTTTGAGGGTGGATACGCTGGCACGGAGTTGTTGCGGCGGCGAAGAACCAAAGTGAAAGTGCCGATCGTTTTGCGCCTCGAGGGAACGAACGTCGAGGAAGGTCGCAAGATTTTGAAGGAATCCGGTCTGAATTTATGGTCGGGGACACCGATGAAGGATGCAGCGGATATGGTAGTGGCAGCGGCGAAAGGGAGCGAAGTAATGGCGGTTCTGGTCGATAAGAATACTCGCCTGATCGTGCAGGGGATTACCGGACGCGAAGGAACGTTTCACGCGAAGGGCTGCGCGGAGTACGGGACGAAGTGTGTGGGCGGCGTGACGCCGGGCAAGGGCGGAACGACGCATGAAGGCTGGCCGGTTTTCGACACCGTGGAAGAGGCGGTGAAGGAGACGGGCGCGAATGTGACGGTGATTTTTGTGCCGCCGCCGGCGGCTGCCGATGCGCATTCTCGAGGCGGACGATGCGGGCGTGCCGCTGATCGTCTGCATCACCGAAGGGATTCCGATGCATCGACATGGTGAAGGTGTGGGAGCGTGCTGAAGCACTCGGAGTCGCGGCTGATCGGGCCGAATTGCCCGGGAGTGATTTCGCCGGGGAAGGCGAAGGTTGGCATCATGCCGGGGCGCATTCACAAGGAAGGGTCGATCGGGCATCGTGTCGCGCTCGGGCACGCTGACGTATGAAGCGGTGTATCAGCTGACGCAGCGCGGGATCGGGCAGTCGACGGCGATCGGCATTGGCGGCGATCCGATTATCGGCACGACGCATGTGGATGCGCTGAAGCTGCTGAACGAAGACCCGGAGACCGAAGCGATCATCCTGATCGGCGAGATTGGCGGGACGGCGGAAGAGACGGCGGCCGAGTATGTGAAGGCGCATGTGAAGAAGCCGGTGGTGGGATTCATCGCGGGACAGACGGCTCCTCCGGGACGACGGATGGGGCACGCGGGGGCGATCATCTCCGGCGGGCAGGGCACGGCCGCAGAGAAGATGAAGGCGCTGACGGCGGCGGGGATTCATGTGGTGGAGTCGCCGGCGGCGATTGGGGAGACGGTGGCACGGGCGATCGGAAAGTAGACTTTCGCTACCAGCTTTTAGCCGTTAGCTTTAGCTGTTAGCTCAAGAGGTTTGGCACTACAACAATCATTCAAAGAGCCTCCAACGAGGCTAACAGCTAGAGGCTAAAAGCTAATGTCACAGCGCACGTTCAGCATTATTAAACCGGATGCGATTCGGAAGGGCTATGCGGGAGCGATTCTCGCGGAGATTGAGAAGGCCGGGTTCAGGATTATTGCGATCAAGAAGCTGTTCATCTCGAAACCGCAGGCTGAGGGGTTTTATTCCGTTCACCGGGAGCGGCCGTTCTTTGGTTCGCTGACGGCGTTCATGTCGTCGGGGCCGATTGTGGCGCTGGTGCTGGAAAAGGAGAACGCGATTGCCGATTTGCGGAAGCTGATGGGCGCGACGAATCCGGCGAATGCGGAGGAGGGGACGATCCGGAAGAAGTTTGCGGGGTCGATCGAGGAGAACGCGATTCACGGGTCGGACGCGGAGGAGACGGCGCAGTTTGAGATTGGATATTTTTTTGCCGGGCATGAACTGGTGTGAGGAAGGCAGAGTTTAGGGAATAGAGTTTGGAGTTTAGTGGGGGATCGGAGCGTGTGGCTCCGATCCCTTTTTTCTTTGGCGCGGGGCCGCGTGGAATGGACTGATCCGGCGCGGACTGTGAAGCCCGAGTGTGAAGCTGTTTCCTGGTTTGGGAATCGGGGGGTATCTATTGGTCTGGAAGTTGGGTTTCGCGCATTCTTGACCGGCGGGGGTCCGCGGGCGTCTTCTGCTTGCTGTGGGGTGAACCTGGCCTTGGTTGCGGGCCGGGGGGCTGCGATCTGTCTTTTTCCCGTTTTGGGTGTAGACGGTACTTTGGATTGAAGCAGAGCTTCGAATTTCTTGACTGAGGGCACTCCGGGAGCTTCTGCTGCTTGCTGTGGGGTGAACCTGGCCGCTGGAATTGGTTGCTGGCGGGGGAGGTGGCTGGCGATCTCGTCTTTTTCCCGTTTTGGGTGTGGACGGTACTTTGGATTGAAGCAGAGCTTCGAATTTCTTGACTGAGGGCACTCCGGGGGCTTCTGCTGCTTGCTGTGGGGTGAACCTGGCCGCTGGAATTGGTTGCTGGCGGGGGAGGTGGCTGCGATCTGTCTTTTTCCCGTTTTGGGTGTGGACGGTACTTTGGATTGAAGCAGAGCTTCGGATTTCTTGACTGAGGGCACTCCGGGGGCTTCTGCTGCTTGCTGTGGGGTGAACCTGGCCGTGGAAATGCCCTGAGTGGTGGCCGGGGTGGTAGTGGTGGCCGGGGTGGTGGTAGTGGCCGGGGTGGTGGTGGCAGGGGTGGTGCTGGTAATGGCGGCGGCGGTGTGACGAGGCGGCTCCTATATGGCGATGGCGCTCAGCGGGTTTTCATGACTTCGAGGGTGAGGGAGTCCATGCGGGAGTGGACCATGCGGTCTACGTTGCCGAGGATGCGGAGGTAGACGAAGAAGCTGGCGGCGGCGAGGACCAGGAAGATGGGGACGGGGAGCCACGGTTCGCCAAGGATGGCGCAGGGTGCGATCACGATGGCGCCGACGGCGAGAACTCCGAACTGGGTACAGAAACTGGTGAGGTTGTTGCCCACGGCGCCCGGTTCGCGCCGTATGCGAGCCATGTTGATGCGATAGGGCATGGTGATGGAGAGCAGATTGCCGATGGCGAAGTTGGCTGGAATGGCGAAAAGCAGCCAGGCCAGGGTCGCGGCGGCAACACTGGGTACGGGAAATCCGAATCGGTAGATAACGACAGCGGAGATAAGAACGGCCTCGAACACGAAGAGCATGAGGTAGAGGAAATTCTTGCCGAGGATGACGGTGCGCATGGGAGTGGGCGAGAGGAAGTAAAACTGGAGGCCGTCGCCTTCCATGCCGAGGTTGTTGCTGATGAGGCGGGCAAGGCCGAGAAAGGCCCAGACCATGCCGATGGGCAAGGCATATTCGAGGCGGATACTGCTGGTGAACTGGGTTCCGCCGCGGAGGGCGCCGCCGAAGACGAAGACCATGACCAGGGGCGCGGCGAGGTTGTAGAGCATGGGGCCGCTGCGGAGCAGGTAGCGCAGATCCTTTTCGATGACGGCGGCGATGGGACCGGCGAAGTCGAGGGCGGGACGGCGGAGTTTGCGCGTTGCCGTGGCGCGGCGGCGGGGCGCTTCACTGAGGTTTTCTCCGCGGCTCTCGGACTGGAGACGCAGACCCAGAAGACTGCCGGCGGCCAAGCGTGAAACCCGCAGCCAGCAGGAGATCCTCCAAGAGCATAAAAAAAGATCGTGTGGCCATTCGCTGGATGGCGTCGACGGCGAGGCCCGGCGGGAAGGAGCGTTGCACGTTACATGACGCGATTGAGCGTCGCGGATCGACAGTCGTGTTTGCTGACGTCCGGAAAGGGATGGCTGTGCGCGTTGTGGCGGTAAACCGGATTGAAAACCTGAGCAGCGAGGGCGAGGAAGAGGAAGATGGCGGTAACGATTTCGCGGGTGCGGCGCTGGGCGAGCCAGCGCTCGATCCAGGCGAGGATGGTGCGGGCAAGGAGAAGGTTGAAGAAGACGAACAGGGCGAGGGTGAGGATGGTCCAGAGGAGGAGGTCGGGGCGGGCGACGCCGATGCCGATGGCGATGGCTGTGGCCCAGATGATGCCGATGAGGGTGGAAGGCGCGGCGAGACCGTAAATAACGTAGAGGGCAATCCACGAACCGAAGCTGACGGGATAGCGGAGGAGGTGGCTAAGTTCGGGATTCTGGCCGCCGAGGGCGGGCGCGAGGGCGGCGAAGAATTGCCATGAGAGCAGGAGGACCCAGAGCTCAAGCGCGATTCCGGCGAAGGTGCCGTGAGAGGCAGCGGCCCAGGCGCCGAAGCCGAGTCCAAAGGCGGGGCCGCCGGCGATGAGACAGAAAAAGAAGAAGACGAGGATCTGAGCGCCAAATTCGAGGCTGCCGCGGCGCGTGCGCAGGGAGTTGATGAAGGTGCGCAGCTGATCCAGGCAATGGCGGCGTATTGCTGTCGGGCGAGAGGGGAGAGGAAACCTGTGGCTGCTCGGCTTTGCGAGGGCGGGGCGGGCTCTAGGTCAGCCATGAAAGCTCCGGCACGGCTTCTTCGGGAGCGCCGGTGCCCGAACCGCTGACGATGCTGAGGAAGATTTCCTCGAGGGTGAGTTTTTCGCCGGGCGATGGTCCGACGATGCTGGCGGCGACACCGGCGCGGAGATCATCGATGGATCCGTTGGCGACGAGGCGGCCCTGGTGAATGATGGCGACGTGGCTGCAGAGGCGCTCGACGATTTCGAGGACGTGGGAGGTGAGGAAGATGGTGGCGCCGCGCTCGGTCATGCGCTGGAGCATGGCTTTGAGAGTGCCGGCGGCGATGGCGTCGACGCCTTCGAAGGGCTCGTCGAGGAAGAGGATGCGCGGACCGTGGATGACGGCGGCGGCAAGGGCGAGCTTTTTCTGCATGCCGTGGGAGAAATCGGTGACGAGTTTCTTTGGCTCGTCGGCGAGGTTCATGAAGTCGAGGAGCTCGTTGGTGCGCTGGTTGGTGGTATCGCGTTCGAGGCCGTACATGCGTCCGACGAAGCGAAGGTATTCCGACGCAGTGAGGCGGCCGAAGAGGGCAAGGCCTTCGGGAACGACGCCGATCTGACGTTTGATGTCGAGGGGGTGGGTGGCGAAGTCGATGCCGAGGAGGTGGATGCTGCCGGAGGTGGGAGCAAGGAGGCCGGTGAGCATCTTGATGGTGGTGGATTTGCCGGCACCGTTGGGGCCGAGGAATCCAAAGAACTGACCGGGGGCGACGTCGAGGGAGATATTGTCGACAGCGGTGAAGGACCCGAAGCGGCGGGTGAGGTCGCGGAAGGAGATTGCGGGAGAGTCCATTGGAGTACAGGGTACAGGGTGCAGCGTGCAGCGTGCAGGGTACAGGGTACAGAGAGCTGGAGCTGGGAGCTGGGAGCTGAATAGAGTTTAGAGTTTAGGGATTGGAGTTTTGGACGGGACGCTATGAAGAGATACGGATGGATGGTAGTGGTGGCAATGGCGGGTGCGTGTTCGGTGGCGTTTGCGCAGGAGCCTGGTGCGGCGAAGGCGGAGTCGCGTCCGATTGTGCTGCACGCGGCGCGGCTGTTCGACGTGGAGGCCGGGAAGATCGTGACGCCGGGTGAGGTGCTGGTTGAGGGGGAGCGGATTGTGGCGGCGGGGACGTCGGTGGAGCATCCTGCGGGGGCGGAGGTTCTTGATTTAGGTGACATGACGCTGATGCCGGGGCTGATCGATGCGCACGTGCATTTGTTTTTGCACCCGGGCGCTGAGGATTTGCAGACGGTGGAGGAGAGCGTGCCGCAGCGAACGATTTTGGCGGAGCTGGCGGCGAAGGCGGATCTGATGGCGGGGTTCACGGCGGAGCGCGATATGGGGACGGAGGGCGCGGGGTCAGCCGACACGGCGGTGATGCGGGCGATTAATGCGGGGCTGATTCCGGGGCCGCGGATGCGGATCAGCGGGAATGCGATCAGCATTCTGGGGGGACATGAGGACGCGGTTCACTACAATCCTGCGGCGCATGTGCCGGGGAATGCGGATTACGCCAACGATGCGGAGCAACTGGTGGAGACGATTCGCGAACAACACAAAGAGGGGTCGACGTTTGTGAAGATTTACGAGACGGGGTCGGACGAAGAGGCGCGTGGGGCAGGGCCGTGTGCGGGGGATGCGATCTGCGCGCTGAACCAGCTCGGGGAGCAGCGGGGTGATCCGGAGTTTTGGGCATTTCACACGCCGTATCAATATACGAAAGAGGAGCTGAAGACGGCTGTGGCCGAAGCGGCTCGGCTGGGGATGAATGTGGGCGTTCACGATCAGGGCGAGCCGGGAGCGCTGTTTGCGGCGGAGGCGGGGGTGGCGTCGATCGATCACGCTTCGCAGCTGAGCGAGGCGACGATGCAGCTGATGAAGGAGAAGCGGATTCCGGCGGTGCCGACGTTCACGATTTTCGAGTACTTCGCGAATCATGCGGAGTCGCCGGCGGCGGCGGCGCGGGAACACGCCATGCTGGACTACAAGATTCACGAGTTCAAGCGGCAGGTGGCGGCGGGGGTTCCGATGGCGGTGGGGTCGGATGTGGGGCCGTTTCCGCATGGGACACAGGCGCGCGAGTTTGAGCTGATGGTGCAGTATGGGATGACGCCGGTGGCGGTGCTGCAGGCGGATTATCTGAATGGGGCGCAGATTTTGCGTTGGCAGGGGCAGGTGGGGGAGTTGAAGGCGGGGTACTTTGCGGATGTGGTGGCGGTGCGTGGGAATCCGGTGGAGGATATTACGGCGGTGGAGCGGGTGGGATTTGTGATGAAGGGTGGGGTGGTGGTGAAGAGACAGGGAATAGGGGATGGGGAGTAGGGAATAGTAGAGCTACCCCTCGGAGAAGCAAATTGATGAACGAATCGTCCTAACATATCGCGATCGCCGGGCTCTGCGTTGCGATGATCGGTTTGGCCGGTTTCTCTTCTTACAGGTTCTGGCGAAGGACCGAATTGGCTCCATGCGGCTCTCGGTGGGTACGGAATCTTTCTAATCGCGCTTCGTTCTATTTGTCATCCTCTGCGGTGGTTTGAACTGCCTCATGGTGTCCTTGGTTGCAGGCATCTTTCGCCATGCACACTCCGCCCCAGACGGAAGAATCTTTACGACGAAAGGCGATCGGGTGAGCGGAGAAAAGGATTGATGACCACAATGCCGTCGAGATTCTGACCATCCTGCAGGTCTTCGGTAAGGAGCCATTGGCAGGAGGCAGTTTTGGCAGCGGCGACGATGAGGGAATCCCAGAAGGCGATACGGTAACGATCCTGAATTTTCCAGGCACGTTCGAGGAGCGAAGCGTCGATCGAAATGGGGTGCCAGGCCAGAAGGTCGCGTATGTCGGCCCGGGTCTGATCGCGCAGCTCCGGCTTCTTGCGAACCAGCTGCGCAAAGTACTCCTGAAGGACCTGGAAGCTGATACGGCCATTGCCGCCAGCCCACAGGTGGTTCATCCAGAGAAGCGCTTTTTGCTGTTTTAGACGGTTGTCCGCTTCTCTCGCGTAAATCAGAACGTTGGTATCAACGAAGACGAGCGCGGTCATGAATCTCTTCTCGCGAGAGATACTTTCCATCCGATTTCAGAAAGGACGGGCGCGTAAGATAGCGCCTCATGGCTTTCCCGTAGTTGTCCGACTCCATCATGCGCTGTTTCAGGATACCGGCGAGGAGGCGGGAGACGCTGGTGTCCTGGCGTGCGGCCTCGAGGCGGGCCCAGCGGGCGACGTCTTCTTCCAGAGTGAGGGTGACGTTACGGAGAGCGGTTTTCATGACACGAAGTCAGTGTAACACGAAGTCTGTGTTTTTGTGACGCTGGAAGAATCCGGCCCTGATTTGTTTCCTGGCACGGTCGTGATACAAACCAGGTACGTTTCCCTGTCGAAGCGTGCGGGTTTCCCCGTCCGAAACGGAACGGCATTAGCGTCTAAGGCAAATTTCGGCATCCGAGTAACGGACAGGTATGACAACGACGCCTCTGCGGGGAATGCACGAGCACGCGCTGCTCCGCGAATATTTCATGGACACCGCCTTCGACGAGATGTTCGACGGGGACGGGGCGATACGCCCGCACTACGCGGCGCTTTTCCATGAGCTGACGACGCTGCCCCCGGAGGAGATCCGGCGGAGGAAGCAGTCGGCGGACGCGTCGTTCCTGATGCAGGGGATCACGTTCACGGTGTACGGGCGCGAGGAGGGGACGGAGCGGATTTTTCCGTACGACCTGATTCCGCGGCTGGTGACCGGCGTGGAGTGGGAGCGGATCGAGCGCGGGCTGACGCAGCGGATCACGGCGCTGAACCTGTTTCTGCATGACGTTTACAACGATCAGAAGATTTTGGCGCAGGGCGTGGTTCCGCGCGAGGTGGTGTACAGCTGCGTGCAGTTCCGGCGGCAGATGCGCGGGCTGCGCGTGCCGCGCAACGTTTATGTAGCGATCGCAGGCACCGATTTGCTGCGGCTGGACAGCGGCGAGTTCGTGGTGCTGGAAGACAATCTGCGAGTGCCCAGCGGCGTGAGTTACATGCTGACGAACCGGCGCATCATGAAGCGGACGCTGCCGAGTTTGTTCCGGGATTATGGGGTGCGGCCGATCGATCATTATCCGCAGGCGCTGCTGGCGACGCTGCGGTCGCTGGCGCCGGAGGGGCGGCCGGAGCCGACGATCGTAGTGCTGACGCCGGGGGTTTATAACTCGGCGTACTTCGAGCACACGTGGCTGGCGCGGCAGATGGGCGTGGAGCTGGTGGAGGGGCGGGACCTGGTCATCCACGACAACGTGGTGTACATGCGGACGACGGCGGGGTTGAAGCGCGTAGACGTGATTTACCGGCGCGTGGACGATGATTTTATCGACCCACTGGCGTTTCGCAGCGACTCGATTCTGGGAGCGGCGGGGCTGTTCAATGCGTATCGCGCGGGGAATGTGACGCTGGCGAATGCGTTTGGCACGGGCGTGGCCGATGATAAGGCCCTGTATGCGTATGTGCCGGCGATTATCAAGTATTACCTGAGTGAAGATCCGATTCTGAATAACGTCGAAACGTATTTGCTGACGGACGCGAAGCAGCGGGAGTACGTGAAAGAGAATCTTGACAAGCTGGTGGTGAAGGCGGTGGGGGAAAGCGGCGGATACGGGATGCTGGTGGGTCCGCATAGCTCGTCGGCAGAGCGGGAGGAGTTTCGGCGGAGGATCGACGCCGATCCGCGCAATTATATTGCGCAGCCGACGCTAAGTTTTTCGCGGGCACCGTGTTTGCTGGAGGATGGGTCGATTGGGCCGCGGCACGTGGATTTGCGTCCGTACATTTTGTTCGGCGACAAGGTGACGATTGTGCCGGGCGGGTTGACGCGGGTGGCGCTGCGGCAGGGATCGCTGGTGGTGAACTCGTCGCAGGGGGGCGGGAGCAAGGATACGTGGGTGCTGGGGAGTTAACCGCTAGCGGTTAGCGGTTAGCGGTTAGCGGTTAGCGGTTAGCGGTTAGCTCGAAAGTTTCATGGCATTTGTTGTAGTTATAGATAATTATTAGTTGTTAGTTAGTCTGATTCGAGCTGATAGTCGTGGTGATGAAATGCTTTCGCGAGTAGCGGACAGTTTGTACTGGACGAGCCGATATCTGGAGCGGGCCGAGCACACGGCGCGGTTGATCGACATCAACATGGGCCTGATGCTGGACCGGTCGCGGGTGAGCGCGGAGCGGCGCTGGCAGCGGGTGCTGGCTGCGGTGGGAGCGGCGCCGGCGCTGGGCTGGCAGGAGGACGGCAAGGGCGACGAGCCGGGGCGGTGGGTGGGTGTGACGGCGCTGGTGCACGCGCTGTGCTTCGATACGACGCGGCATGCTTCGATCACGGCATGTATTTTTGCGGCGCGGGAGAATGCGAGGCAGATCCGCGACGAGATCAGTACGGAACAGTGGCAGCGGCTGAACGGACTGTTCCACGAGATCAGCCGGTTGCGGACGGCGTCGCCTTCGGAGAGAAACCTGGCTGAATTTCTGCCTACGATTATCGACGGAATTCACCTGTTTCAGGGAGTGACGGACACGACGCTGAGCCACGGCGAGGGATGGCATGTCCTGCGGGTGGGGCGGTATCTGGAGCGGGCATGGTCGCTGACGATGCTGCTGGATGTTTACGAGCGGGAGGTGTTCCCGGGCGAGGATTCCGATGACGCGAGCCAGTATCTGGAATGGGTGGGGCTGCTGCGCATCTGCACGGCGTTCGAGGCGTTTTGCCGGGTACACACGGCGGAGCTGACGCACGAGAGGATACTCGAGTTCTTATTGCTCGATCCTGCTTTTCCGCATTCGGTACGGTACGCCGTGGATGCGCTGCACAATGCGCTGGAGGCGATCCAGCAACACACGCGAACACAGCATGGAGGTGAACTGATGCGGGTGGCGGGGCGGCTGAAGGCGACGCTGGGATTTGCGCAGATCGGAGAAATACTGACGGGGAACCCGGTGGGATATCTGCGCGGCATTCTCGATCAGTTCAAAGAGATTCACGATCTGATCTACTCCGTGTACATCCAGTATTCGGTGGAAACGGCACTGGCGGTGTCCTGATGCATGTTTATTTTGTGCGGCACCTGACGAAGTTTGTGTACGCGCGCTCGGTGAGCGAGAGCACGACGGAAGTGCGCATGCATCCGAGAAGCGACAGCAACCAGCGTTGTTTGTCGTTCACACTGTCGGTGAGCCCGCGGTGCCGCGTCTTCACGTACCGGGATCATCTGGGGAATAACATCCAGCACTTCGATATTCCGGGGCGACATGCGCAGATGGTGATCGTAGCGGAGTCAGTGGTGGAGCATCAGCCGCTGGCGGGGATTCCGACGGAGCTTACGCCGGATGCGTGGAAGGAACTGGATGCTCTGGTAGCGGAGGGCGATTACTGGGAGATGCTGCTGGGCAGCGAATTTGCCACGCCGACGCCGCTGCTGCTGGAACTGGCGAAGGAGCTGGAGGTGGTGCGGCGCGACGATCCACTGAAGCTGCTGCACGAGATCAACGTGCGCCTGTACGACGCTTTTAGCTATGAGAAGCGGAGCACGCGGGTGGATTCGCCGATCGACGAAGCGCTGAAGACGCGACAGGGGGTTTGCCAGGATTTTGCGCACATCATGATTGCGCTGGTGCGGCACGTGGGGATTCCGTGCCGGTATGTGAGCGGGTACCTGTATCACGGCAGCGAGGACCACGACCGGTCGACGTCGGGTGCGACGCATGCGTGGGTGGAGGCATTTTTGCCGGCGCTGGGGTGGGTGGGATTCGATCCGACGAATGCGCTGATTGCGCGGGACCGGCATATTCGGACGGCGCTGGGACGGGATTATGCGGATGTGCCACCGACGCGCGGGTTGTTCCGGGGCAGGACGGAAAGCGAAATGTATGTGGCGGTGCAGGTGACGGCATCGGATGCGGCGCCGGATCTGGATCGGGAGCTGCCGATTCCGGAGGACTGGTCGATGCTGGTGGAGAAAGCGCAGGCGCCGCCGGCGCCAGCCGAGCCGCTACTGCAGATCCAGCAAAGCCAGCAGCAGCAATAGTGAGGCAGTGGCTTGAGGGTCGGCTGGGAGCAAACGACTGATGGGTTGGGCTGGGGCTTTCCCGAAATGGTCCCGATGACGGTACTGTTGGGTGGGATGGCGGAACACATTGCTTGACCTGGCCGGCGGTGAAGGTGTGAGCTGCTTGCTGTGGGGTGAACCTGGCCGTCCGGCGGGGCGTTTTTGCGAGGTGATTTGAAATAGCCGATTGGGATGTGGCTGGGTCGCCGGTACCTTGTGGCGGGTCGGTTGGGACTGCCGATCTTGCGGGGTTTTCCTTAAATGGGCCCCCGGACAGTACCTTCGGTTGGGATGGCGAAAGGGATTGCTGGACACGGTTGTCGCCGGGGTATCTGTAGCTTGCTGTGGGGTGAACCTGGCTGTCCGGCAGCGGGGTTTTGCGGAACCTGGCGTGGGGCACGAGGTGGGCTGACTAAGGCAGGCGTTGGCGTGTGCTCCAGGGTTTTTCCCATAATGGGCCGTGAGACGGTACCTTCGGTTGGGAGTACGGACGAGATTGCTGGACATAGTTGGCGGTGGAGGAGTCTTCTGCTTGCTGTGGGGTGAACCTGGCCGTCCGGCAGCGGGGTTTTGCGGAACCTGGCGTGGAGCGGTTGCACTGATTCAGGCAAGCGGTGGCGTGTGGTCCAGGTCTTTTCCCAAGATGGGCCGTGAGACGTTACTTTCGGTTGGAAGCGCGAAAGAGATTGCTGGACATGTTTTCGGTGAAGGCGTCTTCTGCTTGCTGTGGGGTGAACCTGGCCGTCCAGCGACGGGTTTTTTGTGGAAATCTGGCGTGGAGCGGTTGCGCTGATTCAGGCAAGCGGTGGCGTGTGGTCCAGGGTTTTTTCCGAAGATGGGCCGTGAGACGTTACTTTCGGTTGGAAGCGCGGAATAGATTGCTGGACATGTTTCCGGTGAAGGCGTCTTCTGCTTGCTGTGGGGTGAACCTGGCCGTCAAGCGGCGGGTTTTTGTGGGCTGATTGAACAAGCCGATCCCCGGGCGACGGTGGCTATTCGATGATGGCGAGTATGTCGCCGGCGGAGACGGTATCGCCCGCGGAGACGCGCAGTTCGCGCACGCGGCCGTCTCTGGGCGATTGCATTTCGTTCTGCATCTTCATGGCTTCGAGGACGATGACGCCCTGGTGAGCGGCGACGGCGTCGCCTTTTTCGACCAGCACGCGCACGACGCGGCCGGGCATGGAAGCTTTGAGGGTAACCGGACCGTGCGCGCCCGCCTGGCGGCGGCGCGAACGGAGGGAGCGCGGGTCGTCGATGCGGTAGGGAATGCGTCGGGGACCGATATGCAGGGCGGGGTCGGCTGTATCGGGGTCGAGCACAACGCGGTACGACTGGCCGGCGATGAGGAGGGAGAGGACACCAGGACGCACAAGGTGGACGTCGGCCTCGACAGGCTGAGCATCGACGCGGATGCGCCATTGACCCGGGGAGTCGGCGGCTTCGACTTCAACCTGGCAGGTGCGGCCGCCGATTTCGAGGTGGAACATCATCGGGCGGCGTCCTTTAGTCGGCGAGACCGATCGCGTCGCGGCGGGCGGCCGTCTTCCATCCGCTTGCGTGCGTTTTGCCATTCATGGATGCGCCGTTGGCGGAAGGTTTGGTCGCCTCGAAGAGGGCTGCGGCGACGGCTGGGATAGCACCGTGGCCGTTCTCGGCAGCCGGCGGAGCGGGTGACGTGGCCGTGAGCAGGCGGTCGAGGTAGCCGGTATCGATGCGGGCAGCGCGGAAATCCGCGTCGGTGAGAATACGGCGGAAGAGGCCGAGATTGGTGCGGATGCCGCCAATGACGTATTCGTCGAGGGCGCGCAGAAGGCGGGCGATGGCGAGGTCGCGTGTGGGGGCGAAGGCGATGAGCTTGGAGAGCATGGGGTCATAGTCGACGGGGACGACCCAGCCCTCGTAGATGCCGGAGTCTTCGCGAATGCCGGGTCCGCCGGGCTGGAGGAGGCGGGTGATGCGGCCAGGGGAGGGCAGGAATCCGTTGGCTGGATCTTCGGCGTAGACGCGGCACTCGATGGCGTGGCCGCGGAGCTGGACGTCGTTTTGTGCGAAGGGCAGAGGTTCGCCCTGGGCGATGCGAATCTGGAGATGCACGAGATCGTGGCCGGTGACGAGCTCGGTGACGGGATGCTCGACCTGGAGGCGGGTGTTCATTTCAAGGAAGTAGAAATTTTGCTTATCGTCGACGAGGAACTCGATGGTGCCGGCGTTGGTGTATCCGGCGGAGCGCGCGAGGAGTACAGCGGCTTCACCCATGCGGCGGCGGAGGTCAGGGTCGACGATGGGAGAGGGGGCTTCTTCGATCACCTTCTGATGGCGACGCTGGACGGAGCACTCGCGCTCGCCGAGGGAGACGCAGTGCCCGTGCTCGTCGGCGAGGATCTGGATCTCGATGTGGCGGGGGCGTTCGATGAGTTTTTCAAGATAGACTTCGCCGGAGCCGAAGGCGCGCTCGGCTTCGCTGCTGGCGGAGGCGAAGGCAGAAGGCAGGTCGTGGGGCGAGAAGACGGCGCGCATGCCTTTGCCACCTCCGCCGGCAGCGGCCTTGAGCATGACGGGATAGCCGACGCTGGCGGCGACGTCGGCGGCCTCTTCGGGCGAGGCAAGCGCGTGGACGCAGCCGGGAGTGCGAGGCATGCCGGCCTCGTCGGCAGCCTGGCGGGCGTTAGTTTTTGAGCCGAGGATGCGCATGGCCGATGAGGATGGGCCGATGAACTTGATGCCTGCGCCTTCGCAAGCCTGGGCGAAGTCGGCGTTTTCCGAGAGAAAGCCGTAACCGGGATGAATGGCGCCGGCACCGGAGCGCTGGGCGATTTCCAGAATCAGATCGCCGCGCAGATAGGATTCGGGGGCGGGGGCGGGTCCGAGGCGGTAAGCCTCATCGGCTTCGAGAACATGGGGAGCGGCGCGATCGGCGTCGGAGTAGACGGCGACGGTGGGGAGTCCCAGCTCACGGCAGGCGCGGATAATGCGCAGGGCGATTTCGCCACGATTGGCGATGAGGACTTTGCGAAACACCGGATACAAGGGTACAGGGTGCGGGGTGCGGGGTACAGGAAAAATGCGCTGTATCCGGGCTGCGCAGGGCTCTCGTTCATCGTGAGGCGGCTTTGTGGATGGGGACCTGAAGCTCAGGTGAGAGGGCGACAGGGGGCATTCGCCGAACTGTTTCAGAATGGGACGGCGGCAGTGACTTTGGGAATTAATCGAACCGAGGTTCAGATTGAAGTTTGTGCCGCGTTAGTGTCTTCTGCTTGCTGTGGGGTGAACCTGGCCGCGGCATCGCCGGGGGGCGGTGAGGCGCTGTTTTTCCAGAATGGGAATTCAGGCCGGGGCGCCGGTACTTCTGTTTGAAGTCTTGGGAGATTTGGATTGAAAAGCTGTTGAGAAGAGCTTCTTCTGCTTGCTGTGGGGTGAACCTGGCCGCGGCATAGGGAGGGGGCGGTGAGGCGCTGTTTTTCCAAAATGGGAATTTCAGGCCGGGGCGCCGGTACTTCTGTTTGAAGTCTTGTGAGATTTGGATTGAAAAGCTGTTGAGAAAAGCTTCTTCTGCTTGCTGTGGGGTGAACCTGGCCGCGGCATAGCGGGGGGGCGGTACCTGTTTTTCAAAATGGGAGAAAGAAGGCTGCCAGCGGTACTTCTGTTTGAAGTCTTGGGAGATTTGGATTGAAAAGCTGTTGAGAAAAGCTTCTTCTGCTTGCTGTGGGGTGAACCTGGCCGCAGCATAGCGGGGGGGCAGCACCTGTTTTTCAAAATGGGAGAAAGAAGGCTGCCAGCGGTACTTCTGTTTGAAGTCTTGTGAGATTTGGATTGAAAAGCTGTTGAGAAAAGCTTCTTCTGCTTGCTGTGGGGTGAACCTGGCCGCGGCATAGCGGGGGGGCGGTACCTGTTTTTCGAAATGGGAGAAAGAAGGCTGCCAGCGGTACTTCTGTTTGAAGTCTTGTGAGATTTGGATTGAAAAGCTGTTGAGAAAAGCTTCTTCTGCTTGCTGTGGGGTGAACCTGGCCGCGGCATAGCGGGGGGCGGTGAGGCGCTGTTTTTCCAAAATGGGAATTCAGGCCGGGGCGCCGGTACTTCTGTTTGAAGTCTTGGGAGATTTGGATTGAAAAGCCGTCGAGAAAAGCTTCTTCTGCTTGCTGTGGGGTGAACCTGGCCGCGCAGCATCGCGAGGGCCGCGAAAAAACGGAGGGTTGTGCAGATTTTCCCGTGGGCGGTTTCCGGGCGGTCATTTCGGTTCTTTTTCCCTGTCAATTTTGCTGGTCGGCTGTCTCTGGTCAGCGATTCCCTTCAGCTGGATTTTTTCTCGTCAGGGGTGCGGCGCCTTCACCGGAAAAGCAAAGCCCCCGCGTTGAGCGAGGGCTTTGTTCGATACGGAGACCCAGCGGTTAGTTCATGACTACGCCGCCTGAGGCTTTCTCGTTGGCTTTCTGTTCGTTGATCTTGCGGGCGCCCATGGCTTTCTGCACCCAGTCCTGAGCCTGGGCGAGGTCGGCCTTGCGATCGGCGTCATTGCCGCAGTCGAGGTCAGCCTTGCGGCGGTACATCAGGTTGAGATACTGCATGGCATCGTCGTAGTTGGAGCGAAGGCTGACGGCCTGCTGCAGATACTTGAGACCGTCGGTGACGAGCTGCGTATTCTCGTCCTGGATGGTCTTACAGACCGGCTTGGGCATCTTGGCGTTGCCCTGACCGTCATCCTGCAATCCAGCGCTCTGGAGGGCGCGAATGGCGTTCTGGTAGGCCTGGGTCCAGTCGACGACGCCGATGGTATAGGCGGCTTCGGCATCTTTCGGGTCGGCTGCGAGAACCTTGAGCTGCCAGTCGCGGGCGGGACCGAATTTCTTCAGGTCGTAGTTGAGGGCGGCAATCTGCTTGAGGCTGGTGATGTCGTCGGGATGCTCCTGGAGGACCTGCATGAAGCCATTGATGGCCATCTGGGCGGTCTTCTGGTTTTCGGGAGTATCGAGTCCGGGGACAACCTGCTGGGCATAGGCGGTGGCGAGATAAAGCCGGGTCATGGGGTAGGTGGGATCGAGGCTGACGGCTTTCTGGAAGTGGTCGATGGCCTCTTCATATTTCGCCTGCTTGTAGGCCTGCACACCCTTGTTGAGCTGATTGCGGGCCTCCAGGCGTTTACAGCCGGTCGTTGAAGCCACCAGGAGGATTGTGGCGACGGCCAGCACCAGTAGACGTGCGATTCGGTTCATTCTGTCTATCATCTCCTTCAGCTCGCCGGGAGCCTAAAAGCCGCACTCAGACGCTGCCGAGAGCGATTGTACTGCTTCTGCGGCCGGGAGCAAGGGTACCGGAGTGCATCCGGACTGTGCCCTGCCGGGCGGCCAGGCAGAATTACTGGCCCGCCTGCATTTTTGGCGTGACGAGGCCGATGTGATCGACGCCGACCGCGTGGCCGATATCGATGACAGAGGCGACGGCCTGGAAGTCCAGGTTGGGATCGCCCTTCACGAACATGACCTTTTCTGCGCGGGTGGAGTAGATCTCGTTGAGCCTGGTTTCAAGGTCGGTTCTGGCGACCGGGGTCTCGTTGATCATGTAGCTGGGAACGCCACCGGCCCCGGACTGAACCTGAACGACGATGGTGCGGTCGTTGGGCTGGGACTGATTGGGGTTCTTGGGAGGCTGGGGCACCAGGGCATCGAGGCCGCGGGGGGTGACGGGCACGATGACCATGAAGATGATCAGGAGCACCAGGAGCACGTCGATCAGAGGAGTTACGTTGGGCTCGGCATTTAAGGCGCCAGCGCCGCCTACGCTCATTGACATAGTTCAAATCCTCGTTTCACACTTCTGCCGCGAAAATGCTGTTACTGGCCGCCTGCTGTGGGGGGCCTGGTGGATGTGTTGAGGGGCTGCTGCTGTTCGGTGAGCATACCAACTTCTTCGACGCCGGCGGTACGGACGGCATCGATGGCATCCATCACGGTTCCGTAATGGGCGCGGGCGTCGGCGCGGAAGTAGACGATCTTGCTGGTCTTGTTCTCGAGCTCATCGCGGACCTGAGGCCCGAGATTGGCGACGCTGGTCTGATTCTGGCCGAGGTAGACGCGGCTGTCGCGGGTAATGGCGACGACGACGGAGTCTTCCTTATTGGCGTCTTCCATCGGCGTGGCGTTGGTGCTCTGAGCCAGATCGACGTTGACCTTGTTCTGGAGCATGGGGGTGATGACCATGAAGATGATCAGCAGCACCAGCATGACGTCGACCATTGGGGTGACGTTAATGTTGGCGTTGACCTTGGCTCCTTCATTTCTTACCGCAATTGCCATTGGCTTACGCTCCGATCGGAAATCTCGCGGTGGCGACAATCAGGGGCCGGGAGCCCCGGAAGAGCTCCCGGCTGGAAGGATTCTCGCTCACATGTACTTCACCCCGTGGCGCCACGACGGGCGAACAGGGCAGCCGGATGGCTACCGGCGGTTGCTCTGCTTGATGAAGTAGTCGATCAGTTCGCTGGAGGAGTTGTCCATTTCGACGTCGAAGGCCTCCACGCGGTTGGTGAAGTAGTTGAAGAGCCAAACGGCCGGGATGGCGACGAACAAGCCAAAGGCGGTGGTGACCAGAGCTTCAGAAATACCGCCGGCGACGGCGCCGATACCAGGCGTCTTCTGGGTGGCGATTTCCTGGAAGGCCTTGAGGATGCCGGCGACGGTTCCGAAGAGGCCGACGAAGGGGGCGGTGGAACCGATGGTGGCGAGGGAGCCGAGGCCTCTCTTGAGCTTGGCGTGGACGATGGCTTCAGCCCGCTCGAGGGCGCGCTTGGAGGACTCGATCTGCTCGACGCTGACCGCGCCGCCGCCGCCGTAGTTGCGGAACTCCTGCAGGCCTGCGGTAACAACCTCGGCGAGGTGCGACTTCTTGTTGCGGTCGGCGACCTTGACGGCTTCGTCGAGCTTGCCTTCTTTGAGGGCGCCGGCAACGCGGGGAGCAAATTCACGCGACTGCTTACGGGCGGCGTTGAAGTAGAGGTAGCGGTCGATCATGACGGCGAGGGACCAGATGGACATGATGAAGAGCACGAACACGACGCCACGGGCGAGCCAGCCCATGTTGTTCCAGAGGTCGATGGGGCTGAATCCGACGGTCTGGCCTTCCTGGAAGAATCCGAGGGACGCCGGGTTAGCAACGAGATGGTGGATCTGAGCGAGAATCACTGAATCGTTCCTCCTGAGGCAATGACTGCGATAGGTGCCAAAGATCGCTGATGGAATACCTGGCCGCAGGATGAGAGGCGGGCAGGCCGGAAAATCGAGAGAAGCCCCGGAGCGGCCAGGCCGGACCGGGGCGGTGAATCAGCTGCCGAGACTGAAGACGACGTTGACCTGCGTTTCGACCTCCACGGGTTCGCCGTTGAGGAGGTACGGTTTATACCGCCAGCTGCGCACGGCTTCGGACGCGGCCGACTGCAGCATGGGAGGACCACTGATGACCCGCAGGTTTTCGATGGTTCCGCTCTTGGAAATCATTGCCTGCAGGACGACAGTTCCCTGAATTCTTGCCGCTTTGGCGATTGCGGGATATTGGGGGCTCTCACCGGCGATGCGATTGCCGGCCATGACGCCGGAGGAGACGGTGATCTTCTTGGGAGGAGCGCCCTGAATCTTGGGGGCGGGACCGGTGCCAAGGCTGCCGAGGACGCCACCCATGACGCCGCTGCCGGAACCACCCATGCCTTCCATGCCGGCAACGCCGGCGGAGGGAGGCGCCGCGTCTTCCTTCACCATATTGATAGACTTGGGAATCCTGGTGGGCGCGGTGAGCTGGTTGTTCAGCATCTCGGAGACGACGTGCTCGACCTTAATGGTCGGGGGGGGCGGAGGCGGAGGAGGCGGGGGCGGCGGTGGAGCGACCAGAAGGGTTGCCATCATGGCTTTGGGCAGCGCCTCAGGATAGATGAGGGGATAGAGGATGAGGGCAGCAAGGACCGAGCCATTCAGGATGAGGCCAACGACGGTGTAGTAGCGGCTCTTGGTTTTGATCTGGTGCCCTGATTCCAGCAGGATGTCTTCAAACATTGCCATGGCCGACCTCGGACCTTTCAGTAGTTGACACCTCGTATAGACACCACAGGGGGACCGAATTGTTCCCAACTCGCTCCGGCGTTCGGGAATGCGGGCCGAACCCCAGCCGGGGGTCTTACGAGCATGTCCAGCCTGCCCGCAATGCCGGGAGCGGGGGTCCAACCGACAGACAGGGCCGGTTCTCTTCTATAACACAATTCCCAGCGAGGTGCAGCGGCACCCGGCTGCGGAGGAGCGGGCCTGCATTTTTTGGATGCAGGATTTTCACAGCCCGCGGGGGACCAGAGCATCATACCCTGGCTTTCTTTGCAGCGGGTAGGGTAGCTGCCTTGCCGCGGCGGCTGCGCCAGTCCTGGTAAGCCACCAGCATGGGAGCGGCAACGGCAATGGAGGAGTAAGTGCCGATGAGAATGCCCACGACCAGGGCAAAGGAGAAGCCGCGGAGGACCTCGCCACCGAAGACGAAGAGCGAAAGCACGGTGAGGAAGGTAAGGCCGGAGGTGAGGACGGTCCGGCTCAGGGTCTGGTTGATGCTGCGGTTGACCAGATCGGCGAGCGGCTCGCGGCGGCTAAGGCGGAGATTTTCACGGATGCGGTCGAAGACGACGATGGTGTCGTTCATCGAGTAGCCGATGAGGGTGAGGATGGCGGCGATGACGGTAAGGGAGATTTCCTGATTGGTAAGGCTGAAGGCGCCGACGGTGATGATGGTGTCGTGGAAGCAGGCCACGACAGCGGCGACACCGTAGATGAGCTCGAAGCGGAACCAGAGGTAGACGAGCATGCCGCCGAGCGAGTAGAGAGTGGCGAGCTCGGCCTGATGCTGGAGGACCTTGCCGACCTGGGCGCCGACGATTTCGACGCTGCGCACGGAGAAGCCGGAGAGCCAGGCATTCTGCTGGAGCGCGGAGAGGACGGCGGGATCGACGGCGCCTCGGAGGCTGTCGATGGAGTCGATGATGCCGCTGTGCTGGTCATCGCGGAAGTGGACGACAGCCGTGGCCTGGGCCTGGTAGCGGGATTCGGCATCGGCGGTGTTGCCGAGGTGTTCGGGGTCGTTCTGCTGGAGCCAGGACTGGAGGGCTGAGCCGCTGACGTTATCGAGGTCGAGCTTGCCCTGATTCTGTGCGGCGCCGGTGGAGTAGTTCTGGGTGAGGGTGCTGACGAGGGTGACGCGGCCCTGGTCGAGGGCGGACTCGCTGGTCTCGCTGCGGGAGAGCGTGACGAGAACCTCGTTATTGGCGGCCGGTCCGTAGGGCTGCTGGATGCGGGCGTCGTGGAGGCCGGCCCTGTCGATTGCGGATCGGATGTGGTCGGCGTCGGGCTGGGAGGCGAACTTGACGCGGACGACGGTGCCGCCACGGAAGTCGACGTCGAGCGGGAGGTGGTGCCAGAAGAAGATGGACAGCAGGCCGGCGGTGCTGAAAATCAGAGAGAAGCCGAGGAAATACCACTTCTTCCCAAGCCAGTCGATTTTTGGATCATGAAACAGTTCCACGAAATTTCCGCCTTCAGATAGAGATCGGTTCGCCGTGCAGTTTGCGGCTGAGGTGAGCGTCGAAGATGACGCGGGAAACGAAGACCGCCGTAAACAGATTGGCGAGCAGACCGAAGGTAAGAGTCACGGCAAAGCCCTTGACGGGGCCGGTGCCGAAGATGAAAAGGATAGCGGCCGACACGATGGTAGTGACGTGCGTATCGACAATGGTGGTCCAGGCGTGGCCAAAGCCCTGATCGACAGAGGCGGAGGGCGACTTGCCGGCGCGGAGCTCTTCACGGATGCGCTCAAAGATGAGCACGTTGGAGTCGACGCCCATGCCGATGGTGAGGATGACGCCGGCGATGCCGGGCAGGGTGAGAGTCGCGCCCGAAAAGCCCAGGAAGCCGAGCAGGATGACGAGGTTCAGGAAGAGCGCCAGGTCGGCGTTGATGCCGGCGCCCTTGTAGTAAATCAGCATGAAGACCATGACGGTGAGCATGCCGACGATCGAGGCGACGACGCCCTGATGGATGGAGTCAGCACCGAGGGAGGGGCCGACGGTGGTCTCCTGCATGAAATCGAGGGAGGCGGGCAGAGCGCCGGTGCGGAGGAGCATGGAGAGGTCCTTGACGCGCTGTTCGCTGATGCCACCGCCGGAGATGTTGCCCTGATCGCCAATCTGGCCCTTGATGACGGCGACTTCCTGGACGCGGTTATCGAGGACGATGGCCATGTCCTTGCCGATGTTGGCGCCGGTCCAGGCGGAGAACTTGGAGCCGGCGGCGCTGGTGAGGTAGAAGTCCACCTCAGGCTCGTTGGTGTTGGGATTGTGGCCAGGCTGGGCATCGCGAACGTCGGTTCCGCCCCAGACGGGAATCTTTTTCAGCTCATACCAGGCGGTGGTGCTGCCCTCGCTGGCGGCACCGGGCACGCTGGGAAGCAGCTCGACATCGGGCGGGACGACGCCGCCGGCGGCCTGCAAGGCGGACTGCTGGTCAGGGTAAGGACCGCCGATGACTTCGTGAGCTTCAAGGCGGGCGGTGGACTGGATGACGTCCTTGACGCGGCCGAGGTCGTCGACGCCGGGGAGCTCGACGAGGATCTGATAGCTGCCGAGCTGATAGGGCTCGATGATGGGCTCGCTGACGCCAAGGGTATTGGTACGGGAACTGATGACCTCGATGGCCTGATCGAGAGCGCGCTGCTTCGCTTCGGACTCGACGGTGGGCTTCATGGTCAGCGTCCAGCTGTTGCCCACGCCGGGGGTGATGTCGAACCGGCTGCTGTAGCTGGAATCCAGAATCGAGCGGACGTCGCTGGCATGGTTGGCGGGAACGTTGGAAACCTCAAGGAAGTCGGATCGTTTGGGGTCGGGCTTGGAAACGGTGGCGCCGGAAATGCCGTTCTTCTGGAGATCGCTCTGGATGCTGGCGACATCGGTGTCGGTTTCGGCGCTGATGGCTTCATCGACCTTGACCTGGAGGATGAGGTGCATGCCGCCTTTGAGGTCGAGGCCGAGGTGGATTCCTTTTCTGAACAGGCCCGCATTGAGCAGCCCCTGGCTGAGCGCGCTGCCGGAAAGACCTCGGGGGATTCCGAAAACGCCGTAAACGAAGACCACCAGGACAGCAATGATGACGATGAGTCTGGTCTGGATATTGGTTTTCATGAGTTCTCTACTTTGTACCTGCGTCGTCCTGGGTCACGGAAGCGATGGCGCTCTTGACCACTTCAATGCGGAGGTTGTCAGGAGGAATGCGGAGCTGGACGGCGTCGTCTTTGATGGAGGTGATGACGCCGCGCATGCCGCCGGTGGTGGTGACGCGGTCGCCGGTTTTGAGCTTGCCGAGCATGTCCTGCCAGGTACGCTGCTTTTTCTGCTGAGGGCGAATGAGCAGGAAGTAGAAGACGACGATGATGAGCAGGAATGGCAGCATCCCTGCGACACCGGTGGGCAGGGCAAAGGATGGCAGAGCGGCAATTAAGGTCAACGCGCAGTCCTTCTGGCCGGACGGGAAAAAGCCGTCTGCGGCGCAATACAGGATGAGTTTCCACGGAAGGGCTCACAGGAGCGCCTTGTTTTGAAGTCGGCCGCGTCCGGGAGCTGGATACCTGGAAAAGGCCCTGGCAGGAGCGAACACACTTCGTCCCTGCTGGAGAGCCTGATTCATAGAATCGCGTACGGGCGAGGGAGTGTCAAGGAACAGGAGCAGCTCAGGGGAGAAAACCCCGATAACTCGATGGGGGCTGATGAGCGGGTGGAGCAGGAGCAGGTGGGACCCCCGACCATGTCTGGCGCGACAATTTCGATCAGTTCGTGTGGCGAACCATTTTGTGCTGTTGTTCCACTTGACGGGGCATGTTCCACAACCGTGTAATAGTGTCACGGAGGCAATCAATGGAACCCCCAGTTCGCACCCAGGTATCGGAAAAGGGACGGCTTGTTATTCCCGTGAAATTCCGTAAGGCGCTGGGCATCCGCCCGGGGGATTTTGTTGAATTGCATCTGGAAGACAGCGAACTGCGGATTGCTACTCTGGATCGACGGATTCGCGAGACCCGGCGGCGTCTGCGTAAGGTTTTTGGCTCGGAGAGAATGCTGTCGAACGAGCTGATCGAGGAGAGGCGCGAAGCAGCAGGGGGCGAATTGTGAATCATGTTGTGCTCGACGCGTCCGCCATCCTTGCCTTCATGCGGGCGGAACCGGGAGCGGACAGTGTGACCACTCAGGTGATCGCCGGAGCCAGGGCAGGTACTGTCAATCTCGCAGAGGTTGCGACCAAGCTGATCGACGGAGGCGATGACCCGGCTGCTGTCTGGCTTGACCTGATGTCGTATTTCCCATCACCCGAGCCATTCACGGCGGATCAGGCGCAGATCGCAGCGAACCTTATCCGCAAGACGCGGAGTTTGGGCTTGTCTCTCGGCGATCGCGCGTGCCTGGCCCTCGCGATATCGCTGGGTCGCCCGGCATGGACAGCGGACCGAAGCTGGAAGAAGCTAAATCTCGGCATTCCGATTCATGTCATCCGCTGAGCAGCGGAGGCATTCCTGCATTCCACAAGGGCGCTAAGTGCTCGGGCCTAAACTGGGCGTTCGCAGAAACAGACAAGCTGGAGGGGGGAGCGAGATGGCGACCGCACATCTGACCGGGCACGCGGCAGCCGTACATCCGGGGCGCATCGAGGTGATTACCGGACCGATGTTCTCGGGGAAATCCGAGGAGCTGATCCGACGGCTGAAGCGGGCGCAGATCGCAAAGAGGCGGGTGGCGTGTTTCAAGCCCGATCTGGACGTGCGCTACCACCGCAACGCGATCGCCTCACACAGCGCGCAGACGCTGGACGCGGTGACGGTGGCGAACGTGGAGGAGCTGAAGGCGGTGCTGATGCCGACGATCGAATCGGTGGAAGTGGTGGGGATCGATGAGGCGCAGTTTTTCGATGGGTCGCTGGTGAGTCTAGCCGACGATCTGGTTCGACAGGGGCGGAGGGTGATTCTGGCAGGACTGGACACGACGTTCACGGGAGAGCCGTTTGCTCCGATTCCGGACCTGATGGCGATTGCCGATGAGGTGACGAAGCTGTCGGCGGTGTGCATGCAATGCGGCGCAACGGCGGTGCATACGCAGAGACTCGGAAGCAGCCAGGATCTGGTGGTGGTGGGAGCGGCGGGAGTTTACGAGGCGCGATGCCGGGCGTGCTTTCGCCCGTGGGTGGACGAACGCGCGACGGAACAGCTGGAGTTGCCGGTGGGTGCGCCGGAGGAGGAGCCGAGCGCCACGAGGGCCTGAAGAAGAGGGCGATCTTACTGCGGAGTGTGCGCGGAAGCGGTGGCGGGCGCGTTGGCCATCTTGCGGATATAGATGACGAGGTTCCAGATCTGGTCCGGCTTGGCGCGATCGCCTTCGGAGGGCATCTGGCCTTTGCCTTTTTCGATGATGTAGTAGATTTCGCCGTCGCTCATCGACTTGAGCGTAGTGGCGTCGCGGTAATCGCGCAGCTGGAGCTTTTGATCGGCAGCGACGTCGCCTTTGCCGTCTCCGTTTTCACCGTGACACATGGCGCAGTCCCAGCCGTATTGCTTTTTGGCGTAGGCCTGGGATTCGGCGGTGGGCTTCACCGGATTGACCTTGCTGAGGTAATCGGGAGGAACGTTGAATTGGTTGGCGGTGGCCGGCGGTGCGGTCGTGTCGGCTGGTGGAGTCGTGGCAGGGGCCGAGGGGGCTTGCTGGAGGAGCGCCGGTACACCCAGAAACATAAGAGCCGAGGCAATGAGAAAGGGCTTCACCATGGCAGCCTCCTGAGGCAGATCTAAGGGGAGTTCCGCCATCACTTTACGCCTGCTGGTCGGGAATGGGGCAGGTTTTTTGCGGGCGGAGGGGTATTAACGTAATCGGCAACTGGAGCCGGCGGGGACGGAAGCGGGGGAGACGGAATGGGGGAGCGATAACAATCTTTGTCATAATTTGACATTGTTCGTTATTATGGACGGGGGAGGAGTGTGGCCATGAATGTGTCGCTGACGCCGGAGCTGGAGAAATTTGTGCAGGAGAAGGTGAATGGGGGGCGGTACACGTCGGCCAGCGAGGTGGTGCGGGAGGCGCTGCGTTTGCTGGAGAAGCGAGAGGAGCGGCTGCGGGAGCGGGAGCAGGCGCTGAAGGCGTTTCAGGCGGATCTGGACCGGAGGATCTCGGAGCTTGATCGAGGAGAGGGCATTCCAGGGGAGCAGGTATTTGCTGAACTCAAAATGCGGGCAGCGGAACGACGCCGGAAATCCGCCTAAGTTCCCGATGTATTGAGGAAGCCACCCTCCAGAAATCGATGCAGCGCAGGAAGAATTCCTTCCAGATTCGGCCGTTCGTTCGGTTTGGGGACATATGACTTCAGAAGAAAAGGAACCGGGCAGAGAACTTATTGTCGCGCCTACCGCGCGAAGAGATCTGCTGGCGATCTGGGATCATATTGCTGCAGACAGCATTGAGGCAGCGGATCGATTGAGCGACAAGCTCTTCGATGCGTTCCGCCAGCTGCAACTGTTTCCGGAATCAGGCCGGGCGCGGCCTGAGCTCGCCGGAGAGCGCGACTTGCGGTTCTGGCATGTTGGCGAGTATCAGATCGCCTAGAGAGTTTCGGGGAACGCCGTAGAGATTGCGGCAGTTCTGCACGGTCGACGAGATATTCCTGCAATCTTTCGGGAGCGGGAGCCTGGAAACCCGGAAGAGTAGCTGCTCGCTACAATCAGCGGAGTGTCTCTCACGTTTCAGATTCATCGGAGCGCTGGCAACGGACGGCGCGCCACGCTGACGCTGCCGCACGGGGCGGTGGAGACGCCGGTGTTTATGCCGGTGGGGACGCAGGCGACAGTGAAGGCTGTGCCGCAACAGCTGCTTGAGGCGCTGGATGTCGGAATCCTGCTGGGAAATACGTACCACCTCTATCTGCGGCCGGGGCATGAGGCGATCCGGCGGATGGGCGGCCTGCACCGGTTCATGAGCTGGGATCGGGCGATCCTGACGGACTCGGGTGGGTTCCAGGTTTTCAGCCTGAGTGAACTGCGGAAGGTGACGGAGGAAGGGGTTGCGTTTCGATCGCACATCGATGGGTCGTCGCATTTTTTTTCGCCGGAGCACTCGATGGATGTGCAGATTGCGCTGGGATCGGATATTGCGATGGCGTTCGACGAGTGCACCGAGTATCCGGCGGACCGGACGCGAGCGCGGGCGTCGCTGGAGATGACGCTGCGATGGGCGAAGCGGAGCCAGGCGCACTTTGAGGCGCACAAGTCGAGCGTCCCGTGGAAAGAGCGTTCAGCGTTCAGCGCTCAGCGTTCAGAAAATGCTGCTGAGGAAGGACGGACTCCGAGCCTCTTTGGGATTGTGCAGGGCGGGATGTTTGCCGATCTGCGGCGGGAGTCGGCGGAGCGACTGGTGGAGATGGATTTTCCGGGGTACGCGATTGGGGGACTCAGCGTGGGCGAGCCGCGGGAACTGACGCGGGAGATGATCGCGACGACGCTGCCGCTGTTGCCCGCTGATAAGCCACGGTACGTGATGGGCGTGGGTTATCCGGATGAGATTGCCGACTACGCGCGGATGGGCGTGGACATGATGGACTGCGTACTGCCGACGCGGGCAGCGCGGCATGGGCTGCTGTTCACGTCGGAGGGGCGGCTGAATATCAAGAACCGGCAATATGCAGAGGATCAGGGTCCGGCGGATCCGGCGTGCGATTGCATGGTGTGCCGGCGGTACAGCCGCGCGTACCTGCGGCATCTGATGGCGGCGCAGGAGCCGCTGTCGGCAGTGCTGAATACGGTGCACAACCTGGCGTTCTATGTGGAGACGATGCGGAGGGTGCGGGGGGAAATGGGAGCGGGCCAACTCTCCAATTAGTACGTTTTGGAGATGTGATTATCGAGATGGTGGTGTGTCAAAGACTGCGATGTCATCGTAGAAATTGGCATATGGCCGATTATTGAGGACTTCTGGTGGCATTTGTGCCCTGTTTTGGGGCAGTCGGCTCCACGACGCAACTGACGGGAGCATCAGCTTTGCGCGGGCCCGCATGGCGGGTTCGCTGGAGTGAAGGGCGGCATGGAGCATTTCCAGGGCTTCGTCGCGGAGCTCGGCCTCGCGGGCGGCGAGGAGGGCGAAGGCTTCCAGAGCCATAGCACGGACGGCGATGCGGTCCTCGGCGAGGCGCGACCGGACGAGTGGCAACAGGCGCATGCGCTGCGCGTGGGTTGCCGCATTGATCGCAGCCGCGACGA
>CAVPCB010000136.1:0-4955 GCA_963702285.1 uncultured Acidobacteriaceae bacterium | reverse complement strand
ACACGAATCGCTCCCATAAAGGGGATGTGGGCCGGCCAGGGACGAATGAAGAGGTGTTCCAGGGATCGAAGGGAAAAGAGCTGAAGTAGCGTTCAAGGAAGCGAGACACCATGGCGCGGATTTTGCCCGGCTTTTTCGCGCGCGCGGCGCTATGCGCGAAAATTGTTGAGGTGACCCCGGGATGTCGACGTTGACCTGCAGGAAGCCGATGCCCATCAACACGGACGATTCGTTGCTTTGGAAGAGCGCGTGATGCGTGTCGTGGAACTGGTGAAGCATGAGCGCGGCGCGCGCGCTGAGGCCGAGCAGAAAGCAACGCGGCTGAGAGCCAGCTGGACGCGCAGTCCGGGCTGTTGGAGCAGGCAAAGGAGCAGTTGCGCACCCTGGAGCGGGAGCGGGAGCACGTTCGCCAGCGGGTGGAGAGGCTGCTGAAACAGATCGACGAGATTGCCTGACGGGTTTCTTATGCCTGACGACAACGCCATCACCGTCGATATTTACGACCGACGTATCACCTGAACGGCAACGACCGTGAGTACATCGAGCGGCTGGCGGCGACCGTCGACACGAAGATGCGGGCCGTGGCCTCACAGGGGCGCACTGTGGACTCGCTGCGCGTCGCCGTGCTGGCGGCCCTGAATCTGGCCGACGAACTGGCGCGGCTGGAGGAACGGTACACCGCGGTCACGAGCACGGGCGATAGTGTGGCCTCGATCCGGAGTCGCGCTCACTCGCTCAGTGGGATGCTGGACGAGGTGCTTGGTTCCGAGCGCAAGGCGGGATAGGTCGCCGGCCGGCCCATTCCTCCCCACCGTCCGACCGCTCGTCACTGGACATGGAACGCCCGGCCCTGGCGTGGTATCGTCTCCGACGATTGCACTCCGAGGACTTCACGATGAAGAAAGCTGCTCTGTTCCTGCTCCTGGCGCTGCCCCTGACGGCCTCCGCACAAAACCAAAATCAACCCACCACGCTGCGGGGTGTCCTGCTGGCGCAGTACCACTCGACGCACGATAAGGAAGAGTGGTTCGTTCCCGCGAAAGTGGCGGTCGCCGGGCTGACCGCGGACCAGGCCAACTGGACTCCGGGAAAGGGCCAGCACTCCGTCGGCCAGCTTGCTTATCACTTGTGGTACTGGAACGCCCGGGCTCTCCAGAATTTCAAGGGCGAGAAGCAGATGGCTTTTAGCGGGAATAACGACGAGACCTTCGATAAATTCGACCCCGCGCAGTGGGAAGATCTGCAGAAGAAGCTGGACCAGGTGATGACCGAATGGGAGCGGCCATCGAAGCCGCCGACGATCAAAAGCTCGCGACGAACGCCGGGTTGATCGAGCACGAAAGCGCCCATAATGCCTACCACCTTGGCCAGATCCTTTATGTGTGCAAGCTGGAAGGTGCATGGGACCCCAGCAAGGGTGTGAAGTAGCCAGGTTGGATCGATCCCCTGAGCCCTGGCCTGGAATGAACAACTTGCCCAGGGGTGACTCCTCCATGGCGACTTTCTCAGGCCAGGCACGAACCGAATCCTCGGAATAACGTAAAATCAAAAAGGTCTTTCCCGCCACCGTGGGGCTATAGCTCAGCCTGGGAGAGCGCCTCGTTCGCAACGAGGAGGTCGTCGGTTCGAGCCCGACTAGCTCCACCAAAATCTCTTCACTTCCCCGCAGAGGGGTCCTTCGACTCGCAGCTCAGGGTTTCGCCCGCGGCTCGCGCTGCGCTCACGCCCGCAAAACGGATTACGTTCGAGCCCGACCAGCTCCACCAAAATCGGCCTGTGACCCCATAGCACTATTCATGCGCCGAATATGGTTTTTAATCACCGCATGATCTGCGTCGAATATTCTTGCCTTAGCGTGTGAATAGAAGCTACATTCAATGCAAATGGTGCGGAGAATAAAGCTTCCGAAATTTATCTATGAACGGCGGCACTGGCCGCGTTTTCGCTGGGACCGCGAGCGCATCTCCGCGCTGCTGGTCGATGTGCGGCATCGCCAGGGGCGCCTGATCGGTCGCATGGAAGGTCTTGGATTCCAGTTGCGGACAGAAGCCGTCCTGCGTTCACTGACCGAGGAGGTCCTGAAATCGAGCGAAATCGAAGGCGAAACCCTCGACCGGGATCAGGTGCGCTCGTCGATCGCGCGCCGCCTCGGGATCGACATCGGCGCGCTCACACCCGCGGATCGCGATGTCGAGGGTGTTGTTGAAATGATGCTCGACGCGACCCAGGGGTATGATCGACCGCTCACCGCCCGACGCCTCTTTGACTGGCACGCCGCCCTGTTTCCCACCGGTCGCAGCGGGATGTCGAAGATCAGAGTGGGTGCGTGGCGAGACGATAAGACCGGTCCCATGCGGGTGATTTCGGGCCCAATCGGCAGGGAACACGTTCATTACCAGGCTCCCCCGGTCGGGCGTCTTCGCGAGGAAATGAAGCATTTCCTTGAATGGTTCGAAAAGCGCAACTCCACCGACCTTGTCCTCGAGGCCGGGATCGCCCATCTGTGGTTTGTCACGATTCATCCCTTCGAGGACGCCAACGGTCGCATCGCGCGCGCGATTGCGGATATGGTTCTTGCCCGCTCAGAGCGCAGCCCACAGCGCTTTTACAGCATGTCAGCGCAGATCCGTCAGGAGCGTAAGACGTATTACGAGATACTTGAAGCTACACAAAGAGGCGATCTCGATATTACGCGCTGGCTCGAATGGTTCCTCGCATGCCTGGGCCGCGCTTTCCACCGATCCGAGACAATTCTGGCGACGGTCCTGGATCAGGCGCGTTTCTGGGAGCATTTCGCGGTTGTGCCCATTAACGATCGGCAACGGCGCATCCTCAATCGGCTACTGAACGGCTTCGAAGGCATGTTGACCTCTTCAAAATGGGCCAAACTCAACCGGTGCTCGCAGGACACCGCCCTGCGTGACATCGAGGACCTTGTCAGGAAGGGAGTGCTGGTGAAGGATGCTCCAGGAGGCCGAAGCACGTCGTACTCGCTCGCGCCGATTCGATAACCGTGCTTCGCCTTACCGGCAAAGCGGCGAATCGCTTTCCTTAATAACCGCATTCTGTGCGGTGAATGGTAGCATAGCCCGGAGGGAACCCCGATGAGCAAAGGTCGCCTCGAAGCCTTCAGCGATGGGGTCTTTGCCGTCATCATCACCATCATGGTGCTGGAGATGAAGGTGCCGGCGCAAAGCACCGTGGCGGCCCTGCGTCACGTTGTTCCCGTCTTTCTCACTTACGTTGTCAGCTTTGTGTACATCGGCATTTACTGGAACAACCACCATCATCTTCTGTACGCCTCTGAAAGGGTCAGTGGCGGCATTCTCTGGGCAAACCTGCATCTGCTGTTCTGGCTGTCGCTCGTACCCTTCGCCACGGCGTGGGTGAGCGTCAATATCAATGCCCCCACACCCATCGCGCTCTATGGATCTGTGCTCCTCTGCGCCGGCGTTGCCTACTACATCCTTGAACAGCTGCTGATCCGCCTTCACGGGGAAGGCTCGCAGCTCGCCCTCGCGATTGGACGCGATCGCAAAGGTCTGGCGAGTGTGGCGACTTACGCCGTCGCCATCCCCCTGGCCTTCGTGCACCCGCGCGTGGCCTGCGGTCTCTATATCCTCGTTGCTGTGATGTGGCTCATTCCCGACCGGCGCATCGAGAAGAACCTCCACGACTGACCCCGCTACTCCAGCGCAATCGGCTGCACGTAAGCCCCGTTGCCCGCCGAATCCCACACTGAGAACCGCACCCACTTCTTGCCGGTCGCGTCGAACGGAATCCGAAATGTCTTCGTCCCGAACGGAAGCGTATCGGTCAGGCCGATGGTCTTCCGCTCCACCGTCGTCCCATCGCTCCACACCAGCTCGGCAAACTCCAGCGGAAAGGTGTACTCGATCCTCGCGGTGTAGACGCGGTGCGCACCCGTGCCCTCTACGCCCCAGTTGTGGAACAGCACCTCGCCCGTTGTCCCAAAGAAATTTCCCGCGCGCATCCCCTCCACTACCGGCGCCCAGCTCTCGTTGTAGAGCGGCACGCGATCGAGTTTCAGGTAATTCACCGTCAGCTGCGGGTAGGTCTCGTCGCTCGGCCACTTCATGTACGTGTCGCCCTCGGCGATCATGTACTTCGGCTTCGGCGCCCAGTTACTCATCTCGTCACCCGTGCCGAAGCACCGCACCGCGACACAGCCCCTTCTCCGACAAGTCCACCGGCAGCGACTCCCACGACGCGCCAATCAACCGATCGCTCAGAAAGAAATCCTTGTCCTTGTAGGCCTCCGGGTACCCCTCCGAATTCTTCGTCCTCGGATGCGCCGTCCACAGGATGCCCTGCTCGCGATTCACAAACCGCAGCACATCGTCCGCCGACCCCAGGTGATATACGTGGCCATACACCGGATCGTTCCCCTCGAAGGTCTGCGTCCGCAGGCCGCGGCTCCGCATGCGTGAAGTACACCGGCTTCGGCGTCATCAGATACCAGTGCCCGCCCAGGAATGAATTCACCTCCTCGGCCGGAATCACCAGGAAATTCTTGTCCGAGAGCCGCGCCGCCGCCTCAAAATACACCTTCTGCTCCGGCAGCCGCTTCGGCCCCGGATCGTGCGGATCCGAGTCGTCATGAAAGTCGCCGAGATACAGGACGTTGACGCCCAGCGCGCGAACACCGACATCGCACTCGATTCGGTAGTCCACATCGTTCCGGTCCCGCAGCTGCTCGTTCAGGTCGAGATGGAAATGCCCGGTCAACGCCTTGAACCCCGGCACCGGCTTGAACACTCGTCATGCGTGTACTGCAGCATCGCGTCCTGCGTGCTGCGATGGCCGCGCGGGCTCAGGTAGTAGTACACCGCCATGTGCTGCATCGTCCCCGGCGGCGCGTTGTAGAGGGCGAAGTTCTCCCACTGCTCCTCGGAGATGCCCGACCGCCGCTTCCATTCCTCATCCGTCACACC
>CAVPCB010000135.1:0-3084 GCA_963702285.1 uncultured Acidobacteriaceae bacterium | reverse complement strand
TATGTCTGGTGGCCTTTCGTTCCGTTACGTATTGCTATTATGGCAGGTATGCCATAAATATGGAAGGCCCTAGACCTGGCTCGTCATGGCGAATTCACGCGCCGATTCCAGCAGCCTCTTCACCGAGTCCTTCGAGCAGGACTCGGAGTAAATCCGCAGCAGCGGCTCCGTGCCCGACGCGCGCAGCAGCAGCCAGGTTTTCGCGGCGTTCGGTTTCGTCTTCGCTTCCGGGTTGTCGAGCCAGAACTTGATCCCGTCCAGCGTCTCCACCTTCTCCACCGGCATGCCGGCGAATTCCTTCACCCCGGCTCTGGCGCGCGCGATGGTCGCGTTCTTCAGCGCGTCCGGAATATGCAGATCGATGCGGCCGTACTGGTGTTCGCCGTACTCCTGCTGCAGCCGCGCCACCAGCTGCCCCAGCGTCTTCTTCTCCTCGGCCATCACATTGGCCAGCAGCAGGGAATTGAGCAGGCCGTCGCGTTCGGGCAGGTGCCGCTGGATGCCGATGCCGCCCGATTCTTCGCCGCCGATCAGGATGTTCTCCGTCAGCATCAGGTCGCAGACAAACTTGAAGCCGATGCCGTGCTCGTGCAGTTTTCGGCCATAGCGAGCAGCAATCCGATCCAGCATCGACGTGGTGTTGAAGGCGCGCGTCACATCGCCCGGCCAGCCTTTGCGTTCGAGAATCCACTGCAACAGCACGGAGTAAATCTTGTGCGGATCGACGAAATTGCCGTTCTCATCCGCCGCGCCGATGCGGTCGGCGTCGCCGTCGGTGATCAGCCCCGCATCGCACTTTTTCTCGACCACAATCTCCTGGCAGGCGCGAACATGGGGTTCGATCGGCTCGGGATTGATGCCTGGGAAGAGCGGATCGTGGTTGGCGCGAATCTCAATGAAGTCAACGCCGATTTTCGCGAAGATGCCCGCGATGATGCCGGCGCCCGCGCCATACATGCAGTCGATGGCGAAGCGGAACCCGGACTTCGCAATCAAATCGAGATCCACAAAGGCCTCGATCGCCTTCAGATACGGCGGCACAAAGTTCACCTTCTCGATCTTTGCCGGCGACCCTGACGGAAGCGGCTTGCCCAGCAGGCTCTCGATCTCCGTCATGATCGACGGGCTGCCCGAGCCGCCATACAACGCCTTGTACTTCACGCCATTCCACTGCGCCGGGTTGTGGCTCGACGTGATCATGACTCCGCCGGCCGCGCCCCGATGCTTCACCGCAAACGACAGCGCCGGAGTGGGCGTGATGCGGTCCGCGAGCTGCACCGGAATCCCCGCGCCCGCGACCACTTCGGCAACGGCAGCGGCGAAAGCAGGCGAACCGAAGCGTGTGTCGTAGGCGATGCACACGCCCTTCTTCGGATCTTCTTTCGTCAGGACGTAGTTCGCGATCGCACCTGCCGCGGCGCGCACGTTCTCAAACGTGAAGTCATCCGCGATGACGCCGCGCCATCCATCGGTGCCGAACTTGACTGAGATTTCGTCATAGTCTGCGAAAGTCCCCTTCCAGGCTCGAGCTCCCAGCTCCAGGCTCCCAGCTGCTTCAAATGAGTTTTTCCTGCCCGCGGCTGGCCAGTTCCTTGACGACCTTGCCCACATCCTGCGAGTGCGCGCGCGTAGTGATCAGCAGCGCGTCTTCAGTCTCCACCACCACCAGGTCCTGCACGCCCACCAGCGCCACCAGCTTGTTGGGGCTGAAGACGTAGTTGCCGCTCGAGCCAAGCACCACGCTGCCGCTGGTATCCAGCACGTTGGCCTGATCGTCGGCCGCCTTCTGTTCCACCTGATATTCGTGCAGCGCCGTCCACGAGCCCAGATCGCTCCACCCGAACTTCGATGGGATGCAGTAAAGGTTCGAATGGTGCTCGCCGCGCGCCGAACGCGGCTCGAGAATCGCGTAATCGACGCTGATGTTCTCGCACTTCGGATACAGCTCGGCGAAGACCGGCTCGAACCGCGGCGTATCCCATGCGGCCACGATCTCCTGGAGCAGCGGCGCGGTCTCCGGCATCAGCTCGCGCACGGCGTTGGCCAGGGTTTTCGCGCTCCACACAAACATGCCGCTGTTCCAGAAATAATTGCCCGCCGCCAGAAATTCCTCAGCCTTCGCCTGGTTCGGTTTCTCCGTAAAGCGCCGCACGCGCAACACGCCATCGCCGTAGCGTTCACCCGTCTCGATGTATCCATAGCCAGTCTCAGGACGGTTCGGTTCGATCCCGAGCACCACCATGTTGTCACCGGCCGCCGCCAGCTCGATGGCGCGCCGGATGATCGCCACGAACGCCTGCTCGTCGGTGATCACGTGATCCGCCGGAAAGATGCCCATCACCGCGTCGGGATAGAGCCGCTCAATCAGGAAAGCCGCCAAACCCGCGGCGGGCGCTGTGTTGCGTGCTGCCGGCTCGCAGACCACCTGGCGCTCCGGTACGCAGTCCAGCTGGGTGCAGATCGCGTCGGAAAGGTGCGCGTTGGTGATCACCCACACGTCGTGGGGCTGTGCCAGCGGCTCCAGTCGGTCCACCGTCCGCTGGATCATGGTCCGCTCGCCCTCGAGCACCAGAACCTGCTTGGCGCGCGCACGCCGGCTGCGCGGCCAGAACCGCGTTCCGCTGCCGCCGGCAAGAATGATGGGTCGAAAATCGATCGCCATGGAGTCCGGATGTAAAACGCAATCCTAAATTAATCGGCAGCAGGCAGGATACGAATCACTTCCGTGCTGTCCACGCCGGTCAGCGTCCAGCGCGGCGTCGCTGAGGGAATCACAGCGAGCTGATTGCGCTCCACCGTGAACGGCGTGAAGTCTTCCCCGGAAATCTCAACCGATCCCCGCACCACGAACAGCATCTGTACGACCGCACTCCGAGCCGTCAGCGCAACCGCTGCTCCGCCGCGCAACGGCCAGCGTTCGATGCTGAAGTAGCGCTCGTGGATGAGCAGGAAATGCCCGTTGACCGGCTGCGGTGGCACTTTTCCCGCGCGCGTCTTCAGCCGCATCGCCGCGAACGACTTCTCCAGATGCAGCTCGCGCGCGCTTCCGTAGTCGTACATGCGGTAGGTCAGGTCGCTGGTCTG
>CAVPCB010000134.1:0-42026 GCA_963702285.1 uncultured Acidobacteriaceae bacterium | reverse complement strand
GCGCTGGGCCTGGGCGAGCGGGGCCGTTACATCCTGGCCGCCACCTTCGGCAACGTGCACGGCGTCTACAAGCCGGGGCACGTCAAGCTGCGGCCATCGGTGCTCAAGGAGATCCAGGAGGCGGTCGGCGCCAAGTACGGCCAGGAAAACTTCATCAACCTGGTCTTCCACGGCGGTTCGGGCTCTGCGCTGGAAGAGATCCGCGAGGCCATCTCCTACGGGGTGGTCAAGATGAACGTCGACACGGACACGCAGTACGCATTCACCCGGCCGGTCGCGGGCCACATGTTCACCAAGTACGACGGCGTGCTGAAGGTGGACGGCGACGTCGGCCGGAGAAGGACTACGACCCGCGGGCCTGGGCAAGCGCAGGCGAGCAGGGGATGGCCGACCGCGTCACGCACGCCTGCGGGGACCTGATGTCCACGGGCAAGCGCCTGACCTGAGCCCGCCCGCCCCCCGCTGCCCGCCCGGCCCGTACCGAAAGGGAAAACACGAATGGATCTGTCAGGACCTGGGGTGCCCGTCAGGCCGGCCAAGACCTTTCTGCCCCCCGAACCAGACGCGGAAGAGGCGCTGCGGTCCGGCGCGAGCCTTACCGATGTGGCTGCGCGCTTCCCGACGTTCTCGGCGGCCTGGGCCGCGCTGGCCGAGCGGGCCTTCGCCGACGGCGAGATCATCACCGCCTACGCCTACGCCCGGGTCGGCTACCACCGGGGCCTGACCAGCTCCGCCGGGCGGGCTGGCGCGGCACCGGCCCGGTTCCGTGGGAGCACGAGCCGAACCAGGGGTTCCTCAGGTCACTGAACATGCTGGCCCGGTCGGCCGCCGCGATCGGCGAGGACGACGAGGCCGAAAGGTGCCGCGCGTTCCTGGCCGACAGCAGCGAGACGGCCGTGAAGGAGCTGGACAAGGCCTGACCAGTCGGTTACCGCGCGGGACGGCCGAACACCAGGTAGTCTCAGTACGCAAGAGCCCCTGTACTCGGGCCGCCTCGCATCCGGCAGCCCCTTGACGGTCGGGTCGTTCTCGTTCAGAACGGTCGTAACCAGCGTCCCCCCGGTGAAGTCGATGTTGAACATGCCCTTGCCGCGGTACGCCGTGGCGAGCAGGCCGAGGACGATCCAGGATCACCGAGCCGATCATGCAGACATAACGGGGGCCGATGAAGTCGATGTTGGTCTTGCCCAGCATCTTGAGCATCGTGATGTTCTTCAGCCAGCCCTTCGAGTACCCAGAACTCGAAGATGACCCGCGACATGAAGACGGCGGTGAACAGGTTCCAGGCCATGCCCAATCGCCGGCACCTTTGCATGCTGGACGAGCGGCAGCACCGTACTCGACAGCGCATACATGGTCACGTGAAGAAACAGCAAATCGACGTCCGCGCGCCGGCAAGCATGCCCGACTTCGCGGCTCCGCTCCGGCGTATCCACCAGTCCAAACGATTCGACGTGCGCGCCAAAACTTTTGAGCCGCTCCCGCACCTGCGCCAGGTAGCCTTCGAGTTGCTCGCGCAGCCCGGCAAATTGCGGCCAGTAAGCATCGAGCCCGATGCCGCATAGTCCCGCGCGCAATCCTCTCGCAGTCATGGTGCGACTCTACTCCGCTTTGACCACTGTTACCGCAAACGGAGCGAGGGTTAACTGCGGTCCGCTCATGGTCCCCGTCCTCGGTGGATCGTCTCCCGTCGCTTCATCGACAGTCGAAAACTGCGCGCGTTCAAAACCTGTGGGCAGGGTCGCCGTCTCCTCCCGATTAGTTCTGTTCACCAGCAGAATCTTCCGTCCGTGCGGTGTCACAAATCCCTGCGCGTACGGCTGATCTTCGCTGTCTTCGCTGGATGGCGCGGTGGTCACCAGCCGGTCGCCGGGGTGAAAGTTCTCGATCAGCATTTTCAGCACCCAGCAGCGCGCATTCGGCTTCCCATTGTTGTAGTCCACCATGGAAACACTCGGGAATTGCGACGGGTAGCCGACCAGTTGGGACTCGCCGATCACGTCGACCCCCATCTTCGATAACTCGACAAACAGATACGCATACAGCGCCCCCGCCGCATTCCAGTAGCGATGCGGAATGTGATCGGGCATCGCCTTGCTGGCGCGGATTTCGATGCCATCCGTGGGCAGAATCACGCCCAGCTCGTCGGTGTCGATCTTTGTTGCCGGTGATAACCGGTCGCGAATCGCCAGAATATAGCGCGTGACCCCCAGAAAACCCTCCGCCTGATTAAAGAATGTGTGCTGCCACCCGTCGGGTCCTTCATCGAGAGCCGGCGTTGCATAAAAGTGAAACGATACATAGTCCAGCGGAATCCCCGGTTGGTGGTTCTTCGGATTCAGAAAGTACTCGAAGTACTTCGGATTTGCGCTGGGAGCTGCCAGCGCCAACCCCATGAACTTCGTTTCAGGACTGACCTTGTGAATCGCCGACGCGATCGCGTCATAGCGCTCGGTGTATTGCTCCGGTGTCGTCTGGTGCTCGAAATCGATTTCATTCAGAACTTCCCAGTACGGAAAGCGGTAGTGATAGCCGGACTCGTGGCGCTTCCCGTTCTCATCCGTGAAGCCGCCCTTCGTGAACCAACTCACCAGGCGCGCGTAGTAGTCGCCCAGTTCCTTTCCGCTCGGATCGCGTAGTTCCGTCCCCTGGGTGTAATCCCAGAAGACCTGATTCGGATCCTCCGGATACTTCACCGGCTTGTCCGTCTTAAACATCCACGCGGGAATGGTGCTGAAGTTGACGATGGTCGAGTGTCCTTCAGTGGCTGCGAGAAAGTCCTTCGTGACTGGATCGATCCAGGTGAAGTCCCACGACGTATGATCGGCCGTCGGTGGCTGTAACTCCGCGACCGCAATTTTCGGATATGGCAGCCACGGCACGTAGCGAACATAGTCCGCGCCCAGCATCTTCAGCGCAGCGAATGCACCATCGTGAATCGGCGATCCAGAATTGAGCATCGGGTTGGTTACAACCTGCAGCGTCGGCGTCGACTTCGAGACAATCACCGTCTTGTCCCAGTTGATCGCGATCGCTCCTGGCTGTTTTGGTGTCTCCTGAGCCGCGATCGCGCAGCATCCGAAATACGCAGCCATCGCCACAACCGTCATCCGCAATCGCATCGCTGCTCTCCTCTTCCATTAGCCGGCTGCAGCTACCCGCTGCGCCCGGGCGGGCCGCCCAAAATCTGCGGCGCACGTCAACATCATGAGCGATCGCCCGCAGGGAAGCAACGCAGTCGTGCGGAAGGCCGCTGTACCGCCATCGCGCGGTACAGCAGTTTCGAGCTCCGCAAGCGTTGCCCTAACGAGCCGCCTTTTCCTCCACGATCGTCACCGGCCCCAGCAGGCCCGACGGCAGCAGCGGCGAGTTGGCCTTGTACGGCTTCACGTCGGCAAAAGTGTATTTCTTCGTGGTGTCCGGTTGCTGATCGCCGATGAGCCGATTCACCCATGCGTTGGTGACTTTGATGGTCAGCTCGTTGCTCCCCGGCTTCAGTGCCGTTGTAACATCCACTCGGTAGGGCGCGTGCCACACGATGCCCAGCGATTTCCCGTTGACGCTCACCTCCGCCAGATTCTTCACCTCGCCCAGATCGATCCACACATGCGCGCCCTTGCTGAACCAGCTCGCCGGCGCATCGATGGTCTTCGTATAAGTGCCGGTTCCCGAGAAGTACTTCACGCCCGCATCGCTGTTGTCGCTCCACGACGCCAGCATGTCCAGCGTGATCGACGGCGGCGCGCCCCAGTCGGGCGGGAAGCTCACCGTCCACGGCCCCGCTAGCGTTGCGATCTGCGTCTCCTTCATCGCCGGCACGGTGTGTGAGGTCTCGCTCGTGGGCCGACGAAATACCACAAACACAGTGCCCCACGGCTCCAGCTTCAACGGTACCGTCGTCCGCCCATCCGCAATCGTGAACGACACCGGCTCTGTTTTTCCTGTCTCCGCATACCAAAGCTCGGGTGCTTTGCCGCTCACGCGGAACGTCGCGTCCACCGCAGCGCCGTCATCGCTGCGGTTATCGACAAAGTACAGATCGCCGTCCGCCAGTCTTCGGTGAACGAACTCCAGCCGGTTGTCGCTGCCTGTGTAATGAAAGTCCGGCTCGACGTTCATCGCCTTCAGCGCAGCAGCGGCATCGTCGCCGGCATATACGGTGCCGTTGCCTGCCGAATGCACACCCGTGCCATCGCCGAACAGCCCATCGTCCAGTTTGCGGAACTCCGCCTGGTCGTCGGCAAGGCTCGGATCGTCCGTCGGCTTCGGCCCCGCGACGCTGGCGCCTTCTCGCACCAGTTTGTCGATTGCTTTCAGTACCGGCAACGACATGTGTTTGCTGTAGGCGTCGAGCACCAGCAACCGGTAGCTCGTGCCGCCCGGCGTGGTAATGCGCCCGTTGGCCACGTTGAGTTCGTGGATCAGTGCGTCCGCATTCATATAGTCGAACCCGTAGCCCGGGGGCATGTCCGGCGACTTGTCGTGGAAGATCGCCGTCAGATTCGAATCCTCACCGTAGAAATAGATCACATCGGCGCCAAAGTGTCCCTGCTGCAGCATGTAACTCGAGCGGCCAAATAATCGACCCACGGTCCCGCCTCATCAGCCCAGGTATCGTTGCGATTGAACCATTGCCCGAAGGGCCCTAGAGTCAGTCCCGGCTTCTTATCCACCAGCGGCTGGTGGGCCGATTCATGGATGCAGAAGCGGTTAATGCCGTTGAGAAACTCCTGATCCGCTGTTGGCTTCAGCGTCGCTGGAGACCATGCCCACGGCGCCGCCGCTGCTGTCATCGATTCGGCCGCCGCCAGGTTCTGCCCGTAGATGTGCGCCACCGATGCCGACTCGCGATCGTCGGCGTTGTATCCATACTGTTCGTGATTCACTCCCGGCGACTGGGTCCACATCGCGCTCATCGGGACCTCGTTGAATTTCTTCACCTCCATCCCGTCGGCCACAAACGCGCGTCCGTCCTCATGCGACTCGCCGTAGTGGCCCATGTGCCATTCGTGGATCACCTGCTCCAGCACGCCATAGTGCTCGTCCGCTATCAGGTCCGCGATCGTCTTTCGCAGATCCCACAGAAACTGATCGCTTGCCTCCGCACTCTGCACCACTTCGCCGCTCAGCACCGGCATCCACGGGAGCGGATCGTAGCCCCGCCGCTTGCGGAACTGCGCGATCATGTCGTCGGTCCAGTTCTGCGATCCCGCTTCCCAACTGTCGTTGACGATGTAGCGAATCCCCCGCTTGCCCCATCATCTCCGGCCCGATTGTCTCCTTGTAGCTGTCGAGATACTTCTCCATGTACTCGGCGGACGTCCTGACCGTTCAGCTTGTCCACTTCAAGCCCCGTCGCCTCTGCCGTCGCCGGATGGTTCGTGATTCCCAGCAGGCTGTATCCAAATCGCAGCACCACCCAGTGCCCTGGCGGGGGCGTCCAGTCCAGGGTTCCGTCCGGCCGCACCTTCGACGTCAGATCGATCACGTCAGCCTTGTTCACGGCATCGTTCTGGTCCGTCGGGGCGGTCGCGAATCCGTACAGATCCGGTGTCGGTACAAACGCCGCCTTCTCCTCGAAGTGGTTCACCCGGGCTCCGGATGCAGCACCAGTTCCGCGATCTCGTAGTTTTTTCGGCGCAGGCGGCAGCTGGAATCCAAAGGACGATGGGTCGATCCCCTCGGCCCAGGCGGGCCGCGGCGGAGGCGGCGTCCGCAGAAACGTCACGCGAAAATATTTCGCGGACGCTGCGGGAAATGAACGGTCAGTTCCGGCGACTCGCCAGCCGCGAGCTTCGCGATGGTCCGCCAGTTCTCACCGTCGTCGCTCGCCTCGAGAGCTTTGTCCGGTGGGCCAATTCCCGTAATCATCGCCGCGATACGGTTGGGGTCCTGGGTCACGATCGTGACTGCGCGGATCGTGGTAGGTTCAGCGAATGCGTACTGGATCCAGGCCTTCTGTCCCTCGGACGGGATCGGCAGATCGGTCGCTTTCTCCAGGTTGCCGTCGGTGAGCAGCGCCGTGTCCGGCGAACCTCCACTGAAGGTCATGGCCGGATGCAGGCTCTCCACGCTGACGTCGCCCGCCGGCCGTCGATACGCGACCACGACCGAGTCGGCGTAAAACCGCGGGGCCGGCTTTCCCCCTTCCGGCCCGCGCAGCGCATCGCGAATCCCGATGTCCTGAAACGCGCCGGTGTTCTCGGGCGGGTGCGCCAGCTTGCCGTCGAAAGGCTGCCCGCCTTCGACCTCCGTCGCGCTCCATACATATTTCTTCATGCCTTCCGAAGGAGGCACCCAAGGGCCACCAGACTCGCTCCAGCCAGGCGAACCTGCGATCGCCATCTCCATTCCAAACTTGTCGCCGATCCCGATCGCGTATCGAAACGCATCTTTCCACTCCGGCGTCATGTAGGCCAGGCGGTGGGGAACGACCTGCGGGGTCTGCAGCGCAGCGTCGAAGTTCTGGAAGCCCGCAATTCCGACGCGGTGCATCCAGTCGAGGTCCAGTTGAATTCCTTCTTTCGAGATGTTGCCGTTCATCCAGTGCCACCACACCCTGGGGCGCGCACTGTCGGGCGGATTCTCAAATCCGCTTTTCAGAGAATTGGGTGGGTCCTGCGCGGAAACTGCAAGCATGCCGGCTCCCAGCAGAAAAATTGCCGCGAGAGCGGAGCGTCGATGATGCCCCATATGGGTTCCTTTCAGCCACGATGCATACGCCAGGGAATTAGCGCGAACGACGGACTCCGATGGCCGGAGCCGACTTTCAAACGCGGCAACACGTTATCACGAACGCGATTCGAAAGGGAAATAAATTCCCCATTGAAGTTTCCCCGTTGTGGCTCGATGATGGAGGGGCCATAGAATACTGAGCGAACGACTTTCACAGGATTCGCAGAGGACACCATCGATGTCTGAACGTTCGCTTACGAGGCGCGGGTTTCTTGCCGCCGCTGCCATGACCGCAGCCGCTGCCCGTCTTTCAGCACAAACAAACGCCGAACCCGTCACGCTGGAAATTCCCGCAGAGGCCGATGGCGCCCAGATGCCCGCGGATTTTGTGGGCTTGTCATACGAGGTGCAGCAGCTGGTTAACCCCAGCTTCTTTTCTGCGAAGAACACCGGTCTGATTCGCGCGTTTAAGGAGATTGCTCCCCGAGGTGTGCTGCGGCTCGGCGGCAACACCAGTGAGTTCGCCTGGTGGAAGCCCACGCCGGATTCTCCGGAGCCCGAGCATGCGAAGATTCGCGAAGTGGTCGGTGAACCCAAAGCGTCGTACTACGCGGTCACAGCCGACGCGGTGCGGAATCTGGCGGAGTTCCTGAAGGCAACCGGGTGGAGCTGTCTATATGGCATCGGGATGGGAACCAACACGCCGGCTCGCGCCGCGGAAGAAGCTGCATTTGTCAGCCGAACCCTAGGCGGCCATCTGCAATACTTCCAGATCGGCAACGAGGTGGATCTGTTCGACCGGCACCTGCGCGATCCCGCCACCTGGTCGGCGAAGACTTATCTGGCCGAGTGGCTTGCGATGGCGCGGGCAGTCGCGGCTCGAGTGCCGGAAGCAAAGTTCGGCATGCCGGATGTCGCATCGGACGTAAACTGGCTGACCGAGATTGCGGCCCAGTGGCAGGGCATCGACAACCCGCCCCACGTTACAACTCTTACCCACCACTACTACTTCGGCGGACCGGCGACCAACCCGGCTGTGAATATTCCGAACCTGCTGGCGGCGGCAACCATGGCCAAAGTGCAAAGGACTGCGGACCGGGCAACGGCTGCGGCGGACAAAATGGGCGCGCGTGTGCGCATGACTGAGGGCAATACCTGCTATCGCGGAGGCAAACCGGGCGTCTCCGATGTCTTCGCCTCCGCGCTGTGGTCAGCCGATTATTCGCTGCTGCTTGCGAGCAATAACTATTCGGGCGTCAATCTTCACGGAGGTACCGGAAAGTCGGTGGCGAACTCCGTGGGCGGCTCGCTGCCGGGCGACAGTCTTCTTGAACAACAGGGAGAGACGCCTGCGGAAATCGCAACGCATCCTCATCCGTTCTATACTCCGATCGCGACCTTCGGCCAGGAGTACGTACTGGAGCCGGTTGCGCGGGGGCTGCAGTTCGCCGGCTCATTGAGCGATGCCAGGCTTTTCAGTGTGAACCTGACTTCGCGGCTGCAGACGAGCGGAGTGAACGCAACAGCCTATGCTGCGGAACTAAAGGGGAACGGAAGGTCGGTTGTGATTCTGAACAAGGATCTCGACAAAGATCTTGACGTGGTCCTTGTTTTCGACAAAGGCAGAGGCCTCGCCGTGGAGACAGCAAAGCTGTACGCGCCCAAAGTGGACAGCCGCGACACGCGTATCCTGCAGTCCTCAAAAACCAGGTTGAGCGATGACGGCCGGCATCACGTTGCCGTGCCTCATGGCTCGGGTGTTCGCGTGACGGTCGTATAGTGCTCAAAGCAAGTGAAAGACAGACGTCTCGGGGATTGGATCATGGATCGACGCAGGTTTCTTAAGACGACCGGGGGGCTGCTGGCCGCAACGGCCCTGCATACACAGCAAAGTATCGCGGAACAGACAGCCGCGCGTCATGCCGCAGTGACGGGCCGGCAAGTTCTCCCGATGAATCGCAACTGGCGGTATTCCCCGGGCAAGATCGACGCCGCCACAGCGCCGGAATTCGACGACGCGCATTTCAGCCGCGTGGTGCTGCCGCACAGCAATGCGCGTCTTCCCTGGCATAGCTTCGACGACAAGGATTACGAGTTCGTCTCCACCTGGCGACGCCGCTTTCGACTGCCTCCCGGCGCACGCGGAAAGCGGGTCTTCGTCGATTTCGAGGGCGCCATGACCGCCTCCACGGTTTGGATCAACGGCGCGCGCCTGGGCGAATACAAGGGAGGATACACACCGTTCTCCTTCGAGCTGACTCAGCATCTGCATTTCGATCGCGACAACGTGTTGTGCGTGCAGCTTGACTCCACTGAGCGCCCGGATATTCCGCCGTTCGGCTACGAGATCGATTACATGACCTTTGGCGGCATCTATCGCGAGGTTGCGCTGCGCATTGTGCCCGACACCTGGATTGACAATGTCTTTGCTCGTCCGCGCGACGTGCTGGCTGCCGCGCCCGCGCTGGATGTGGATTGTTTTCTGGCCGGAACCATGCGCGGTCCGCTGGTTCTGGAGGCGGAGTTGCGCGACGGTGAAACGGTGGTTGCACGAGGCCGCCTGCCTGTGCCGGAAAGTGGGGCGCCCGCGGAGGCCGGTGAATCCTCCGCCGCGCCGATTCAGGCGCCGGTCCACATGAGCGGCCAAACGACCGCTGACACTGCGCGACACACCGTATCGCTGACCGGATTGACCGGGATCACGCTCTGGGACCTCGACCGCCCTCACTTGTATACGGTGCACGTCCGTCTCCTGCGGGGTGGCGAGCGGCTAGATGAAGAGGTTCGCCGGATTGGCTTCCGCGAGGCGACTTTTACCGATCACGGTTTCTCCCTGAACGGAAAGATCGTGAAGCTGCGCGGACTCGATCGCCACCAGACCTTCCCGTTTGCCGGATGCGCCATGGCCGCTCGCGCGCAACGCCAGGATGCGAAGATCCTCCGCCAGGTTCTGCACTGCAACATCGTTCGCACGTCGCACTATCCTCAATCCCGCCATTTTCTCGATTGCTGCGACGAGATCGGACTGCTGGTGCTGGAGGAGATTCCCGGGCTGGCAACACATCGGCGATGCGGAATGGAAAGATGTGGCAGTCGACAATGTGGGACGCATGATCCGGCGCGACTGGAATCACCCGGCCATTGTTCTTTGGGGCGTGCGCATCAACGAGTCGCGGGACGATCACGACTTCTACACCCGCACCAATGCGCTGGCGCATGCGCTCGATTCCACTCGCCAGACGGGCGGCATCCGGAACTTCCAGGCTTCGGAGTTCCTCGAAGATGTTTTCACCGTGAACGACTTCGGCATTCCACTCAAGCCCCCGAATCATCCCCGTTATCTGAACACGGAGTTCGTCGGGCATACTTTCCCCACCAAGACCACCGACGACGACGAGCGCCAGCGGGAGCACACGCTGCGCCATGTCCGCATCCACGACCAACTCGCGTCGGATCCGCAATATGCGGGCGGCATCGGCTGGTGCGCCTTTGACTACAACACCCATTCGAACTTCGGCTCCGGCGACCGCATCTGCTACCACGGCGTCGCCGACATCTTCCGCGAGCTGAAGCCGGCCGGAGGCTTTTACAAATCACAGTGCGATCCGAGCGAGGAGGTGGTGCTCGAGCCGGCATTCCACTGGGCGAGGGGCGACGAATCGGTGGGCTTCACCGACGCAGTGGTCTGCTCCAACTGCGATCACCTCCGGCTGTTTTCGCGCGAAGGAAGTGCGGCCGGCAATCCATGGAAGCTGATCGCCGAGGCCGATCCGGATCGCGAGCAGTTCCCACACCTGAAATATCCACCCTTCATTTTCGATATGCGCCGTTACCGTGCCGGTTGGGGCGATCTTCGCATCGATGGATTCCTCGGTGGAAAGCAGGTCATCTCCAGATCGCTCTCCGGACGCGGCGTGGACAGCAAATTCCTTCTGCTTCCGGATGATGGCGCGTTGATCGCGGATGGCGCCGACGCCACGCGTGTGGTGTTGCGGGTCACCGATGAGTTCGGCGTCGTGCGTCCCTATGCCAACGACCCCATCGCGCTGACGCTGGAAGGCCCGGCGGAGCTGATCGGCGACAATCCTTTCGCTCTGATTGGCGGCACGGGAGCCGTTTGGATTCGCGCGCGCGAAGAGCCTGGCGCGGTACGCCTCACGGCAAAACATCCGCGGCTCGGCGTCCAAACCGTAACGATCGAAATGTCTCCGGCGGCGCCGGAAGCAGTCTAGAGGGCGGGAGAGATTAGTTGAAGGGCGGGGGCGCGTCGGGTTGTTTGGCGATGCGCGCTTCGACGCAGTCGTGCTCGTGCCGCAGCCTGGCTTCACTCTGCGCGCTGATGGTGGCGCCGAGCGTTCGATAGCAATGGATGCAGATCACCTTGTTGCGCGGGAGGGCGGGATGCGCCGTGTGTGGGGTGGTCTCTGCGGCAGGGTGAAGCATCGCGTTGCTTCTCATCGGATCCTCCGTGAGGGGGCCTGGAAACCCCGGGGAAGGCACTCGCAGAAACTCCAGGAAGGACTGCGCTTGAGGCTCGTGGAAGCATGGGCCTGAGGCGTGGGCTCTCGGGCCTGCGGGCAACGGTGACTGGGTCTTTCGACAGCAAAACACCAGCCTACAGACATCAGAACGCGCCGGGAGATTGCGGTCTGTGACGGCCATCACATCCCGTCTGGGATCGTTGGGAGGCGGGAGACGCTCGATCCGTTGCGAGGCGGCTCCGCAAACCCGCTCAAACGAAAAGGCAGCCGCATCGAACCGGCTGCCTTTGTTTTTGGGAGCGGCTCTACCAGCGATAGATCGTAAGGTTGTCGATGTACACGGTGTTCGATCCGCTGGAGCCGAATCCATCCACCTGAAAATTCGTCAGCAGCGTCGGTGACCATCCAAGAGCGAACGACGAGTTCACCGTGGCATTGATGGGCATGGCCTTCCCGTCGAGATAGACGACGTCATACGTTACCTGCCCTGAGTCGTTGCGAGAGAAACCAATCTGGACATGATGCCAGACGTTCGTGCTCCACGTACGTGGATTGCAGGCCTGGCTCGAATGGACCCAGACATCGACCGGATCGTCCGGAGTGCCGAGATTCGCCGTATAGTCCCAGGTGCCGGTCCAGCCGTCGCACTGAAATCCGTAGATCACGGTTTGGCCATTGTCCGTGACCTGGTTGAGGTCGAACTCGAGGTTGGCGATTCCCGACGAGGGTTTAGCCAGATACACGTACGCGTCGTAGATGAAGTTCATGGTTGTGCTGTCATCGCCAAAGGTCGCATAGTAGCGCTCACCGCCGGAGTTGGTGAAGGTGGTGGCAAACTTGCGGGCGCTTCCCGAAAGAGAGGGCGATCCTGTGACGCTGGTGCGGCCGGTGGAGGTGCCTGAAGAGCCGGAGTCGTGGGTTGCGGCCCAGTTATTGAGAGCCTGAATGCTGCTGACGCTGATCACGCCGGGCGGAAGGGTGAGACCGCTCGGGCTCTGCTGGACGCTGACCGCAACGTCGGTCACGCAGGCCGATCCTCGCTTCCCCCATGCCTTGACGTGCAGAGTGTGCGGACCCGGTGCCGCTGTAACCGACGCATTCATGGAAGCGCCGGAAAATGTGGTGTTGGAACTGCTGCTGTCGAACGCATAGCCCATGGAGGTAACCGTCTGCGACGAGCAGCTGCTCGCACTGGCAGAAAGGGTGAAAGGGGACGAGACCTGGGCACTATTCTTCGGGCTGGTGACCACGATTCCCGCGAATGCAGAACCGGCGCAAAGAGCCATCACGGAACCGCTTAGAAACAGCTTGCGAAAGAAGGACATGAGGATTTCCCCCTGGGCCTGGCAGGATTTTGGGCGTGCCTAACTGGCTTCTGCGGGGCCGTCGTGATCCTCGGCACGCCAACAGTGTGCGTGCGAAGCCAATCACCGAGCCTCGCGCGGGCACAATCCCAAGCTCTCCGGGGGGACCGGCAGGAATGAGGGAAACGCCCGAGTCTTTCCGCGTCGGGCGATCGTGGGCGGCGGCGCGGTTGAGATTTCAGCCAGTTGTTGAGTGCATTAATACACAGAAAGAAAGCAGGAGGGAAGCTTTTTCTTCAGTCAGGATCACGAAAGTTGAGGATTTCGTATCCCTCGAAAGTTACATATGCAAACTGTTCCTGCGATGGGGAGGATTCGTAACGATAAGAGTTGAAGTTGCAGAAGGTTGCAGGCGGAGAAGCGCCGCACGAGTAGAGTGGAACGCATGTCCGGAATGCCTCGATCGGTGATGGGGTTGGCGATGGCCTTTTGTGCTGTGCTGACGAGTGAGGAGCCACGATCGAGTGCGGTGCAGCGGTCGCTGCAGCAGGCGTTGTCCGGAACGAACGCGGTTGCGATGGTGCTGGATGGAGTGGATGGGCGGGTAGTAGCTGCGGTGCGCGAGGCCGAGGCTGGAAGCAAGGCGAGCGCGCCAGGATCGGCGCTGAAGCCGTTGTTTCTGGCGGCGGCTTTGCAGCAGAAACGCGTTCGCGCGGAGACGACGGTGGTGTGCCACGGCAACCTGCGGATTGCGGGACGCGATTTGGCATGCACGCATCCACGGGAGGAAAACGTACTGGACGCGCAGCAGGGGCTCGCGTACTCGTGCAATACGTGGTTTGCGAGTCTGGCGAAGCGGTTCTCTCCGGCGGAGGCCACGGAGGTGCTGCAGGCGGCGGGACTTGGCAGCCGGACGGGACTGGTGCAAGGCGAGTCGGCGGGAATGTTGCGCGAGCCGGCGAACGAAGCGGAGGTGCAGTTGCTGGTGCTGGGGCTCGAGGATGTCGCGGTGACTCCGGCGCAACTGGCGGGCGCGTATTTCCGGCTGGCGCGGACGCTTGATGCGACGCCAGTGGTGCGGCGGGGGCTGGAGGGATCAGTCGCGTACGGGATGGCGCACAATGCCGCGACGGCGGGGATGACGATTGCCGGAAAGACGGGCACAGCGAGCGATGCGGGTGAGGCCTGGACGCATGGATGGTTCGCGGGGATTGTGTCGCGGGGCGGGGTGTCGATGGTTGTAGCGATCTATGTTCCGCGGGGCAATGGCGCGGATGCCGCGGGGTTGGCGCATCGATTCCTTGCTTTGTGGGGGCGGACCGCATGAGGGCGGCCGGGGCTTTGCTGCTGGTCGCAGCGGTGGGTGGTGCGTGTGGATTTGCGCAGTCGCAGGAGGATGCGGCTCGGCCGCTTACGGTCGAACTCTTTTCGCCGCACAGGATCACGTCGGTGACGATGATGCCTCTGGGGCAACACGAGACGGCGAAGCTCTGCGGGGGATGCCGGCAGAAAGCGGTGCGGAAGGCACTTATCGCGAAGGTACGGGGCGATGCGGTTGAGCTGGGCGCCGGTCAGCGGGCAAGTGAGGTGGAGGTAGACGGCGCGTTTCGTATAGAACCGGATGGTGGTGCGAAGGCGCTGAGCGCTGCCGGTGTGTGGAAACTGCGCGCGGTCCACGGCGAGTTGCGTGTAGTGCTGACAATGGACAGCGAACGCTATGTCGCGCTGGCGCTGCGCGGGGAGGCGGGGGCGAAGGAGCCGCTGGAATCGCTGAAGGCAATGGCCATCGCGGTGCGGACGTTTGCGCTCGAGAATGCGGAGCGGCATCGCGGCGAGGGGTTCGATTTGTGCGACAGCACGCATTGCCAGGTGCTGAAATTCGGCACGCCGTCAGAGCTGGTGGAGCGTGCGGTGCGGGAGACTGCGGGGGAGACGTTGTGGTTCGGCGCGAGGCGTGCGCTGGTGTTCTATACGCAGAATTGTGGAGGCGAGACCGAGGACGCGAGCCAGGCCTGGCCGGGTACGCGCGCGCCGTATCTGAAGGCGCACGCCGATCCGTATTGCACGCGGCACGGGCAGGCGCAATGGCATGCGGAGATCGCGGTGAGCGATCTGGAGCGCGTTGCACAGGGCGCGGGATGGAAGCTGCCGCGGCAGATTGACGCGGTGCGTGTGATCCGCAGAACCGACACGGGGCGGGTGCTGCGGCTGGAGTTTTTGGGCGACGGCGTTGCGGGGCCGGTGACGGCGAGTAGCTTGCGGTTCGCGCTCAATCGGGAGCTGGGGTGGAATCAACTGCGGAGCGACTGGTATTCGGTGACGCTGCGTGGTGGCCTTTTGGATTTCGATGGACGCGGCCATGGGCACGGTGTGGGATTGTGCCAGGCGGGTGCGACCGAGATGGCGGCGGAAGGGCGGTCGGCCGCGGACATCCTCGGTTTCTATTTTCCCGGGACACGGATTGGTATGACGGCGGAGGGCGGGGTTTGGCAGTCGCGGCGCGAGGCGGGGTGGACGGTTTGGTCGACGGGGAGTTCGGTGGGGTTGGTGAAGAAGGGCGACGAGGCGTGGACGAAGGCGCGAGCGTTGTATCCGCCGCGCGGCGAAGTGGAGCCGGAACTTTGGGCCATGCCGACGACGGAGCTGTTCCGGCAGCGGACGAGTGAACCGGGGTGGATCCTGGCCAGCACCCAGGGAACGCGGATTTTTCTGCAGCCATCGGCGGTGCTGGGGAGAAACGAGCATGAAGACGACACGCTGCTGCATGAGTTTCTGCATGTGCTGGTCGAGAGCGAGGCATCGGCGCAGACGCCGCTGTGGCTGCGGGAAGGCGTGGTGGAGGCGCTGGCATCCGGCATCGCTGAGCGAGACGCGGGTACGCGAATCGATTTGCCCGCATTAGAGGCAGAGTTGGCTCGGCCGGGGAGCGAGGTAGAGTCGCAGCGGGCGCATGCCCAGGCAGCGCAGTTGGCGGGCGCTTTGCTTTCGCGCGATGGTCTGCAGCCGGTGCGGGAGTGGCTGCGCGCGGGCAACGTGCCGGCGGAGGCGCTCAGGACCCTGGGCGTGGCTCGGGGAAAGGCAGCGGCGCTGGGGCGGGCTCCATCCACGCAGCAGTAAAAGCGAGGAGCAAACACCAGAGCAGGACGTCGGTAGTCCAGGCGAGCGCGAGGCGCAGCACGACGCTGAGGACTTCTCCGGAGACGCCTTTGCCGGGGATCCATGAAACAAGCGCCGAAGTGAGTTGCGTGACGACGATGCAGAAAACGAAGACGGCGACCCAGTAAAGGATGCGGCGATACGGGCGGCAGGCGTCGCGCCATGAGGGACGGAGAAGGCCGTCGTCGCTGAGGGTGACAGCGATGGGGAGCAGCAGCCCGGTGATCGCCCAGATGAGCGCGTCGAGCGTGATGTTGAGCGTGGCGATCATGCGTGCGGGCGACAATGTGATGCGCATGCCGGGAGAGAGCTTCGAGTTCCAGAGGTACGCGTAGTCAGGAATGCTTGCGCTGCCGGAGCTGATCCATTGCGCGAGGAGGAGCCACAGCAAGGCGACGAGAGCGAAGCTAAAGATACGCAGCCAGAAATTGGCCGGCGGAGCTGCCGGGCGGACGCGGGCGAAGGTGAGGATCTGCAGCCAGCAGAAGCCGATGACAAGCGCGGCTGCGGAAATCATGGAGAAAGCGAACTGCCAGGCATGGGAGTCGGGAATCTGCAGCCAGAGCGCGGCGAGGAGCATCGCGACCAGATTGCCGCCACCCTGCAGGGCGACGACGGAGAAGCGGAATCGCGCAAAGGCGCGAGAAACGAGTGCGCTCATGGATTCACCCCCGCAGGGTCGGGCACGTCGAGATGCAGTTCGTCGCTGGTGGCCTCAATGCCGGGCTGGTACATCGGCTCAACGTGCACTGGGCTGATCTCGAAGCTGCCGGGGTTGACGACCTTGAGCAGATAGAAGGATTCCTGATGGCCGGAGAAGTCGGTGGCGAAGAGGACTGCGCGGTCATCGTGGAATTCGCGGCGCGTGTACCACCAGGTCCAGTCGATGGGGCGTGCAACGATGTTGTAACTGTCCTCGTTCTGGAGAAACTCCGTGCCGGCCGGGATGGGATCCTCGATGAAGAGATATTTCGCGGGTGAGCCGTGAATGGCGATGTGGACTGCGAGGACGTCGCCGATTTGCGCGGTGCCTTTCAGCGGGTCGAGGTGGTAGACGATGTTGCCCTTGTCGTCTTTGTCGGGCGTGAGACGGAAGTAGTCACGCGTCGCGTTAAGGGTGAGCGACCCCTGTTGGAAGAGTTTTTGCTGGGTGGAGTACCAGGTGCCCTGGGCAGTCCAGTAGGCGCGGCCGGTGCCGGTGCGAACGATGTCGACGGCGTTGTGCGCGGCCAGCGTCGCGGCGGGAACGGTAACGTCGAGCGTGGCGCCGGTGAGCGCATCGGCAGACGTGAAGTGGCGATGAGCGAGGCTGGTGCCATTGACGCGAACGTCGGCGTCGAAGTCGGCATTGAGTTCCTGAGAGCCGGCGAGGTAGTCGGTGAGTCCATAGATGACCATCGCGGTCTGCTCGGTGGAATCCCACCAGTAGCCGTTGTCGCGATTGAGCATGAGCCACTCGGCGGCTCTGGGCAGCAGCGGGCTTTGCGCGTCGCTGTGGGCGAGGAAGCGCATCGCAAACGCCGTGCTCTCGGCACCGTCGTCGTATTCAAGGTCGAGGATAGGGTTGTAGGTGGAAGGCCAGGAGGCGAGTTCGCCTTGTTGCTTTGCTTTGCTCTCCAGCAGTTTCGCGAGGTCGGCGATGCGCCCATCGGAACTATGGAGCATGGCGAGGCCGGTGAGAGCCAGGCCTTCGGAGGAGAGATCGTTGCGGCGCGACCATAGCGCGTTGAGTTGACTGGAAAGATCGCGGGCGCCGGATTCCGCGAGCGCGTAGACGACGTAAGCGCGCAGGTCGGGGATCATGCGCGGATGCGCGGCGAGTTGCTTCTGGAGATACTGCCGGCCGTTATCGAGCACCTGTTGCGAATGCAGCGGATAAAATTGCGCGGCCTCGCCGAGGCCGGCGACAACATACGCCGTCATGAAGACGCGGCTGTCGTCCTCCTTCCACCAGCCCCATCCGCCGTCGTCGTGCTGATAGTCGGCGAGACGATCGTAGCCTGCATCGATTTTGGCCTTGAGCTCGGTGGGATCGATGTGGCTGGTGAGGTTCAGTTTCTTCAGCGTCTCGGCAACAATGACGTCGGGCAGGAAGCTGGACATGGTTTGCTCCGTGCATCCCCACGGATAGCTGGTGAGGTTGTCGAGCGCCGTAAAGAGGGTGCCCGCGATGGACGGACTGACCTGGATGTGCAGGTCGTGCGCGGCGGGGTCAGTGTTCGCAGGGAAGTCGATGGTCGTCGACGCAGAGGCTCCGGTCGCGACGCCGCTGGTGCTGACGGTTTGCTTCACGCCGGAGGGCTCGACGGGGAAGGTGAGCTCGAGTGCGTCGGACTCTTCGTTGGTGAGGGCCTTTGCGACAAGGTCCGCGGTGCCGATCGCGGAGGCTTTGACGCGCCACAGGGCTGTGCCGTCGCTCTTGCTGACGACGGTGATTTTCTTAGTCGCGCCAGCGACCATGTCGAGGCCCTCGATGTCGAGCGAGACGGTGATTTGTTTCGCCTGGTCGAGATAGTTGTGCGCGATCACGGGGATGGTGATCACGTCACCTTTGCGCAGGAAGCGGGGCGTGCCCATGCGGACGATGACGTTCTTACGTACGATAACGCGATCGATGGCCGAGCCACCCTGCGAAGCCGGGGTGATGGCGCGAACCGTCGCCCGCCAGGTGGTGAGTGAATCCGGGAAGGTGAAGCGGACATGCGCATGGCCCTGCGCGTCGGTATGAATCGAAGATACCCAGTAGGCCGTATCTGGGAAGGCCTTGCGGACCTGGGGCTGGACGAGGTCATTGCCTGGCTTGACCTGCGCGAGCTGCGGACGGTAGCGCGTGTTGCGCTGTGCGAGTATCGGCGACTTATCGCCGGCGGCGCCGTAGAAGTAGTACTGCAAAGAGGAATCCACAGACGCGTAGCTGAAGCGGTTCGGGTAGAGAGAGCGGACAATGTCGCCGCTGGTGTCGGGGTAGATGGAGTAGATGGCTTCGTCGACGACACCGAAGCTGAGGTCGGCGCTCACAGGGTTGCCGCGATAGTCGCGGACGCAGACGTCGTAGTCAGCAGGTTGCTGTGGCTGGAAGACGTCTTTGTTGCGCTTGATTTCGACTCGTAGCTGTTGCTCGACGGGCGGCACTTTAATCTGCTGACTCGCCTGATAGAGCTGGCCGTCTTTGAGAAAGAAGACGGAGACGTCGAGGTTGGGCTGCGAGTCGGTGGTGATGGGCAGGTCGAAGTTGACAGTCATGCCATCGGACGAGATCACCTTGCGAAATTCGACGGAGTACCCGGTGGCGACGACCAGCGCATGGAAATGATCCACCTGAGAGACGAGGGTGAGGTGCGCCGTGTCGCCAGGGGCGTAGTTCTTTTTGTCGGCGATGATCTGGACGGACTGTGCTCCACCATTGGAGAACCAGTCGGCCTCGCTGCCGCCGAAGACCCAGAGCCAGGTGGAGTCCGTGACGGTGCGATTTTCGGGTGTGTGAGAGGAGGCGAGGACTTCAGCGCTGCCGGATTGATTCACGGGCAGCGAAGCATGCGCGGTGCCGCGCGCGTCGGTCGTGACGTCCGTCGCGGGGCCGTTGGTGGTCGTGGTCTTGCCGTCCGCATAGTGGCGCCAGGTGAGGCTTAGGTGGACTTGCGCCTGGACGGGCTTGTTGTCATAGTCAACGGCGGTAACGGTGAAGTGCGCGGTGTCGCCGGCGCGGACCGAGTAGCTGTCAGGCTCGACGTGAATGCGATAGCTGCCGTAGCTGGCGAGAAAGTAGCCGCGGCCGGTGATCTCGCGATTGGCTTCGTCGGTGACTCCGGCTTCGATGGTGTAGTCCTGATCGACGTGGCGCTGCGAGCTGTCGACTTTGGTCTGGACGGTGATCGTCAGCTTGCCGTTGGCGTCGAGCTTTCCCGTCTGCTCCGATTCCTGATCGGCGCCGTACATCTCGTTGTCGGCGGATTGATCCTCATCGCCCACGCTCGCGTCGCTGCTCTGGTCCTCTTCGTCGCCCCACCAATAATGCGGCGAGTGATAGATGCGGTATTTCACCTTGCCGAAGGCGACCGGCTCGCCGAAGAAATAGCGCGAGTCGATGACGATCTGGTTGGACTGACCCTGAAGGACGCGCAGGTATTGCGCGGTGACGCGGACCTGGTACTCGGGCTTGCGGTATTCCTCGACGTGAAAGCTGCCGGAGATTTCGGCCTCCGTGTCGCCGAGACGGATCGTGTAGTAGCCGAGCGCCGCGCCGGCCGGGATGGCGATGTCGCCGGAGACCGCGCCGTCGGTGGTCACGGGCAGCTGCTGATCGAGGATAGGGTGGTCCTGCTCGTCGGCGATGCGGACGTGGATCGACGGAATCTTCGGCAGCTCGACGTGATTCTCCACGCGTGCACGCAGGAGCGCTTTCCAGTGGACCGTATGGCCGGGCCGGTAGACGGGGCGATCGGTGTAGACGTACGAGGCCCATTTGCTGGTCACGGAATTATTGAACGACCAGGCCATGGGCGTGACCGCGACGAATTCGCTGGCGCTGGTGGCGGTGATCCAGAGGCTGTCCTCTTCCGATTGTTTTGACGGAGCGCCGTGAAGCTCGGCGACGCCGTCGGCATCGGTGGTGGCGCGGCCCTGCTCTTTGCGGCCGATGCCCCAAATTATCTGCGCGTGGGCGATGGGCGCGCCGGTCTGGCGATCGACGGCGAAGGCGAGGATGGTGCCCGTAGTGGTGCGCGTGATGAGCACCATGTGGCTGACCATGAGCAGCGTGTACGCCTTATAGTGGCCGTCGGTGGCTTCGACGAGATAGAGGCCGGCCGGCAGCTTGTCGATGGGCAGGTCCTGCGAGTCGGAGATGTAGGTAGGCGGCATTTCCTGGCGCCAGCGTGCGACGAGCTGGCGGTCGTTGACCAGCGGAATTTGCGCGAACTGTGCGACGCCGACGATGCGGGTGCGTTTAGCGAGGCTCGATTGCTTCACGCGGAAGGCGTCGCGGGTCTCCTGCGAGAACTGGCTGCGGAAAAAGTGACGGATCAGGTACCAGAGGTGGTGCTTCCAGTCGTGGAATTTCTCGAGCCAGGTGCGTTCGTCGATCTGCCCTTTGTGGCCGTTGGGAAACGCGTTGCCGAAGGAGTGAAGGTCGGGCAGGTTGGTCAGGAACTTTTCTGGGTCGTTGACGCGATAGACGCGGAACTCCAGCTCGTCCACGTCGTGGGCGTAGAGGTGGATCGTCGGCCTTTCGTCCGGCGAGAAGGTGCGATTGGTGCTGATGTTGAAGGAGACGGCGCGCGAGGCATGGGCGGGGGCCAGAGTAACTGCGAGCAGCAACAGCAACAGGCTACCGGGGAAGATGCGAGTCAATCTCCGTCGTGCAGGAGGTTCCACCGATAGACCCCCAGGAAATTCGTGTTGCCGGGGACCGGGCGCCAGCGCGCGTCGGGATGGTGGAGCAGGTCCTCGATCGAGACGCGACGGATTTCACCCTTTTGTTTGCCGATGGGGCCGGTGTGATAAATGACCCAGTCGGCGTGTGCACCCGCTATGACCATCGAATGATACTGCGAGTTCTGCTCCAGCTGACGAAAAAACAACAAGTCGCCGGGGAGCGTTGTGTGAATGTTGCGGGAAATGGGGTACGTGTTGAGCGCGAGGATCGCGTGTGCGTTGGCGAACTGGGCGAAGGCGCCGCTGTTGAGATCGGCGGCCGTGAACGAGCCGGGCGCGACGCGGAAGAGGTTCAGGCCAAGCGGCGTTTGCGGGTAGTGGTACTGGGCGATGGAGACGAGCGACGTGAAGCGGGTAGGGTCGGGCTGGGCGGAGAGCCAGCGGTCGTCGTGCTCGACGAGGGATTCGCGGTAGGCGAAGCGGAGGAGGGCGGCGCAGTCGTCGATTTCGGCGGGAAGCTTGTCGTCGGGGACCGCGGCTTCTTGCTCGGCGACAGCAACGAACCAGGCACGGAAGGCGGCGCGGTCTTCGGGGGAGTGGAGATGGAGGGCGTCGGGCAGGCCGTCGTGGTGAGAGTCGGCGGCGTCCGGGAGGTAGCGGACGTTGAGGGTGTAGCGATGGTCGCGCCATGTGAAGTGGAGTTGGGCGGAGCCGGGGAGGACGGGGGCGCGGACGAGGACCGAGAGCGAGTTGTCGGCGTGGGGCGCGAAGCGAAGTTCGGGCGAAGCGGGTTTTATGTCGGCCGGGTTCAGTTCGCGGTGGCTGCGGCGGGTGATGGTAGCAATGGTGTGCGTGCGACCGTCCGCGGGCAGGTTGAGTGTGGGGCGGAGGATTAGGATCTGGTCGCGGGCGCAGGCGGTGAGGCTGAGCGCTAAGAGTAGGGACATGACCGCGGATAGGGGTAGCTTGGGTGAGCCGGGCCGGGCAGGTTCCATGCTGCGGGGATTATAGAGATGAAACACCGCTGCGACCGTCTGCGCCCGGAAGCGGAGTCAGGATCGGCACAGTTGTTCGCAGGCAATCGCGGCCTGCCCCAGCGAGATGCCGCCGTCGTTGGCGGGGACTTCGTGGTGGGTGAAGACTTCGAATTCATCGCGGCGCAGCGCATTGAGACAGCCCTCAAGGAGAAGCGCGTTCTGGAAGCATCCGCCGCTGAGGCAGACGCGGTTGAGCTGGAGGTCGGAGCGCATGCGGCGGCAAACTTCTGCAATCACAACAACAAGCGTCGCGTGGAAGCGAGCGGCGAGACGGGTCTGCGGCTCTCCGGCTTCGACTCCAGCGAGGATCTGATGGATCATCGGGCGGAGGTCGATGTTTTGCGGATTCTGGCTGTCGATGGAGAAATCATAAGCATCGGTTGAAGAATCTTCGGTGGCTGCGGCTTCGAGCATCATGGCCGCCTGGCCTTCGAAGGACACGGTGTGACGGAGACCGATGAGCGAGGCCACAGCGTCGAAAAGCCGTCCTGCGGAGGAGGTGGGGATGGTATTGATCTTCTTCGCCAGCATCTGGTCGACGATGCGGAGGCGCTCAGGGGGGATCCCGGCTTCCCACTTCTGCCAAAATCGGCCAGAAATGGGGCACCCATCGTTCGGGGTCGCGCCGAAGGTATCGAGTAAATAGCTGCGGGCGACGCGCCAGGGCTCGCGGACGCCAGAATCGCCGCCGGGCAACAGCACGGGGCGGAGGCGGGCGTAGCGTTCGAATCCGAGATAGCCGGCGGCTAAAAATTCTCCGCCCCAGATCGTGCCATCGGTGCCGAAGCCGGTGCCGTCCCAGGCGACCCCGATGACCTGGCCCTGGAGTTGGTGTTCGGCCATGCAACTGGCGATGTGGGCATGGTGATGCTGCACGCCGATCTTCCGCAGGTTCGGCAGGCCGAGCGCGAACTGGGTGCTGAGGTAGCCGGGGTGCAGGTCGTAAGCAACGGCGGTGGGCGAGACGTGGAAGAGGCGCGTCATGCGCTCCAGCGTCTCCTCAAAGAAGCGAAGAGTTTCGAAGTTTTCCAGGTCGCCGAGGTGCTGGCTGGGGATCGCGAATCCGGCGCGGGTGAGGCAGAGCGTGTTCTTTTGCTGGGCCCCGCAGGCCAGGACTTCGGCTTCTCCACGTCCGAGGAAGACGGGTGACGGGGCGTAGCCGCGGGCGCGGCGGATCAGCATGCTTTGGCCGGAAACGACGCGGACAACGGAGTCGTCAACGCGGGTGTGGATGCGGCGATTGTGATGGACGAAGGCGTCCGCGATGTTGGCGAGGCGCTGCTCGGCTTCGTCGATGTCGATGACGATAGGCTCTTCGCTGATGTTGCCGCTGGTCATGATGAGCGCAGGCTCCTGGTTCCAGCGCTCGCGCAGGATGCGGAAGAGGACGTCGTGCATCGGGGTGCAGGGAAGCATGACCCCGGTGGCGGAATTGCCCGGCGAGACGGCCTCGGCGAGATCGACACCGGGCCGGCGGCGCAATAGAACGATGGGGCGCTCGCGGGAGATGAGAGCGGCGCGCTCTTCCGGCGAGACGAAGCAGAGAGACTCAGCGACGGCTTCGTCGGCAACCATAACGGCGAAAGGCTTCTCGGTGCGGTGCTTGCGGCGGCGGAGTTCTTCGACGGACGCGGACTGGCGTGCGTCGCAGGCAAGCTGGTAGCCGCCGAGTCCTTTCCATGCGACGATGCCGCCATGGCGGAGAATGTCGGCAACGCGAGAGAGGATCGCTCGTGAGGTTTGGGGTTCCGCGGCTCCGGGGTTCGCCTTTTCTGGTTCGACTAAGATGAGTCGCGGGCCGCAGATGGGGCAAGCGTTTGGCTGGGCGTGAAAGCGGCGGTTCTCCGGGTCCTTGTATTCGCGCAGGCACTCGGGGCACATGGCGAATTCCGCCATGGTGGTCATGGGGCGGTCGTAAGGAATGTCGAGGATGATGCTGTAGCGCGGGCCGCAGTTCGTGCAGTTGGTGAAGGGATAGTCGTAGCGGCGATTGGCGGGGGAGCGCGTGTCGGCGAGGCAGGCGTCGCAGACGCAGATGTCGGGCGGAACGAGGGCGAAGGCTGAGCCGGCCGCGTCGCTCTCGTGAATCGAGAAGCTGGTTTCGCCGGTGACGGAAATCTCGGTACGAAGGATCTGCGCGATGCGGACCAGCGGTGGGGCTTCGGCGGGAAGAGCAGCGACAAAGCCGTCGACCGTGGCGCGCTCGCCCTCGACCTCGATGAAGATGCCGCGGGGCGAGTTGAGTACAAAGCCGGCCAGACCGTAGCGGCGGGCGAGGTTATAGACATACGGCCGAAAGCCGACGCCCTGGACGACGCCACGGATTTGTAACTGCAGGCGGACTGTTTGCACAGCGGGAATCGCCAACGTGATTGACCGGACCTGACGATCATCCTTTCACAGACGATTCCCGCTGGCACATGCCGAGCCTGAGCCGTGGGTCAGGCGGCCTGGACGAACTCCAGTTCGAGGGTGATGTGGACCTCTTCGCCGACGAGAACGCCGCCGGTCTCAAGAGCTGCATTAAAGTTAAGGCCGAACTGGCGGCGATCGATCCTGGTGGTCGCGTTGACTCCGATGCGGGTGTTGCCCCATGGATCTTTGACAGGCGGGGTCGGGCCTTCGACTTCGAATTCGACTTCTTTCGTGATGCCGTGAAGAGTCAGAGGCCCGGAGACGGCAATGGCTCCATTCGATTGGCGCGTGACTCTGGTCGAATGGAAAGTCATGGTCGGGAATTTCTCTGCGTCGAAGAAGTCGGGGCTCTTGAGGTGCGTGTCGCGCTGGGGATCGCGGGTGTCAATGGTGGCGACTTCGACTGAGGACTCGATTTCCGATTTGGCGATGTCGGCGGAGTTGTAGTTCAGCTTGCCGGAGACGCCGGTGAATCGGCCACGGACGTTGGCGATCATCATGTGTTTGACGCGGAACTCCGCGGTGGAGTGGACCGGGTCGATGGTCCAGGTGGTAACAGCAGTGGCGGTGGCGGTTGCGCTCATGGGTAAAGACTCCTCCTCTTAAGTGGATGCCGAAGGATGATATTCGTTGCAACAAATATCGGAGAAAAACGTGAGGAGAGGATCAGGCTGCTTCGCGGGCGACGAGGAGCAGCCGGGAAAGCTGGCGGAGTTGGTTTGGACTCAGATGACCGAGTTGGCTGCGGTGGAGGTCGCAGACGGGCCGGTCGAGGCGCCCGAGCAGCGCCAGTCCCGCAGGTGTAATGCGGACAAGGATTTTGCGGCGGTCGGGATCTTCGCGGCAGCGGCCGATGAGTCCGCGGTTTTCGAGGCGGTCGAGGAGGCGGGTGATATCGGGGTCGCGGGAGATCATCCGGCAGGCAATTTCGCCGCAGAGAAGGCCCTCGGGGGCGCCGCGGAGGATGCGAAGAACGTTGTACTGGTTGGAGGAGAGGTCGTGCTCCTTGAGAAGCTGGGCGGGGGTGCGGGCGAGCAGATCGGCGGTGCGTATGAGCTCGACAAAGACGGCTTCTTCAGGGCAGGGAATGGGCTGGCGAGGAGTACCGGGTACGCGGACCATATAGATACGATGGTCGTTGGAACGGATAAGTGTCAAAACGGCGCCCGGGCTGGAGCCGAGGTTGGTATTCGGAGGCTGCGCTCAGAATGAGAGCGCGAGCTGGTCGCCGGGCTCGATGTTGAATTGATGGACCTGGCCTGGAGCGAGCTCGAGAACACTGTGGGTTCTGAAGCTGACGGGGGTGAGGCGCCAGGGGGGGAGACGCTGCCAGGTCTTAAGGACGCGGAGGTCCTTGTCGAGGGCGACGACATCGATGGCAAAGCGCATCCACATGGTGTGGACGCCGGAAGAAGGACGGATGAGCAGGCCGGCGCCGTCATCGAGAGAAGATTTTCCTAGAAGGCCGACCAGCCGGGAAAGAAACGTGTCGGCGAGACCGATGCGCGAGCCGACGGTAACGGCCTTCTTCGGAATGGTGACGGTGAGGTATTGCATAGGGGCCGCCTTATCCGCCGGTATGCAGAGCGGTCTGCAGCTTTTAAAGGCGAGGGAATTCCCAGAACGCGCAGCCGAGGTGGTTGCGGCGGGGGAATCCGCTCGGCAGAATGACGATATCGGGTCCTGACGAACCAAGCCAGGACGCAAGAGCGGCGGGCCCGGGAATCAGGCCGTCCGCTTTCTGCGCAGGACGATCACGCCGAAAACAAGAACCGCCAGTGCACCGGCGACCGCACGAAGCATCAGAGATCCACCCATGGGTTTCTCCTTTCCCGGCAAGTGCCGTAGTTCAGGACCGGGTTACAGCGAGGTGCGAATTTACGCAGACTTCTGCTTCCTTCTGCGCAGGATGATGAGGCTAACGACGATAACAGCCAGGGTAAGCGCAACAACGCGAACGATCATGCTGGACTCCATGTTGAAATCTCCTTTCCGGCGGCCCGCTCAATCAGAGAGGGCGCACCCGAATTGCAGCGAATTCACTGACCCCCCAGGTTAGCGCTCAGCGTGAGGATGGCCGGAGCCAGCAGCACGATGAAGAGGCAAGGGAAGATAAAGAAGACCAGGGGGAACAGAATCTTGATCTTGGTTTTGGCGGCCGCTTCTTCGGCGCGCTGGCGGCGCGCGGTCCGGATCTCTTCCGAATACCGGCTGAGGGCGCGGACGATGGGAGTGCCGAAGCGATCGGTCTGCTGGAGCATGGTCACCAGGGACTTGAATTCCTCCAGCTGAGTGCGTTCGGCCAGACTCTCCCATGCATCGAGACGGGGCTTGCCGGCGCGCTGCTCGAGGTTGACCTGGTTGAACTCCTCGTTCAGCTCCGGATAACTGACGGCGATTTCCTGGCCGATGCGGAGGAGAGCCTGATCGAGGCCGAGCCCGGCTTCGACGCAGATGACGAGAAGATCGATGGCGTCGGGAATGCCTTTCTGAATCTTTTTCTGCCGTCTTTTGACGGCGCGGGTGAGCCAGATATCGGGGAGCAGATAGCCGACGGCGGCGAGGGCCAGACACCAGAAGGCGGTGTTGCTGTGGATGAAGCTGCCGCCAATGGCGCCGGCTGCCGGACCGACAAAGCGGGCGGTGAAGTAGAGGTCGAGCTGGCTGCCGCCTTTCAGGCCGGCGCTGACGAAGCGCTGACGGAGCTTCTCGTCTTCGGATAGGCCGAGGCGGGCGCGGAAGGCGCGCGCCATGGAGAGCAGCTTGTCCTTCAGCACTTCCTTGCTGCGGATGGTGCGTTTGTCGGGGCGCTCGCTGGTGACCACGTCGAGGATGCGGCGGGCCTGTACCGAGGGGCGCAGGAGAAAAGGCGCGCAGAGCAGCGTGATCACGAAGAAGACGGTGAAGGAGAGCGCGATGTAGAAAAAGATCATCATGACGGCGAGCCTCTCCCTATACGTCGATGGAATTGATGATGCGGTTGATGAAGAAGGCGCCGAGGAGGATGAGGCCGCCGCATAGCATGAGCAGCTTGTGTCCGAAGGGGTCCTTCAGCAGGGGTTTGGAGTAGCCCGGATCCATGACGTTGATCATGACCATGACCACGACAGGGAGCAGGGTGAGAATCCAGCCGGTCATGCGGCCCTGGGCGGTTTGCGTCCGAATTTCGCCCTGAATGCGCTGCCGTTCGCGAATGACGTGAGTGGTGCGGTCGAGGACTTCCACCAGGTTGCCGCCGGTTTCCCGCTGGACAACGATGGCGGTGACGAGGACGCGCAGATCGGGCGATGGCATGCGATCGATGAGCTGCAACAGGGCATCGCGCAGAGGAAGACCGAAATTCTGCTGGCGGAAAACCTCGGCGAATTCAGAACCGGCAGGCTCGGGTGCGCCCTGCGCCATGATTTCGATGGCGGCGGCGGTGGAGTGCCCGGCGCGAAGCGAGCGGGCCATCATATCGATGGCGTGGGGCAGAGCTTTATCGAACGCGCTCAGGCGGCGATAGCGAAGGAAAGCGACGCGCGCCCAGGGCAGGGTTGCGCAACCGCCGGCGACCCCGAGCTCGACGCCAAGGATGGGTGCGAAGAACATGGCGATGAGGAAGCCGATGCCGGCTGCGGCGGCGGTCTGTACCAGCAGGGCCGAGGCCGTGGTGTCGAGCGCTGCCTGCGAAATCCACTTCTGCAGCGAGGCCATCGACACATATTTGCTGAGAGACGTGCCGATCCAGTCGAAGCGGCTGGTGGCGGTTTTGCGCAGCAGTTCGCTGGCTTCGAGCGTAGCGGTCGAAACCCCGGCCACCTTGTCGGCCGTAACCGCGGCGAGGCGGGCCTGGAGAGTCTTATCGACCCGGGTGGGAGCCGTGGCGAAGCTGACCACCCCGAAGGTGATGAGCAGCACGGCGAAGAAGCTGGACGCGATGAGAATCATGAGCGATAGCTCCCTACACTTCCATCGAGTGGTCGACCAGTCCTGCGGGAATGGGAATGCCCGCCGACTTTAGACGTTCTGTGAATTTCGGTACGATGCCCGTCGAGCGAAAACGTCCCTTGACCTTACCGGTGTCGGAAACGCCTTCTTTTTCGAACACGAAGATGTCCTGCATGCTGATGACGTCGCTGTAGGCGCCGGTCAGCTCGGAGATGTGCGTGATGCGGCGGGTGCCGTCACTCATACGGGCGGCCTGCACGATGATGATGGATTGCCGATGCGATCTGAAGGCGGATAGCCTTTTCCGGCAGACGGATGTCGCCCATCATGCACATGGTTTCCATACGGGCCAGGGCGTCGCGCGGGGTGTTGGCGTGAACGGTGGTCAGGGAGCCGTCGTGGCCGGTGTTCATGGCCTGCAGCATGTCCATGGCTTCTTCGCCGCGGCACTCGCCGAGGACGATCCGGTCAGGACGCATACGGAGAGCGTTGATGACCAGCTCGCGCTGGCGAATGGCGCCCTTGCCTTCGACGTTGGGGGGCCGGGTTTCGAGGCGGACGACGTGATCCTGGCGCAGCTGGAGTTCGGCGGAGTCTTCGATGGTGACGATGCGCTCTTTCTCCGAGATGAAGCTGGAGAGAGCATTGAGCAGCGTCGTTTTACCGGAGCCGGTACCGCCGGAGATGACGATGTTCATGCCGGGCCTGAACGGCAGCGCGCAGCATATCGAGCATGGGGTTGGTGAGCGCCTTGTTCTGGACCAGCTCTCTCCGACGTCGAGCGGGTTGGTGCCGAAACGGCGGATGGAGAGGATGGGCCCGTCGATGGCCAGCGGGGGAATGATGGCGTTAACGCGGGAGCCATCCTTGAGGCGGGCGTCGACCATGGGCGTCGATTCGTCGACGCGACGGCCTACGGCGGAGACGATCTTGTCGATGACCTGCAGCAGGTGGCGGTTATCGCGGAAGGTGACGCTGGTGCGGCTCAGCTGGCCGCGGCGTTCAACATAAACCGAGTTGAAAGTGTTGACCAGAATGTCGCTGATGGTCTCGTCCTTGAGCAGCTGCTCGAGGGGGCCGAGGCCGAAGACTTCGTCGAGAACTTCCTGGGCTACGCGATCGCGCTCCGAGGAACTGAGGGGGACGCCCTGCTCGCCGATGATTTGCTGAATGAGGGCAAAGAGCTGCTGCTGGCCGGCACGCGTCTCCTGGGCCTCGCCCAGCTTTTCGAGGTCGAGGCGGTTGATCAGCTCGGCGTGGACCGCGGACTTGAGTTCCTGCTGCTCTTTTTCGCGCAGCGGCCGGGCGCCGGGCGTGGTGGTGCGCAGGCCGGGGCCGGTGGTTCGCAGAGTGCTTGCATCAGGACGTGGCTGCGTGAGGTTGAGCGTAAGATCGCTCATCGCTATTCAGTCCTTTTCTGGCCAAACAGAGCAAAGCCTTTTTTGGCCGGCTGGGCTTTCGGGGTCTCGTCTCCGGTCAGGATGGAAGTCCAGCGGGAGAACTGGGTGGAAATCTCCGACTTTTTGTCGGGCCCAATCGGCTCGCCCACGTTGATGGCGCGCTGACATTCGGTATAGGCGTTGCAGAGCCGGACTTCGACGGGGACGCGAATGGCTTTCTCGATCTGTTCGACCGCGATGGCGCCATGCGAAGAGTAACGGTTGATGATGACGTGCAGCCGCGCAGAGGTCGATTCGTTGCGGCTGAGGCCATCGATATAACGGGAGAGATCGCGAATGGCTCCGATGTCAGGCGTGGCGACGATGTAGATCTGATCGGACCGATCCATCACCGCCAGCGAAACTTCCTCGAGGCTGGTTTCGCAGTCCAGAATGATGTAGTCGTATTCGCCGCGCAGGAACTCGAGGGTGCGCTCCAGCGCGTCGGGATCGACGGTGCGCGACAGGTCGTGCGATTCCGGTGACGAGAGCACCTCCAGCCCGCACGAGTGCCGGGCGATGAAGCCGCGCAGCAGGGTGGAGTCGAGGCGGTTGACGTTGCGGATCAGTTCATCGAAGTGATAGCGGCTGCCATCCAGACCGAGGTAAAGGCACACGTGGCCGAACTCGGGATGGTTGTCGATGAGCAGAACCTTTTTGTTCTTCTGGCGAACGAGGTAGTAGGCGATGGTGACGGCAACCGTGGTGGTTCCTACGCCGCCCTTGGCGCCGAAGAAGGAGAGGATGTGCCCGGTGGAGCGGGTGCGGCCGGTGTTGGCGGACCACTGGCGCTCCTGGCGATCGAACAGGTCGGTGAGTTCGCTGGCGTCGAGCGGGTTACGGAGAACTTCATTGCAGCCGGCGCGCATCGCCGCCAGCAGCAGTTCCGGTTCGTCTGGCTGGACAGGGCGGCGGCAAAAAACTTGCCGAAGAAGAGATGCTGCAGGTAGCTGGCGGTCTCCGTAGCTCCCTGAGCGTCGCGATCGAAGTCGATGATGGCGATGACCAGGTCAGCGCTTTTGGCATCGGCGGAGATCGCGGGACGGCGAACCGCGGAAACGTATTCGTCGAAGTCGTCGTGGGTCAACGACCAGCGGTGCTGTGAAGCTGACTGAACGATCTTATCGGTCAGTTCGCGTTCAAGACCGACGGTCAGCAGAGCAACCGAGAGGTTCGAATTGGAAGCCGTCTGGCTCATCTGGGTGAGGTTCCTTTTTATTAGTCGTGTACCGGCGCGTCTTCGGGCCGTGGGCTCGGCTGGGGCTGCGGAACCGGTGTCTTCGGGGTCATTTCCTTGTCGAATTTCGGATTGTTGATGAACGGAATGACCATCTTTGGCTGGTTTACCGGCGCGTTGGGATCCTGGCCGAGCGGATCGATGACCGTCGGCGTGACGATGATGGCCAGCTCGGTGACGGAATGGTTGGTGGTTTTGGACTGAAAGAGTTTGCCCAGGATGGGGATATCGCCGATGCCCGGCACCTTCTCCATCTGGTCCATGGTCCGGTTGTCGAGCAGCCCGGAAATCACGAAGCTCTGTCCGCTGTGCAACTCGACGCGCGTGTCGGCGCGGCGGGTGGAGATGGCGGGGAGCGTATAGCCGGCCAGCACGACGGCGTTCGAATAATCCAGTGCGCTGACTTCGGGAATGATCTTCATGTCGATGGTGCCGTCCGCCCCGACGGTTGGAGTGAAGTCGACTTTCACGCCGTAGTCGCGGAAGACAACCGTGACGGTATTCACGCCGCCCAGACCGGGTTCGATCAGCGGATAGGGAAACGAGCCGCCGGCGAGGAAGGAGGCCTTCTCCCCGCTGACCGTGGTCAGGGTGGGCTCGGCGAGGATCTGCAGGATCTGTTTGTTCATCAGATCCTGAACCGCGGCGCCGATGCCGAGGCTCTTGTTGAAGTAGAAGAGGTTGAGCAGGTTGCTCAGTTCAAGCAGGGAAGAGACCGAGGCTCCGCCCGACGTGGTGGTGCTGCCCGCGCTGGACGATGTGGTCGTGCTGTTTTCGGCCGTGACCGAGCCAAACTGGCCGGTGCTGGAGTTGAAGGTGTGAGCGCCATTGCTCCCGAAGAAATCGAAGCCGAGCTGCGTGGCGCGGGAACGATCGATCTCGACCACGCGCACCTTCAGCTTGACCTGCGGCAGGTGCGGGGAAGCCACGACGAGCGAATTGGCGACGTCCTTGGAATAGAGGCTGGCGAGCTTAAAGGCGGCGTCGCTGGTGGCGGTGCTGGTTACGGTGCCGGCCAGAGTCACTTCGGCGCCGTGGCCTTCGGCCTTGATGTTATCCGCGGGAAATGCGCTCCCGATGGCCTTGTTCAGGCCGCCAACGTCGAGGTCGGCGTTAATCAGATACGAGTGCGAGGAGCCGGTCTCATCCCACAGGACAACGCTGGCAACGCCGGGTGTTTTGGCGGTGACCACGATCTGACGGGGGCTGGAAGTAAAGGAATCCAGCACGTCGGGATTGCTGACATACACGCGCCGGATGCGGTTGTCGGTGTTCACGAACATGGAGCGGCCGACGAGCAGGTGCAGAGGCTCACCGACGACCTGGGCGCTGGTGCTCATATCCCCGACGAAAGGGGCAGGAGCGGCAACCGCGAGGGCTTTGGTCTGGGCTGCCCGCGCCCGAAGATCCGGCGGCCAGTGCAGCCACGAGCAGAGCCGGGGAGAAAGATCGAATTGTGCGCATTCTGCTTAGTCATGGTTGGCCTCAGTAGAAACTCGCCGTAGAGCGCTTATCGCCCATCATGGTTTCGACGACCCACGGTTTTGGAGCCGGGCGGTCCGCACGGGACCGCCGTACCGGTATGCCGGGCTGCGGTTTGGCCGGCAACTCAGCCAGTGCGGCCAGGTTGACCGGCGGAGCGGCCGACTGCTTGTGGTCGCCGCCGTTGCGCAGCACGAAGTGAATGGTGCCCTTTTCGCTGGCGAGGGTGGCTTTTTCCGCGTCCTCGGGGGCGAGCAGGAGGGTGACGACGTCGACCGAAACCGGCTTGCCGGAGGATCGGGCTGAACCTGATGGCCGGCCGCCAGCACCTCGACATCCTGGAGCACGGTCGCGGTAAGCGGCTGCGGATGGTCCTGATCGGTATAGGTGACGATGACGTCGACATGGGTGCCGGGCATCAGGAAACCGGCGACGCCGACCACTTCGTTGGAGCGCAGCGCGATGGCGCGCATACCCGGTGGGAATTCTTCCCGTCAGGCCGATCCCGGCGCCTGCAGCAGCGAGCTGGCGATCGAGGATGGGCTGGCCGGCCGAAAGCGGATAGAGCACGGCACGTCCCACGACGTCGTCGACCTTCATAAAGCTGCCATCCAGCGGATGGTCTTTCGGCCAGTTGATCAGGTTGACGTCTTCGCGGCGGATGACTTCGCCGGGATCGAGGGCTCGGGCCGCGGCCACGTACTGGTTCGGCGGCACGACCACAACACGGGAGGCGTGGGCAACTCTGCGGCTGAGCCAGAACGTAAACAGGCCGGAGATTACCAGGGCAACTACGAGAGCAAGCATCAGGCGGCGGGCCATATCAGATCACCTTTGGAACGCCGTAAGGAAGAGCGTCGTCGCCGTGCCCACGGCAACAGCCAGGGCATAGGGAAGGCGCAGCGTCCTCGCATTCGCGAGATTCAGTTGAGGGTGGGGGGCGAGGCCTTCGAAACGATGGTGGAGAGCAATGGCACCGACGTTTTGAACGGTTTCCCGGAGGCGGCCGCGCCAGACAGCGAGGCCTACAGCCATAACACCGCCGGCGAGCGCGGTGAGGATCAGCAGCCATGGGACCAGGGGCATACCCGCGATGGCGGCGACAGCTGTAATCAGCTTGACGTCACCGGCGCCCATGCCGCCAGCCAGCCAGAAGACAAGGAAGAGTACACCGCAGATGAGCCCGGCGAGTGCAGCGAGAGCCATTTGCTCCCAACCGCCGAACGCGAGGTGCAGCAGCAGACCGAGAAGGATTCCCGGAAGCGTGATGAAGTTGGGAATCCGGCGGCTGCGCACGTCAAAAACGGATCCGGCCAGGGCACAACCCAGCGCGACAGCCGGAAACAGCCACTCGGTAATATGGTTCGACATGCGAAGACCCCGAAAACGCTCTGTTCACCTCAACGGCGTGCAGAGCAGGAACTTGATCCGCTCCGCGCCCCGAAACCGGTTGAGGCAATCCGGTGCGGCGGATGCAGATGCTGGAAGGAGCAAGCGATGTGGAGGGAACAACGTCCTGGGGCAGTGGCTCCGGGTTCGTTAGCCGGCACATCGCGCCGCCGCATCCCGGCCTGGTCTTCCTCACGGGAGCTGCCAGGAAATCCGTGCGATGCTGCGTCGTCCTTCGGTTCGTTTCCAGGCAGGCAGGCCAGTTAGGGAAAGCCGGGCCGGGAAAGGGTGAGCAGTGAACAGCCACGCCGATGCAGTTACGGTTCGGATTTTTGCCGCAGAGGTCGGGTGGTCGCGACCGGAGGCGGGTGAGCCTGGTCGCGACCGAATCCTGCAGACCGATTCAGGCCGTAGCAGTTGCGGAGAGCGGGCCTGAACCGTACCACCAACCAGAGACCGGCAAAACAAAAACCGTTCAGAACATCAGTGATGGTTACAGGCTGTTGCCGATGGAGTTGAATTCGTTGGAAATCTTGTTGCTGAGCGAGCCCATCGCGACGATGGCGCCCAGAGCAATGAGGGCGGCGATCAGCGCGTACTCGATCAGGTCCTGGCCGGACTCATCGTTCATCAGGTTCTTGAAAAGCAGTTTCATTACCGTTCTCCTTGTGTTGTGGCGGCGCGGTCATCCTTGATGGACACCCGGGACCGCGCTGTTGGTGGTGATTGTTGTCACATTGCTCCGGAAGGGTACCCCGTCGCAATGCCATTTAAGTGTTACCCTTTGCTACTTTGGTCGATAACTATGGTGCTCAAACCTCGAAAAGATCAAGTGATTCAGGTACTTCAGCGAGTGGTACTGTGACCGCTCCGAGAGATTTCAGAGGCTGTTTCCGATGGCATTGAATTCGTTCGAAATCTTGTTCGTCAGGCCTTTCATGGCGGCGATCGCGGCAACCGCGATCAGGGCAGCGATCAGCGCATACTCGATGAGATCCTGACCCGATTCGTCAATTAGAAAGTTTCCCAGGAGCTGTAAAGAGTGGTTCATTTTTCCCCCACCAGGTTTGCAGGTCCCCTCGCCATGCGACGAGCCTGCTGTTTGCAATCTTGTTGTCATCTTGCGATGGTGTATCCCCAACGGCAATGCTCAGGAAGTGTTACCGATTGCTACTTTCGTTGTTACGGCCGGTGCTCTGTCGACGACCGTCAGATCGCGGTTCGCCGAACCGGGAGTCTTCGGACAATGCGAGCGCAGGTCGTGTCCCGCCGGGCTCAGATTTTTTTGACGATCTGCTTGTATTCTTTGGTCAGTTTTTTGCCGAAGTTGTGCACGGCGAAGATGGCTGCGAGCGCGAGTAGCGCCGCGAGCAGAACGTACTCGATAACGCTCGATGCGGCGTCATCGGTCAGGAGCTCTTGCAGGATGGGTCGTGTAATCATCTTGGTTTCCTCTGCCAGTGACGGGGCCTGAGCTGTCCGTGTGGGTTGGGCGGCCTGACGGTCTGGGGTATCCACGGTAATCAACCCGCGACACGGAAATCATCCCTCATCGGCACCAAAGGTAGGCCCTCTTTCGGGGCAGCGGCAGATCCACGGGGAGGCTGCCATGGCCCGGCTTGTCCGCGGGCCAGGACAGAGCCGCGATCGCTCCTGGCTGGCCCTGTCCTCGGGCGAGCGGCTCATCCCACTTTCGGGGCAGAACCGGACGGCGGTTGTATCCCCGGCCGGGGACCGTGCTATCGACGGCGACGCAGTCCGCCCCGATCATCAGGAGGGAACTTCACCGCAACCTCCATTCCCTGCGTGAGATGGGGAGTTGGACGTCACCAGGCCAGAGGCGACCGGCGCCCTCCCGACAACAGCCGCCAACTTCACAGGAGCATCGCATTGCAGCGGAGCAATCCGGAAATATCCCGGGCGGACCATGTGGCTCGGGCGATTCTGATCGGGCTATTGTGCTCGGTTTCCGCATTCATCTGCATGCGCGGGGCGGTCGAAGCCGTCACCGATCCGGACGTTGGATGGCATCTGCGCACCGCGCAATGGATTCTGCAGCATCGCGCGTTTCCGCATACCGATCCGTTTTCGCGCGTCACCGGAGGCAGCCCGTGGCAGGCCTACAGCTGGCTGTTCGACCTGATCCTGCTGAAGGTCTACGGGTGGATGAACCTGCGCGGCCTGCTGGTGTTCACCGCAGCCATCATGACCCTCACCGGAGCGGCCGTGTACCGGATGATGAGCCGCCTGCAGGCTGACTTCACGCAGAGAGCGTTGCTGACGGTCGCGGTGATCTTTTGCCTGTCGCCCCTGTGTACGCCGCGGCCGTGGCTGTTTACCGTTCTCTTTTTCGCCCTTGAGATGGACATCCTGATGCACGCGAGGCTCCGGGGGCCCAGCCGCGAGCTGCTGTGGCTGCCGCCGCTGTTCGCGCTCTGGGCGAACATCCACATTCAGTTCGTCGATGGTCTGCTGGTGCTGGGGATTGCGGCGGCGGAGCCGATCCTGCAGCGCTGGTGGAAGTCCGACATCCGGCCTGCGCCGGTCCGAGCGTTGTGGCTGACCCTGGCTGCATGCGTGGCCGCCGCCTGCCTGAATCCCTATGGCCCGGGCATTTACAAGATCGCCTGGCAGCTGGGTTCGCAGCCCGGAGTTCTCGACACCGTGACCGAGATGCACGCGATGTCGTTCCGCTCTTCCCACGACTTTGTTCTGTTGTTCCTGGCTCTGGGCGCCGCCGGCGTACTGTTCCGCTACCGGAAGCTGAATCCCTTCGAAACGCTGATGCTGGCCCTGGCCGCGGTGCTCTCCTTCCGCTCCCAACGAGACCTGTGGGTGATGGCGATTACAGCCGGCGCCATTTTGGCAGCGGGCATTCCGGTACGCGCCGACCGCGAAGATCGTGAAGGGCAGCCCGCCTGGGCGGCCATGCTTGCAGCACTCACCGCGGTTGCCTCATTTGCCGCGTCTGCGCTGCTGTTGCACGTGAGCAACGGAAGGCTGCAGAAGCTGATGGTCGAGCGGATGCCGGTCCAGGCAGTGGAAGTCGTGAAGGATCGCCACTACAGCGGCGCGTTGTTTAACACCTACGACTGGGGCGGATACCTGATCTGGAATTTACGCGAGCCGGTAAGCATCGATGGACGCGCGGCGCTCTACGGTGACCAGGCGATCAGCCGCTCCCGCAGCACCTGGGGCGGAGGCCCGCAGTGGGCCTCGGACCCGGATCTGCGCTCCGCCGGCGTGGTGATTGCGCCGCAAAATGCAGCCCTGACCCAGTTGCTGCACACCGACACGCATTTTGAGCTGGTCTACGAAGACAAGGTGGCGGCTGTTTTTCTCGCGCGCAATGGATCCCGGAGCGCGCAGCAGACGGTGGCGCAGCTGGGCGGCACGGCATCGGCGCAAAACAAGTAACTGCGGTAACTCGGTTTTCTCCGGAGCATCGGCTTCGCGTGTACAGCACGCAGATAACCTGTTGCAAATCGATACAAATTGAGCCTGGAATTACTGGGGTGAGTAATTCGTGTGACTTACCGAGAGGGAATTCGGTACCACGAAGTAGCCATTGAGTCTCTGGCTCCCTGCACTACTCTTGTGTGGAGACTTCCCCTATTCAATGCACAGGAGCGGCACGCGGCCGCTCGCCAGCTGCGGCTGCGGTTGTGCCGGGGATGAAGCTGAGGAGTTACTAAAGCGCGAATGATCACGATGAAAACGATTCGAAGAGCGAATGCAGGACTTGCAGCTCGGCTCGAGCACTCGATCGAACGAGTGAAGGCGAGAACCACAGCACGGATGGGGCACTGCTGCCGCGGAGAAGAAGGCTCGACCATCGCTGAAATGGCTTTGGTCCTTCCCATCATGCTGGTCGTCCTCACCGGTGTGTTCTCCTTTGGCGTCGCTTTGAACCAGTATCTGGTTTTGACCAACGCGGTCAACAACGCGGCCAGAGGCTTCGCGATGAGCGCGCCGTCCAAAGAAGCAGGGACATCCGTCATGGATAGCGGCGATCCCTGCAAGTATTCCGGTCAGACCATTCAGTCCTCGGCCACGAACATGAACACCGCCAACATCACCTACACCATCACTTATTCAAGTTATGGCGGAGATACGACGACAACGCCGACCAACACGCCTTATACAGGCACGGGAGCGACGCTTCCCAGCTGCCCCGGCCTGAAGATGTACCAGTACGACTATGTGACGGTGAAGGCAGTGTATCCGGTGACGCCGGTTATGTATGGCTGGGCGAGCCGGTCACTCAGTCTGACGGCTCAGAGTTCGGAGATGATCCAGTAGTTGCAGGTAATCGCAATTTGGGTTTGTCAGGGCCCGGGAAATCGAAAGCCGGCCCAGGAGAAAAACGATGCGGGAACGTAAAACACAGTCAGGCCGATCGGTATCGACGCGAGCTGTGCGGCGAGCACGACGGTCGGGAAATAGCCTCTTCATTGCTCGGCTGATGCTGGCCGATGAAGGCGGTCAGGTACTGCCGTGGGTCGTTGTGATGATGCTGACCGTTCTTGGTGTCGCTGCGCTGGTAGTCGACTGCGGCCGCGCGATGGTGGCCCAGCGCCAACTACAGGCGGCCACGGATTCCATGGCCCTGGTTGCAGCCCAGGAGCTGGGCATCACCTCGAGCTACCAGACCGATGCGAACAACTTTAGCGCCGTTTCAGGCGGGAAGAATACCTATCAGGGTTTGACCATTGCCACGCACACCATCACTCCGGTCTGCCTGGCTACCGTCACGGGATGGGGCGTTAAGTGTACGACCAGTGGCGGATTAGCCTCGGCTGCCAATGCCGTGGTGGTGACCCAGACGACGTCGGTGCCGACGATGTTTGCCGGCGTTCTGGGCAAACCGACGGTAAGCCTGAGCGCCACCTCGACCGCGACCAAGAGCCGGCCCAGACCATACAACATCGCGCTGATCGTGGACTCGACCCTGTCCATGGATCAAACCGACTCCAATTGCGGCAGCGTGACTCAGGAGCAGTGCGCACTGCAGGGAATTCAGGCGACTCCTCGCCAATCTCGATACGAACTACGACCACGTGGCGCTGTTTACGTTCCCGAACGTCGTGATAGGGAGCAATGCTTCGACCGGCATTTCGTCCGGCGTCGGAATTAACACCAGCGGAACCGCAGCAACCTATAACTGCACAACGACCGTTCCCTCGAGCTACAACAGCATCGCTTACTACCACGACGGCACCTTCTATACGCCCTTTCTGGCCACCATCAACACGAAATCCGGAAATCGACTAGTCGGGCAACGTGAATCCGCAGCAGAAGCACTACCAGCCCCCGTATCCTGGCATAGCATGGGCGATGCCCTATACGTTCCCGCCCAAGCCGACTGACGCTTCGGGGTATACGCTCCCGACCGGCGCCGATGCGGCCAGCTACCAGGTCACGCCCTTTGTAGAGGACTATAACGACGCTTCGGGGAATCTGAAGACCACTTCGGTTCTGGTGCTGGCAGCGGGCGGCAAAAGCGGTTGCGCCGGTATCGCCCCGTCCAGCTTCGACGGCAACTTCGGCACGTACTATGCCGGAGCGATCTACGCCGCGCAGGCGGCCTTGCTGAAGGAGCAGGCCAGCCATGCCAATTCCGAAAACGTCATGATCATCCTCGGCGACGGCGACTCGACCTCTCCGGCCACCAGTGGGCCCATGTACTCGATGCCGGACACTGCTGCTCACGCCCAATACACCTACACCGGCAGCCAGTCGTTGGGCTCGGGCTATACGTACCCTGCGACCTTCCTGAAGGCGTCTTCCAGCGGCAGCTATCCGTCATGGAATGGGGAGTGCGGGCAGGCGGTCGACGCGGCCCAATTTGCGGCGACGTATTCCTCCGGTGGAACGCCCAACAATACCGAGGTGTACTCCATCGCCTATGGCGCCAACGCCAGCTCCGGCGACTGTACCAGCGACAGAAGCTACGGCACGCATAAGGGCATCACGCCCTGCCAGGCCATGCAGCAGATGGCCACCCAGGACGGCACATGTCTCAGCCTATTTCTACAGCGACTGGGCGGCGCAGGGCGGAAGCCAGAGCAGTGGCTGCCAGGCCGACAGCGATAACTCCGGAACGACGGCGATCAACGACATCTACGAGCAAATCGTCGCCAGGCTGATGAGTGCACGGCTCATCCCTAACGGCACAACATAGAACAAACAACCTGTGAGGTAGATGCAGCGGGGCCGGGGAGCAATGCTCTCCGGCCCTTCCTTTTCCCAGCGGCGAGAGCGGACTCTGCCCGCTCAGAGGAACGGCCGTATGCGAAATGCTTGACAATTCCTGGCACTCGTCCGGAGAATGACATCTTTGCGGGTTCGCATTCAGGGATCGCGTCCCTTGTTGCGGAATGGACGATGCAGACGATGGGAATTGCCGAACGCTTCAGGCTGGATGGAATGACCGCTCTGGTGACGGGGGCGGCGAGCGGGCTGGGTGCAGCTATCGCCCTCGCGCTGGCCGATGCGGGGGCGGCCGTGGCCTTCACGGGAATCGGCGGCCGGCGGAGGAGACAGCCCGGAAGATTCGCGAGATGGGCCGCGAGAGGCGGAGTTTTTCCGCAAACCTCGGAGACGACGAGGGGGCCGACCGGCTCTTTCCAACGTGACCGCGGCGATGGGCGCGCCGGACATTCTGGTGAACAACGCAGGCATGATTCACCGCGAAGCGGCTGCCGATCACGATTTGAAGCCTGGAAGCAGGTTCTGCAGGTAAATCTGACCAGCGCTTTTCGGCTGTGCCAGCTGGCCGGGAGCAAAATGCTCGAGCGCCAGCGCGGGAAGATCATCAACATTGCTTCGATGATGGCGTTTCAGGGCGGGATTCGCATTGCGGCCTATACCGCGTCGAAGGGCGGCATCGCGCAGTTGACTAAAGCTCTGGCCAACGAGTGGGCGTCGCGGAACGTCCAGGTGAACGCGATTGCGCCGGGATATTTCCGGACCGAAAATACGTCGGCCCTGCAGCAGGATGAGACGCGGAATCGGCAGATCCTGGAGCGGATTCCTGGCGGGAAGATGGGGCGACCCGGAAGATCTGGCCGGAGCGGCGATTTTTCTGGCGTCGCCGGCAAGCGATTATGTAACCGGCACAGTGCTGGTGGTGGATGGCGGATGGCTGGCGCGGTGAAATGAGGTCGGCGATGCGGCAGAAGACATCAGAGGCGCAAATGGAGCGTAACGGAGAAAAGCCAGGCAAAAGCAGGTCTACCGATCCTTATCAGTTGCAGAGCCTGGACCGCGCAGTGCGGTGCTGGATTTGCTTGGCGAGAGCGAAGGACCGCTGGGTCTTGCGGACGTCTGCGAGCGGATGGATCTGCAAAGAGCACCGCGCATCGCGCGCTGATGGTGCTGGAGCGCTGCGGCCTGATTGAGCGCACGCCGGAGAACCGGTTTCGCCTCGGGTTGAAGCTCTACGAGCTGGGTACGCGCGCCGTGGAGCAGATCGATCTGCGTGCCCGCGTGCATCCCTGGTTTCGCAGGCTCTCGGCGCAGGTGGGCGAGACGATCCATCTCGGAGTTCTGCAGAAGACCTCCGTGGTCTATCTGGATAAGGTGGAGCCCAACAACCGGCGCGTATGGCTGGCATCGCGCATTGGAACCTCGAATCCGGTCTACTGTACGGCGATGGGAAAGCGATGCTTGCTTTTCTGCCCGCGAAATGCAGACCGAGATCATGGGCAAATTCGCTTCGTGCGCTATACGCACCGTACCTGATGACGCCGGAGGCGCTGCTGCGATCGCTGGAGCGCGTGCGCCGCCGTGGCTACGCCATCGACGACGAAGAAGTGGAGGAGGGCGTGCGCTGCATCGGCGCGCCGATCCTGAACGAGGTGGGCTATCCGATGGCGGCGGTCAGCGTTTCCGGTCCCACTTCGCGGATCACCCAGCAGAGTGTTCCCGGCATCGCGGAGCATCTGATGCGCTGCTGCCGGGAGATCTCGTCTTCACTGGGCGTGAAGGAGCGTCGAAGAGCGCACGCACCATCGCCGTTTCTGCAGCACTACGGGATGTAAGCCTGGGGCGATCCGAAACCACTCATCAACATCAGGGTTCGTGTACCTTCACGACAACGGCGC
>CAVPCB010000133.1:0-5887 GCA_963702285.1 uncultured Acidobacteriaceae bacterium | reverse complement strand
GACCTAACACGAAGACTAAGGCATTAATGAACCTGAGTCATGTACGGTCAGTTTTCTGAAATGAACCATAGAATCAAAAGAGCAGAGCTTTCTATGGACGAGTTTTGTGTTTCCGATGATGGACTTATCTTTCCTGAAATAGGGCCATGGGCTGAGGAGAAATATCGCCTCATCGCCCTGTATGACCATCTATTCGCGAAGGGAATGAAAGATAAGTGGGACGTTCGCGTGTACGTCGATCTTTATGCCGGGGCCGGCTTTGGTAAGGTCAAGGGGGCCGAAACCAGGCTGATGGGGTCACCGATCGTTGCTCTAAACGTGGAGTTCCCATTCGATCGCTATATCTTCTGTGAGCAAGACCCGGGAAAAGCTCCACGCCTTGCGGGCAGCGGGTGATACGTTCTTGCCCCGTCAGCCGACGTAGTCTTCATCGGCGGCGACTGTGACGAATGCGGTGAAGAGATTCTGCATTCGATACCACGAGGTTCGGCGTCGAGAAAAGTGCTCCACCCTGTGCCTTGTGGACCCTTACGATTTCGGGTTCAAATTCGATACGCTGAAGCGCCTGTCCGCTGCCTATATGGATTTCATGGTTCTTGCGGCTCAGATGGACGCCAATCGCAATTATGAAAACTACATGGCGGCAGGAAGCACCAAAATAGCCGAGGCTCTGGGCGTAAAGGACTGGCGCCAGCGCTGGGAAGCGTCCAATCTGCCACGGAACCGTTTCCCGGTGTTCCTCGCCGAGGAGTTCGCGCAAAGCATGACGACTATCGGTTATCTACCAAGAAAAGCGCATGACATGAAGCGCGTGAAGACGTACGACAACAATATGGCCCTGTATTACCTAGCTTTGTTCTCGAAGCACCAGATAGCCTACGAGTTCTGGAAAGACGTTTTGAAGTATGGTACAAATCAGCGGACCCTCTGGGAGTAAGGCATGTCTACGAATTCCAAAATCGAATGGACAGACGCCACATGGAACCCCGTTCGCGGTTGCACTAAGGTCAGTCCGGGATGCAAGCATTGCTATGCGGAACGGTTCGCTGAACGGTTTCGCGGGATTGAAGGCCATCCCTTCGGACAAGGCTTCGATCTGCGTCTCGTACCGGAGAAGTTGGGGGAGCCGCTGCGCTGGAGTGAGCCGAAGATGATCTTCGTGAACTCGATGAGCGATTTATTTCATCGCCGGTGTGCCGGATCTCATTCATCGAGCAGGTGACGAGGACGATGCAAGTTGCGCAGATGGCATACCTATCAGGTCCTCACGAAACGCCCGGAACGCATGAAAGAACTGCTGAACGGCATATTGCGTGACGCAGCCGCTGAAAAGCACATCTGGTGGGGAGTATCGGTCGAAAACCGGAAGCATGGCGTTCCTCGCATTGCGCAACTGCAAGACATGCCCGCAGCCGTCCGTTTCTTATCCGTGGAGCCGCTGCTTGAAGACGTCGGGACAATCTCCCTCAAGGGTATTTCGTGGGTCATCGTGGGCGGAGAAAGCGGTCCCGGCGCCAGGCCGATGAAAGAGGAATGGGTCATCTCGATACAGAAACAGTGCGAGGATGCTGGAATACCGTTCTTCTTCAAGCAATGGGGCGGCGTGCACAAGAAGGTCCATGGCCGTACCTTGAGGGGGCGCACGCATAACGGCTTTCCCAAGCGTGTAAAGAATCCAACGTTACCCGCAATGGACCGAATGAAGCGCGCAATTGAGATGGAGCGTTCTGCGCTGGTTCAGATAGCGCACGTATAGAGCTGCAACGTTATTACCTCAGCGGCGTGTAGCTGGATAAATGTGAACAAGCTTGGATACAGGACGAAGAAACTCGGCGTCTCCGCTGCGAAAAGGAGGGCGCAAAAGAAATAACCCGCCCACAGCCCACAAAGCCTGGTGTCGTCCTTCTCAGAACAAATCGAATGGTAACCGCGAAAGCGCGCTATTAACATTTGCAACCAACCTTAGCGCTCTTAGATTTCCGCATAATCGCCAATGCGCTCACCGAGGGCCCATTTCTATCCGGCAAGTCAGCTTCCCGCGCCCTTCTCCGCGCGCACCCTTCTTAGGACCATTCGCCGGGTGCCCCTACATCTGCCGGTTTTGACAGATGTGGGGATCGCGCCCCAGCGCGATCCCGGTACTTCCGTACCCCCCACCCTCTCCTTTCTCCTTGCTTCGAGAGTTTCCCCCTTGCTACCCTGAACACACTGAGAAGAGTGTGCGAAAGCCCGCCATCGACGCGGGCTTTTCCTTTGCGAGCCTAAGTCCACAAAATGAAATTCGGCCTGAGCGCCGAGGGAAGGGCGGTGTTAACGATCTCGCCAATCCCAGGGGGGTCGACCCCTCCGGATGTCGATGATTCTTTTAGAAACGAAGGGGGTTGACCCCCTGAAATTCCGAAATTCTCCGCTGCTCGCTCGATGCTCGCAGTAAGCTCGCTCTAAGCTCCCAGCTCCCAGCTCCCAGCCCCTTAACCATCTCGCCAATCCAGGGGGGTCCACCCCTCCGCATGTCGATGATTCTTTGAGCAACGAGGGGGTCGACCCCCTGAAATCAAAAAATCCGCGCCGCAGAATCCCACCCGAACCACACCGGACGCCCAGGGACCTGGACCCAGCAACCGGCTACAGGCTACCGGCTTCGTTACGAGACCTGGAAGCGTCAGACACCACCAGAAGACCCATTAACAAACTAGCCAACAGACAGGGGTCCACGAGGGGTACCAACCCAACAGAATCAAAGACTTCCAGAGGGGTAGACCCCCAGCTACGAGGCTCCCAGGCTCCCAGCCCCAGCTACAGCCTACCGCCTACAGCCAACAGCCTCCGTCAAGGCCTCTTCACATGGTCCCCGACTGCCGGCTTGGCTCCCCCGGTGAACTTGCCCACCGCCGAGGTCGCATCCACGCTCGGTGATCGTCAACGTCCCCACCTGCGTATCGATCGTCCGCAGCACCTTGCCCGTTGCCGGATCCTTCACCGTCCGCTGCACCCGCGTCACCGATAGCATGTCGCCCACCTTCACGCCCGCGCTTGAACCGACGTTGATGATCACATCGTCCGTCGATGCATCCGCCACCAGCCCGTCCACCGGCGCCGGCGGAGCAGCCGCAATCGTCGGCAGATTGGCCGACTTCCCATCCAGCCCCGTCGCCACCTGCTCCACCGATGACTTGGTCGCCTCGCCGATGATCGTCTGCCCGAAGTTCGCGCTGCCCATGTCCAGATGCCCGCCGCCGCCGCCGCCCCAGCCGCCGCCGCCACCCAGCATGTCTGTGCCCGAGCGCTTCGACTCGCCGTGTCCGGTCACCGACGCCAGGATCTCCCCGGTGTTCACGTCCACAATCCGCGCCGTGATCTCCACGATCGCCTTTGCCTTGTGAACCCCCAGGCCGCCCACGCCGAACTTGCCCAGCCCGTACCCGACCGCGCCCCCACCATAGTTCTTATCGTCGCGCCCGAACGTCGTGATGTCCCCGATGATGATCGTGTCCACCCCGGCCAGCTTGCCGATCTTCGCCGCCGTCGATGGATCGGCGCGGTTGCTGTTGGAGAAGTTCTGCTCGTTGAGGATCTTGTCCAGCGCCGCCCGCTCGAACACCCGGTACGTCCCGTCGTTCACCAGCTGGTTCACCAGCAGGTCCGAGATGCCCTTGCCGATATCCTGCTTGGTCCCGAAGATGGCCTGAACACTGGTCATGACCGTCCCATACCCGAAGTCCATGATCGCAACGCGACGCTTTTCCTGACCCGACGCAGGCAGCAGGGCCACAGCACTGAGGAGGAGAACCAGGACGACCTTACGCATACACTTCGTCTCCGATGTGTTGTTGTGACTGCTTCCGCAGAATGAGCCCGACCGCAACAGCTCAGCGTGGGGTGCGATCGGCGCGTTCAGAGGAGTCGGACTGCGGAACTGGGAGCAATATACCCCGGACCGCAGCCATCGACAACCCATTTTGAGTGGGTCCCGAGTCCATCGGTGAATAGTGCTGCCACCGCTGCAGGCGTTTCGTCCACCGCCCAGGGGATCAGTCGGACCCGGGCAGCAGATAGCCGGCCGCCAGCTTCCGGAACCGCGCCAGCTCGGCATCAACCCAGGCCTGATCCCGGCCCAGTTCGCCGGCCATCAGAGCCGCAGCGTCGGGAGCCATGCGCAGCGCGGCCCGCGCATCCAGGAACAGCGCCCGCGTTCGCCGCGCCAGCACATCTTCCAGCGCCCGCGCCATCTCCTCCCGCACCGCCCAGACCACCTCGGCCGCAATCGACGGCAGCGCCGGATCGAGCTGCTTCCCCAGTGCCGGCGACTCTTCAACCAGAGCCCGAATCCTCTCCGCATCCGCCCCGTAAACCCAGAGGTGATTGAGCGCAGAGGCATCCTCGAGGTACCCATGGATCCGCAACTCCCGCGTCACGCATGGCTTCTCGCCCAGCTTGCCCAGCATGATGGCGTGATCGACCGTGTCCTCCGCCATCTGCCGGTACGTCGTCCACTTGCCGCCTGCAATGGTCAGCAACCCCGAATCGTCGATGTGAACCGTGTGATCGCGCGACAGCGACGACGTGGTCGTAGCGCTGGCTCCCGCTTGACGCACCAGCGGCCGAATGCCCACAAACACGCTCAGCACATCCTCGCGCTTCGGCGGGCGGCTCAGGTATTCGCTCGCCGTCTCCAGCACGAACTCAATCTCATGGGCGAACGGCAGCGGCTCATACGACGGTCCGTCGATGGGCGTGTCGGTCGTGCCCACAACCGTGTGGCCGTGCCACGGAATCGCGAACAGCACCCGCCCATCGCTGGTATGCGGCACCATGATGGCTGTCTTGCCGCGAAGAAAAGACCCGTCCAGCACCAGATGGATGCCCTGACTCGGCACCATCATCGCGCTCGCATTGGCATCCGCCAGCCGCCGTGTCTCGTCGGCGAAGATGCCGGTTGCGTTGATGACGACCTGCGCGTCAACGGCAAAGCGCTGTCCGGACTCGCGATCCTCGGCCACCACGCCGCAGACGAACCCATCCGACCCTCTTCGGATCTCGACCGCCGGCGCGTAGTTCAGAACCATCGCCCCCTGATCCACGGCTGTCAGCAGCAGGTGGATCAGCAGGCGAGCATCGTCAAACTGCCCGTCATGGTAGACAACGCCGCCGCGCAGTCCGTCCTGACGCAACGTCGGCAGACGCTCCAGCGTCTCTTCCCGCGACAGCAGCCTGGACTTGCCAAAGCCGTATTGCCCGGCGAGCAGGTCGTAGACCTTCAGCCCGATCCCGTAGAACGGTGTCTCCCACCACGAGTAGTTGGGGACGACGAAGGGTACATCGTGAACCAGGTGCGGCGCGTTGCGACGGAGGATGCCCCCTTCCCGCAGCGCTCCCATCACCAGCGAAAGATTGCCCTGCTCCAGGTACCGGACCCCTCCATGAACCAGCTTGGTGCTGCGGCTGGAAGTGCCTTTGCCGAAGTCCTCGCGCTCCAGCAACAGTGTGGAGAAGCCGCGGCTCGCTGCATCGACAGCAATACCGGCGCCCGTGGCCCCTCCGCCAATGATCACGATGTCGAAAGGCTCGGTGCGGCTCCGGATCCGCGCCAGCATCGACTCCCGGTTCATCGCAGCCGGCATCACTGGCGCCGCCCCGCCGCTTTCACTTCCTTCTGAACCGGGACCACCTGCACCGTGGTGTCGCGCATTTCGTTCAGGAAGCGGTTGATGATCGAGCCATGAATCAGGATGTCCCATCGAGTGCGGGCCGACTGACCGAACACAACATGGGAGATGTTCTCCTTCCGCGCGAATTCGATCAGCGCGTCAGCCACCTTCTTATCCTTCAGCGTCACCACGCGCGCGCCCAGATCGCGTGCCATGCGCTCGTACTCCTCCAGCCGCGC
>CAVPCB010000132.1:0-40242 GCA_963702285.1 uncultured Acidobacteriaceae bacterium | reverse complement strand
TAGATGGCAGTGAGGAGCACGGTTGCCAGCGCGACGGACTGCCTGCCTGTCGCGATCACCGCGAGTCGCCACACCGCCGTCAGTGCGAGCGCGGCCACAACGCACATTGCGGTTCGCGTGACCCAGGGCGCGAAGGTGAGGAGCTTCCAGCAAGCAGCCAGTGCGATCGAGGGCAGCGGCGGATGCCCGTTCGACAAGGTGGAGATCGGAATCAGCGATCCGGTGCGGAAGAAATCCCACGCCGCGGGGATGTAGTAGCCTGCTTCATCCCAGTAATAAGGGAGGTGCAGAAGCGGCGCATGCGCGGCCAGCACGGCGGCGAAGATGGCCGGCAGAACCACCCACCAGGCAACGGCACGAGGAGCCGCCTCACTGCTGACGCCTCAGTGAACGGGCCCCTTCGGCGGTTGGGGCTCGAGGGCGAGCGACCCGAAGGTCTGCTCGTACTGCGCCAGGTTCTGGCCGAGGATGTTCTACAGCGCTTTGGCCTGCTGCGGGCTCAGATACACGCCCAGAGTGTTGTTCACATTCACCTGCTCAGGCGATTCCTGATGCACGAGGCCGAAGACGAGCAGAAATCCCAGACGCTGACGCGCACCTGGACGCTGTTGGAGTAGATCTCTCGATACTCGTCGGTCTGGGTGAGCTGGATTTTTGGCTCGATGGATTCATAGCCTCACCAGACTACCGCATGGCACAGCTACAATGAGGCAGGGTCCGCGTGGGAATATACGTGCGAGAGTGGCGGAATTGGCAGACGCACCAGACTTAGGATCTGGCGGGGCAACCCGTGGGGGTTCGAGTCCCCCCTTCGCACCAGACTTCCCTGGAGGGCGTTTCAACAGAGGTCCTTCGACTCGCCTTCGACTCGCTCAGGATTTCGGCTGCGGGCTCAGACGCCCGCAAGGCGCCTCAAGTTCGAGTCCCCCCTTTCGCACCAGACTTCCCCTTTCGCACCAGGACTTCTTTACTGATCCGCTTCCATGACCTGCTCGGTAATTCGCTGGAAGTGATAGCCCATCACAGCCATGGTCATCGCGGCGCCAAAGGATCTGCGATAGCGCGTGGCGGCTACCAGCAGGAATTTCCAGTAGCTGCGGCGCGCGTGGCCCAGCATCCCCAGGCGCAAAACGGATAAGAGCAACGCCCGCACATTTCCCAGGGTAATGCTGGAGCGGTAGTGGGGCCTGCACCGCTCCAGGTAGGCACGCACGCGGTCGTAGTAGGCATCGCGGCTGTAGATGCGCCGCAGAACCGACCGGTATCCCTCGACGAGACGCTGCGAATTCATCCGCGGCAGAAAGTTCAGCTCGCAGCTGGTGTTGTTGCCATCGCCGGGGTGCAGAATTCGCCCTTCGCGCGACAGGCGGCGGAACAACTGGGTGCCCGGCAATGCCTGCAGCAGCCCCACCATGGCGATGGGGATCGCGCTCTTCTGAATGAACTCCACGAGCCGGTCGAAGATGTCATCGCGGTCGGTGTCGAAGCCGAGGATGAATCCACCCATCACCTCGATTCCGTGGTCCTGGATGGCTGCCACACTCTCGAGCAGGTCGCGGCGGTGTTCTGGTGTTTCTGCGTCGCGGCGAGGCTTGACTCGTCGGGCGTCTCGATGCCGAGAAACACCGAGACGAACCCGGCATCCTTCATGGCCTGCATCAGCTCGCGATCGTCGGAAAGATTCAGCGACGCTTCGGTGATGAAGCGGAACGGATAGCGCCGCTCGCATTGCCACTCCGCCAGGGCCACGAGCAGATCCCGCACGCGCACCTTATTGCCGATGAAGTTGTCGTCGACGACGAAGACGGGTCCACGCCAGCCGGCGGCGTAGAGCTGATCGAGTTCGGCGAGCATTTGCGGCACCGCCTTGGTTCGCGGTCTGCGCCCATAGATTTCGATGATGTCGCAGAACTCGCAGTTGAACGGGCATCCGCGCGAATACTGCATGGTCATGGTGCTGTAGTGCTTCATCCGGATCAGGCTCAGGTCCGGCATGGGGCTGCTCGTCATCGCAGGCCGCTCAGCCGCCTGATAGACGCGCCGGGCCGTACCGGCTTCGAGCTCCCTGGCCAGCTCGGCGATCACGTCTTCCGCTTCGCCGATCACGATATGGTCGGCTTCGAGTTCCGCGGCCGCGATGCTGCTCGTGATCGGGCCTCCGATGACCGTGCGAACGCCCCTTCGTGCGGCAGCGGCGAACGATCTCGATCAGATTCTCCCGCTGCACGTGCATGGCGCTCAACAGGACCACATCGGCCCATGCGAGGTGCGAATCTCTCAGCTTCTCCGCATTGGTATCGATCAGGCGCTTCTTCCACGATGCGGGCAGCAGCGCAGCCACGGTCATCAGGCCCAGCGGCGGCTGCGCAGCGCGCTTGCCCTGGAAGGACAGCGCTCCGCGAAAACTCCAGTACGTATCAGGAAAACTGGGATAGACCAGCAGGACATTCATCGGGACCTCGAGATGCCCCAGCCAACCGTTGCACTCGTTAAGAGAACGAGCTACAGAGCACATGAGCGAGGCCGGACCTGGAGTTGCCTCCAGTCTCGTCCTTCGTCAAGTCCTCAATCGTGCCGAATACAAAACAATTACACGGCAGCCGCGTTGCACGCGGTCCGAAAGGAACGTGCTGTGCAGGGCGCTCTAAGCGGCCAGGAATTCGCCGCCGCGGATTTCGCCCGGCGAGACCTCGTCCACGTAGCACCAGACCCAGTTCTCGCGCGGCTCGATGGAACGGATCAGGGGATGCTTTGTCGCGTGAAAATGCTTCGTCGCGTGTTTGTTCTTCGACGAATCGCAGCAACCCACGTTCCCGCATTCGAGACAGAGCCGCAAATGCACCCAGCGGTCCCCGAGCTTCACGCACTCTTCACATACATGCGTGGTGGTGGTCTTCACTTTGATCGTGCCCAGATGTGAACATTCTTCTGCCATGGCTCCTCCATTCTTCTATGCGGTGCGTTCCAGCGCGCCGCGATCCCACTGGCCGAAGCGCGCCGCCGCCTGATAGGTGCTCCGGCAGAACTCCAGCAGCGCTCGGCTCGGCGAGGCGTTGGCGCGCACATCGTCGTACATCAGCAGAAATTCGCTGAGGCCCTTGTCCCACGTCGCCGCGTCCGGACGAACGCGCGCCTCGGCGAACCCTGCCGGGGCCGGCGCCGCGTAGGAATAGAATGCAGCACCCGGCACGTTGCCGCCACCGGGCCAGAAACCGACGCTGCTCACCTCATGCGAGTAGGCCTCGCGCGTGATGGAGTCGGCGCCTGGACGCTCCGGCGCCCTGCGTCCCGAAAACCGTGTGACGGCAAGATCGAAGCTCCCCCAAAAGAAATGCACGGGGCTGGACTTGCCGATGAACTCCGAGCGGAAATCCTGGAAGACCGCGTCGACGCTCAGGAGAATGCGCCAGAACCTCTCTGCCATCGCGGCGTCGTAAGCCGCGTGCATGGTGTCCTGGTCGAACGGAATCGGATCCGGCACTTCGACCGGCATGTGCCAGATCGCGACGTCGATGCCTTCGCCGTGCAGCATGGCCATGCAGGAACGGTAGAAGTCGGCGACGGTCTGCGGTTTCAGCGCGAGGGTTTTCACTGTGCCTTCGCTGGTTTCAAGCACCAACTGGTGGGCCAGGAAATCGAAGTGCATTTCGAACGCCCTCGCGCCGTAAGGAATGCGCGAGGTGGTGAGCCCGCGCGCCGTCACGTACAGCGGCACGTTCCACCAGTGATTCACCAGCGGCGTGAGCTTCAGACGCACTTTGCCGACGATCTGCGTCCACATGTGGAGGGTCGCGCAGGTGTCTTTGAACTCGTCGAGCGGCAGCGGCGGCCAGCAACTCGGATCGTCCGGCAGAACCATCTTTCCCATGAGGGGTTCCTTCTCTTTCGTGAGGCTTCCTGCTACGGACTGCGAGTCTTAGGCCAGGATCGGCACACCAGCAAATTCGGACTGAATCTTCGCTTTCCACTCGCGTGGGCCGGTCTCGTGCACGGATGTTCCCTGTGCATCGACGGCGACCGTCACCGGCATGTCCTCGACCGTGAACTCGTAGATCGCCTCCATGCCGAGGTCTTCAAACGCGACGACACGCGCAGCGCGATGGCCTTCGAAACAAGATACGCCGCGCCGCCCACCGCCATCAGATACACGGCGTGGTTGTCACGGATCGCCTCGACAGCCGCCGGTCCGCGCTCGGCTTTGCCGACCATCCCCAGCAGGCCGGTTTGCTCCAGCATCTGGCGCGTGAATTTGTCCATGCGCGTGGCGGTCGTCGGCCCGGCGGGTCCCATCACTTCCTCACGCACCGGGTCCACGGGCCCCACATAATAGATGAAGCGATTCGTGAAGTCCACCGGCAGCTTTTCACCGCGGTTGAGCATGTCGGTCATGCGCTTGTGGGCCGCGTCGCGTCCGGTGAGCAGCTTGCCGCGCAGCAGGACGACCTCGCCCGGCTTCCAGGTCGCCACTTCCTCGGCGTCACGGTGTCCAGATTCACGCGCCGCGCGCGACGACACGTCGTAAGCCAGCTGCGGCCAGTCCTTGAGCGAGGGCGGCTCGAGCGCCACCGGCCCCGAGCCATCGAGCACGAAGTGCGCGTGCCGCGTCGCCGCGCAGTTGGGAATCATCGCCACCGGCAGATTCGCCGCGTGGGTCGGGTAGTCGCGGATTTTTACGTCGAGAACCGTCGTCAAGCCGCCCAGCCCCTGTGCGCCGATGCCCAGCTGGTTCACCTTTTCGTAAATCTCGATGCGCATCTTCTCGAGCCCGTTCTTCGGCCCACGGTCCAGCAGCTCGCGCATATCGATCGGGTCCATCAGGGATTCTTTGGCCAGCAGCATCGCTTTCTCCGCCGTGCCGCCGATGCCGATTCCCAGCATGCCTGGCGGGCACCAGCCGGCGCCCATGGTGGGGACGGTCTTCAGCACCCACTCGACCACCGAGTCCGATGGGTTGAGCATGGCGAATTTCGACTTGGCCTCGCTGCCGCCGCCTTTAGCCGCGACGGTCACTTCGACCTCGCCGCCCTTGACCATCTCAATGCTGACGACGGCGGGGGTATTGTCGCGGGTGTTCCTGCGGGCACCCGCCGGATCGGCGAGGATCGACGCGCGCAGCGTGTTGTCAGGATTCAGATAGGCCCGGCGCACGCCCTCATCGGCCATCTCCTGGACGGTCATGGTCGCGCCCCAGCGGACGTCCATTCCGATCTTCACAAAAACCGTCACGATGCCGGTGTCCTGGCAGATGGGCCGGTGGCCCTCGGCACACATGCGGGAGTTGATCAGGATCTGCGCGATGGCGTCCTTTGCCGCCGGCGACTGCTCCCGCTCATACGCGCGGCCGAGGCTGGTGATGTAGTCCACCGGATGGTAGTAGCTGATGTATTGCAGCGCGTCCGCCACGCTCTGAATGAAGTCTTCCTGCCTGATCGTCGCCATCTGAGCTCACCCGTTCTCAGGGTAACCGAGTCAACCCGTTCGGGTCCGGTTGCGAAAACGCCATTGCCCATTTCCGAACAATCCGAGGCCAATTCCGGACACCGGGGAGTCCCTGCGCACCGCATCATCGTCTCAAAAATCAGCCTCTTGCCCGGCGCCTGCCACCTCAGGACCGGCGCTACAATTGCTGATCCAAATTTGGAGAGCTGCGCATGACTTCTCTGCCTCAGGACCTTCGCTACGCCCTGCGACAACTACGAAAGTCCCCCGCGTTCGCGGTCACGGCGATTGTGACTCTGGGGCTGGGCATTGGCGTGAACGCTGCGATGTTCTCGGTGATCGAGCAGGTCCTGCTGCGGCCCATGCCGTATCGCTCCGCATCGCAGCTGGTCCAGATCTCTCCGCATCCGGTGAATGGCAGTGGCTTCGACCCAGCTTCGCTGCCCGACATTCGGGACTGGAAGGCGCGGAGCCACGTCTTTTCCGACGTAGCGTGGTGGACCATCCAGGTGCCCACGCTGGGCGGCCGCGACAACCCGGAACTCGTCGCGCAGATCAGCGCCAGCGCCAACCTGCTCGACGTTCTCGGCGCGCAGCCGGCCATCGGCCGCGGCTTTCTTCCTGAAGATGCACACCAGAGCCGCGCCCAGGTCGTCATCCTTGGCGACTCCGTCTGGCAAAAGGTGTTTCACGACGACCGATCGGTCGATCGGCAGAACCGTCCCCATCAATGGCGATCCCTATACGGTCATCGGCGTGATGCCGCCGCACTTCGAATTCCCGCAGACAGACCGGGACGAAATCTACTCGCCTCTGCCCAACGATCACTCCTTCGAAGATCGCGGCAACGCCTCGCTCTCCGCCGTCGCACGGCTGCGGCCGGGCATCTCTGTAAGACAGGCGCAGGACGAGATCACGGCCATCCATGCCCAACTGCTCCACGAATATGCCGATGAGTCGCCCGAACCGGTGCGCGTGGAGTCGCTGCGCGATGTGGCGACCGATAATGTCCGCTCCGGCCTGTTCGCCCTCGATGCCGCCGTCGGGGTGGTATGGCTCATCGCCTGCGCGAACCTCGCCGGCCTGATGCTGGCCCGTGCCAATGCGCGCCGCCGCGAGCTGGCGATCCGCGGCGCTCTCGGCGCGCCGAAATCGCGCCTGGTCCGGCAATTCCTTACCGAAAGCCTGCTGGTCAGCCTGGTCGGCGGCGCCGCCGGGCTCGCCGCCGCATGGACTGCGCTGCGCATCCTCAGCCACTATCTCGCCAACGCCATCCCCTTTGGCGAGCACATCCACATCGATGCCGGCGTCTGCGCGGTGCTGATTCTTTTCTCCTGCCTCTCGGCCGTCTTCTTCGGCGTCGGCCCTGGTCTTTACGGCGCTAGCCTTCCTGTCCAGGAAGGCCTGCGCGATGGCGCCGCCGCCTCCGGCACCAGCAACAAGCATGCGCGCTGGCGCGACGCGCTGGTGGTCGGCGAAATCGGCATGACGCTGGCTCTGCTCATCGCCGCAGGCCTGCTCATCCAGACGCTCTGGCAACTCCGCCACACCAACCTCGGCTTTGCCCCGGAGCAGGTCGACGCCAGCTTCGATATTCATGCCCACCCACGGCGCCTGGTGGACGGGCGGCGACAAAAAGCGCCCAGCATCGTCACGACTTTCTACGATCCGCTGCAGCAGAAGCTGCGCCACGCGCCGGGCATCCAGTCGGTCGGCCTGGCCACCATTCGTCCTTTCACCTCGAACCACTTCACGCTCGATGTCTGGGCGGCAGATCGCCCTCAACCGGCAAAGAAAGATGTTGTCGGCGCTGCCGTGCGCGCCAGCAACGCCGACTACTTCCGGACCATGGGCATCGCCATCACCAGGGGCCGCAGCTTCGCTGAGTCCGATCATCCAGGTGGGCCGCTCGCGGTTCTCGTCAACCAGGAATTTGTGCGGCGCGTCCTGAGCGGCCGCGATCCGCTGGGGGTGCGGCTCAAGTGGGACGACGATGACAAGAGCTCTGAGCGCCATCATCGTCGGCACCATCGCGGACGTCCACCAGGATTCAGCGCGCACCGCGTCGGCTCCGGAGCTTTACTTCGACCTCGAGCAACTGGTTCCCGGCCAGGACTTGTATTCGATCCTCGCCACCTTTCACATGGACATCGCCGTCCGCACGCATCTTGCGCCGGAAGCCGCCTTTCGGACCGTTCGCGATGCCGTCCACGAGCTGAACCCGAATCTGGCGTTCGCGGACCAGACCACGATGCAGCAGGTGGTGGACGATTCCCTGGGTGGCCAGACGCTCGCCGCCCGCCTGCTGGCGATGTTCGGCTTTGTTGCTTTGCTTATTGCCGTGGCCGGCATCTACGGGCTGCTCGCGTATTCGGTGAGCCAGCGCACCCGCGAGCTCGGCCTGCGCATCGCGCTGGGCGCGCAGCGCGAGAACATCCTTTGGCTTGTCCTGCGCCATGCTCTGGTCCTGCTCGGCGCCGGCGTAGCTGTGGGCCTCGGCGTCGCCTGGGCGGCCAGCGGCGTACTGCGCTCCTTCCTGTATGGAGCCGCCGTCTGGGACGTCGCCACCGTTCTGCTTGTTGTGCTCACGCTCGGGCTGTTTGGACTTGCGGCGAGCTATCTGCCTGCTCGCCGCGCGGCAAGCGTGGACCCGATTGAGGCGCTGCGCACGGAATAGCTTCATGAATCTGTAACCACAACGGTTACACACAAGGGAGAAAGCTCGATGTTCACCCTCGCACAGGATCTTCGCTTCGCGCTCCGCCAGCTCCGCAAATCGCCGGGATACGCAATCGTCGCCATGGTTACGCTGGCTCTCGGCATCGGCGCCAACACCGCCATCTTTCTGCTGACGTGGTCGATTCTGCTGCGCAGCCTGCCCGTCCCCGATCCCAATCAGCTGATCCGCTACACCTTCCGCAAGGGCGAGAGCGACATCGGCCTCTCTTACCCGCAATACGTGGCGCTCAAGAAACAGCAGAAGGTTGCGACCGGGCTCTTCGCGTGGACCGGCAACGACGCCACGATGACTCGTAACGGGCATGCGCAGAAAATTCCCATCGCGCTGACCACCGGCTCACTGTTTCCGGTCCTCGAGCTGCAGCCCGCGCTGGGCAGAGCGTTCGAGCCCGGCGCCGGCGAGCAGAACAGCGCGTACCAGCCGGAAGCTCTTCTTCGCTACGACTTCTGGCGGACCGCCTTCCACTCCGACCCCTCGATCGTCGGTCGAACCCTGCGCATCGAGAACAACAACATCACCATCGTCGGCGTTCTTCCCCGCGGCTTTGACGGCGTCTCGCCGGAACAATCGTTCGACGTGCTGCTGCCGCTCAGCTTCGAGAAAGTCATGCATCCCAAAGACTCGATGCTGTACGCGCCCGGCGCCTTCTGGCTGACGGTGATGGGGCGCCTGCGCCCTGGCGAAAGCGTGCAACAGGCTCAGGCCAATCTGGCCGCGATCCGCGGGCAGGTGACCGAAGCCGCAGATCGCTCGCACAACTTCCTTACTTCGGGATTCTTTGCCGACTTCAAACTCGGCGTGGAATCGGGCCGCAGCGGCCGATCCTGGCTGCGCTGGAAGTACGCGAAGCCCCTGGTGGCCCTTGAATCTCTCTGTGGCTTGATGATGCTGCTCTGCGGGGTCAACGTCGCGCTGGTGGTGGTTTCGCGCGTCAGCTCGCGGCTGCATGAGTTCGCCATGCGCAGCGCTCTGGGCGCAACCCGCCGCCGCCTTCTCTCCCAGGTCCTCACCGAGACGCTGCTGCTCGGCGCCGGCGGCCTCGCGGGAGGCGCCTTGCTCGGATGGGAAATGGCTCGGCTGCTCGTCAGCATGATCTCCGGTCCGGGGCGGCCGGAGGCGATGCGGTTGCAGGCTGGCGCCGTTGTGTTCCTGTTTGCGGCCGCGGTCAGTCTGGGCGCCGCGCTGCTCGCCGGTTTGTGGCCGGCATGGCGCGCCTCGCACACGGCTCCCGCCACCGATCTGAAGACCACGGCCTCCGCCCGCAGCGCGCATCGTCTCGGCCGCTGGATCATCCCGGCGCAGGTCGCTCTCGGCATCGTCCTGCTGAATGCGGCGCTGCTGCTGGCCGGAACGCTTTCCAGCTACCTGCGCGAGCACTCCGGCTTCAATGCCGATCAGACACTCCTCACAGAAATTGACGTGGCCAACATCGGAGTTCCCGTCCCCGATCAGGCCGCCAAAGCGATGGAACTTCTCCGCCAGGTCCAGGGCGCACCCGGAATTCGCTCTGCCGCGCTGATGTCCATGGCGCCGATCAACGGCGGCTTTTCCGTCAGCGGTTATTACGCGCGCGATGCGAAAGGCAATCTGCTCAGCAATCAGCAAGTCTGGCCTGAGACGGCCTCCGCCGATTACTTCGACGTGATGGGCACGCGCATTCTTCAGGGACGCGGCTTTCAGGCATCGGACGGTGCCGGTGAATCGGTCTGCGTCGTCAGCGCCTCTGCAGCGGCCTGGTTCTTCCCCGGCCAATCGGCTCTCGGCGGCTTGCTCAACACCGGCGATGGCACGGAGAAACCATCCGACCGCGCGTCGTGCCGTGTGATCGGAATCGCCGAAGACGCACACATGAGGAGCCTGCTCGAACCGGCGCCACCGGTGGTCTATTCTCCGCTGAAGCCAAAGACGGAGAGCTCCTTCTCCTGGTACAGTCTCGGCATTCGCGCCGCGAACCCCGCGCTGGCGACGGCCGCCGTCCGTCAGGCGTTCGCCCGCGTCTTCCCGGGTGCACCCGCGCCACGCACTTACCTGTTCCGCGATGCGATCCGTTACGACCTGAGCCGCCAGCGTCTGCTCTCCAGCGTCTCCGGCGGATTCGCATTGCTCGCCCTGGCTCTGGTGGCTACCGGACTGTATGGCATCCTGTCGCGCTCGGTCACCGAACGCCGCCGCGAGATCGGCATCCGCATGGCGCTTGGCGCGCGACGCCAGCAGATCGTCACCACGCTGGCGCGCGGAACCGCGCTGCGTATCCTGGCGGGTGTCGTCGCAGGAGCAGCCCTGGCTGCGGCCGCTGGCCGCTTCCTGCAGTCTCTGCTTTATGGCGTAAGCGCCGGCAGTCCGCTCATGGCACTGGCCACGCTTGCGGTATTGCTTGGCGGTTTTGACTTTGGCGTTTATTTTTCCGGCTGGGCGCGCTGCCTCCGTCGATCCCATGGAGGCGATCCGCGACGAATAGAGCGAAAGCGCAAAGGCCGAAGTGCGAAGCGTCCGGACCGGTCCCGCGTGTTCGAAGCGCCCCTCGCACCCTTCACTGCCAGTGCTTCATCTAACCCAACGTGTCTCTTCCTGTTTCCATCCTCGATCTGGTCGGCATGCGTCCCGGCGAGCAGCCCGGGACCGCCATCGCGCGCTCGGTCGAACTCGCGCAGCACGCGGAAGCGTGGGGCTACCGTCGCTTCTGGCTGGCTGAGCATCACTCCATCGCCGGAATTGCCTGCTCCGCCACCTCGGTTCTCATCGGCCACATAGCCGGCGCCACCAAATCCATTCGCGTCGGCAGTGGTGGAGTCATGCTCCCCAATCACGCCCCGCTGGTCGTCGCCGAGCAGTTCGGCACCCTCGCTGCCATCTACCCGGATCGCATCGATCTCGGCCTGGGCCGCGCGCCGGGCGGCGACTTTCACACCCTGCGGGCTCTGCGGCGCGACCACCAGCAGACCGGCGACGACTTTCCCGCCCTTCTTGAAGAGCTGCGCAATTATCTCGGACCGGAACACCCGGGTCAGGCGGTCAAGGCGATTCCCGGACAGAACACGAATGTCCCCATTACTCTGCTGGGATCGAGCGACTTCAGCGCGCTGCTGGCCGCACAGCTTGGACTGCCTTTCGCTTTTGCGGCCCACTTCGCACCCGAGCTGCTCTATGCGGCTACTCAGCTCTACCGCAGAAACTTCCGTCCCAGCGAGGTTCTGCGGGAGCCGTGGCTAATCGTCGGCGTGCCGATGCTGGCCGCGGAAACTGACGCCGCTGCCAGGCGTCTCTTCACCACACCGCAACAGCGCTTTCTGCGCCTCATCCGCAGCCAGCCCGTTGAGCTTCTGCCGCCGGTGGATTCGATGGATGCGATCTGGCAGGACTGGGAAGCAGCAGCCGTTGAAAGCAAGCTGCGCGCCGCGATCGTCGGCTCCAGTGAGACCGTCAAAGAGGGTCTCGAGGCCCTGGTCGCCACCACCGGCGCTGACGAGGTGATCGCGGTCACCGATACATGGGAGCTTGAGGACCGCCTGGAATCGTATCGGCGTGTGGCGGAGGTTGCGGCAGCTCTGGAATTGAAGCCCACAGCCGCGCTCAGACGCTGATGGCGAACCGAATGCTGAAAAACAGAAAACCCTCGTGCGCGCAGCACGAAGTCCAGTGATTACCAACCAGCAACTGTGCAGAAGCTAGAGGGAATCGGGCTGGGAGACTGGGGGAGCGATCTTCGCCGTGGCACGCTGGGCTGCCACTTCGCCGGCGTGGCGGAACAACTTTGCAAATGCGGCCCTGCACATTCCGTAGGCCACCAGAACTCCCAAAGCCAGCGAGGCGAGCGCCGCGCAAACCAGCATCAACGTGTTCACCGCGTCCTGCATATCCTCAATCCACTCCCCGTTTCGGGCCGGGGCCCTTCACTGCCGGTGATTGGATGCTCCCAATCAGCATCCCGATAAATTCTTCCGATGCCATTCCTAACAGAGCGGAGACACATTGACCCGCTTTTCTGTTGGCGAATAAGATACGAAAGGAACCAACTTTCCGAATTCTAGACGGAATGTCCCATTTTGCAACTGGTACTCCAGTGCTATCCGGATATCCGTCCATTTAGCCGACTTTCCGATTTACAATCTACGGCTCCTGTGCTATGGCCATCACCCAAATCACCGTACGCGGCGCCCGCCAGCACAATCTGCGCGACATCAACGTCCAGATTCCGCGCAACGCTCTTACTGTCGTTACCGGCCTTTCCGGATCCGGGAAGTCTTCGCTCGCTTTTGACACCATCTATGCGGAAGGCCAGCGCCGGTATGTTGAAACGCTGTCGGCCTACGCCCGCCAGTTTTTAGATCAGATCGAGCGCCCCGACGTCGATTCCATCGAAGGCTTGTCGCCGGCGATCTCGATCGAACAGAAGACCACCAGCCGCAGCCCACGCTCCACTGTCGGCACCATCACCGAGATCTACGACTACCTGCGCCTGCTCTATGCCTCGGTCGGCGTGCCGCATTGCCCGCGCTGCGGCCGGCAAATCTCCCGCCAGTCCGCCGAGCAGATCGTCGAGCGCATTCTCGCTCTCACGCCCGGCGAGCGCGTCACGATCTACGCGCCGGTTGTTCGCGGACGCAAAGGCGAATTCAAGGACCTGCTCGACAAGCTCGATCAGCAGGGCTTCCGCGCACGCGTCGATGGCGAGATCCGCGACCTCTCCGATCCGCCCATCCTCGAAAAGCGCAAGAACCACACCATTGAGGCGATCGTCTATCGCGCCGTCCTGAAGCCCGGCATCGAAAAGGCCCTCACCGCCTCGGTGGAGAAGGCTCTGCAGATGGCCAATGGCCTTGTGCTGGTCGCGAGCCAGAAGGACGAGCAGCTCTACTCCTCGTCCATGGCCTGCCCCGACTGCGGGCTCGACGTGCCAAAACTGGAGCCACGCAGCTTTTCGTTCAATTCCACTTACGGGGCCTGCACGGAGTGCCACGGCCTGGGCAGCATTTACGACTTCGACCCGGCGAAGATCATCACCGACTGGTCGAAGCCTCTGCTGGATGGTGGGCTTGGCCCCGGTTCAGGGTCGCAGTACCTGATCCGCCTCATCAACCTTGCGGCGCAAAAGTACAAGATCGACCTGAAGCTCCCCTTCGAGCAACTCACGTTGAAGCAGCAGGAACTCCTGCTCGTTGGACCGCCACTGTCCGAAGCACCGCGCACCGGCTTTCACGGCATCCTCGCGTATCTGCGCGATTCGCTCGAAGAGGCCCGCTCGGACACCTATCGCGAGTGGATGATGCAGTACATGTCGGCTTCAGAGTGCCCGGTCTGCCACGGGCAGCGCCTGCGTCCCGAATCGCTCGCCGTCAAGATCGACGGCATGTCCATCGCGGAATTCACCGCGCTCTCCATGGAACGCGCGCTCGAACGCGCTCGCGCCATCACTTTCACGGCACGCGAGGCTCTCATCGCAGAGCGGCTTCGCAAAGAAATCGTGGAGCGCCTGCAGTTCCTGAACGCCGTCGGTCTGAGCTATCTCTCGCTCGAACGCAATGCCGCCACATTGTCCGGCGGCGAAGGCCAGCGTATCCGGCTTGCGACGCAGATCGGCTCCCGGCTGCGCGGCGTGCTCTACGTTCTCGACGAGCCTTCGATCGGCCTTCACCAGCGCGACAACCAGCGGCTCATCCAGGCGCTGGAATCGCTGCGCGATCTGGGCAATACCGTCCTCGTTGTGGAGCACGACGAAGAGACCATCCGTCATGCGGACTATGTGCTCGACCTTGGCCCCGGCGCCGGCCGTCTCGGTGGCCAGGTCGTCGCCGAAGGCACGCCGGCCGACATCATGCACACGCCGGCCTCGCTCACCGGCCGCTACCTCGCCGGCGAAATCTCGACGATGCACCGGCTCGTCCCACGCCCGCTCACCGGCAAGTGGATCACGGTGGAAAGCGCTCGCAGCCACAACCTGAAGGACATCACCGCTAAATTCCCGGTTGGCATCATGACCGTCGTGACCGGCGTCTCCGGCTCCGGCAAAAGCACGCTGGTCAACGACATTCTTTATCGCGCTCTGGCTCAGGAACTCTACGGCTCACGCGAAGCTCCCGGTGCGCACGGCAAAATCAAGGGCTTCGACCTGCTCGACAAGGCGATTCGCATCGACCAGTCGCCGATCGGCCGCACGCCGCGCTCCAACCCGGCGACTTATACGGGCGTCTTCACTGCCATTCGGGATCTATTCGCGATGCTGCCCGAATCGCGCGAACGCGGCTACAAGGCAGGACGATTCAGCTTCAACGTGCAGGGCGGACGCTGCGAAGCCTGCCAGGGAGAAGGCCAGCGACGCATCGAAATGAATTTCCTGCCCGACGTTTATGTCGAGTGCGAAGTGTGTAACGGCCGCCGTTACAATCAGGAAACCCTGGCGGTGAAGTTCAACGGCCACTCCATCGCCGACGTGCTCGACCTCACCATCGAGGACGCGCTGCCAGTGCTGGGCGATATCCCCCAGGCGCGCCAGAAGCTGCAGACGCTGGTCGACGTCGGCCTCGGCTACATCCACCTGGGCCAATCCGCAACCACTCTCTCCGGCGGAGAGGCGCAGCGCATGAAGCTGGCCCGCGAGCTGTCGAAACGCCAGACCGGACGCACGCTTTATCTGCTCGACGAGCCCACCACCGGCCTGCACTTCGACGACGTGCGCAAGCTGCTGGAGGTGCTGCACCGGTTGAGCGACCTTGGCAACACCGTCATCATCATCGAGCACAATCTCGACGTCATCCGCAATGCGGACTGGATCATCGACCTTGGCCCCGAAGGCGGCGAAGGCGGCGGCCATATTGTCGGCGAAGGTCCTCCCGAACAGGTCGCCCGCATCCCCCATTCGTATACTGGCCAATTCCTGCGTCCCTTTTATTCTGGATTGAATGCGCCCACCGCCGGCAATGGCGCAAAGCTGCCCGCGAACGGCAGCCGGAGCCCGCGCACCAAATCCGCCAGAAGAGAGCACGGAAAAGAGAACATCCAATGAGCGATACCCCTTTCGAGGCTCCGCGCGATGCAGAACCGAATCACGAGACCCCGCCGTCGCCGCCGGAGCCTTCGAGTTATCTCTGGCATCCCATGGAGCGACCGGTGCCGCTGCTGGAGCTGGTTCCTCCGCCTCCAGCGCCGCCGCCCAGGCTGATCCCCAACATCGGCCACGTTCTGGTTTTCCTGCTGCTGCTCATACCCGCTCTCATCGGCGGCTACGCGATCGCACTCTTCTCGATCTACGCCACGCACCCGCACGTCCGCGTCGCAGAGCTGATGCATGAAATCGGCCGCAACGTAATGTATGCCATCTCCATGCAGGCGGCCATCTACCTGGTGTTGTGGGCGCTCGCCGCGCTGGTGTTTTCTCTGTGGTGGGATCGCTCCTTCGCGACGGGCATCCACTGGAACCTGTCCACCGCGCTGCGAAATGTCCTGCTTCTGGCGGGGCTCGGCGTCATCTCCGGTCTCGCTATCACGATCGCCGGCAACTTCCTTCCCATGCCGAAAGCGCCGCCCATCCTCGAAGACCTTACTAAATCGGCCGCCGGCGCATGGGCGCTGATGATCTTTGGTGTCACCCTGGCGCCGCTCACCGAAGAGCTCGCCTTCCGCGGCTTCCTGCTTCCCAGCCTGGTGAATATCTTCCGCTGGTTCGAGCGCCGCCGCCTGATCAGCGCATCCGGCGTTCGCTACGTCGGCGTACCGCTTGCGATCCTGCTCACGTCGATTCCATTCGCTCTCATGCATGCACAGCAGGTCTCCGACTCCTGGGGACCCGTCCTGCTCATCGGTTGTGTCAGCGTGATTCTTTGCATTGTCCGCCTCACCACGGACTCGGTCGCCGCCGGCGTGGTCGTGCATGCCTGCTATAACCTCACGCTGTTCTCCGGCCTTCTTTACCAGACCGACTGGTTCCGGCACCTCGACAAGCTGAAGGTGTAGGACTGGATTCGCTGCCTCGTTCCAGAGCCAGGGATTCAACAGCAACCTGCTCGACAGCCGGGGTTACGTGGTCAGTGAGCCAACGCACATCCCTGGTGAGCCAACCAGCGTTATGCTGAGTCGTGATGAACGACATCGGCCGCTTGTTTCAGGCTTTCGTGGCTCCTGCCATCTTCTTTTCGGCGACCGCTCTGTTCATCCTCTCCATCAATGTGCGGCTGATGGGTATCGTGAGCCGGTTGCGGCAATATGTCCGGGCGAGGCACGAGGCCGTGAAGAACGGCCACACGGCGGAAGCCGAAGCCTGCACCGCGCAGATCGAATCGATGGAGCGGCGCGCGGAGATGATCCGCCGCACCTTTCTGCTGAGCCTGGTCGCGCTGGTGGGAACCCTGGTTTCCTGCCTGCTGCTTGGCTTCGGCCTTTACTGGAAGCCGGCTGCACTGGCCGCAGCGGCGGTTTTCGTCGTTGCGATGATTGCCCTGCTCGCCGGCGTTCTCTACTACATCCGCGAAGTCACCGTCGCCCTCAGCTCCGTCCGCCAGGAAGCCGAGGACGAGCGCTTCGAAGATCCAGAACCGGAATCGCAGGACCACAGCATCTTCTGAGACCGGCTTGCCCCAGGGTTCTGCTACCTGCGACCTGTGACCTGTACCCTGTAGTACGTGAAAGCCCTCCGCACCGCCGGCCTCGCCCTTTTTCTCCTCACCTGCCTGAACCTTTTCAATTTCATCGACCGCTACGTTCTGCCCGGCGTGCAACCGCTCATCCAGCGTGAATTCCGCATCGACGATGCGCAGGCCGGGCTGCTCACCTCCGCCTTCTTCTTCACTTACATGCTCATCGCGCCGCTTACCGGATGGCTCGGCGACCGCCTGCCCCGCAAGCCGCTCATCGTCGCCGGAGCGCTCATCTGGAGCGCAGCCACGCTGCTCACCGCCTTCGTGCATGACTACCACACGCTGCTCATCCGGCACGCCGCGGTCGGCATCGGCGAGGCAACCTTCTCGATCTTCGCGCCCGCGCTGCTTTCCGATTTCTATCCCGAAGAGGATCGCAACAAAATCCTCAGCATCTTCTACGTCACCATCCCGGTCGGTGGAGCGCTGGGTTATCTCATGGGTGGCGAGCTCGGCGGCCACTTTGGCTGGCGTGTGCCGTTTTACGTCGCAGCCGCCCCCGGCGTTCTCATCGCTCTTTGCTTCTGGCTCTTTGTCCGCGAGCCCGAACGCGGCTCGGCCGACACGCTCCAGGCGACCACCGCACGCGCCAGCTTTTCGGGACTCTTCCGCAACCCCGCCTTCTGGACGGCCACCCTTGGTCTTGCCATGTGGACCTTCGCGGTCGGCGGCATCTCCACCTGGCTGCCGACGTTTCTCTCGCGTTTCGGCGGCTACTCGCTTGCGGGCGCCGATCGCCTGGCCGGGGCGGTCACCGTCATCGACGGTCTGCTCGCCACCATCGCCGGTGGATGGCTGGCCCAGATCTGGCTTCGCCGCAATCATCGCGCGCTCTATCTCGTTTCCGCTTTGAGCGCGATCCTGGCGATTCCCTTCGCTGCCCTCGTCTTCTTTGGACCCTCGCGGTTGCTTGTCCCGGGTGCATTTCTCGCGGAGTTCTGCCTCTTCCTCAGCACCGGGCCCATCAACGCCGCCATCGTCAATTCGGTCGCCGCGCCCATTCGCGCCACGGCTATCTCCGTCAACCTTTTCGTCATCCACGCCCTCGGCGATTCGTTCTCTCCCGGGCTCATCGGCCGCATCTCCGATGCCACCAATTTGCGCATCGGTCTCGGGGTCACACTCGTCTCCCTCGTTCTCTCCGGCGGCATCCTCTTCGGCGGCTCGCGCTTCGCCCCGCGCCTGCCGGATCTGGAAAAGGGTGCGCTGAACAACTCCTGACCCGATGCACCTGCTCTTCATCCTCAGCGTCGTCTTCTCCTGGCTGATCGCCCTCGTCTGGACCGAGCGCGTCCTGAGCACAATCCGCAACCTTCCCCACGTCCCTAATCTTCTCGATCGGCGATACGATCCGCCGCCGACGGCAGATGGCGGGCTCGGCCAGCCGCAGATCACCGTCATCGTCCCGGCACGCGACGAAGCAGCCGCCATCGAGGCGACGCTGCGCTCTCTGCTGGCGCAAACTATCCCGCTCCAAATCATTGCCGTCGATGATCGATCCAGTGACGGGACGGGTGCCCTCATGGAGCGCATCGCGGTCGAAGGGCTTCCGGAAGGAAAGTTTCTGACCGTGATTCACGTTGAAGCGCTGCCGACTGGCTGGCTCGGTAAGCCCCATGCCATGTCCCTCGCCGCCCGGCAGGCCGCCACCCCGTGGCTCCTTTTCACCGATGGCGATATCGTGTTTCGCGAAGACACGCTCGCCCGCGCATTGCGCTACGCGCAGGCCAACGCCGATCACCTTGTTCTGCTGCCCACGCTCATTCTCAAAACAGCGGGGGAACGCATGATGGCCGCCGTCTTTCAGTCGCTCACCCTGCTGGCGTGGCGACCCTGGAAGATCGCCGATCCCAGGGCTCGACGCGAATCCATCGGCATGGGCGCTTTCAATCTTGTTCGCAGCGAGGTCTATCGCGCCGTCGGCGGCTTCGAAGCGGCGCCGCTCGAGGTTCTGGAAGACTTGCGTCTCGGCTACGCCATCAAACGCTCAGGCTTCCGGCAACGCTTCGTTCTGGGTCGCGGACTCATCCAGGTGCACTGGGCGCCCGGCGCTTTTGGGATGGTCCGCAATCTGACCAAAAACATCTTCGCCACCTTCCGCTTCCGGCTCTCGTTGCTGCTCGGCGCCTGGCTCGGGCTGTTCCTGTTGTGCTTTGCTCCGCTGGCGGCGCTCGGCGGCCCGTGGCCGATTCGCTCCGCCGGCGTCGTGTCCCTGCTCATGATCGCCGCGCTGTACGCGCTCGCCTCCCGCTACTACACCCGCATCCGCCTCGAGTACATCCTCACCTTTCCGGTCGCGGCCGCTTTGGTCCTGTACGCAATGCTGCGTTCCACCGTGGTCACGCTGCTGCGCGGCGGCGTAGTCTGGCGCGGGACCTTCTATCCCCTGGGCGAACTGCGGCGCAACGCCGGCCCGCTTCGGTAGGACCTTTTCTGAACGCTGAGCGCTGATCACTGAACGCTGGTCTGTGCCCTGTGCTCTGTGCCCTGTAAACTGTACCTGAGGTTCCCATGCCTGAAATTCAGCGCAGGAAGACGGTTACTGTCCGCATCGGAAGCGTCAAGGTCGGCTCCGAAGCTCCCGTCGTCGTGCAGTCCATGACCAACACCGATACGGCCGACCCCGCCTCCACCATCCAGCAAGTCGCCGAGCTGGTCGAATCCGGCTCCGAGATCGTCCGCATCACCGTCAATAACGACGAAGCAGCAAAGGCCGTCCCCCACATCGTCGAAGGCCTTGCCAGGCGCGGCATCAATGTCCCTATCATTGGCGATTTCCACTACAACGGCCATCTGCTGCTGAAGAAATACCCGGCCTGTGCCCAGGCGCTCGCCAAGTACCGCATCAACCCGGGCAACGTCTCCATCGGCCGCAAGGACGACGACAATTTCCGCACCATGATCGAGTGCGCGGTCGAGAACGATAAGCCCGTCCGCATCGGCGTGAACTGGGGCTCGCTCGACCAGGCGCTGCTCACGCGCATGATGGACGAAAACTCAAAGCGTCCCGATCCGGCGCCCGCGCGCGACGTGATGCTTGAAGCGATGTGCCGGTCCGCGCTGGATTCCGCAGCCGCCGCCGAGCGCTACGGCCTCCGCCACGACCAGATCATCATCAGCGGCAAGGTTTCGGGGGTCCGCGACCTGATCGACGTCTACCAGATGCTCGCCGCCCGCTGCGACTACCCACTGCATCTGGGCCTCACCGAAGCCGGCATGGGAATGAAAGGCATCGTCGCGTCGACTGCGGGCCTCGCGCCGTTGCTGCTCCAGGGCATCGGCGACACGATCCGCGTCTCCCTGACGCCGAAGCCCGGCGCCAGCCGCACGGAAGAGGTCCTCACCGCGCAGCAGATCCTGCAGTCGCTCGGCGTCCGCAGCTTCGCGCCCCAGGTCACGGCCTGCCCCGGTTGCGGCCGTACCACCAGCACCTTCTTCCAGGAACTTGCCCAGCAGATCCAGGACTACCTTCGCACCTCAATGCCCGCCTGGCGTGCGCAATATCCCGGCGTGGAAGAGCTGAAGCTGGCCGTGATGGGCTGCGTCGTCAACGGTCCTGGCGAATCGAAGCACGCCAACATTGGGATTTCGCTGCCCGGCACTTTCGAGGAACCGAAGGCCCCGGTCTTCATCGACGGCCGCCTCGTGACCACTCTGCGCGGCGACACCATTGTTGCGGACTTCAAGAAAATCCTCGACGATTATGTGCGGTCGCGCTATGGCTCGCGGGAACACGAGCTGGAAACGACCACGGTCTAGCCATGGCGATACCCGACGATCTCTCCCGCATCGCGCTTCAGGAGCGCCAACTTGTCTTCTCCGCCTTCGACGAAGAAACTGCGTGGCGCATCGGCAACCGCCTTCGTGCTCTCGCGACCGAGCGTGGCCTTTCTATCGTGATCGACGTACGCCGCCTCGCCCAACCGCTGTTCTACACCGCGCTCCCCGGCACCACCTCCGACAACCCGGAGTGGGTTCGCCGCAAGAGCAACGTCGTCTTCCGCTTTCACCGCAGCTCCTACGCGGTCGGTCTCGACCTCGAGCAGAAGCAATCTTCCCTTGAAGCCCGCGGTCTCGCCGCGGCCGACTACGCCAGCCACGGCGGCAGTTTTCCGATTCGCGTGCTGAACGCCGGCCTTGTCGCGGCGGTCACGGTCTCCGGCCTGCCCCAGCGCGCCGACCACGAATTCGTCGTCGAAGCCCTCTGCGCCGAACTCAATCAGGACTATGCGTCTCTTCGTCTGAGCCCTGCGCCCTGAGCTCTGTGCCCTGCTTCTGCAAGGGCAGCCAAAAGGCGAACCGCGATCCCTTCCCCGCCTCGCTGATCAGCTCGATGCCGCCGCCGTGCGCCTCCACGATGGCCTTCACAATCGCGAGTCCCATTCCCGTTCCCCCGGCGTGGCCGCGCTCTTTCCTGCCGCGAAAGAACTTATCGAAGACAAAGGGCTGCTCACCTGGCTCAACCCCGGCGCCTCGATCCGCCACCGTCACCCGCAGCCGATACTCATCCCGGACCGCGCTCAGCTCGATCGGCGACCCGGCAGGCGAATACTTCACCGCATTTTCGACCAGATGCCGCAGCACCCGATGCACCAGCGCACGATCCATCGGCGCGCGCCGCACATCCGCGGCAACCTGCACCTCCACCGCCCGATCCTTCAGCAGCGGCCGCATCTCGTCCACGGTCATTTCCATGAGCTCGCGCACATCCTGTGGCTCCGTCTTGATCTGCACTGCCGCCGCGTCCAGCTGCGCCATTTCCACCGCCTGCCCAATCAGCCGGTCCAGACGCGCGCTTTCCTCGTCGACCACCGCCGTCAGTTCCGCCCGCTCGGCCTCCGGCAAATCCGGCTCGCTGGCCAGGGTGGTCGCCGCCGCCCGAATCGATGTCAGCGGCGTTCGCAGATCGTGCGTAACGGAATCCAGCAGCGCGGTTCGCAGGCGCTCGCTCTGCCGCGACGCCTCCAGACGGCTGCTGCGCTCCATCGTCGCTGCGCGCTCCAGCGCGATGGCCACCAGACCACCGATGGCCTCGTAGACCTGGGCCGAATACTCGCCGCCCGTCACGGCCAGAACGCCGAGGGAGCGCATTCCCAGCGCCAGCGGAATCACGTGAAGTCCATCGCGCGCCGACACCCGCGTTTCGCTTTGGTTCGCAGCCAGTTTCAAATCCACCAGCGGCAGCAGCTCATTGCGCGGATCGGAATAATACGCGCCGTCGTCGTCGCGCACATACAACGCTGTGGCGCGGAATCCAAACACCGTCGCCACGACCGATGGCGTCGTTCGCGCGACGCTGCGCAGGTCCTCCTGCAGGAGCAACTGCTGGCTGAACTCATACAGTCGTTCCACTTCCTGCCGCCGTTTTTCAGCAGTTTCCGCGTGCTGATGTTCCTGTTCCGACAAATGACTCACGAGCACGCTGCAGGCCAGAAACACCACCAGAGCGACCCAGTTGTTCGGCTCCGCAATCGTCAGCCGTCCCACCGGGGGCAGGAAAAAGAAGTTGTAAAGCACGGTGCAAAGCAGCGACAAATACACCGAATACGCCAGGCGCCAGCGCGAAGCGGTCACCAGCACCAGCATGAGAAAGCTCAGCGCGACGGTGGTCGGATTTGCAGGCAGGATCCGCCGGAACGCCGCCGAAACCAGCAGCGCCGCGGCGGTGAGGACCACATACCGCAACAGAATCTTTATGAATCGCGGCGTATCCTTCTCCATGACAGGCGATGATACCCCGGCGGCGTCACGGCGCTTCGAGGAATCGCCTGAGCAAGGGGACATGGCCGAACGCATCCTGGTGGTTGACGACGAAATTCAGATCACGCGCGTGCTGCGCGCCTCGCTGTCGGCCCAGCGCTACGATGTGCGCACCGTAAATGATCCCGAGGAAGCCGTACGCGTCTTCGAGGACTGGACCCCTGACCTGGTGATCACCGACCTGATGATGCCAGGCATGTCCGGCGTCGAGCTGTGCCGCGCCATCCGCCGACTATCCACCATTCCCATCCTTGTTCTCTCGGTTCGCGACCAGGAACATACTAAGGTTGAAGCTCTCGACGCCGGCGCCGATGACTATGTCACCAAGCCCTTCAGCATTCAGGAACTTCTCGCCCGCGTTCGCGCGCATCTGCGCCGCGTCCCGGAGCGCGTGGGCGACAGCGCCATTCAGGTGGGCGATTTTCTCGTCGATCCGGCCGCGCACAGCGTCGCCGTTTCCGGCCATCCGGTACACCTTACGCCCAAGGAATTCGATCTCCTCCTTCTCTTCGCGCGCAATGCAGGCAAGGTTCTCACTCATCGCGTCCTGCTGACGGCTGTCTGGGGCGCGCAATCCGCGCAGCAGCCCGAATACCTGCGCGTGTTCATCGGCCAGCTGCGGAAGAAGCTCCAGGGCGACGACCATAAGGAATACATCCAGACCGAGCCCTGGGTCGGCTATCGCTTCCTCCCCGAAGGCGCTGCCGAATAGCGCTCGGTTTCTTCGCCCTCCTGCGCGCTTACGAATTCTTTATGGCTCCCTTAGCACCCGCTTGCGGCGCCGGCGTTTTACTAAGACACGAAACGCCATGACCGACCTTCTGATGATCGTCTTCTCCGTTGCGTTCTTCGCAGTTGCGCTTCTGTACATCAGCGCCTGCGAGAAGCTGAGGTAATCCATGAGCATCGCAACTCTTTCCGTTCTCGTCATCACCGTCCTCCTGCTTGGCTACCTGGTTGTAGCTCTGCTCTATCCGGAGAAGTTCTGACATGACCTTCAATGGCTGGTTCCAGTTTCTTGTGTACTTTGTCGTGCTCCTGGTGTGTATGCGTCCGCTGGGCATTTACATGAACGGCGTTTTCTCGGGTAAGTACAGGTTTCTCGGCCCGCTCGAGAACCTGGTGTACCGTGTCTCTGGCATTCACAGTGAAGAAGAGATGACCTGGGGACAATACACAGCGGCCATGCTGATCTTCAGCTTCGTCTCGCTGCTGCTGACTTACTTCATCGAGCGGCTGCAGCTTCATCTGCCCTGGAACCCCCAGCACTTGCCTGGGGTCGAGCAGTTCCTCGCCTGGAACACCGCGGCCTCCTTCACCACCAACACCAACTGGCAGGCCTATACCGGCGAAGCGGTCATGAGTTACTTCACCCAGATGGCTGCGCTCGCGTACCACAACTTCTTCAGCGCTGCCGTCGGTATCGCCGTCGCCATCGCGCTCGTGCGTGGCGTTGCCCGCCGCGAATCGAAGACCATCGGCAATTTCTGGGTCGACACGACGCGCGCCTGCCTCTACGTGCTGCTGCCGTCTGCATCGTCGCTGCGCTGGTTCTGGTTAGCCAGGGCGTTATCCAGAACCTGCACCCCTACACCGTCGCGCATACCCTGGAGCACCAGACGCAGACCATCGCTCAGGGCCCCGTTGCTTCCCAGGAAGCGATCAAGGAACTGGGCACGAACGGCGGTGGCTTCTTCAACGCCAACAGCTCCCATCCCTTCGAGAATCCGACCCCGTTCAGCAATTTCTTCGAGATGTCGCTGATCTTCCTCATCGGAGCCGGCCTCACCGTCACTCTGGGCCGGATGACCGGCTCTCCCGGCCACGGCTGGGCCGTCTTTGCCTGCATGTCGATCTTGTTCGCGGCTGGATTCACTGTCGCCTACTGGGCGAGTCGCACCCCAATCCGACTCTTCACAATGTCGCCCAGAACAGCAGCGCGCTTCAGGCCGGCGGCAACATGGAAGGCAAGGAGACCCGCTTCGGCATTACTGACTCCGCGCTCTTTGCCACCATTACCACCGACGCCAGCTGCGGCGCCATCAACTCCTGGCACGATTCCTTCACGCCCCTTGGTGGAATGATCCCTCTGCTCAACATCGAGCTCGGCGAAATCATCTTTGGCGGCGTTGGCTCCGGACTCTACGGCATGATCATCTTCGTCGTTCTCTCAGTCTTCATCGCCGGACTGATGGTCGGCCGAACCCCGGAGTATCTCGGCAAGAAGATCGAGGCCTATGACGTAAAGATGTCCATGCTCTACGTGCTTATCTTTCCGTTGCTCATCCTGACGCTGACGGCGCTCTCGGTGCTCTATCCGGCAGGTCTCGCCGGTGTTACCAATCCTGGACCACACGGACTCAGCCAGATCCTCTACGCCTTCTCCTCCGCCGCGGGCAACAATGGGTCGGCCTTTGCCGGACTCGGGGTTAACACGACCTGGTACAACACCACGCTCGGCTTTACCATGCTCAGCGGCCGCTTCCTCATGATGATTCCCATGCTCGCCCTGGCCGGCAATCTGGCCGCAAGAAGAGCATTCCTCCCTCGCCTGGGACGTTCCCCGTCAACACGGCGCTGTTCACGGTCTTACTCACCGGAGTGATCCTCATCGTTGGCGCACTGACATTCTTCCCGGCGCTGAGCCTCGGACCTATTCTGGAGCACTTACTTCTCCATCACGGCATTCTGTTTTCCTAACTGCATTCGTAACTTTGGATAACTTCAATGGCAAAAAAGCAAAACCTCTGGAACTCTGACATTCTCCGTCAGGCGATCATCGATTCCTTCCGCAAGCTCGATCCGCGCATGATGATGAAGAACCCCGTCATGTTCGTGGTCGAGGTCGGCAGCGTCGTCACAACGGCCTTGCTCATCGAAGAATCGATCCGTCATCTGCCCATCCGGTTCGATCTTCAGATCACGCTGTGGCTGTGGTTCACGGTTCTGTTTGCCAACTTTGCCGAGGCTATTGCCGAGGGCCGCGGCAAAGCGCAGGCCGATACGCTGCGCAAAGCCAAGGGCGAGACCATGGCCTGGCGGTTCCGTCCCGATGGATCCACTGAAACCGTCTCCAGCTCGCAACTGCGCGTTGACGACATCATCAGGGTCGAAGCCGGCCAATACATCGCCGGCGACGGTGAAGTCATTGAAGGCGTTGCCTCCGTCGACGAGTCGGCCATCACCGGCGAATCGGCTCCAGTGATTCGCGAAGCCGGAGGCGATCGCTCCGCTGTCACCGGCGGCACGCGCGTGCTCTCCGACTGGATCAAGATCCGGATCACCTCGAACCCGGGCGAGACCTTTCTCGACCGCATGATCGCGCTGGTCGAAGGCGCCACGCGGCAGAAGACTCCCAACGAGATCGCGCTCAGTATCCTGCTCGCCGGGCTCACCGTCATCTTCCTGCTGGCGGTCGCCACCCTGCAGCCTTACGCCATCTACTCGCACGCGCCGCAGACCATCTTCGTGCTGGTCTCGCTGCTGGTCTGTCTCATCCCGACGACCATCGGCGCGCTTCTCTCCGCCATTGGCATCGCCGGCATGGATCGGCTCGTGCAGTACAACGTCCTCGCCATGTCCGGCCGCGCGGTTGAGGCGGCCGGCGACGTCAACACGCTCCTGCTCGACAAGACCGGCACCATTACGCTCGGCAATCGCCAGGCTACTGAGTTCCTGCCTGCGCCTGGCATCAGCACGGAGCGGCTGGCCGACGTCGCGCAGCTCGCGTCGTTGTCCGATGAGACCCCGGAGGGCCGCTCCATCGTCGTGCTCGCCAAGGAGAAGTACAACCTGCGCGGCCGCGACATCAGCGGCATGCAGGCTGAGTTCGTCCCGTTCAGCGCGCAGACGCGCATGTCGGGCGTCGATTTGCCCGGCAGCAAGATTCGCAAAGGCTCCGCCGACGCCATTGCGCGCTGGCTCGAGTCGCAGGGCTCCAGCATGCCTCGTCCGGTGACCGACCGCGTCGAGGAGATCGCGCGCCAGGGGGGCACGCCTCTTGTGGTCTCGGAGAACTCCACCGCGCTCGGGGTGGTCTACCTCAAGGACATCGTCAAAGGCGGCCTCAAGGATCGCCTTGCCCGGCTGCGGGCCATGGGCATTCGCAGCATCATGATCACGGGCGACAATCCGCTCACCGCTGCCGTTATCGCGCGGGAGGCCGGCGTCGATGACTTCCTGGCCGAGGCTAAGCCCAAGGACAAGATGGACCTGATCAAGCGCGAGCAGGGCAAGGGCAAGCTGGTCGCGATGACCGGCGATGGCACCAACGATGCGCCGGCACTGGCTCAGGCCGACGTCGGCGTCGCGATGAACACAGGCACCCAGGCCGCCAAAGAGGCCGGCAACATGGTCGATCTGGACTCCAACCCGACCAAGCTGATCGAGATCGTGGAGATCGGCAAGCAGCTGCTGATGACGCGCGGCGCGCTCACCACGTTCTCCATCGCTAACGACGTGGCGAAGTACTTCGCCATCATCCCGGCGATGTTCGCCGGGGTCTTCCCGGTGCTCAACGCGCTCAACATTATGCGGCTGGGCAATCCACACTCGGCGATCTTGTCTGCCGTCATCTTCAACGCGATCATCATCATCGCGCTCATCCCGCTCGCGCTGCGGGGCGTGAAGTACGAGCCGATGTCCGCGCAGGCGCTGCTGCGGCGCAACCTGATCCTCTACGGCATCGGCGGCATCATCGTGCCGTTCATCGGCATCAAGATTATCGACCTGGCCATCATCGGCCTGCACCTGGCCTGACCGGCAAGGAGATCACAATGGCAACGACGTCTTACGCTCAGGAAGAACGGCTCATCACGGCGACAGCTTCGGCGCAACCGGAGCCGACCACGCGGATCGCAGCTCTCATGGTTGCCGTCCGCTACACCCTGGTGACGGCCGTGCTGCTTGGCATCGTCTATCCGCTGGTCATTACCGGCATCGCGCAGCTCACGATGCGGAACAAGGCGAACGGCCAGCTGATCGTGCGCAACGGCCAGGTCATCGGGTCGGCGATCATCGGCCAGGGCTTCACCAGTCCGAGCTACTTCCACTCGCGTCCGTCGGCGGCCGGGAACGGATGGGACGCGACCAACTCGGGTGGCTCGAACCTGGCGCAGTCGAACAAGGCGCTGATGACGCGGATCGACGCGGCCGTTGCCGACTGGCAGAAGCTGAACCCGGGGCAGCCGGTGCCGATCGGACTGGTCACGACCTCGGCCTCCGGACTCGACCCGGACATCGCGCCTGCCGACGCGCTCTACCAGGTGCCGATGGTGGCGGCGGCGCAGCCACTTGCCGGAGGAGACGGTTCGGGCGCTGGTCGAGTCCCATATCCAGGGTCGGCAGCTCGGGTTTCTGGGCGAGCCCCGGCGTCAATGTGCTGGAGCTGAACCTGGCGCTGGACGGACTCGCGGCTGGCAGCAAGTAAGGAGTCTCGGGCGAATGCGCGAGCGAGGGGGGTCGACCCCCTCTCGTCTCGTACCAATATGAATCCGTTGGGGCGGCGTTTTTGGGGCAGCTCGTGCGAATATGATTCGAAAATACTTGCGGGTATCTATTTTGGAATCTTATTCGTAGCCAGGAGCTGGGGGTCGATCCCCCTGATCTCTACTTCCCTGCCTGCTCGATGGCCGCCTGCGCGAGGGGGGCCATCACGGCAAAGCCTGCCGCGTTGGGATGCAGGCCGTCCTGGGTCAGGTCGGCCTTCAGCATTCCCCGCGCGTCGACCATCGGGGAGAAGTAGTCGAGATAGACGAGGCCGTTGTCGGCGCAGTATTTCTTCAGCCAGGCATTCAGGGTCAGAATCTTCTCGGTCGAGCGCTGGAGGAAGAACCACATCGCCCGCTGGTTGTAATCGTTGATGGGCGTGAGGGACGAGAAGATGAGCCGGATCCCGTTGACCTTCGCCAGCTCGGCCATGGTGGTGTAGTCGCCTTCGATCTGTTCCAGGGTCTCGTCGCCGGTGTTGCCGGCGATGTCGTTGGTGCCGGCCAGCACGACGACGACCGCCGGTTTCAGATCGATCACGTCTTCGCGGAAGCGCACGAGCATCTGCGGCGTGGTCTGGCCGCCGATGCCGCGGTTGATGTAGTGCTTGCCGGGGAAGGACTCGTCGAGCTTCCAGATGTCGGTGATGGAATCGCCGAAGAAGACGACGCGCTTTTCGCCGGGGGCGGGGGCGCCGAGCTTGACGTCGTCGTCATGATAGCGGGCCAGCTGGCCGTAGTCGTTCATCAGCATGCGCGCGTTGCCCTCGCGGTAGAGCTCGAGGCTGCGCGCCGCGGCGTATCCATCCTGGGGGGTGGCCTGCATCGGGGTGCCTGCGACTGAATCCTGGGCGCAGGCTGCGGCAGACGCGACAAAAACTACGACCATCAACATTGCCAGTTTTTTCATGGGAACAAACTATCACTTCGATGGGCACAACGCGGCTCGGGCCAAAAAGCCTCAGGGGCGAAACGGCCCGCTCTTCTACGGGGCCTCGCTGCGCTCAGTTACTTGCTCAGGGCAGGCTCTGAAAGTCGTGCCCTGGCACGTTTTCCGTTGCGGAGGAGAGAGGGTGGGGCCACTGCATGGCGTGGAGAAGCGCGCATTCCCGCATTGGGAATCAGGGCCTGGGACGCGGTACCTTCGGGTGGACTTCAGTGGGAATTGGTTTGAAAAAAGGCTGGTGAGAGCTCTAGCTTCTTGCTGTGGGGTGAACCTGGCCTGCGGGCAGTTTTTTGGGGGTGGGTTTAGTGCGGGGCCTGGTGCGTCGGGGCCTCGAAACCCGAAGTGGCTTGGCTGGGGACGCGGGCCTGAAGGCCCGCTCTTCTACCGGGCCTCGCTGCGCGAGGTTCGGCTGGTGTCGTGCCTTGGCACAAAACCAAGCTCGTACCCTGACAAAACAGCGGCTGGTCGGGGTCCTTCGTTCCCACCCTGGTCGCCAAAATCGGGCGATCAGGATGGGGCACCCGAGGTTGTTGGACGCAAAAGCAAGAAGGGGAGCGGCTATCGCCGCTCCCCTTCGCTTTTTCTATTCCCTATTCCCTATTGGCTATTCCCTGTTTCTTACGCCACCATCTCGAGCGTGCGGATCTCTTCCTTGCGCACGGTCAGCTTCTCCACCAGATCGGTGCGGACTTCGTAGCCGCGCCCGGGCGTTTCGGGGACCGCGATTTCGCCGGTCTTCGAGACCACCACTTCCGGCTCGATGATGTCTTCTTTCCAGTAACGCTTCGAGGCCGAGACGTCGCCGGGCAGGGTGAAGTTATCCAGCGACGACAGGGCGATGTTGTGCGCGCGGCCGATGCCCGTCTCCAGCATTCCGCCGCACCACACCGGAACGCCGCGCTCCTGCGCCGCGTTGTGCACCGCGATGGCCTCGCTGAAGCCGCCGACGCGCCCGCATTTGATGTTGATGATGCGGCACGACTCCATCTCGATGGCCGCCAGCGCGTCGCGCCGGTTGCGGATCGACTCGTCGAGGCAGATCGGGGTTTCCAGACGCTTTTGCAGCATGGAGTGGAAGTAGAAATCGTCGGCCCATAGCGGCTGCTCGATCATGAGCAGGTTGAACTCGTCCCAGCTCACGATGTGGTCCGCATCGTTGAGGCGATAGGCGGAGTTGGCGTCCACGCTGAGCTGAATCTCCGGCCAGCGGTTGCGCACTGCTTCGAGCACCTTCACGTCCCAGCCGGGTTTGATCTTCAGCTTGATGCGCTGGTATCCGGCGTTGACTTCCTTCTCGACCTCGGCCAGCTGCTGCTCGAGGGTGGGCTGGATGCCGATGGAAACGCCGCAGTCGATGGTCTCGCGCGTGCCGCCCAGCAGGCTGGCCAGGGGAATGCGCTTCATCTGCGCTTCGAGGTCCCACACGGCGTTCTCAAGCGCGGCCTTGGCCATGCGATGGCCACGGACCTGCTTGAAAATTCCAGGGCACTTGCCGCCATGCTCGGGATCGGAGGCTGCCAGCGCGGGCGCGAGTTCCTGATTGATCACGAGCCAGGCGGTGTCGACGGTCTCGTCGGAAAAGAAGGGATGCTCGCCGGCAACGCACTCGCCCCAGCCGGTGAGGCCTTCGGCGCGCAGCTCCACGAGCAGGATGCGGCGCTCGGTGGTGGTTCCAAAACTGGTTTGAAATGGCTTAACGAGGGGAAGGCGTAGTTCGCGCAGGAAGATTGCATCGATTCTCATAGAGCTCCGAGGTTTTCCAGTCTTGCAAGTTGAAAGGCGCCGCTACCGTCTTGATCGACCCGAAAGCCCACCACCGCCAGACCGCGAGCAAAGGCATCCAGAAAGCGCTGGCGATTCTCAGCCTGCACCGCCATGGCCCTGGAGACACCCGTAGCGGACGACTTCCACTCGTACACTTGCTTCGGGACCACAATTGTCTCCTGGATTTCGGGTGGTGAGCAGGAGGACCCGCTGAGGATCGCCTTCACACGTTGCGAATCCATCCACCACTCGGCGTGGAGACGATCCGTGGGAAGCCCACCCTGCAGACGAGATGAGGATACACCATAAAAATTTGGCGTATAGGAACGGACGACGACGCCGAGTCTGTGGATATTGAGAAAAGCGTTTTTGATTTCGAGGGGATCGAAGGTCCACTCCATGAGGTGGATGCCGCGGGTGAGGGCTTCATCTCGTTGAAAGAGCTTAAGTTTTCGCCCGATGCCGAAATTGCGGTATTCCGGCGTGACGGCGAGCATGTGGGAGTGAAGATAGGGAACCGGCGCGTCACCCGGCGTCTTTCCGGGCTTCACTCCGGGCAAAGACATGGCGAAACCGACCATGGCTTCGCCGTCGAATGCGCCCATGACCTGGCCGCCGATGCGCTGCGCGACGATGAACATCCGGCGCGGGATCACGTCGCCGTCATGGTAGCCCCAGGTTTTCACCTGGAGTTCGACGCAGGCGTCGAGCTCGTCGAGGCCATCGCACTGGCGCAGGACGACTTCGTCGCCCGCAGGGGTTCGAGTGGGGGTATTCACGCCTGGCGCTCCGCCTTCTTGCTGTGTTCCCACAACGTTTCCAGCTCCGGGGCGGAAAGCTCTTCGAGCGGACGCTCGGTGGTCTTCTCCATTGCGGCGAACCGGCGCCGGAACTTCGCGTTCGCATCGCGCAGGGCGAGTTCGGGGTCGACCTTCAGATGGCGGGCCAGGTTGGCGACGGTGAAGAGCAGATCGCCGAGTTCCTGGGCGGCGGCGTTCGGATCGCCGGCGGCGATTTCGGTCTCCAGCTCGGCGCATTCTTCGCGCAGCTTGTTGACGACGCCGCGCACGTCGGGCCAGTCGAAGCCGACTTTGGCGGCCTTTGAGCCGATCTTGCCGGCCTCGCTGAGGGCGGGCATGGCGCGGGAGATGGAGTCGAGGAGGCTCGTGTCCTGGGGGCGCGGCTTCTTCTCCAGCTTTTTGATTTCATCCCAGTTGCGAAGGACCTCGCCCGCGCCGATGCCGTGGGTTTCAAGACCTTCGGCGCGATTGCCGGCCGCTGCCGAGGCTTCTTCGCCGAAGACATGGGGATGGCGGCGAACCAGCTTGCGATTGAGGTTGGCGATGATGTCGGGGATGGCGAAGTGGCCGGCTTCGTCGGCCATTTCTGCATAGAAGAGGACCTGGAGGAGCAGGTCGCCGAGCTCGTCGGCGAGGTCGGTCCAGTGTTCGCGCTCGATCGCGTCGAGGACTTCGTATGTTTCTTCCAGGGTGTATTTGCGGATGGACGCGAAGGTCTGCTCGCGATCCCAGGGACAACCGCCGGGCGCACGCAGCCGGGCCATGATGGCGACGGCCTGGGCGAAGAGCTCGCCGGTCTTTGGGTCGGTTTTGGGAGGTTTGGGCGTTTCTGCTGCGCGCTGGGGAACGGCGCCGGCTAACGCTGCGTCGTTTTCAGGGGGCATATCTTTACTCTACAACGACTGAATCGACGACCATGGATGGCGCCAGCGCCGCTTGCACGAGCGTCAGTTCACTCTTTCCTTCAAAAGACTTTCAATGTCCCGACTGCCGTGGAGGATTGAAATTATCTGCAGCGGCTGAGTATCAGGACGATAGACGATCAGCCAGGAATGCGCGGGGAAGAATTTGACTGGCTTACTGGTTAAGTCTTCACGAAGGTGCCCTATTCCTGGATTCTCGGAGAGAAATTGCATCCGGTTCCTGATCGCGATTTCTACGCGATCTGCCACCGCTTCGCCTGCTTCATTTCTCAAATGTCGCCATATCTGAACCAGGTTTGACGCAGCTCTTGGTGAAAGAACGTACTTCTCATTCACCGCTTGCCTTCAGCCTCGCCAACCAGTCGTCGAGTTGGCTCTCCGGGATACCTTCGCCCCGATCGAGTTCTTCGATGCCGCGCTGGATTTCGTCATTGATAAAGTCGCGCTTCAACTGCAACCAGCGATCCTGCTCCTCCTGGGTATCCAGCAGGCGAGCAAGGACCTCCTCCGTACTTCCGGCTCCGGTGACTTCAGCCTGGCGACGAAGGCGTGCTTCGAGGTTGGCATCGCGAATTTCGATGTTCATCGGCGCTCTCCTGATGTCTATGTTCCGACATCCATATTCTACAGTTGTAACGGAGCCAACATCTGACCCTGTTCGTCGCCATCTTCGTCGTCCTGTTCGGGCTCGCCTTCGGCAGCTTTCTCAACGTTTGCATTTCGCGGCTGCCGCGGCATGAGTCGTTGGTGCGGCCGCGGTCGCGGTGTCCGCGGTGCAGCGCCATGATCCGGTCGGCGGATAACATTCCGATCCTGAGCTGGATTTTGTTGCGGGGGAGATGCCGGCATTGTCATCGGCCGATCGCGTGGCGGTATCCGGCGGTTGAGTTCGCGATGGCGGCTCTGTTTCTGCTTTGCTATTTGCGGTTCGGTCTGACGATCGCCGGCGTCGGCAGCGCGATTCTTTGTTTCCTGTTGTTGGGACTCGCAGTGATGGACGCGGAGACGATGCGGCTGCCGGATGCTTTCACGCTGCCGGGTCTCGGCCTTGGCATCCTCTTCGCCGCATTCGCGCCCGCCGACGATTGGGTCGATCGGCTGGCGCATGCAGGCATGGCGCTGATCTGGGCGACGCTCGCCTGGCTCTTTCTGCTGCTGATTCGTTGGATTTATCGCGTGGTCCGGCACAGGGAGGGCCTGGGCATGGGCGACATTAAGCTCCTTGCTATGATCGGCGCGTGGCTTGGCCCGGCTCCGACTCTGCTCACGTTGCTGCTTGCGTGCGTCGCCGCGGCGCTGTTCGGGGTCCTCAGCATCGCGCTCTTCCGGGTCCGCCGCCCCTTCGCCTCGGCTCGGCTGCCGCTGGGGTCGTTTCTCTGTGCTGCTGCTCTTTACACTCTGTTCGCGGGCGACCCGATCATCGGGTGGTATTTGCGGTTCTACGGGATAACGCGCTGATCAGAGCTGGGCGGCGGTGATGACGCCGCGGCATTCTCCGAAACCGATGCGGGGATAGCCTTCGCGTTCGCACCAGCCCTTGAGGATCACCTCGTCGCCGTCTTCGAGGAATTTGCGCTGCTCGCCGTTGGGGAGCGTCAGCGGCTCGGCGCCGCGTTTGGTGCGCTCGAGCAGCGATCCGACGGACTCCGGGGTTGAGCCGGAGACAGTGCCTGTTGCTATCAGGTCGCCGGGACGCAGGTTGCAGCCGTTGCTGGCGTGATGGGTGACCATTTGTGACAGTGTCCAGTACAAATCTTTGAGGTTGCCGCGGCTGATCCGCTCGGGCGTTTGGCCAGCGGCACGCATTTTGGCGGTCGCGAGCCATACTTCGAGGTTGATGTCGAAGCCGCCTCGGGCCTGATCGTGTTCATTGTGCAGATACGGCAAAGGCTCGGGATCGCCCTCGGGCCGGGGCGTGGCTGGAATGCGGAACGGCTCCAGAGCATCGAGTGTTACGACCCAGGGCGAGATGGTCGTGGCGAAGCTCTTGCCGAGGAACGGCCCGAGTGGTTGGTACTCCCACGCCTGGATGTCGCGCGCGGACCAGTCATTCATCAGGCAGAGGCCGAAGATGTGTTGCTCGGCCTGGTCAATCGGAATCGTCGCGCCGAGTTTGTTGCCGGCACCGATGAAGAAGCCCACCTCGAGTTCGTAGTCGAGCATGCGGCTTGGCCCGAAGGCTGGTTCCGCTGCATCCGGAGGCTTGGTCTGCCCGCTCGGGCGTCGCACTTCGGTTCCGCTGGCGACGATGGACGACGCGCGTCCGTGATAGCCGATGGGCACCCATTTGTAATTGGGGAGCAATGGTAAGTCCGGACGAAACAGCCGGCCGACGTTCGTCGCGTGATAAATGGAGGCGTAAAAGTCGGTGTAGTCGCCGATATCCATCGGCGAAGCCATCCGAACGTCCTTTTGCGAAAGAAGTTGTAACTCAGCTTGTTGTCGATACTGGGGATCACTCAGCAACTCCGCCGCACGCTGGCGAACAGCGAGTGCGTCACGAACTCCGCTCTTGCCAAACGCATTGAGCGGCCAGATGGGCTTTCGAAGATCCTGCAAAAGTCCAGCATCCTTACACCCTTGCAGATCGAGAATCCGATCACCAATGGCGAGGCCTACCCTGTTCCGGTCGCTATCAGCCCCGAAAACGCCGAACGGCAAATTCTCCAGCGGAAAATCCGTCTCCGGATCGTTGGCCGACTCGACCCAGCTCCGCTTGCGCTCCGGGCTCACACCCACCCCATCGCCTGACATCAAATCCACCGCATCTGCTTCAAATCCTCCACCGGCTCAGCGAAGGAGCACGATCCAAAGCTAATGGCAAACTCGCTCCGCGCCTTTTCGATCTGGTCGCTGATCATCGCGTTGTCGTGCCAGCGGATCACATCGTCGTCGAGCCGGAACGCCGAAGCATCCTCCTCGATCAATGTCTTCACCAGCGCTTTTTCATCCGCGCCGTAAAACGCCTGCGCTCCCGCGAGAAACACATTCACAAAACCGTGCATCGCAACGCGCGGACCGCCTGGCGCGATCTCCCGCACGCCGCGCACAGCATGATGCAGACCGGCCGTCGCCTTCCACGCCAGCCCTTCCTTTGCGCACGCGAGCAAAAACCGCGCCACAACATCCGCTGCCAGCACCGAGTCTGCGGTCGTCCCGCTCATGCGGATCTTCGCGCGTGCTCCATAATCGGCGAGCACGGGCAACACCTGCGCGGCCTTCTCGGGCGGGAACTCGACATACCGCGCGCGCGCCGCGGGTAATCGCTCCAGCACCTCCTGCGCGGCACGCGCGTCGGCCGCCTTCGCTTCGAGGCTTCCGATAAACACGGCGCCCTGCTGAAAGTCCGCTATCGCCTGGGCATCGTTGGCGGTTTCGCCGGCGCAAACCACCTTCAGGGTCCAGGGCCGCTCCTGCTCGGTGCCCCACACCTGTCCAAACGCCGCCGCAAACTCTTCCAGCCGGCTGGCGGGCAATAAAAACCCACCCAGCAGCCAGAATTCGTCGGTCTCGGTATAGCGCTGGTAGTTGCGCAGCGCGGTTTCCAAATCGAGCGCTGCCGGTGGAAACAGCCCGGCGTACTCCACGATTCTGCCCAGCAACGCCTGCGCCGCGCTCATTTCTTCGGATCCTTAAAGTGCTTTTTCAGCCCCTGCCAGCATTCGAAATATTCGTGCTGGAGAATTTTCGTCTCGAGCGCGAATTTTGTCGGGCGGACCGGCAGTCCAGTCTCCCACATGAAGGCCAGGGTGTTGTCGAGCTTCACTGGTTTCAGCTCGGCGTTGGTGGCTTTCTCCCACGTCTCCGCATCGGGACCGTGGCCGCTCATGCAATTGTGCAGGCTCGCGCCGCCGGGCAGAAAGCCCTCCGCCTTGGCGTCGTACTCGCCAAAGACCAGACCCATAAACTCATTCATCATGTTGCGATGAAACCACGGCGGGCGGAAGGTGTGCTCGGCCACCAGCCAGCGCGGCGGAAAAATCGCAAAGTTGACGTTCGCGGTGCCGGGCATGAGCGAGGGCGAGGTCATGACGGTGTAGATGGAGGGGTCGGGATGATCGAAGCTAACGGTGTTGATGCAGTTGAAGCGCGCCAGGTCGTATTTGTATGGGGTGTAGTTGCCGTGCCACGCCACGACGTCCAGAGGCGAGTGATCGATCTCCGCCTCCCACATGCGGCCGAGAAACTTGCCGACGATGCGGAAGTCGCCTTCTTCATCTTCATAGGCCGCCGCGGGCGCCAGAAAATCACGCGGATTCGCGAGGCCGTTAGCGCCGATTGCGCCCAGCTCCGGCAGGCGGAACGGGAGGCCATAGTTCTCGCAGATGTATCCGCGCGAGGGCCCCTCCAACGTGACGCGAATTTTGATGCCGCGCGGGACGACCGCAATTTCGCCGGGCTTGACGTCGAGAATGCCCAGCTCGGTGTGGATGCCCAGCTTGCCCTGCTGGGGGACGATCATCATTTCGCCGTCGGCGTTGTAGAATAGCGGCCCTGCATGGGCGCGTTCGCCACGTAGAGATGGACGCCGACGCCGATCTGCATGGCCGGATCGCCGCTGCCGCCCATGGTGACGATGCCGTCGACGAAGTCGGTCTTTTTCTCCGGCATGGGGATCGGGTTCCAGCGCATCTGGTTGGGGGGCGAGGGCACCTCGGTGAAGGGCCGCTGCGAAAGAGTCCCAGGCCGCCAGGAATTTCCGAGAAGGGTTTGTGCGTCACCGACGGACGGATGCGATAGGTCCAGGTGCGCCGGTTGGTGGCCCGCGGCGCTGTGAAGGCCGTTCCGCTGAGTTGCTCGGTGTAAAGCCCCAGCGCCGACTTCTGCGGTGCGTTCTGCCCCTCGGGCAGCGCACCCTTCTACCGCCTCGGTTGCGAACTCATTTCCGAATCCCGACTGGTAGTTCTGTTCCGCCATTCTTTCCTCCAGACCCCGTCACAAAAACTTACCACCCTATCGGGACTGGAGGAGACTTGGCAACCTCACTCCTCGGCTTTCCACTGGAAGCACAGCTCGTAGCCGTCGGGATCTTTCAGGGACATCTGCTTCATGCTGTAGGGCGTGACGCGCGGCGGCTTGACGGCCACGCCTTTGTCACGCAGCTCCTTGTAAGCGCCGTCGATGTCGGGGCATCCGAAGAACAATCCGGTGTCGCCGTGCGCCGCGACGCGCGCGCGATCCGGCGGCACGGGGCGCTGGCTGTCGAATTCGTACGCGGTGTTCAGCATGATTTCCGCCGACCCCAGGCGCAGCCAGACCCAGTGATACTTGTCCGGGCCCAGCTCCGGCGAGGTCTGGACGATCGCAAATCCAAGCACGTCGCGGTAGAACCGCAGCGCCGTCGGCATGTCATACACCTGCAGCAGCGGGCACACTCCGCGTACGTCGATGGCCATGGCTCACCTCACCGATGGCCACCAGCATAGCGCTATTGGGTATTGGCGATGGGCTGCTTTTTGCGCGGCTCGCGGGTCTCTTCTTCCATCAGCCAGCGCCGAAGCTGGAGGATGTCGTTCGCTCGCGCAATTCCGATCGGCTTGCGCGGCCCCTCCGGCTCGACCACGACGACGTTTTCGGTGTTCTTGAGCATCATGTCGCGATGCACCTGGTCGACCAGCTCACCGGGCCAGGCCAGCACATAGTCGCGGCGCGCCAGCTCGCGCATTTTGAAATGATGATCCGGCGGCTCGGTACGCAGCAGGTCGTGGGGCTCCACAATTCCGATGAGCGCGCCCGCCGCGTCGATGACCGGCATCAGGGCGCTGTCGTTGGGCACATACTTTTCGAGCACCGAGCGCAGTTCGTCCTCAGCAGAGAATTGCGTGAAGTCCCTGCGCATGACCTGATCGACCCTGGCCCGCATCAGCACCGGCACGGAGTAATCCTGCAGGACGATCAGTCCGCGCTTGACCAGCTTGATGGTCATGATCGAATCGCGGCTGCACAGGCGGACGAAGCCATCGGAAACCATGACGCAGACAATCAGCGGCAGCAATGCGTTCGGATTGTGGCTCAGCTCGAAGAGGAAGACGATGCTGGTAAACGGCGCGCGCGCGATGCCGCCGAAGACCGCGGCCATGGCGGCCAGCGCGTAGAAGGCCGGATCGCTCACCACCGTCGGCAGCAGGTGTTGCATGCCCATGGCGAACGCCGCGCCCAGGCCGCCGCCCACCACCAGCGAGGGCGCAAAAACGCCGCCGGTGGTGCCTGAGCCGAGCGAGATGGTCAGCGCCCAAAACTTCGCCACGGAAATTCCTATCAGGTGGCCGGCTGTCTCGCGATCGTTGAGCATGTCGCGGATAGTGTCGTAGCTGGTGCCCAGCACCTGGGGATAAAAATAGCCGAGCGCGCCCAGGATCAGCGCGCCGATGACGGGCGACCAGATCGCGGCCCGCTTGAGCGGGAGGCCGTCGAACAGATCCTCGAGCCAGGCGAGGACGCGGATCATGACCCAGCCCACAACGCCCATGAGCACGCCGAGCACGGCGAAGAGCCACAGCTCCTTCATGCCGGTCAGCCTGAAGGCGGGTGTCGGAAAGAGGGGCTTCCATCCGGCAAAGTGGATGCGCACGCCCGTCGCCACGGCGGCGGCCAGAGCCACTGGAATGAAGGACCGCGCGCGCAGCTCGAAGAGCAGCAGCTCGATAGCGACCAGGATGCCTGCGAGCGGCGCGGTGAAGGTTGCGGCCATGCCCGCTGCGGCACCGGACGCCAGCAACACGCGCCGGTAGTACGGCGTGAGCCCGACTGCCTGCCCGAAGAGCGATCCGAGCGCTGCGCCGGTTTGGATGATGGCCCTTCGGCACCGAAGGGGCCGCCGGTCCCGATGGCGAACGCCGTCGCCAGGGGCTTCAGGATCGCCACGCGAATGCGCATGCGGCTGTGCCCGAAGAGGACCGATTCCATGGCTTCGGGGATGCCATGGCCCTTGAGCGTCGGCTCCCAGAAATAGATCATGATGCCGACCAGCAGGCCGCCCAGGGGCGGAATGAGAATCTCCCATAGACCCAGGTGGTTGTGCGCCGGATTGGTGATCGCAAACGAGAAATGTCCGTAGAAAAAGATGTTCGTGAACAGGTAGATGAGTTCCAGCAGTCCCTGCGCCACCAGGCCCGCGACCAGACCCACGCCGAGCGAACAGGCAAATCCTGATGACCTCCGGTTCCAGCGCGACGCCAAACTGTCCCTTTTTGCTCGACTGAAATTCAGGGTTTGTTGCAACCTCGGGAATCGGAAACTCAGCCATTGCGATCCTCCTGTTCGTCTTGTGCTGTTGGCCCGCGCTCTTACACTGCCAGCGATTCCTCGAAGTCCCCGGGGGCTTCGCTCTTGCGCGTCTTGAGCGCATGCAGGATGTCGGTCTTGGTGACAATGCCCTGCATCTTTCCTTCTTCTGAAACCACCAGCAGCATGGGCTGCGCATGCTCGCCCAGCAGCAGGCGCAGGGCCTCGGTCACATCGCACTCCGGCGGCACTCGCCCGATGCGCGCGTCGATCAGGTCGCGAACCTGCGTTGTTTTCCAGCGGTCGGGCTGCAGGCGGAGCACGCGCCACAGGGTCACCGCACCCAGCAGGTTGTGCCCATCGAAAACGGGGAAGGCGTCGTGGTGGGAATGCGGCGAGAGGGTGCGCACAAATTCCGTCACGGTCATGGACGCCTGCGCCGCGATCAGCTGCTGCTGCATGACCGCACTCACCGGCGTCTCGGTCAGCTCCTGCAGCTTGACGCCTTCGTGCAGGCGCTGGTCGCCGGAGGC
>CAVPCB010000131.1:0-15911 GCA_963702285.1 uncultured Acidobacteriaceae bacterium | reverse complement strand
CCTTGAGCTTGTTCTCGATGGGCTGCGGCGCGATCAGCTTGCCGCCGGAAGTCTTGAGCAGCTCTTTCTTGCGGTCGGTGATGTAGAGGAAGCCGTCGTCGTCGATGCGGCCGATGTCGCCGGTGTGGAACCAGCCTTCGGCATCGATGGTTTGTTCGTCGGCGGACTTCTTCCAGTAGCCCTCAAAGATGCTGGGGCCGCGGACGAGGAGCTCGCCGTCCTGGGCAATGCGGCACTCGACGTTGGGAAGCGGCTTACCGACCGAGCCCATGCGATTGGCGCTGGCGGTGTTCAGCGCGATGACGGGCGATGTTTCCGTAAGGCCGTAGCCTTCGAGGATGCGGATGCCGGCGGAGGCGAACCAGTGGGCGGTGTCGAGGCCGAGGGGTGCGCCGCCTGCGATGGCATAGCGGACGTGCCCGCCGAATCCTGCCTTGAGTTTTTTGTAAACCAGGGCGTTGGCGATCTTCCAGGAGAGAGATGAAGGAGTGAGGCCGGCGGCGACCTCGTCGCGGTGTTTTGCGCCCGTTGCGAGAGCCCATCCGAAAAGCCTGCGCTTGATCCCGGATTCGGAGGCCTTTTGTTCGGCGACCTGGCGAACCTTTTCAAACACGCGCGGCACAGCAACGAGAATAGTGGGCTGGACAGCAAGGAGCGCCTGCGGAAGCTTCTCGAAGCTATTGCAGTAGGCGACGAGCACATCTTTCGCATAGAGCGCGTAGTCGAGGTGGCGCGCGGTGATGTGCGAGAGCGGGAGGAAGGAGATACAGGAGTCGGTGGCGTTGAGGCCGAACTCGGCGAGGGAGTAGTTAACGTTGCAGGCGATGTTGCCGTGGGTGAGGAGAACGCCTTTGGGCTCGCCGGTGGTGCCGGAGGTGTAGATGAGAGTGGCGAGGTCGGAGGGCTGGATGGCGCGGGCAGCATCGTCGAAGTCGGCATCGTGCTGGCCGCCGCTGGCGATGGCGGCGCCAATGACAGAGGAAAAAGAATTTGCTGCGGGGATGGCCTCGTCGTCCATCAGGACGATGTGCTCGAGCGGCGTGCGGGCGCGGTGCGGGGCGATCTTGTCGTATTGAGCGCGGGTGGAGACGAAGAGGATGCGCGAGCCGGAGTCGACGAGCAGGGGCACGATCTGGTCGGCGAGAAGGTTGGGGTAAATGGGGACATCGGCGACGCCCATGGCGAGGCAGGCGAAGTCGGTGATGGCCCATTCCCAGCGGTTCTCGGAGAGGATGGCGACGCGGTCGCCTTTGCGGATGCCCCAGACGCGGAGCGCTTCGGCAAGAGCGCGCACGCGCTGATAAACCTGCAGGGATGAAATAGGCTGCCATGCTCCGGCTGCGTCCTGAAAGAGCATGGCGCGGTCGCGGCGGCTGTCCGCGATGGTGAAGAAGATGTCGTTCAGGGTCTGGAGCGGAGGCACGCAGTACGGGTACAGGGAAGCAGAGCACAGAGCACAGAGCACAGGGCACAGAGCACAGGGCACAGAGCACAGTTGATCAATGCCTGGGCAGACCGAGCCAGCGGGGGACGCGGCGGCGGTAGTCGTCGAAGCGGGGCCGCGGACGCGCGCGAGGTGCGGCTCTTCCAGAAGGACGACAACACAATGGGAGGTGAGCGCGGCGATGACGGCATAGACGGCGATGTTGCGTGAGCGATAGACGATGGCCTGGCCGGCGATCGCCGTGATGACGCCGACGTACATAGGATTGCGGGAGTAGCGGTAGAGGCCTTTCTCGACGACGCGCGGAGGTTCTTCACCGATGAGGGGGCCGACGGGTCGCGTGAAGAAGACGGCGGGGGTGCCGCCGGCGCGGAGGAAGTCAACGAGACAACGGAGGTAGATGAGGGCGCCGAGGGCGAAGAGGATCCAGCCGAGGGACCACCATCCGCTCAGAGCGGGGCCGCGGCGCAACGTCTGCGGGAGGTAGAAGGCGACGACGCCGGGGACGAGGACGGTGAAGACGAGTCCCTGGAGCCAGAGGAGCATGGCAGGGACAGGGTACACGGAGCGTTCGGTGATCAGCGTTCAGCGTTCAGAAAAACCGCGTTGGCGTACGGATTGGGTTGCTTTCTAAGTCTGCGGTTGCGTGCCCTGGAGGCCGAGGGCTTCGGCGTTCGATTGCATGGCGCGATGCAGTTGGCGATGTGGTCTTCGAGGGAGATCCCGAGCTCGGCGGCGCCTTTGACAATGTCGTCGCGATTGACGCCACGGGCAAAGGCTTTGTCCTTCATTTTCTTCTTCACGCCTGCGACGTCGACGTCGTGGATGGACTTCGTCGGCTTCACGAGCGAGCAAGCGGTGAGGAAGCCGGCGAGTTCATCGCAGGCGAAGAGCGCTTTGGCGAGTTGCGACTCGCGCGCGACGCCGGAGTATTCGGCATGGCCAAGGATGGCGGTGCGAATCTCCTCAGGCCAGCCCTGGTCGGTCAGGATCGCGATGCCGACGAAGGGATGCTCCTGCTGCGAAGGATGCTTCTCGTAGTCGAAGTCGTGCAGGAGCGCGGTGGCGGACCAGCTGTCGAGCAGCGCGTCGCGATCGTCGCCGGCCAGACCGCTGGAGTCGGCATAACGCTCCGCGTAAGAACGCACGCAGGTTTCGACAGCGAGCGCGTGTTTGATGAGGCTGGGGGACTGGGTGTGTTCGTTCAGCAGCGACCAGGCGTGTTCGCGGGAAAAAGAAGACTGGGGCATGGGGTGATTTTCCTCTTTGGTTTTTCCAGGCATTTCCTGGGAATTTCTGGTGAGACTCACAGTTTTTACTTGACAAGGAGGATACCCTCCAGGCAAGGTATGTCCAAGGTTGGTTTGGTCAGTCCGCTGTTTGACTGCCGAATCAGCCCGGATCGCACGCTCTGGCGTTCCGTACAACCTATGGCAACTACGTTAGCAACTGTTGAGGCCCGCGAGGTACTTCGTTGCGACTCTTGTGGCCTGGTTCAGTTTCGTACGTCGAACTCGATCTGCAGGCGGTGTCGCAAGCCGCTGGAGATCGACGAGCCCGAGCCGCTGTCGCCACAACTGGTCACCGACAACACGACGGGGGCGGAGGGATCCGAAGGCATCAACGTGGCGCGCGCGGTACGCGAAGTGCGGCACGACCGATGCCTGAGCCAGCGGCAGCTCGCTGGGCGTATGGCGGTGCCGCGCACCTATATTTCAAAGATTGAGAACGGCAAGGCGGTGCCGACGCTGTCGTCGCTGCAGCGGCTGGCATCGGCGCTGGAGGTGGGCATCTGCGATCTGCTGCACGATGGGCAGAGCCGCCGGGCCCGTGAGGCAGCAGCCGTTCTGGCCGATCCCTTCCTCGCGGAAATCGCTCCGCTGATCGCGCAGCTGGATGCGTTTCAGCGCGCCATGTTCCTCAATCAGGTTCGCGAGATGGCGGGTGGACGCAGGCGGACTGCGTAGGCGGAAAAACCGCATGACGTTTCGTTCATGGGACGCAGGTCAACTGCGTCCCGCGGTTCCCTCTGGTCTGTATAATCGGGCGGAGAGGGAGCCGCTCCCAACTTCCGCTGCCTCTGGCGCGAGACAGACGTCGGAAGCAGGCGCCGGCACGTTGCGGTAAGGGCCGTGCCAAAGTCCGTCCCCCGCGGGAGTCACTCGAAAGGACCCGTTGTTACTCAACTCCAGCCGAGTTCATGAACTGCCTGCGGATGAGGCAGCGGTGTACCGCCGTCTGGATCCGGAGCGGATGCCGCAGCATGTGGCCATCATCATGGATGGCAACGGGCGCTGGGCGGGCAAGCGCAGCCTGAAGCGCTTCTTTGGGCATCAACAGGGAGCCGAAGCGGTGCAGTACGTGGTGGAAACCGCGTCGCGCACCGGTTTGCCATGGCTGACGCTGTATGCGTTTTCGCTGGAGAACAACCTGAAGAGGCCGCGGACGGAAGTGAACTTCCTGATGCGGCTGCTGAAGAGCTATCTCACGAACAACGTGCAGCGCATGAACGACAACAACGTGCGCATCCAGTACGTTGGCCGCACGGAAGAACTCCCGGAAGAAGTGCGCGAGCGCATGCGTTATGCCGAAGCGGCCACCGGGCACAATACCGGCACAACGCTGACGCTGGCCCTGAATTACGGAGCGCGGTCGGAGCTGGTGGATGCCTTCCGCCGCCTGGCGGCGGATGTGCAGCGCAAAGGACTAAGGCCGGAACAGATCACAGAGCTGGATATTCATCGGTATCTGTACACGGCGCACATGCCCGATCCGGATCTGTTGATTCGGACGTCGGGCGAGATGCGGGTATCGAATTTTCTGCTGTGGCAGATTGCGTACACCGAGATTTTCGTGACCGAGCGGCTGTGGCCCGATTTTCGCGGCATCCACATGCTGGAGGCGATCGAGGATTACCAGCGGCGCGAGCGACGCTACGGCGGGCTGAGCGACGGAACCGAATCGGACGATGTGGAGAGCCTGCCGGCGAATCAGATGGTTGGATAGAGCAGAGCACAGGGCTCAGAGCACAGGGCACAGGAAAGGCGCATCGGCGATGCGCCTTTTTGCTTTTGCGGGAAGGCTTGATTATCTTTGCGCAACTTCTCCGGGACCGATCCACGTCTTCTGCGGAGCGGTGACTTTCACGTCGGGCGTGTTGATCTTAACTTTGAGATTTGCCAACTCCGGCCGGCCGGACATGGGCGCGGTGAAGCCCAGCTCGTACTGGTTGTTGAGGCGGCGGCTGAAGTCGTCGAAGTAGGGCGAGAGCGAGACAGGATTGCCCATGCCGATCCAGTAAGAATTGCCGCCGCTGGCAGAGGTGACCTCGAGCAGAAGGTTCTGCCCTTCATCGTTGGCATACCAGCTGCGATCGAAGCGGCCCGCGCTGCGCCAGTAGATAGAGGAAACGACCAGATGGGCGCGCGCCGAATCCTGAATTGCGGCCTGGACGTACGGGTCTTCGGGATCGTATTGCAGGTGGTAGTAGTCCACGCCATCGGTGATCATGATGACTTCGCGACGGGCGGAGGAATCATTAGAAGGCCAGCGCTTCGCCAGATCGGACAGGCAAAAATAGGGGCTGGCGCTTTGACCGGGAAGACCGCTCGGCAGGTGGAGCTGCTGAACCACCTTGGCATGATCGGCGCTGAGCGGACCGGCGAGGACGGCGCGGCCGTTCTGCATTTCGGCGAGAGAGATTTTGACGTTGGGCGGCAGGCTTTGGATGAAACCTCGAATGTCATCGAACTCACGGCCCAGGCTGGTTCGCGCGCCGCCGTCGATGAGCAGAACGAGCTCGACGGGGGACTGCGTCCCGCGCAGCGGCTGCCAGTTGGTGATCTGGCTCTGCTTGCCGTTCACCTCAACGTGGATGGTTTGCTCGGAGATATTGGGGGCCGAGGCGTGCGAGTCTTTGGGCAGCACGGTCACAATGGCGGTGCCCTGGCCCTGACCTTCGTTCTGCGCAAACGCAGGGGGAGCGATCGCGAGAAGTCCCGCGGCAAAAAAAGCAAGCGATCGAATCGTTTGGCTCATGTCATCCTTCTTCCGCAGTGGCCGACAGCTTCGCCGCTCCGGCCTCTTCTTACGAAGTTGCCGGGCAGCAAGGCAAGCCAACCGCTAATTGGTTAGATGACGATGAGCAGGAAATCGTATGCGATTGCCCCGTTATTCCTAAGGACGGCGAAGCACGACGCAACTGCGCCCGAGGCAGAGACGATAGCGATCCGGGGCGTCGCCGGCAACGATCTGCAGCGGCGTGGGGTGCTGCATCTGGTTGTCGTGGGAGGCGCGGGCCTGAAGAACATCGTGGCCGCCGATGTCGGTGACGACGAAACGATCGCCCACGAAACCGATCCCGTAGGCTCCGGCGGGGAGGGTTTTGGCGTCGATATCGATGGAGACCTCGGTGAGCAGATAACCCTGATATTTTTCCTGGATGGCAGTGGAATAGCCGGAAGTATCGACGAGGACGGCGAAGAGGTAATGCCCGTCGGCGAATTTGAGGCCTGCGGAATTACGCAGCTGCGTGTTGGCGGATTTTCCGGCGTAGTAAACCGAATCGGGGAGGAATTTCGAGGCTTCGGGGGCATGGAGGATGGTTTGGGCAGACGCGGCGAGTGGAACGAAGAGAAGCGCGGCTGGAAGAAGCGAAGGAATGAAACGGCGCACGAGCGTTCATTGCGTGAATCTCCTGAGTGCGCAGTGAGTATAACGCCCGGGAGCAGCCGGTGGCCGGTAGCGGGTAGCCGCGATGCGGCGCGGTTGGGTAACTGGTGCGGTTCCTCTGCTGTGTGCGGAGTTCCGAAGAGATCGGTGAAACAAATTAGTATCGAGTCTGATGCAAAACGCGGGCGATTTTTCGAAGCGCTGGCGCTCGTTGCGGCGCGCGATGGCGGAGCAGGGCGTCGAGGCTCTGCTGGTGAAGCATCTGCCGGATGTGCGGTGGCTCTGCGGATTCACCGGATCGAATGCAGCGCTGGCGGTGACGGCGAAGAAGGCTGTGCTGTTTACCGATGGGCGCTACACGACGCAGGCGCGGGAGGAGACGCGCGGGGCGCGAGTGACGATTGCCGAGAAGTCGGCGCTGAAGGAATGCAGTGCGTTGCTGGCGGAGTCGGCGGCGAAGGTGGGGTTCGATCCACAGGTGACCACAGTGGCGGATCTGGCCCTGATGCGTTCCGGAGTGGATAAGAAGAAGGGCCGGGGATTCTTCGTTGCGCTGGAGAAACCTCTGGTCTCGGCGCTGCGGATGGTGAAGGACGCAGACGAGCTGCAATTGATGACGCGTGCCGCAGCGCTGGGGTGTGATTTGTTCGAAGCGATGCTGCCTCGGATCGAAGCTGGGATGACGGAAGTGGCGCTGGCGGCGGAGCTGGAGTTCGAGGCGAGGAAGCGCGGGGCGGAGGGAATGTCGTTCGAAACGATCGTGGCATCGGGCGCGCGATCGGCGCTTCCGCACGGGCGGGCGACGCAGGCCCGGTGCCGCGCAAGGGATTCGTAACGTTGGACTTCGGTGTTATCCTCAATGGTTATTGCTCCGATATGACGCGCACGGTACACCTTGGCGGCGCAACGCGCGAGGAGCGTGCCGCGTATGATGCGGTGCTGGAAGCGCAGGAAACCGCGGTGAACGCGGTGAAGCCTGGAGCGACGTGCGGCGATGTGGATGGGGCCGCGCGGAATGTGCTGGAAAAAGCGGGTTGGGGCAAGTACTTCACGCACTCCACCGGGCATGGCGTGGGTTTGGAGATTCACGAGCAGCCGCGAATTGCCGCGGGACAGGAGACGCGGCTGGAAGCCGGGATGGTGATCACGATTGAACCCGGAGTTTATTTACCGGGAAAATTCGGGATTCGCATCGAAGATATGGTTGCAGTGACGGCGAAGGGCAGCCGGATTCTGACGCCTGTGACCAAAAGCTGGATTGAACTTTGAGGCAGAGAGGCCGCGAGACGAAACGATGAAAGCGGAAGAATTAAAAGAGCTGAAGGAGCTGATCGAGTTTCTCAAGGAGAACAAGATCGGCGAGTTCGATCTGGAGCGCGGCGACCTGAAGGTTCGCATCAAGTTTGAGCAGGAAGGGGGAGCCGATCTGGCCGGGCTGGCGCGGGCGCTGAGTTCGCAGGCGCAGGCGGCCCCGGTTGCGGCTGCGCCGGCGTCGGCGGTGCTGTCGACGGCTCATGCTGCAGCGGCTACTGCGGCGGCGGAGACTGCCGCGGCCGAAGCCGACGATGAGGCTTCGCTGCATATTGTGAAGTCGCCGATTGTGGGCACGTTCTATGAGTCGCCGTCGCCGGGCTCGCCGGCGTTTGTGAAGATCGGCGACCAAGTGGAGATGGGACAGGTGCTGTGCATTGTGGAAGCGATGAAGCTGATGAACGAGATTGAGAGCGATGCCGCCGGCGAGATTGTGAAGCGGTTTGTACAGAGCGGGCAGCCGGTGGAGTACGGCCAGCGGCTGTTTGCGGTGCGTCCCCGATAATCATGCGTAAAGTACTCATCGCCAATCGCGGCGAAATTGCGCTGCGCGTCATTTGTGCCTGCAAAGAGATGGGCATTCGTACGGTCGCGATTTACAGCGAGGCGGACCGGCATTCGCTGCACGCACGGTTTGCCGACGAGGCCATCTGCATCGGGCCGCCGCGTTCGGCGGAGAGCTACCTGAATGTGCCTGCGGTGATCAGCGCCGCGGAGATCGCGGACGTGGATGCGATTCATCCGGGATACGGGCTGCTGAGCGAGAACGCGAACTTCGCGGAGGTGTGCCGGGCGTCGAACATCAAGTTCATTGGGCCGCCGCCGGAAGTGACGCGGCTGATGGGCGAGAAAGAAAAGGCGCGCCAGGCGATGAAGCGCGCGAAGGTGCCGATTCTGCCCGGGTCCGATGGCGTGGTCCAGAACGAAGGCGAGGCGCTGGAGTGGGCGCAGACGGTCGGGTACCCGGTGATCCTGAAGGCTTCAGCCGGCGGTGGCGGGCGTGGCATGCGCGTGGTCCGCTCGCCGGAGGAGCTGCCGGGGCTGTATCAGGCGGCGCAGAGCGAGGCGGCGAATGCTTTCGGCAACGGCGATCTGTACATGGAGAAATTCATCGAGCGGCCGCGGCACATCGAGTTCCAGGTGCTGGCCGACGAGCATGGGACGGCCATGTCGATTGGCGAGCGCGAGTGCTCGATCCAGAGGCGGCACCAGAAGCTGATCGAGGAGGCGCCATCGCTGCAGGTGACGCCGAAGATGCGCGAGGAAATCGCGAAAACGCTGAAGCGGTGCCTCGAAGGCGTCGGCTATCAGAACGCCGGGACGATCGAGTTCCTGATGGACGAGGACGGGAAGCTGTACTTCATCGAGATGAACACGCGCATCCAGGTGGAGCACCCGGTGACGGAGATGATCACGGGGATCGATCTGGTGAAGGCGCAGCTGCAGATTGCAATGGGCGAGAAGCTGTCGAGCGTGGTGCAGGAGCCGGTGCCGATGCGCGGGCACGCCATCGAGTGCCGCGTGAACGCGGAGCATCCGGAGAAGTTCACGCCGTCGGCAGGCAAGATTACGGCGTTCAATGTGCCGGGGTTCAACGGGATTCGCGTGGATACGGCGCAGTATTCCGAAGGCGTGGTGCCGCCGTATTACGATTCGCTGATCGCCAAGGTGATCGCGCATGGCGTCGATCGCGAAGAGGCGATGGCGCGGATGCGGCGGGCGCTGGAGATGTTTATCGTGGAGGGGATCCACACGACCATCCCGCTGCATCAGAGGATTTTCCGCGACGAGGAGTTTCAGCGCGGCGAGTTCGACACGAAGTATATGGAGCGGTTCTTCGAGCGGGAGAAGGCGGCGAAGGCGGCCGCGGTCGATGCCGGTTGATGCGCGGCAACAGCTACCGATACCACCCAGCGGAGTGAAATGACCTGGAAGGGCGCTATTGCCGGCTTCGGAAAACGTATCGCACCGCGGGCGTGGCTTTCACTGGAGATCGCGCGGCGCAATCGCCACTTCGAAAAAGAATATTGGCTTCTGCCCGAACTGGTGCGACGCGATGCGAATAGTGTGGATGTGGGCGGCAACACGGGTTTGTATGCCTACTACCTGTCGAAGCTGGTGAAGGTGGTGCATGTCTTCGAGCCCAATCCAATCTGCCTGGGGCAGTTGGAGCGGGTACGACGGAGGAACATGACGATCCACGACGTGGCGCTCTCGGATCATCGTGGTGAAGCGGCGATGCGCTTCGACCCGGGCAACGAAGGCGTAGGGACGATCGAGGAGCGCAATCGCCTGGACAACAACCCCGGTATCAAATCAGTGGTGGAACGAACGGTGAAGGTGTGCCCGCTGGACGATCTGCATCTGACCGACATCGCGTTCATGAAGATCGATGTGGAAGGGCATGAGCCATCGGTGCTGCGTGGCGCGACAGGGCTGATTTCGAGAGAAAAACCGATTCTGCTCATTGAAATTGAGCGGCGGCACAACCCGACGGCGTTTGAAGAAGTGGAAGATGTGCTGGCGCCGCTGGGCTATTCGTCATGGCGCTTGGCGGAGGGCGGCCTGGTGCCGGTATCGCGGCAGGAAATTGACGGGCTGCAGGTGCTGCCGATGAGTGCCGATCGCGCTTACGTGAACAACTTCCTCTTCTTTCCTGCTGAGCGCGCCGCGGTCCTCGAGAAGCTGCGCGCGTCGCGATAGCCGGGAGTCTCGCGCTGGCGCCTCACACGTCGCAAAGCTCCACGGCCTGGCGGAGGCTGGTAAGCGGGTCGCCCGTGGGCAGAAATTCGTGAGCGACGTAGCCCTCGAATCCGGCGTCGGCGATGGCTTTCATGACACCGGCGTATTCGATTTCCTGGGTGGCGTCGAGCTCGTGGCGGCCCGGGACGCCTCCGGTATGGAAGTGGCCCAGGATGCCGATGTTCTGGCGGATGGTGTCGATCAGATCGCCTTCCATGATCTGCATGTGGTAGATGTCGTAGAGCAATTTGATGCGCGGTGAGTTGACCTCGTGCATGACGCGCGCGCCCCACGCGGTATGGTCGGCCATGTAGTCGGGATGGTTGACCTTGCTGTTGAGTAATTCCAGACAGATCGTCACGCCGTTGTCTTCCGCGATGGGCTTAAGGCGGTTGAGGCCGGCGATGGTGTTGCGCGCGCCCTCGTCGTCAGACATGCCGCGGCGAGTTCCGGAAAACGTGATGACATTGGGGACTCCGGCTTTGGCGGCGAGAGGAATGTTTTTGCGAAACGCCGCCTCGATGGAGGCGTGGTTCTCGACGCGATTGAGAGCGTCGGGGATAGTGCCGCCGCCGGCGTAGCCCATGCTGCAGATGAGTCCGTAATGGCGCGGAATCTCGAACTCCTCAACCTGAAGCAGATCGACGCCCTTGAGGCCGAGCTGCACGGCCCACTGGCAGAGCTGGTCGACAGAGAGCTGCTTGTAGCACCAGCGGCACGCGGACTGGTGGATTCGACCCTTGCGCGCGGTCGGTTGGGCTTGTTGAGCGGGCGAGGGAACGCTTGCGGCGATCGACGCGGCGGCAGCGGATTGGAGGAACCTGCGACGGGAAGGCACGAAAGTAGCGTACAGCGGATAGCGTTCGGCGGAAAGCTTAAGTGCCTCGGGCGGCCAGATTCTTTTTCCGGGTCGGGCTCACGCGCGACTGTGTCCCTCTTTTCGTCCTGTAGAATTTCTCGCAATGCCGATACGCCGGAGGAGAATTCCGAACGTGCTTACCGCGCGGGTTTGTTGCCTTGCTACCGCTGTTCTTGCCCTTGCCTCAACCAGTTTTGCTCAGAGTTTGCCGGGGCCGCAGCCCGTGCCAATGCCGCCGCCGATTGCGGCGCCGGTGGATACGCCTTATCCCGGAACGATCGCCCTCGATGTGAACCTGACGAACACGACGGATCGGGTGGCCCACGTCCACGAGACGATTCCCGTGAAGCCGGGCGAGCTGACGCTGTTGTATCCGCAGTGGATTCCCGGGAATCATTCGCCGACCGGGCCGATTCAGGCGGTGGCGGGGCTGTTCGTCAAAGCCAATGGCAAGCCGATTCCGTGGGTGCGCGATCGCGTGGAGGTCTATGCGTTTCACATCGACGTGCCGAAGGGCGTTTCGTCGCTCGATGTGGACTTCGATTATTTGTCGCCCATTCGTCCGCAGGATGGGCGGGTAACGATTTCGCATGAGATGCTCGATCTCTCGTGGAACACGGTGGTGTTGTATCCGGCAGGGCATTTCTCGCGGGACATTCAGTTCGCGCCGAAGGTCGTGTTGCCGTCGGGGTGGAAATATGCGACCGGGCTCGAGACCGCATCGCAGGATGGCGATACGGTGCACTTCAAGGACACTGGACTGAACAAGCTGGTGGATTCGCCGCTGATCGCGGGTGAGTACTTCAAGCGCGTGGACCTTTCGACGGGGCCGGACAACAAGGTCTTTCTGGATGTGGTGGCGGACGAGCCGAAGGATCTGGAGATGACGCCGGAAGAGGTGCAGGCGCACAAGAATCTTGCGATTCAGGCGCAGAAGCTATTCGCGTCACACCACTACGACCACTACGATTTCCTGTTCATGCTGACCGATGTGGTGGGTGGCGAGGGCCTGGAGCATCACCAGTCGAGCGAGGACGGGACGCGGGCGAACTACTTTACCGACTGGGCGAATGGCGTACGCGGACGCGATCTGCTGGGCCATGAATACACGCACTCGTGGAACGGGAAGTTTCGCCGCCCGGCGGATTTGTGGATGCCGAATTTCAATGTGCCGATGCGCGACGATCTGCTCTGGGTCTATGAAGGCCTGACGCAATATTGGGGTCTGGTGCTGACGGCGCGGTCCGGGATGGTGACGCCGGAGCAGGCGCGCGACGAGCTGGCGGGCGTGGCAGCAGGTTTCGAGGCGAGCCGCGGACGCGACTGGCGGCCGATGGTGGACACGACGAATCAGCCGACCGTCTCACAGCGGCGGCCGGTGAGCTGGGTGAGCTGGCAGCGGCCGGAAGACTACTACACCGAGGGGCAACTGATCTGGCTGGACGCGGACACGAAGATTCGCGAGCTGAGCGGCGGGAAGAAATCGCTGGATGATTTCGCGAAGTCGTTTTACGGAGTGCACAACGGCAGTTACATCACCGATACGTATACCTTCGACGACATTGTGGCGGCGCTGAACCAGGTGCAGCCGTACGACTGGGCGACGTTCCTGAAAGAGCGCGTATACGAGCTGCATCCGCAGGTGCCGGAGAACGGATTCACGCAGGGCGGCTACAAGCTGGTGTACAACGACACGATTCCGGCGTGGGAGAAACACGCCCCGGCGAACCCGCGCTTTGGGACGAGCTTCTCGACCTCGCTGGGCTTCAGCGTGATGGGTGACGGGACACTGGGCAGTGTGTGGTGGGAGAGCGTGGCGTTCAAGGCGGGGCTGGTGCCCGGGATGCAACTGCTGGCTGTCGATGGCCAGGTATATTCCCCGGATAAGCTGCGCGAGGCGATCAAAAAAGCGGAGAAGGCGAGCGAGCCGATTACACTGCTGGTGAAGGATCGGGAGCAGATCACGTCCGTGGCGGTGAATTATCACGAAGGGCTGCGGATTCCGCATCTGGAGCGGGTGGAGGGGACGCCGGCACGGCTGGACGAGGTGCTGGCGGCGCAGTAAAGGGCAACGCTCAGCGTTCAGCGTTCAGAAAAAACGACGCCCGTGACGTCAGCGCTCCGCGACGCGGTCGAGCAGATCGAAGAATTCCGGGAACGAAATCGATGCGGATTCGGCGCCGCGGATGAGTGTATCTCCCTGCGCACGAAGAGCGGCGATGGCAAACGCCATAGCAATGCGATGATCGCCGCCGGAGTCGATGGTGGCTCCGTGGAGCGTTTGGCCGCCGGGAACGTCGAGGCCGTCGTCGAATTCTTCGACCTCGGCGCCCATGGCGCGGAGATTCGCGGCGACGAGAGCGATGCGGTCCGATTCCTTCACACGAAGTTCTTGGGCGTCGCGAATGCGGATGCCGCTTTGCGTGTAGGGGCCGATGGCGGCGAGCACCGGCAGCTCGTCAATGAGCTGCGCCGAGAGCGCGCCGGAGATGGCGGTGCCGGTGAGGCCCGCGGGTGGCGCGTTGACCTGCACCGTTCCGACCAGCTCGTCATTCCTGGTTTCGAGATTGAGGACGCCGATGTGCGCGCCGAGCGCGGTGAGCACGTCGAGCAGCGTGGCGCGCGTGGGGTTGAGGCCCAGCTCGTCGAAGATGAGGTTGGAGCCAGGAAAGAGCGCAGCGGCGCAGAGGAAAAAGGCGGCCGAGGAAAGGTCGCCGGGGACAGCGGCTTCGATAGCGTGTAGCTGTTGACCGCCGGCGATGGAAACGGAGTCTTTGGTGCGGTCGATATGGGCGCCGAAGGCACGCAGGGCCAGCTCGCCGTGATCGCGGGTGCGGACGGCTTCGCGGACGGTGGTGGTGCCCTGGGCGTGGAGTCCGGCAAAGAGGAGGGCAGTCTTCACCTGGGCACTCGGGATGGATGTGGTGTAGTCAATGGCGGTAAGCGGCGCCCCGTGAATGGTGATGGGGGCATGGCCGTCGGTAAGGTCGAGATGGGCGCCCATTGCTGTGAGCGGTTTGCGGATGCGCTCCATGGGGCGGCGGCTGAGCGAGGCATCGCCGATGAGGGTGAAGTCTCCCGCCTGCCCGGCGAGCAGGCCGGAGAGCATGCGCATGGTGGAGCCGGAGTTGCCGCAGTCGAGGGGCGAGGCGGAGGCGCGGAAATGGCCGGCGACGCCGGTGATTTCGACCGAGGAGCCTCGCGCTTGACCTGAGCGCCGAGCGCTTCGACGCAGGCGAGAGAAGAGGCGCAGTCGGCGCCGGTGGAGAAATTGGAGAGGCGCGTGGTGCCTTCGGCCAGGCCGCCCAGCAATGCGTAACGGTGGCTGATACTTTTATCGCCGGGCAGGCGCAGGCTGCCCTCGATGTTGCGGGCGGGTTGGATGAGGCGCTCGGTCGCCACTGCTTGCATATGAAAACAGGGTACAGGGAAAAACGCGTTCAGCGTTCGGCGTTCAGCGTTCAGAAAAACCGTGCGCTTCGGGCAGCATTCTCGCTTGATTTCCGGGCGGCGCTGTGCGAGATTCGGGATCGTAGTGATCCCCCAACTGCACGAAATCTTTGCTGAGGAGTATCGCGCGATCCGGCCGCGGGCTCCGATGCCTCCAATGAAAGTTCGTTTCTACCGGTTCACGTCGCTGAACACGACGATTCGGCTGCGCGAAGGGCAGATTCACGTGAGCCTCTCCGATTTGCTGGAAGGTGCGCCGGAGGCGGTGCTGCGGGCGATCGCGCACATTCTGCTGGCGAAGCTGTATCGCAGGCCGATCGACGGCAGTCATGCGAACCGATACCGGCGGTTCACCACCAGCGAGTCCGTGGTGCGGCAGAGCGAGCGCATCCGGCAGACGCGAGGGCGGAAGAAGATTCTCACGGCCAAGGGCGAGCGCTACGATCTGGAAGAAGTGTTCGAGGTACTGAATCGGCAGTTCTTCCACGGGCTGCTGGGACGACCGCTGCTGACGTGGAGCGAGGTGACGGCGCGCCGGCTGCTGGGGCACTACGATCCGGCACACAACACCATCATGGTGAGCCGGGTGTTCGACCGCAAGGGCACACCGCGGTACGCGATCGAGTATTTGATGTACCACGAGATGCTGCACCTGAAGCATCCCGTGAAGCAGAAGAATGGGCGGCGATGCGTACACTCGGCCGCGTTTCAGGCGGAGGAAAAGCTGTTTCCGGAGCTGGAACGGGCCAAGGCGTATCTGAAGACGCTCTGAAGGCAGCGGTCAGCAGTCGGCGGAGAGCTGGAAAGAGGTCAGCTGAAAACCGGTCAGCGATCAAGCGGTCAGCCATGGCTCACGGCATGAATTGCGAGGGTACCTTAAAATGAAGAGGGAGCCCTGAGTAACTCGAACGGGACGGCGGTTTTGGAAGAACAGACGCGCCAGGCGTCGAGGCAGGCCGCTAAAGGAATCAATTTTGATCGGAACTAAAGTCGTCAACAGGATTTTTGGGACCAGCAACGAACGGGCGGTGAAGCGCCTGGTGCCGCGCGTGGCGGACATCAACGCCTTCGAGCCGCAGATGAAGGCGATGAGCGACGAGCAACTTCGCGCGAAGACGGTGGAGTTCCGCGCGCGGATTGCGTCGGCTCTGGAAGGGATTACGGACGAAGAGGCGCGAGTAGCTGTGGAGAAGCAGGCGCTGGAAGACATTCTGCCCGAGGCGTTTGCGGTGGTGCGCGAAGCCGGATGGCGCGCCGTGAATATGCGGCATTTCGACGTGCAGATGCTGGGCGGCATGGTCCTGCACCAGGGCAAGATCGCCGAGATGAAGACCGGCGAAGGCAAGACGCTGGTGGCGACGCTGCCTGTGTATCTGAATGCGCTGGCCGGTCACGGCGTTCATGTCGTCACGGTCAACGACTATCTGGCCAAGC
>CAVPCB010000130.1:0-29422 GCA_963702285.1 uncultured Acidobacteriaceae bacterium | reverse complement strand
TAGTGCACCCTGGTAGAACTGGACACGTGAATTAGATAAGGTTGAGGCCTCCGCCGAGGAGGCATGATGGGACGCAAGGCACGGGTACAGAGGACACCTGAAGAGAAGTGGCAGATCGTTCTGGAGGGTCTGAAGAGCGGCAACATCGCCGAGACCTGCAGGAAGTATGAGATCGCGCCGAATCTTTACTATCGCTGGAAAGACGAAGTGGAGCAGGGCGCCAAGGCTGCGCTTGGGGGGAGAAGCGCAGCCGCGCGCCCGGACGAAGATCAGACCCGGAAGATCAGGCAGCTGGAGCGGGCGCTGGGCCGCAGCGCGCTGCAGATCGAGATACTAAAAAACGTGCTGGGCGAGTGAGCTGCGGGCAGGCTCATTCGCAGGCCAGAGAACTTGTAGCCCGAGGCAAGGAGGCGAAGCTGGTGGCCAGACACTGTCGCTCAGCCGCTCCAGCCTTACTACCGCAAACGAGCGCACCGGAGCCGCGCCGACCGCAGCGACGATGAGCGGATCGTGGCCGCCTGCGGCGAGAAGCCGGCCTACGGCTATCGTCGTGTGGCTTGGTGGCTGCAGCGCAAGCAGGATATGGAGGTCAACGGCAAGCGCGTGCTGCGGGTGATGCGCGAGCGCGGTCTGCTGGTTCGCCAGGGACGTTATCGGATCTCGCGCAGAAAAGACTGGAGCCGCGTGGAGGCGCCCGAACCGAACCTGGTCTGGCAATCCGACATGACTAAGGTCTGGGCCGGGCCCTCCACCGGCTGGTCTTATCTGGTCAGCGTGATCGACTGCTGTACGCGCGAAATCGTCGGCTGGGATCTGAGTCTGCGCTGCCGCACCGGGGAGGCTCTTTCGGCGCTGGAACGGGCCGTGCTCAACCACCTGCCTCATGGTCCGCGCGGGCTGGGACTTACTCTAACTACGGACAACGGCACGCAGTTCACTTCGGCGAGTTACATCGAAACTCTCAGCCGGCTCGGCATAGAGCATCGCCGCACCGCTTACAACCACCCCGAGGGAAACAGTTACATCGAACGCTTCCACCGCAGTCTCAAAGAAGAGGAGGTCTGGATCAACGAATACCAGAGCTTCGACCACGCACGGCGGTCCATCGCTCTGTGGATCGAGGAATATAATCACGACCGTCCGCATCGCGGACTTCACGGCCGAACGCCGCACGAATCCCGTGCCGCGTTCCACGCTACAACCCTTACTTCAAACCTGGCCCAACCTGTCTAAATCAGCAGGGTGCACTACATTTCAACGTTTTTGTTCTTGTTAAACTTGCTGAACCCATCTATAGCCTCTTGTACGTGAGTCGCAACTGATTCGGCCGTTGTCTCGTATCTCGCTGCGAGCGCGCCCAAGATCTGTTGGTCGCTTGGGTCTGGCATCACCACCCTGAGGAGGGCACCTTTCTTGGAAAGCATTTTCTCGATCTCTTGTGCATGTGAATTCCGCCATGTGCTTGCATAAGAAACCCAAATGTCGAGCTTGCTGGAACACTTGAAGAGATCGCTCCAAGAGATTCGGCCGTCCATGAACGACGGCGTGACCATACGAATGCCTGCTTCCGCGAGATCCCGAGACATGTTTGCTTTTGCAAGCACCTCATCAGTGAACGCGCGTTTCGCGATGAGGTCCCACATGACCGTCAAGGCCGCCGTTACCAGGAGTGCTACGCCGATTTCGCGAAAGACATCGGATCGAATGGGTTCGTTCCATCTTTCCGCGAATTTGGACCATACGATTAAGCCAACTCCGAGGACTCCGAACGGTATCAGGGTGTAGACCGTTCGCAGGATTATCCGGTCAAGAAGAAGCTTCTTAGAATAATCGTCCATGCCGCCTCGTTACTCGAATTGCAACAGCTTCCAGATGGGTTTTGCGGATTTGAGGTCAGTATAGTACGCAGGTTCGAGATAGATTTCCGCAGGGTCGTCTTCCCGCTGATCCTCTGATTTTCAAGCTCGGAGTGAGCCGAGTGGGGCAGCGAACCCAATGCAAACGACCTCACCCCCGCGACGGATGCACCTTGAAATCTCCCGCCCAATCACCATCCGCTGAATCTCGCTCGTCCCCTCGCCAATCGTGCACAGCTTCACGTCGCGGTAGAACTTCTCCACCGGATAATCCTTGATGAACCCGTAGCCCCCGTGCAGCTGCACAGCCTCGTTGCAGATTTTTACGGCGACCTCGGAGGCGTACAGCTTGGCCATGGCGGATTCCTGCGTGACGCGCTTGCCTGCGTCCTTCAGAACTGCGGCTCGCAGGGTGAGCAGTCGAGCAGCGTCCAGCTCCGTCGCCATGTCGGCCAGCTTCCACTGGATCCCCTGAAACTCCGCAATCGCCTTGCCGAATTGCCTGCGCTGTTTCACATAACTGACCGAAGCATCGAGCGCGCCCTTCGCAATCCCCAGCGACAACGCCGCGATCGAAATCCGCCCGCCGTCCAGCGTGCGCATCGCGTCAACGAACCCTTCGCCCTCCTGACCCAGCAGATTCTCGGCCGGAACGGCGCAGTCCTCGAAAATCAGCTCCGACGTGTCGCTCGCCCGCAGCCCGAGTTTGTTCTCCTTCTTGCCCGGCCGGAACCCCGGAGTGCCTTTCTCCACGATGAACGCCGACAAGCCGTGCGTCCCTTCCTCCCTATTCGTCACCGCGATGATCACCGATACGTCCGCGTAATGCCCATTCGTGATGAACGTCTTCGTGCCGTTCAGGATGTAGTGGTCCCCCTTCAGAACCGCCGTGGTCCGCGCCGCCGAGGCATCGGATCCCGACCCGGGTTCCGTCAAACCCCACGCCCCCAGGTGCTCTCCGGTTGTCAGCTTTGGCAGATACTTCTTCTTCTGCGCCTCGGACCCGGCCAGGAAAATGTGATTCGTGCACAGCGAATTGTGCGCGGCCACGATGATCCCGATGCTGCCGTCGACGGCGGACAGCTCCTCGATCGCCAGCATGTAATCGACATACCCCAGGCCGGCGCCGCCGTACTCCGGCGGAAAGATCATGCCCAGCAGGCCCATGGCGCCGAGCTGTTTCACCACCTCCATGGGGAACTCCGAAGCCTCGTCCCAGCGCAGCACGTTGGGAGCGATCTCGCGCGCGGCAAAATCGCGAATCTCCCGGCGCAGGGCTTCCTGGTCCTCAGTGAGGGTAAAGGGGAACGTCGTAGTGGGGGCGGATTGTACCGTGGCTGAAGTCATGGTCATGGGGGCTCGAAAACCCGTTAGCGTAGCAGAATCGGAACGGTGTTGTCGTCAAAAATGATTGTCAAAGTTTGCCATTGGGGCTAATCTGGGCGGAAAGAGCCTGATGGAGCCCGCGCATGCCAACGCGAAACGTCAGTTTAACCAGGGAACTCGAGCAGTTTGTGGTCGCCAGGATCGAAAGCGGTCGTTACGAGAACGCCAGTGAGGTAGTGCGCGCGGCGTTGAGGAGCCTGGAACGCGACGAACGGGAGTATGAAGAGAAGCTCGCTGCGCTTCGAGAGGCGATTATTCAGGGGGAGCAAAGCGGCATTGCCAGAGGAGATGTTTTCGCGCAAGTGCGCCGCAAGCTCGGACTCCCGAAGCGTACCCGCTGATCATGGCTGCTCTGCAGCTGTCTCCTCGGGCCCGAGCCGATCTGCTCAGCATAGGTGAATACACCCTTCGAATCTGGGGCGAGGCCCAGACCATCCGTTACGTCAACAAGCTGGAAGACTGCATGGAGCAACTGGCCCGCCATCCGTTGCTGGGTCGAGCATGCGACGAGATCCTGCCTGGGTTGCGGCGAATGGAAGAAGGGCGCCACGTCATCTTCTATCGCACGAAGAAGAGAGGAATTCTCGTCTACCGAATTCTTCACCAAAGCATGATGCCGGAAGAAAAGATTCAGTAACACGACGCTGCGAATTCACTTCTCCCCCGCCGGCACCACGTAAACCCGCTTCGCACCGGGATCGAACGTCCAGCGAAAGCGATCCAGCAGAGCATTGCCCATCACGCCATCGCGGTTGATCTTCACCGCCGACGGGTCTTCCCACCAGTGCACCGTCGCGAAGGTTCCCGCGCGAGCAATGGCGATCATCGTGTACTTGCCGGGTTCGAACTGCAACTGGCCGTCGAGGTCGATCCTGGCCATCGGGAGCAGGTCCGTCGTGTACCCGCCGTTCACGCCCGCTCCATGGGCCTCCTGCGCGGAGGAAGGCTTCTCGTCCAGTCCCGCCGGATCGCGGAACCGCGTGGACAGCAGCAGTGCGATGTCGCTGCCCGTGTCGACGTTGAGCAGTGCCGGCGCATTGTGGCCGTTGGCGAAGGTGAGTTCCGCGGGCAGCAGCAGTCCCTGCGGCGTCCATTCGCCGCGCAGGCTCGCGTAAGGCCCACGCGGCGCGGAACATTGCGTCGGGTCGCGAAGCGTCAGCCGCGCGGGCGCGTACTCCACCGTCGCGCACCACTTGCGGAAGAAATCCCAGCCGAGAAAACCGTCGAAGCGGCCAAACACCTTGTCGAGTTCGCTGAGGTCGGTGACCAGAGCCGACCCGCTGAAAATGGCGGCCGGCCCGGAGCGCAGCGAGACGTCGGTGGTCAGATAGCGCCGCTTCGCCTTGCCGGTCCCCAATCCGTTGTACGAGAGCGATCGTTCCCAGAAGTGCGTCTGCACCTCGCCCTTGTTGGCGACCGAGGCGGCGAGCGTCGTGCGCTGGAATCCCGTGTCGAGCATCAGCCTGAGCGGACCAAGATGCTCGTCGGTGACCGTCACGTAGAGATGGCGCCCGGAGTAGTCGAGGGGAAGGACGACTGCGGACGGATTGCGCGGAGAGCGCACAGCGGGGAAGCAGCACCACCAGACGCAGAAGAAGATCCGCACGGGCAGCATGCTCTGATCGTAGCGTCTCAGCGTCCACCTCTGCCAACACGGTGCAGATGGCGGTGTGGCACCGTAACCCGATCAGGGCCATACCAAGCGGCCAGGTTCATCCCACAACGCAAGGCAGCGGATGCCGTCGGGCGGCCGAAGTTCAACCAAATTCACCCTACCACCCCAAAGATAGGTGGCCGCCGAGACCCATTTCAAACGCGCCGCCCCACCAACCCCCAAACATACCCCGCTGCCCAGGTTCATCCCACAGCAAGCAGCTGATACCATCGCCAGCCGAAGTATCAACCAAATTCACCTCGGATCTACCCAAAGTACCGACCGCGCGTACTCATTTTGGGAAGCCGCGCTACCCCCACCGCGAACCCCAATAAAGATCCGCGGCAGGTTCACCCCACAGCTAAGCATACGACCTTCAGCCAGGCCGCCGAATATGCCTACCGCAAACTCGCCGGCGGCGGATTCACCGCGTCCAGCTGCTTGAACATCGCATCCGGCAGCTTCAGCGCCGCCGCCGCTACGTTCTCCTCCAGATGCTTCGGCGACGACGTGCCTGGAATCGGCAGCGTCACCGGCGAACGGCGCAGCAGCCATGCCAGAGCCACCTGCAGCGGCGAGGCATGCAGCTCCTTCGCGAACTTTTCCAGCAGCTCATGCGCGGCCGAGCGCACCTGCCCCAGCGGCGCCCAGGGAATGAATGCGATGCCGTTCTTCTCGCAGAAGTCGAGCAGGAAGTCCCATTCGCGATCCGCGAAGCTGTAGCGGTTCTGCACCGAAACGATCGGCGTAATCTTGCGCGCCCGCTCGACGTATTCCAGAGCGACGTTCGAAAGCGCGACGTGGCGAATCTTGCCCTGCTCCCGGAGCTTCTCCAGCGTCTCCATCGAGGCCGTGAACGACACCGCCGGATCGGGCACATGCAACTGGTACACATCGATGCGCTCCAGCTTCAGCCGTTTCAGGCTGCCGTCAACCGCCTCTTCCAGGTGTCTGGGGCTGGCATTGTGGATCCACTGCCCCGGCCCCACGCGCTCCCACCCGCCCTTCGTCGCGATCACAAGCCCTTTGGGATACGGGTGCAGCGCTTCGGCGATCAGTTCTTCGCTCACGTTCGGCCCGTAGGAGTCGGCGGTGTCGATGAAATTGACCCCCAGCTCCACGGCGCGGCGCAGCGTCTTCAGCGCGGCGTCCTTGTCCTTCGGCGGACCCCAGATGCCCGGACCCGTGATGCGCATGGCTCCGTAGCCAAGGCGATGGACGACGAGGTCTCCAAGGTGGACTTTGCCGGCAGCAGCGGCATTAGGGGCGGCGGTGGAAGTGGCAACGGTCATCGAGGCTCCTCGTAGATAGGATGTGACATCTTGCGACAGCTTTTGTATCAGGGCACGACTTTGGTCGTGCCGAAAAGCTCCAAATGAATCCTGGCTTTAGCCCCTGCGGCTGTTTTCTGCAGTCGGCATCATTTTTCCGCGAGCTGCGGCGGCGAGTGGTCGGGTTCCCGAGCGGCCGGGTTGACCCTCCCGAGACCCGTCCAGAATAGCCGTTTTGGCGTGATGAAAGTGACGCCTTCCCCGGGAGGGAATTCGTATGCTTCATCAGCGACCCTCTATTGAGGCCCGCCCCGTGCGTGCGTCGTGATTCCCTTCAGCACGAATTCGCGAATGAGGTTCGTCCCGGCCATACCGCCGATTTCGATCAGCCCGTTCACAAAGACAAGACCCACTCCCTCGTTCTTCTCCGGATAGTAGAGATTCGCCAGGGTGCCGGCCGCGAAATCTCCCCCGATGTGCGAATAGTCGAACTCGCTCTTACCGTTGTCACCCCGGCAGATGAACGTCGACTTGATCGCGTAGAGCGCCCGCGAACGGATGCCTCCCGTGCCCTTGTAGAAATACCGCGGATCCTGGTGGAAGAGCGAAGGCAGCACCGCGCTGCCGATCATCCGGCTGGTGAAGTCGTTGGCATACTGCGCAGCAAAGCGCTTGCCGAATCCCGAGAAGCCGGTGCCGTATCCCGGATAGATGCCCTGATATTCCTCCGCTCCCGCCAGGGCCGCCGCGCCGGCAAACGTGATCGGATCGATCTCGGAGCGAAACGCCAGAGCATACTTCTGCCGCGTATTCAGCGGCGGCGCGTTCCAGTCGTAATTGGAGTAGAAGTTCGGAACCACGCCGAGCACGCGCTGGCTCTCTTCGACGTGCACTTCTTCCTCGGCGATCTGTTCCTGATTCGCCGTAACGTGAACCTCGGTGATCCCGCCATTCATCGCCAGCACGATCTTCGACAGGAAGCGCGTCTCGCCGGGCTGCACGACGATCGCGGGCGACTCATAGGTGCTCACGTCGCCACCGGTGATCGTCAGCTTGTAGGTTCCCGGCGCCAAATTCGAGAAGGTGAACTGGCCGTCGACGGCGGACTGCACATCACGCTGTCCGGAAGGCCCGGAAAGCACCAGGTGCGCGCCCTCCACCACATCGCCGTTCGTATTCACCACCGTGCCCTCGATCGTTGCGGGTGCGGTCGGACCGTCGGGCGCATCGGGTACGAAAGTCGCAGAGGAACTGAACCCCGGCGCATCCGGCAGAGCCTGCGCGGCTTCGCGGCGCCTGCGCCAGCATCGCAGGAAGACAATAAGCCAGGGTCAGAAGGATCGCCAGGCATCGCAAGCGGGAGTGATGGTGCTCAGGCAAGTTCGGTTTCCTCGGAGATTCTCGGCAGGGGGCCATCCCGAGTCGCACAGAAATGAGCCCCAGGGTGATGGACGCTACCGCTAGTGTGACTGGTTGTCATGGCAAGCGTGATCCATTCAAGCGGGAATGACTATTTCTTCACTCCAGAGCAACCCGCAATGAGATGCGGCGGCCGCGCAAGACGCTCGGGGGAAGGTCCTATACTGACGCCGTGGTTTCCTGCGGTCCGCCGCGTCAATCGAGAGAGCCTCTTTCCTGTTCGGGAGAGGTGAGGTTCCCATGTCCGTCACCATCCTTCGTCTCGGCTCTCCGCGAAAGCCCAACGAGGGTCTCCGCCTGGGCACGGTGCGCCGTCCTCCGCGCGGCGTGCCCAAAGCCGACTTCGCCAAACGCGACTTCTACGATGTGTGGCTTCCCACCCTCTCGCCCAGCGAGCCGCTCCTGAAGGAAGCTCTGTCCACGCATGACCCGCAGGCCGAGCATCCGGAACGCACCTGGAAGGCCTTTGAACGGAAGTTTCGTGCCGAGATGAAGCGCCCCGACGCCGCGCACCTGCTCGACACCCTGGCCGCGCTCTCGCACCAGACCAACTTCTCCCTGGGCTGCTACTGCGCCGACGAGAACCTGTGCCACCGTTCGATCCTGCGCAAGCTGCTGGCCGACCGGGGAGCGAAGATGGCCTGACGCCGCTGCTTGCAACCGGAGCCGCACTCGCATCCAATATGTTGGTATCTGCTGAGGTCGTGTTATGCCGCGCCGCTTCTCCTGCTTGCTTCTCTCCCTCCTTGTTGTTGGTGGGTTGGCTGTGTCCATCCGCGCACAGGCCCAGGACGACACGCTCACCGAGGACGAGGTCCAGGAAATTCGCGACAACAAGACGAATCCCAACGAGCGCATCAAGCTCTACCTCAAGTTCATCGATCAGCGCCTCGACGCCATCAAACAGCTGGCCGGTCCGGGCAAGAGCCAAAAGGAAAAGGCTCAGATCCACGACAAGTTCGACGAGTTCACCCGGTTGTGCGACGAACTGCAGGACAACCTCGACACCTACAATGACGCGCACGCCGACATTCGCAAGTCGCTCAAGGATCTGGTCGCGGACACAGCGCGCTGGCCCACCGTGCTGAACGCAGTCGGATCCGACCCCGGCTTCGACTTCTCGCAGAAGACCGCGCTGGAGGCTGCCAGGAGTGCCACCGACGAGGCGCATCAAATGTCCCTCGACCAGCAGGTCTACTTCGAAGTGCACAAGAAGGAGCGCGGCGGGACCGGCACCGGTCCCAGCTGACACTGACCCGGCGATTGTCCTGTCGATCCCGGGTGCCCCATATCTGCCCGGTTTTGGCAGATGTGGGAAGGAACGATCTCGCATTCCTCAGCAGTCCCCGCGGTCACCATGTTGTTCTGACCCGCCCCGGTTTACACTTGCCCTCGGTTCAAGAGGGACAAGAAATGAAGCAACGGAGCAAGTGTCTATCTGCGCTGGCCTGCGCTGCGCTGGCTTTCGGATTTTCTGCAACCAACGGCCAGGAGGCTCCACCCTCCGGTACGGGCCCCGATCTCAGCTTCCCCACCGTCCTCTACGGCGTCGCCTACTACAACGAGTACATGCCCGGCGACCAGGCTGCGCGCCTCGACAAAGACGTGGCGCTGATGAAGGCCGCCGGCCTCAACGTCGTGCGCATGGGCGAGTCCACCTGGAGCCTGTGGGAGCCCGAGGACGGCCAGTTCGACTACGCCTGGATGGACCGCATCGTCGACGCGATGGGCAAGGCCGGCATCAAGGTCATCCTCGGCACGCCCACGTATTCCATCCCCGCGTGGATGGCGCACCAGCACCCGGAGATTCTCGCCGACCGCCTCAGCGCAGCCATTTCGGCGGCCCGGCCGTGCCCAGCACCTACGGCATGCGGCAGAACATGGACACCGATTCGCCGGCCTACCGCTTCTACGCCGAGCGGCTCATCCGCCACATCGTCGCGCACTACAAGGACAACCCCACCGTCATCGGCTGGCAGCTCGACAACGAAACCTCCAGCTACGACGCCGCCAATCGCGACGTGTTCATCGGCTTCCAGCACTATCTCGAAAAAAAATTCGGCACACCCGAGGCGCTCAGCAAAGCCTGGTTCCTGAACTACTGGGGCGAGAACCTGCACACCTGGGAAGACCTGCCCCGCGCGCGACGGCGCGCAGTCCACCGGCTACAAGCTCGAATGGACGCGCTGGAGCCAGATGCGCGTGACGGACTTCCTCCACTGGCAGGCCGGACTCGTGCGCGAGTGCGCCTCGCCGCGCCAGTTTGTCACCACCGACTACGGCGGCATGATGAAGCGCGACGTCAATGAAGAGGCGATCGCCAGCTTCCTCGACATCCCCGCCGACAATATCTACCACGGCACGCAGGACCATTACGACGGCTCGTCCCAGTCCATCCAGACCGACTTCACCCGCTCGCTGAAGCACTCGAACTTCCTGGTCACCGAAACCAACGCCCAGACCATCGGCTGGTCCTCCGAAAGCCAGTTCCCGCCTTACGATGGCCAGCTCCGCGAAGACGTCTACACCTATCTCGCCGGCGGCGCCAACATGGTCGAGTACTGGCACTGGGCCTCGATCGCGGCCAACCAGGAGACCTACTGGAAGGGCATCCTCTCGCACGACCTCGAGCCCAATCGCGCCTACGCCGAGATGAGCCGCACCGCGCACGAGCTCGAGAAGATCGGCCCGCAGCTCGTCGGCCTGAAGATCAAAAACGACGTCGCCATCCTGTGGAGCCGCGACTCCGACAACGCCATCAACTTCATGCCCTATGGCGGCCCCGTTCCGGTCAACAGCTGGACGCGCACGCCCGACGGCTACGGTTCTCTCGTCCAGCAGCTGCATCGCTCGCTCTACGAACTGAACATCGGCTCGGACTTCGTCTTCCCGGAAACGCAGGACTTCTCCGCGTATAAGGTGCTGATCGTGCCCGCGCTCTATATCTCCGACGATGCGCTGCTGCAGCGCATTGCGGACTACGTGAAGAACGGCGGCCACGTCATCATGACCTTCAAGAGCGGCTTCGCCAACGAGAACTCCGCGGTGCGCTGGGTCCGCGCGCCTGGACCGCTGCGCGAGGCCGCCGGCTTCAGCTACCAGGAGTTCTCGAACCTCGAAACCCCGCTGGCGCTCAAGGGCGATCCGTATCATGTCGGGGCCGACAGCAATAAGGTCTCCTACTGGGCCGAGTTCCTCATGCCCGAGCACGCCACGCCGCTCGCCTGGTACGACCATCCGTTCTTCGGCAAGTGGCCGGCCATCACCGAAAATCACTACGGCTCCGGCACGCTGCTCTACGAGGGAACGTACCTCTCCGACGCGCTGCAAACCGCGGTGCTCCGCGACGCGCTGACCAAAGCCGGACTGACGGGTCCCGATCAGAACGTTCCAGCAGCCGTTCACGTGCAGCACGGCGTGAACCGCCAGGGCAAGCGGCTGCACTACTACTTCAACTACTCGGGGAGCGAGCAGAAAGCGACGTACAGCTACGGCGCAGGCACCAACCTGCTCGACGGCAAATCCATAGCAAGGGGCGCAACGCTGACACTCGCACCGTGGGATCTCGCCATCGTCGAAGAATGACACGGCCCGCCCGGCCTGATCCCTGCGACCTGTGACCCGGCGTCCCGTTACACTAAACCAGGACCATGTTCTACCGCACAGACGATCTCCGGATCCGCTCCACCAAAGTCGTGCTGCCGCCCGTCTTCCTCGAGGAGGAGCTGCCGGTCACCGAGGCCGCATCGGCAACGGTGTTCCACGCGCGGCGGGAGATCGTCGACATCCTGCATGGCCGCGACCATCGGCTGATCGTCGTGGCCGGACCGTGCTCGATCCATGACCCCAACGCCGCCCGCGAGTACGCGAAACACCTCAAAGAAGCCATGGCCGAGTACAGCAACGAGCTGCGCATCGTCATGCGCGTCTACTTTGAGAAGCCGCGCACGACCCTGGGCTGGAAGGGCCTCATCAACGACCCCTTCCTCGACGAGTCGTTCCGCATCAACGACGGCCTGCGCCTGGCGCGCAGGTTGCTGATCGACCTGGCCGAGATGAACGTGCCCGCCGGCACCGAATTCCTCGACATGATCTCTCCGCAGTACGTGGCCGAGCTGGTGAGCTGGGGCGCCATTGGCGCGCGCACCACGGAGAGCCAGGTCCATCGGCAGCTCGCTTCGGGCTTGTCGTGCCCCGTCGGCTTCAAGAACGGCACCTCGGGCAACGTGCAGATCGCCATCGAAGCCATCGTCTCCGCCGCCCACCCGCACACCTTCCTCGGCCAGTCGCGTTACGGCCAGTCCGCCATCCTCTTCACCGGGGGCAATTCGGACTGCCATATCATCCTGCGCGGCGGACGCCAGACCGTGAACTACGACGCCGCATCGGTTGAAGAAACCTGCCGCCTGCTCGAAAAAGCCGGCCAGGTGCCGCGCGTCATGATCGACTGCAGCCACGCCAACAGCAACAAGGACTACACCCGCCAGCCCCTCGTCTGCCGCAACGTCGCCAGCCAGATCGCTGCCGGCGACCGGCGCATCGTTGGAGTCATGCTCGAAAGCAACCTCGTCGCCGGCGCGCAGAAGCTCGTCCCCGGCCAGGAGCTGGTCTACGGGCAGAGCATCACCGACGGTTGCATCGGCTGGGACGAAACGCGACCACTGCTCGCCGAGCTGGCACAGGCGGTGCGCGCGGGCCGGGCCAACGAAGCACAACCGGTCGCCGTCGCGAAGTAGCTCCCGACTCAGGACACCACCTATGTCACGATTCGCAGAACCCATGGCGCGCCTGATCGACGAGCTCCGCAAGCTCCCCGGCATCGGCAACAAATCCGCGCAGCGCCTGGCGTTCCACATCCTGCGCTCCGATGACCTCGACGCCGAGGCCCTCTCCGCCGCCATCCGCGACGTCAAGAATCAGCTCCGCCTCTGCTCCATCTGCAACAACATCACCGACGTTGACCCCTGCCTCTACTGCGCCAGCCCCACCCGCAACCAGCGCCTCGTCTGCGTCGTCGAGGAGCCGACCAACATCGGCACCATCGAGAAGACACGCTCCTGGAACGGCGTCTTCCACGTGCTGCACGGCACGCTGTCACCACTGCATGGCGTGGGCCCGGAGCATCTGCGGACCAGCAACCTGATGACGCGAGCCGAGCGGGGCGAGATCGACGAAGTCATCCTCGCGACGTCGCCGACCGTCGAGGGCGAGGCGACGGCCAGCTGGCTCGCCGACCTGCTGCGGTCTTCCGGCATACGCATCACCCGCATAGCAACAGGCGTACCAGCGGGCAGCGATATCGAGTACGCCGACGAGGTGACCATGACCCGCGCCCTCGAAGGACGGCGCGAGGTCTGATTCAGGCGCTCCGCTTTCTGCCCCTGACTTTCTTCGTTTCCTCCGTCGCCTCCCCGGCCAGCAAAGCCTTCGGCGCGACCCGCTCCCAGGCGGCACGCATCGCCTTCTTCACCTTCTCCTTGTCGGCCGTCTTCAGCAGCACATGCGTGCACCCCTGTTTGCCCCATGCACCGTTGACCGGCACAAACGACTTCGGGTCCGCCGCCACGAAGTCCGCCTGCTGATCCGGAAACAGCTTCACCATGCCCCGGCTCGCATCCGGATAACCCAGCGTCGCGAAAATCTTCCCGCCGACACGGAAATCCGGATGGTTCATGTGTTCGCGCTCTTCCGCGCCGGGCAGGCTGAGCGCGAGGCGCCGAAACTCCGCAGCCGTCACGACGTCTGCCCCGCCATGGCGGCTTTCATGTCCTCTTCCGAAACGTCTTTGACGTGGGTGGCGATGTACCACTGGAATCCGAACGGATCTTCGACGCCGGCCATGCGGTCGCCGTAGAACTGGTCGGTGGGCTCGCGCAGGCTCTTCGACCCGGCAGCGATGGCCTTTTTATACGTGGCATCGCAGTCCTCCGTGTAAAGCATCAGCGTCATGGGCGCGCCACCGTAGTGGGCAGGCCCGTGGATGCCTTTCTCGGGATACTCATCCGCGAGCATCACGATGGAGTCGCCGATGCGGATTTCGGCGTGGCCAATGCGGCCGTCGGGCTGTGGCATGCGCATCACTTCCTTAGCGCCGAAGACCTGGGTGTAGAACTCGATCGCCTTTGCGGCGCCGCGCACATGCAGATAGGGCTGGACGCTGTGGTAGCCCTCGGGAATGGGTTTCACTGGGGTCATGGGATTCTTCTCCTCGATGATGACCATTGTCGGCGTTCGGAAGGGGGTCGAGATTGTAAAAAATTGACCCAGGCGACCCTACGCCATCGGCACATGATTCAGATGCTCCGTCGCCCGCGCCAAATACGCCGCCGGAGTCATCCCCGAGAACGCCTGGAAATCGTGGATGAAGTGGGCCTGGTCGTAGTAGCCGCCGTCGAGGGCGACCTGGGCCCAGTCCACACTGGCTTTGCGGTGGACACTTTCGAGGACGCGCTGGAAGCGGCGGACACGGCAGAAGGCCTTGGGCGGCAGACCGATCTGGTCGCGAAACAGCTCGATGAAGCGGCGCTGGCTGAGGCCGATGCGATCCACAACACCGGCGATGGTGGCCACGTGCGGAGCCCGGCAAATATGGGCGCGCGCCAGGCCGACAGCGGGATGCAGCTCCAGCGGCCGGACGACCTGATACAGCAGCGCGCTCTTCCAGAAGGCTGAACATCCGATCGACAGAGGGCGCGGCTAACAGTTGCTCGCGAATCTCGCCGGCGGCGGCGCCCCACAGGCAGTCGAGCGGCGCGGACTGGTTGGCGATCTCGCCAGCCGGCTCGCGAAAGAACGGGAAGGTGCCGCCGGGCCGGAACTGGATGCCGATGACGCGGTCCTGAGATGCGGTATCGATGGCGAAGCAGCCGGTGCGGGGGCCGGTGAGGGCGGCGACGCCGCAGGAGGTGTAGCGATCGAGGTCGTCGGCATCGTAGAGGCGCATCGCCTCGTCGCGCAGGTTGAAGACCAGCGCGGCCTCGCCGTTCGGCATGAGGCGCTCGCGGGCGTGCGGCTGGGGCGCCCCTTCCCAGAACCAGAAGCAGCGGACGAAGGCGGCCAGGGGCGGCGCGGGAATGTGCAGGCGGTGCATCTGCAGTCAGATTGCAGCAAAGAGCAGAGCCGATGCAAGGCGGGCGACAAGGCGCCCCGGAGCGAATTCGGGGGCGCCTGTCTGTGGGAGAGGGTGCTTCAGGACGCTCGCTCGGAACGAGCGGGCGCGAAATCGTCACCGGATTCGGAGATTGCGGCGGGACGCGGCAAAACGCGGACCCAACCCTGGGCGTCCTGCACGAGGATCAGGCTCTGGGCGCAGGCCCCGCAAAGCCAGTAGTGCTCCAGGCGCCGTTCTCGCTTCATGCCGGGGCGGGTGCCTCCGACGGAGGCGTCGAAAACATAGATTCGGCCGTCGCGTAAATAGTGGAGAGGCTTGCCGCATCCAGAGTTCGCGCAATAACTCACCATGGGGGTGCCCTTCTTTCAGCGGTTGATCAGCAATGAGGGGCCCGGAACCGCACGCCGCTTTCGAAACGGAGGGAGTGAGGAGAGGGTATGCGGTGAGCCAGGGAGCTCCGCATCCAGGCGCCTTGTTTCCCGCTGAATTTCAGCGTGGTACGAACAATTTATTCAGCGCCGCCTGAAGCGGCGTGCGGTTCCAACTCGAAAGTGTGGGGAAAGGGGGAGCAGTCTAACCGGTGTACAACGTCGTAACAATCGAGATAGTTTCAAAAGTATGGATCGATAAGTGGCAGGACGTCAAGTTACGCCAGTTATAAACATCGGAAAAAACGCGCCAGGAAATGGCGCGACCCGATCTTGATCCCGCTTCGGGAGGAAGGGATCGTTTCACAGTTGTACAATTGCCTCTTCGGTTACACCATTCAGTAATCTACCCTCCTTCCATTTTGATATCTTCAAAAACAAATGATTGGACGCAGCGTATTCTTTCCACAAAGCCTCAAAAAAAGAGGATGCTATCCGCCGAAGACGAAACGGACGGGACAGCACCCGAGGCTGGACCAGAGATGGCAAGCATCCTCACGTCGTGGAAGGAAATCGGCCAGTATCTGGGCAAAGGCGTTCGCACCGTGCAGCGGTGGGAGCGGGATGCGGGGCTGCCTGTGCGGCGGGAGAGTCCAGCACGACAGGCGGTGCTGGCGATTCCGCAGGAACTGGACGAGTGGGCGCGCTCCCGCACGCGGGGTCCGGCGGGACCGGTCGCAGAAGCGCTTCGAAAAGAGCTGACGGCGCTGCGCGAGGAAACCGGTGAACTGCGCCGGCGGATCGACGAGATGGAGGACACGACGGCGTGGATGACCTTGACGCCCGAGAGCCTCGGGAACGCCCGGGAATCCCTGAAGCGGATCAGGGGGCGCTTTCTGGGCGCGAGGCAGGCGCGCGCCCGGACGATCCGCGCACGAATCTCGTTCGCCTCCACCCTCTGCGCGATGAGCGAGAACGGGTTTGGCGGCGCCGATTTCGATCTCGTGCAGCGGGCGTGCCAGTCAATCGGGGAGATTCGTAAATGCCTGGATCGGCCTGGCTACGTCCCGAAGAATGAGGTCGAGGAACTGCGCGCGCAGCTCAGAATCGTGGAATTAAGAATCGGATCGATCGCCGGCTCCCAACCGGAAAGCAACAAACGGACCGCCTGAGTTTCCACACTCCGGGCTCGTCAGTTCGCCGTCGCCCGGGTCGGCGCCAGTTCCATGGGCTCGGTCAGACTGAAGACGAGAATCGATCCCTGGGGCAGATTCGCAGCCTCGGGATGCCCCATGATCATGTGGGCGGTGACAGCACCGGCGCCCACCAGGCTTCCGACGCCCGCGCCCACCGGACCGGCGATGACTGCGCCCGCGGTCGCTCCCGCTCCCGCTCCGGCTCCATACTCCAGCGCATCTTTTTTGTAGTGCGGCGCAGCCTGGATGCCGCCTTCGGCGTCGGCGCGCGTGCCGGGGGCTTTGGACTGCACTGCCTCGGCGTACACACGATAGGTAGTGCCGTCGGGGAGCAGAATGGTCTCCGGCCGGAGGCGAAGGGTGGCCTTGGGACCGAGGTGGTGTCCCTGGGAAACCTGCACGACGTGGCCGCGCATCTCGGCGCCCACAGGGACGATGATGCGGCCGTCTTTATAGACGTCGCGATCGACGATGGCGCGGAAGGTCTCGCCTTTCCGCGCACCCGCCGTCGACAAATCCTGAGAGAGGCGCACGCGGATGTTGGTGCCGGAGCCCAGCTCGTTGGGATTGGAGGCGACGACGCTGACGATGTCCTCATCGGGATTCCACTCGCGCTTCGTGAGCGATGCCGTCGTCGAGGCCGGGACGAAGGTCACGATGCCGTCGTCCAGATTGGCGGGCTGGGGGGCGGTGGGCCTTGCCGCGGTCATGGGAATCGCCGCGGAGGGCTTGGGAATGGTCGCGGGAGCAGGCGGGGTCACATCCTCATCGGTGGTGATGGTGTCGTCGGCCGGCGGATGCGAGACGCCCGTCACGGGCTGGCTCTGATCCTGGGGGTTCTGCGGGGTCTGCGCGGGCGGCAGGGACTGAGCGAACGCGGTGGTCAGGGCGAAACAGGTGGCGAAGACCGCCAGGGGGGCGAATCGGCCTGCGAATTTCATAGTGCGTTTCTCCTTGCCGTCCATCCAGCCCGGGTCATGCGAGCTCGGCCCGGCTTTGCTGAGTCTTGAACCCGAACCGCGCACGTTAGTCGCGATCGAGGGGAGGTTTTCCGGGGCGCGTTGACGCAGCCCCTCCTGTTGACGAGCGTATCCTGGCGGGGCGAGCCGGTGCCAGCGATTCGGAGAGGTTCGCGAACCACAGCGGTTACCTCGCACGACTCCCTACTTCCTACTCCCTGTTCTCTATTCCCTGTTTCCAGCGAGCCGTCGGTTGCGGAACCACTTGGCGGCGCCGAGGGCGAAGAGCATCAGCCCGAAGGGCAGGCACATCATGGCCACCATGAGCGAGAGCCATCCCGCGTTGGTGTGGGGTCCATGGCGGCCAATGCCGCCAAAGACCATCGCGGTGAGCAGCGCGGCGAGGATGCCGGCCACCAGAATGCCGCCGCCGGCCTTCAGCAGGGCTCGGGTGCCGTCGTCCGGCGTGGCTGACAAAGGTGAACTTGCCTGAGGCATCGTCTATCGAAACGCCGCCACCAGCATCACGCGCACCACTACGCCGGTGACTGAAACGTAGAGCCAGAGAGGAAAGGTGTAGCGCGCGAGGCGGCGGTGCGCCGCGAATCGCCGCGAGAGCGACAGATAAAAGGTGATGAGCACGATGGGAAGCGCCACCGTGGAGAGCACGATGTGGCTGATCAGGATCGGCAGATACGCGTCGTAGTAGACGCGGTTGTGTACCGGGTACAGCGTGTCGCCATGGAGCGCGTGGTTGGCGATGTAGGAGACGAGGAACAGCGAGCTGAAAACGAACGCAGTGATCATGCTGGCGCGGTGCGCGGCGATGCGATGCGTGCGAATGAAATAGAAACCCACCAGCTCCTCCAGCATCGCTTCTACATTGGCTAAATACTTCCGCTTTATTCTGCAGATCCTCGGCAGTATCCGTCACATCGGCATTTCCGAGATTGAAGCCGGTAACATTATATCCCAACCGTTCCCAATCTCGTAGCATCCTTTCAACGTCGGTTGGAAGTCAGGGCCTGCGCCCGGGGCTTTGCCCTTCTGGCCGCGGTCGTCATTAAGGGAAGGAGAATGCAAATATTCTTTCCCTTCCATGGCACCTTCTTCTTCAAACGAAGAACAGGCGACGGAGATTCGGCAATCAAGGGTGCAGCTGGCTCTTGCAATCCGCCAGTTGGAACCGGTAACGGAGCAGCTAGCCATTCTTGGGTCTCAGCGGGTTTCTCCTCGGAAGAGATTTGAGTCATCCTGTTTTCCCTTAGAAGTGACAAATCTACAGAACTTGTCTGACTATCACCCGATTAGAAAAAGTCCTTCGAACCAAGGCTCATCCAGGGCGCTGACATATGACGTGTCCACGTTCTTCGGGATCAAATAGACATGAAGGAGGACAAGCACTATACTCCGGAGAGGGTTGCGGAAATTGCTCTCACGCCAATTAGAAGGCAACCGGAAACCGTTGCGGACTTTGCCGTGGGCGGAGGCATGTTACTTAGGGCAGTTGGAGGCGCTGGGCGCAACGCCAGATTCATTGGCACCGACATTTCTTCCAGTACGGTGCGGGCTCTGCGCCCAGAGTTTCCGGATGCAATGCTTGGCGTTTGCAATTTTCTAAATAGCCAGTCCCGTTTTCGCTGTCATGCACTCGCAAAAGCCCGATAGGACTGTCGACCTCGCATTTCTTAACCCGCCTTTTTCTTACCGGGCGCAGAAGTGATCACGGTAGAAATCAATGGGCGCAAGGTGAAGGTGCAGTCCAGGACTAGCATTTGTGATCAACGCGCTACCCTACTTGAAGACAGATGGAGAAATTGTAGCCATTCTACCGGCAGCAACGATTAAGACCGAAAAGGATCGGGACGCATGGCACTTTGTGAAGGCGAATGCAAAGTTTGAAGTCTTCGGCGAGAACCACCGGTATACTTTTAGCGGATGTGTTCCCAGGACTATTATGGTGCGCATTTCTCTCTCCTCCGTGGCGCCGATTGCGTCGATTAGTGAAGCGCATGGCCACTTGACGGCCGCCCCTGTGCTTGACGTCGAAGTGTACCGGGGAAAGATACCAATGTTTAGCGCCCCGGCGAACGCGCGAGGTGGCGCGTCTATACCATTTGTGCATACAACCGCCTTGCGCGAAGGTCACGTCGATTTGTCACAGAGGGCTCTACGAAAGACCTTTGAGTCTATCAGCGGCCCAGCGGTACTTGTTCCAAGAGTAGGTGCGCCTTCGCGCGGGAAAATCGCGGTGCATATTGGCGGCTCTATTGCTTTGTCTGATTGCGTTATTGCCCTCTGCGTACATAGCGTGAAGGAAGCAGTTAATCTGCATGATCGTATAATCAGTAATTGGCGCAGCTTCGACAGCCTCTATTCGGGGACGGGTGCCCCTTACGTCACGACCGCGGAGGTTGCGCAATGGCTGCGAAATTATGGGTGCCGAATCGCAGCGCATTCCAATGCGTCACGGCGACTTACTGGCGCGATTGCTATCGTTCAGAAATCAGAGCGAACGCTTTGATAAGTGTGAGCGTCAAGACAATACGGCCTGAATTCAGGTTGCCGCATTATGCCAGGCCCGGCGCGTCGGGTGCTGACCTGGCTGCCGCAGTCGGTAGCGTAGTTACGATTCAGCCGGGAGCGACTCGGTTGATACCTTTTGGCTTTGTGATTGCGGTACCCGAAGGCTATGAGTCCAAATCCGCCCCCTCGGAGGCCCGGCGCTGAGACATGGAATTACCATTTTAAACTCTCCATTTAGTATCGACGCGGCGTATCGAGGTGAGGTTTGTGCGCTTCTCATTAATCGCGGAGTGAAGCCATACAGTATTTACCCCGGTGATCGCGTTGCCCAATTGGTATTCGCGGAGACTTTTCGATTCGGCTTTGTGCCGGTTGCTAACCTTCGCGCGACGGAACGCGGAAGCGGCGGTATTGGCAGCACTGGCCAATAAGAAACGGGCGCGAGCAGAGGGACACTTGTTAAGTGCGAGGTTTCACGGGCGACTGCCGACATGCTTCGTGAGGGAAAATTGGTTCAAACTGACGAGTAGCCGCTAAAGTGCTCCGAGGATAGTTGGAGAATGCGGAGGCTTGGCCCACCACCGATGCGCAGGTCCCGGTTCGCCGAGGCCCAGAACGTCGGCATCCTCAAACAGAGCGAAGCCGGAACACCGACCAAGGAACTGCGCCGACAGCACGGCGTCGGCCCGGAGACGTTCTACAAGTAGAAGTCCAAGATCGGCCCATGGAAGTCAGAGACGTCGCCAAGATGCGGGCGCTCGAGGATGAAAATCGCTGGTTAAACGGATCCTCCGCGTAACATTGCCGAAATGTTGACACTCGTTGGCAATCGCGAGATCCGGAGCGCTTGAGCCTCGTCGTCCGCTTACTAACATCGTTTGCCGCAACCTGGCAATGGATAGGCAAAAGGATCCTTCGTCAGCGCAGTCCGCTGAGAAGTTAGCGCGCGTCGGCCTTCGTTAATGTCACCACGATGCGAGGACGCATCGCGCCAATTGTCATTAGTTGGACGACGCGCCGCTTGCTCCCGTGCCAATGGGCGCAAGCGGATCGTTGCCGTAAACTCGCAATAGCCGAAGCGCGATCCACCAAACGAATGCGGCATCATACGCGCGGCTCGACGAATCATTAGCAATCCCATGTGCGATGATGTTCCGTATGTTTGCACCCAACCGTTCGGCTAATACGGCGTCGAGTGCAAATACTAAGTCCTTTCCGAAAACCTGCGTCATTAAAGGATGGTCCAACACCTTCTCAAGCGACATCAGGCTTTGTACGCCGCTGTCCGCGGTGCCATATACTACGACGCCATTTTGGCGTAAGACTTCGCGCAGTGCCTGCTCAATCTGCGGTGCCAATATGTGCACCGCAATATCATATTCGCCAACTAGGCCGGCATGTACCGCCTTTGTCCACAGTACCGCGTGGCCGTTTGGGATAAATGGTCGTTCCCGAATAATCAAATAGATTTCACTCAATGAATAGTCATGTTCAAGGCACAACTGCTCCAGTCCAGGCTCAACGATTCCATAGACGGCTAGAAGGCGCCCTCGCGAAGATTGAAATCGCATAGCGCCCTGCAGAGCGCGCTCACGATCTGTCGCGTCGCTCCCGAGTGAGCCTGGTGTAACGCCATCTTCGCGACCGTCAGCCTGAAAGATGCCGCGTGTCAAAGCCGAAAGCAAAATGATGGTTTGATAGCATTGCCTCCGCACTAGCCCGTATATCGTCGTAAGCGGACAGCCTGCCTAAGCCGGCCAAAGTCCAAAGAGCATCCGACTTTCCCAAGCCACTAAGGGCGGTGCCAACATGCTGTGGCAATGCCCCCACGGAAAATGGTGTGCCGATCGGATTCATTTCCGTAACCGCTACAGTTTGCGCCTCCTCTAACAAGGCGGCAACCTCTGCTAGTCTCGCGCGCGTTGCCCCTGCGCGGCGCAGCGCCTGTTGACCCATCCTGAGGTCGAAACTGCGCAACATTTCGGTCGGACGTGCTGCGGACTGAGTTATGTACGTCTCGGCTCTCCACAACTGAAGGCGCTTGACGCACTGGCGATCGCTAATGCGCTTGGCGAGCAAGATCGCACCATCGCAGTATGTTCGAGCGCGCTCAAAGTCGGCAACCTGTGAGGAGCCTTGTGCGATATTTTCCATGCGTCGTTCTAAGGTCCGCACCTCATCTAGGTCGGAAAGCGATGGTAGTATCGTCGTTATGAGTCTTTCCGTGTAGTACAGGATATCCACACCATCAAGTTGCTGCAAAAAGTTGCGGGCAACTGCCAGTACCCGGCGAACCTCGGGGTTCTGTGATCCTAAAGATGCCGCCATTGAATAGGCGCGGTGGAAGTGCTTTTCCGAAGTCGTCCAAGATTGTGGGTTAAAGGTGGCCCGTGCAACATCAAGGTAATTGACGATCGCATCGTGGACGTACTCGCGATTTCGCGGTCGAACACGGCACCATAAAACATCGGCCAACCTCGCACGCATAATTGGTGTTTCCACGCCAGTTATTATGACTTGCAGTGCGCGTACGTGGGCTTCGCTCAGGTCTTCAGGAAGTGCCGTGTGCCATAAGGCCCCATCGGGAAAATGCCCAGATGCCATGCGTCCAAACGGGGCGCGGGGATCATCCGATAATCCAAGCGCAACAACGGTGACGAGCAGTTGTAGGGCATTAACGGCAACATCGTTACCGCGTTCTTCGGCGGCTACCCGAGCCTGCACGAGAGCCTGTCTGAGAGTGGAATAGCCCAGATTCAAGGAGGCGCTTCCGATGATGTCGTCGATCTTCAGCTGCCGTGCATCATCTTCGCTTATCTCGAAGTCCGCAGGTAGTCCTACTATTTGTATGTTTGAATCAGCCATACTGGTTCACAGCGCGCTTCACTCACTAGGCTAGCGGACGTTCGGGCTGCGGTTCCGCTACCAGCGTTTCATCCCCTAGCGCTCCTCGCGCGTTGGCCAAAGCGTCAGCGATCCGAGTTGCGTTCCCAACGATGATAGGCACCATGTTTTGGATCTCGTTTCGTCTACGCTCCTGCGACTCGTTAAACTCCTCCATTTCCACAAAACGTTCGCTGGCCTGAATGTCCGCTATTTGCTCCGTCAGAGTTTCGACGCGTTCTGCGAAAACGCGCTTCTGAGCGTGATCTCCCTCTTGCGCGTGAAGTCGACTTACAGCATCGAACTCGCGTTGTAGGAACGTTAACTGACGTGCCGTCGCCGTGGCCGATATGCGTTCTTGTTCCAACTTGTCGCGCCCGGAATCGATCATTTCCTGATATTCGGCCGTTAGGGCAAGTTGAGATTGCGCGAGCGCTAACGCATCAAACACCACTCGTTTTTCATTCTCGTCCAGGGCGTACGCTATATCGGACTGTAGCGCGCGCGCAATAAAGGGCTCCGTTGTCTGCACCCAGTTGCGCACGGGCAGACGCGGCATCGCCCGCACGGCACGTGCCTGCCTTTCGACGACACGCAGAATAGTGATGAGTTGGTGACGAGCGCACTGATCTCGCAAGGCCTGCGCGTGTTGTTCATCAAGTTTGTCCTGTTTACGTTGCTGATCTTCAGTGGTTTTGTCTGCTTTTCGCCGATTTGCTTGGACCATGCCCGTTATCAAAGGGACGAATATGGCGACTAGGACGGCCAAAACTGTAATGGCGTCCTGCACGATGGCCGCGACAACAACGGGATCGTAGATGTTGGAGAGCGTCGAAACGTATAGTGGGTGCGCTTCCGTTCCGCCAGCCGTAGGCGCTCCCTGCACGTGCAAAATGCCTGGCCGGTGTGGGTCGACATAAACTGTTATCGGAGCAGAAGTTGGTGCTGGTGTGGGCGTCGGCATAAGGCGTCGCAAGTTAGTTAATTGCGAGTTGTCAACCTTTTAAGACCCCGTCGGCCGCCTGGACCAGCCCGATCACCAGTATGGATGCCCCAACCCAAACAATTGAGAGAGGTATTAGTCCGCATTCGGCCGATGATATGAACAAAATGGTACGTCGCATAATTACACCCCCGAAATGTCGCGTACTCGTAAAGGCGACTAAAGTTCGATGGTTCCTGTATAAGCACCTTCGCTTACCGCTCGTCTAAAACACGCTCCCGGTATAATCACTTCGCGCGCAGTGCTGTGACCCGTTTCGCGACGCACCTCCCGAATTGGCAGGTGCTTTCGATCTCAACCCGGCTCTTCTCCACGTACCACCCCACCCAAGGCCTGCGCACTCTGCGCCGCCACCGCAAGCCGGCGTCAATCTTGGCCTACGGCAAAAACGCGGACGCAACGAAACTCTCGCCCGAAGGCATCATAGCACGCATCCCATGTTGGACCCCGCTACGCGCCCCCGCATGTATGTTCGCTATTCCAGCCCGCGTACGAGGCATGTTGCCGGTAGTCATAGACTCGGTAGAGCCTGCCGCGGTCGTCTTTGTCCGGATTGCAAAACTTTGTGGGCGCGGGAACTGCCAAGAAGCAAACCTGTACTTTATCGCCTGGGCGTTCGCTCATCATTATGTCGTTGCCGTCTAGTCCTTGGTAGTGCGTAACGGACGCACGTTCTTTAGGAAACAACGGGTCCACGCCAAGGTGCGTTGAAAAACTCACCTCGACGCCACTTTGTTCGAAATCAGCTGTTGTGAACGTTTTTTGTCCAAACGTTTGCAAACGAGGGGTAACCGATACAACAGTAGTGTCAACGCAGGGTACCGAGCGGTAATGCCACAGACCCGGCAGTAACTCAGTTTGAGTCTGGGCACTGCCTATGCCCGACTCGGACGCAATTAGAGCCGCAGCGATTAAGAAAGCAAACGTTCTCAATTTAAGCCTCCAAGAATGTCTGGCCGTGTTACTAAGATTCGATGGCCAAGTCTACTAGTGTCTTGCCATCATATGTCCAACATGCAGTGCCGCGTACTGCCTCAGATGGCGAGCCGGCAGCGGAATAAAGTATTTTAGACAGTCCGGTGGCCGAATAAAGCTCTGCCATCCTTGAGCCACTTTAAGGTTCGATTGGGGTCCGCGCACCATTCAGCTTCAAGAACGTCGCGTGGCTGGCTTTTCATCCATTCTTCTATGGCCGCCTTGTTACCACGTTCTGGCCTAAATCGGAGGCGCGAGCCAAGAGGGATGCGACCGGAAGCTATCAAGGTCGGGACGACATCCGAAGCTGAGCCACGCGCTTGCGAGGTTTCGCGGGGCGGTTTCTGATTCATAACTTGCTGGGGAAAGACGCGTGGCACGAATGCTGTCATATTGAACCCTTTATACTGGCGTATTTCAACACCCATTACTCGTGCGGGGCGCATTTGATTATTTAAGAATTCGATGATACGTCGCAGTTCATAGGGTATGACATCGGCGACGAAAAGCAAGCGTAAATTTCCCGACTTCAGGTTGGCTGCAACCGAATCCCAAAACCCTTGCACGCGCTCAAGCAAAACGTGTTCCGTCGTTTCTTCGTTAACGTCCTCAAGGAACTGGCGAAAAAGTTGACTTTCTTGTATATTCGCCTTGAGGCATGTTCGGGCAAATTCTTCGCGAATCTGGCCGATGGTCCAATACTCACTTCCGTTCGCCGCATAGTCCATGAGCTGCCCAACGATCTGCCTTCGAATTTCGGTATTTTTGCTTTGCTTGACCTCAACCAGCGTGGGTATAGCATCTTGGTCAACAAAGAGGTGGTCGAGCGACCAGCGGTTCGCACCGTCAACTTTATCAGGCACGCTCATCTCTCGTGCAACCAGCAGCCAGCGGCGAGGCGATTCACGATCGATTTGCTCCCCTGCGAGAAGCTTTGAATGTTGCTCCAAATACTTCTGTACTCGTCTTCGGAAAGGTACGCCCCCTCAAGTTTAATTCTACGAGCTCATCATTCACCAAACCAAAAATTGTCCCACCAGAATCCATAAATCTCGTACCTTTTCAATGCAGGGGTTGACAGAAATGTGCTATTGAAATCGGGCTGGAGCGTCCTGGGACCGTTGCGGAGAGCCCCTACGTCCGCCGGTCTGAATTTATTCCGCGTGAGTGAGCGTCGCGCGTGCCAGAAATTCTTTGCCTTGCGACTTAGACAGGCTACTGGCCTGTTCTCGCAGGAACCTCTTGCCCGCCCCCCAGAACAAGCGCCGAAACTGCCATCGCTAACCGGGGGTGTGGCCATGCAAACCGATCCCATCGCGCACAACGCCAATCCAGTGAGGCCAACGCCGCGGCAGCCGATCCACTCGTCCTAGCCCACTACAAACTCGCCGCGCCCCTCATCGCGCAACACTTCGCCGGCATGCCCCTCGTGTGGGCCTCATATCCGCCGGGGCTAAACGGCAAGCCGCACTTCCATGCGCACTATTTCGGCCACCTCACGCGCTTCACGACCGAGCACGTTCAGCACCTCGCCGCCATCGGCGCGCAAGAGTTTTACTCGTGGTTCTCCACGCCGGCGGACGACACGCGCGGAACCTTCGCGCGCTTCCTACTCTACCCCAGCACCGCGCCCAACGCCGCGCAACAACTGCGCGACGCCGCCACGATCGCGCGCGCAGCGCTGGAAGAAGAAGGCCGCGACGCATTCCTCGTCCTCGACGGCACCGGCGCAATCAACCTCTGGCTCCCGCTCGCGGGCGCCCCGCTCTTCGACGACACCCTCGCCTACGCGCGCACCTTCGCGCACACCCTCGCGCAGCGTCACCCCGATCTCATCTCCCTCAACCCCAACGTACACCAAGACGGCCGCGTCCACATCCACTACACGCACAACGTCGCGAACACGTGGACCATCGTCCCCTACAGCTACCGCGCCGCCACGCACCGCATCGCAACGCCCATCCACTGGGAAGAGCGCACACCTGCGATCTCCTCGGCATCCCCGCGCACGAGTTCGAACTGCGCCTGCACCAAACCGGCGACGTCTTCGCGCACGAGCTCGCCGCATGCAATCCCAAACCCATCCCCAGGCACTCCGCGCAACCGCCAATCGAAATGTACGGCGGAAAACCCGGCGGCAACAAACGCGGCACGTTGCTGCAAGCCGCCGTCAACATTCTCGCCGACGGCAAAGCGCGCACCGCCGATGAAATTCTCGCCCAAGCCCTCAAAGCCGGCGTCATCGCGCACACTACCGCCGCGGTGCTCTACGTCTCGCTCATTTCCTACATCACGCGCTGCCAAGGCCGCGGCCGCAAACCCGCCATCGTCGAAGATCCCGACAAGCGCTTTCGCCTCAACGAACCGCCCGACGCCTGGCCCGCGCTGCAAGCGCCGCCGCCCGCGCTCTCCAAAGAGCACGCGCAGATCATCGAACGCCTCCACGCCACCTCAACCGGCGACGATCCCACCGCCTTCGAGGTCGCCGTCTGCGATGCGTTCCGCGCCTTGAACTTCATCGCCACGCACGTCGGCGGCCGCGCCGCCCCCGACGCCTACATCGATGCGCAGCGGCGTCCTTGGCTACCGCGTCATGATCGAATGCAAATCCGGCACCGCGGTCCACGGCCCGAACATCTACGAAGCCGCAAAATATAAAGACGTCTACAAAGCCACCTACTGCGCGCTGGTCGGCCCCGATTTCGGCGACCAAGTCGAAATCATCCAAGAATGTAAAAACCACGGCGTGAGCGCCTGGAGCATCGACGACATCGAAGCGCTTATCCGCATGAACGCAAACGCACTCGACATGGAAGCGCTCTTCCAACCCGGCATCATCGCCGCCGACGCACTCGAAGATCTCATCTGGGAACAACACCACGGCCGCGCCAAACGCATCCGCATCATCGCGCAAATCATCCGCGACGCCGGCTGGTCCACCCATGCGCCGCCGCCCAATCCGGCCCCCCAACCGACGCCCCCATCCTCACCGAAGACGCCGCCATGATCCTAGTAGACCAAACCCTCCGCGCCCAAAACTCCCCCGTCAGCTCGCTCCCGCGCCGAAGTCCGCGCCGCCCTCACCTACCTAACCCACCCCCTAATCCACGCCGCAACCCAAACCCCCGACGCCACCGGCATAGTCATCCTCCAACCATCGTCATCCTGAGCCCCCGCCAATGTCATCCTGAGCCCGTCGAAGGACCCTGAGCCCGTCGAAGGACCCTGAGCCCGCCGAAGGGCGCGCCCCACATTGTCATCGCGAAGTATCTCTTCGTCATCCTGAGCCCGTCGAAGGACCCTGAGCCCGCCGAAGGGCCGCACCACCAATACGCCCATTGTCAGCGCCCCGCGTAGTACTAGTGCCCTATTGTCCAAAACGCGAGAATTTGCAATATTTTAGGCACGTCGTCTACCGGGAGGCCGACTGTCTATGCTTACATCCAAAACGGCATTTTCTGTTCGCTGTGGTGTCCTTCGCGATTCATCCGGCCTGCCGCTGAGCAACTGCGGATGATTTCGTCGAAAACCGACCTTACAAACGCGCTAACAGCGCACTTATCGAACGCCGGGGTTGGTGTTGTGCCAAAGGTGAGCGCACCGGCGCGCACGGCGATTTTCGCTGTTCACGGCATTAGTCCGATTCAGCGATATGCCTTTCAAGACCAAGTGGCATTGGCGTTACAAAGCTACCTGTGTGCGCAGGAACGCCTGTCGGGATCGGCGCTAACATGGGAAGCGGTTATTCACTGGCCCCACGTGGGCACGGGCGACGATTCCGCGGCCGTACGTCCGAGCGCGCTGCGAATCTATCGCAGCGACGAGAAAGACCCCGAAAATCCAACCGGTTCCATTTACGATGTCTACGAAGGCTACTGGAGCCCGTTAAGCAAGGGCAAGACCAGCGTGTATTCTGCGTTGCGCTGGCTCGTCAACGCGCTGTTTCTCGGCTCGAGTTCGACTGCGAATATCCCCTCGAAAAAAGATAATCTTAAATCCGACCTAGGCTATGTACCTATGCTGCCTGGCGGAGCTCGCGCATGGATGATGCTTATGCATACCTGCCATCGCGCTCTCAGCACGGTGGTCAACCCACACGCAAACCCTTTGAGCCATACCATGACCGCTTTCATATCTCCGGCACAGTTTACAGGAGGGTGAGCCTATGAAACAGTGGACCCGGGGCACCTTGATAGCCGTGTTAGTGGGCGCGACTTTTCTTTGCTTCGCCGGCTACTTGAGTGCGGCACCTGTGACGTCTACTAATTCGCCGACGGTTTCTGCGAGCCAGTCGCCGCCGGCTGCGCATTCGACCGCGGCGGCCTGCACCGCGCCTCAAACCATTTGGAACGAATCCCTCTCTAAACTCGTATCGCTCGGTTTCTTGTTGCTGCTGTGGCTATTGTTTTGGGCGGCCACCGGGCACGCTAATCCGCTTTGGATCGCAATTGGGAACGATGGGAGACTCAGCACCTCGAAATTTCAGTTTGCGATATGGACCGGCGTGGTGGTATACGCGTATGTTGCCTTGGCAATTAGCCGCTTTGGATCGGCCCCTTGCTCTGATGGTTCTCTGCCGACGAATCTTCTGATAGCGACGGCTCTTAGTTTGACAACTGCGGCGGCAGTTAAGGGCATCGCCGTAGCATACCAGAACTCTGGGCAGGCGCCATCGAATACAACTGTCCCGACGTTGAATCTCAAGTATCTGGTTGTCGCGGACGATGGAACGACGCCCGATCTACCTAAGGCTCAGATGCTCGCATGGACTGGCGTTGCGGTCGTCGTCTATTTACTTGATCTGTTCATGCATTG
>CAVPCB010000129.1:0-7247 GCA_963702285.1 uncultured Acidobacteriaceae bacterium | reverse complement strand
ACCATCGAGCAAACTCACCCAGCGGCTAATGAGGGCGATGCAGTGAAGGCGGGTCTGTCGTAAGTGCTTCCGAGCACGAAGGCGAACAGAATAGAGGAGATGACGAAGGCAAGTAGCGGCACATTTGAAATCGCGTTATGGCGGAGTTCACGTGACTGGGAATAGTGCTCTCAGATATCAGACCGTAATTTGGTACAGCAGCATAAGCGGCAGATCCAAAGCCGATGATTCCAGCTATCCAACCGGGATGACGCCATAGGATTAGATGCCGAAATCCCCATGCAATGCCGATTCCCCACGCTAGGAGAATAAGTATGCGAATCAGCAGGGAACCGTATAAAGCGCAGCACGCGACAAAGCCCATCCCATTCGCCTCAAGATCACCATCGCAAGCAGGCAGCACAGAAGAAAACCGAATCCATTTGCGATTGAGTGCATGGCCTTCATTCCGTCCTTCGAATCGGTCTATACTTATCGTTTTTCAAAAGAGCGCCAGACGGCACGACCGAGCAAGAGACACTCACCCATGCCCCGGTTTACCAGATAGACAGTGTGTGAACCACAGAGGCTGCATTCCCGATCCTCGGGGTCGTGCTGCAGAAAGTAGTATCGCCCGCAACCGCCGCACTGGTGGGTCGCTGCGGAAGAGTCGGTGGTGAGAAGTTCATGCCTGAAAACAAATCGTTCCATTGTCGTTGTCCTCCAGCCCACATAAGGCGAATAGAGAGTACCACGAGCGATTCTTGATGGTTAGATCATGACAGCACCCCTTGTAAAACCTGCCGTGAAAACTGTGAGTTGGCAAGGTATCGCTGGTTCCCCAATCACCGGACCGAGCTGACAGACGGGTGATCGTCCGCGAAGATCTGCGGGATCATGCTGGGGCTCCCGGCGCAAGTTCGGGCGGAGCGTCGATCCGTTTGATTTCGCCGACGATGGGGAGATAGGCGACGATGGCCATGAGTGCGGTGGCCGCGACGAAGACGAGGGCGCCGCGGAAGGAGCCAGTGCGTCCGACGATGTAGCCGATGACGATGGGGGTCGTCACGCCGGCGAGGTTTCCGATGAGATTGAACAAGCCGCCGTTGATGCCGACCAGGGTTTTGGGCGAGGTATCGGAGACGACGGTCCAGCCGAGCGCGCCGAAGCCTTTGCCGAAGAAGGCGAGGGCCATGATGGCGATGACGGCGGTGCGGGTGCTGACGTAGTTGCAGGCGACCATGCTCATAGCAAGGAGCATGCCGGCGACAATGGGGAGTTTGCGCGCGAAGCTGAGGCTGCGGCCGGCGCGGAGCAGTTCGTCGGAGACGACGCCACCGAGAATGCCGCCGATGAAACCGCAGGGGCGGGGAGTGCGGCGAGGAATCCGACCTTGACGATGGGGATGTGGCGGGCGCGGCTGAGGTAGACGGGAAACCAGGTGAGGAGAAACCAGGTGAGCGTGGTGATACAGTACTGGCCGATGTAGATGCCGACGAGCATGCGCTTGCTGAGCAGCCAGCGCACGGCGGACCAGGTGAGGGTGTTGGCGCGTGGGCGGCCGGCGGCGTCGAGGGCAGCGAGGCCACCGCCCTGCTCGATGAGGTCGATCTCGGGCTGACTGATGCGCGGGTGGGATTTAACTCTGTGGATCACGCGATACCAGAAGACGCCGAACACGAGGCCGACAGCGCCAGCGAACCAGAAGCACTGCTTCCAGCCCCAGAGGTGGACGATCCAGCCCATGATGGGGGCAAAGAAGACGAGCGAAAAATATTGTGCGGCGTTGAAGAGGGCTGAGGCGCGGCCGCGCTCCGCGGTGGGGAACCATGCGGCGACGATGCGTCCGTTGCCGGGAAAAATGGGCGCCTGGGCGAGGCCATCGACGAGGCGCAGTGCGAAGAGAGTGCAGAACGCGGCGACCGCGGGCAGATAGCCGGTGAGTCCTGCGAGAATTGCGCAAAGCGACCAGCAGAAGATGCTGATGCCGTAGACGCTTTTGGAACCGTAGCGGTCGAGAAGGCCGCCGGCGGGGAGTTGTGCGAGTGCGTAGGCCCAGCCGAATCCGGAGAAGAGGTAGCCGAGGTGGATGGGGTCGAGATGGAGGTCGTGGCTGAGCGCGTCGGCGGCGATGGAGAGCACGACGCGATCGCCATAGCTGAAGGTGCTGGCGATGAAAAGCATCAGCACGATGAGGTAGCGGACGTGCGTGGTGCGGTTCGCCTGCATGGGCGCGAGTTAGCTTCGTCCTGGGATGAGGGTTTTGAGCTCGTCGATCTCACTTGCTGTGAGTTCGGTGAGCGGGGGGCGAACGGGGCCGGCGTCGCGTCCGATGGCTTTCATGCCGGCTTTAACGATGGAGACGGCGTAGCCTTTGCGGCGGCGGCGGATGGCGATGTAGGGCAGGACGAAATCGCGGAGACTGGTGAGGACGGCGGCGTGATCGCGGCGGCGGACGGCGGCGTAGAAATCCTGCGCGAATTTGGGGAGGAAGTTGAAGATGGCTGAGGAGTAGGTGGTGACGCCGATTTCGAGATACGGGAGCGCGAAGGTTTCGGCCGTGGGCAGGCCACCGATATAGACGAGGCGATCGCCGAGGCGGGCGTGAATGCGAGTCATGAGCTCGAGGTCGCCGACGCCATCTTTGAAGCCGACGAGGTTGGGACAGCTTTGGCAGAGTTTTTCCAGAGCGGACTCGTCGAGGATGGCGTTGTCGCGGTTGTAGAAGATGACGCCGAGGCGGGTGGATTCGCAGATTGCTTTGGCGTGGGCGATGAGGCCGGCGGGTTCGGCGTTGACGAGGTAGGGCGGCAGCAGGAGGAGGCCGTCGGCGCCGGCTTGTTCGGCGGCGCGCGCGAACTGGATGGCGGTGCGGGTGCCGTAGCCGCATCCGGCGATGACGGGGACTTTGCCGGCGATTTCGGCGACGGCGGCGGCGACGACCTGGGAGACTCGTCGAGAGAGGGAGAAGAACTCGCCGGTGCCGCCGGCAGCGAAGAGGGCCGCGGGGCGATGTTCGAGGAGCCAGGCGATGTGTTGACGGTAGGGCTGCTCGACGAAGTCATATTGCTCGTTGAAATGGGTGACGGGAAAGGAGAGGAGGCCTTCGCCGACGCGTTGGGCCATCTGCTGCGGTGTCATGGCGTCTGTGGACATGCTGTTTGGGGGCGCGCGCACGTTTTCCGGGGCGGGTGCGGGCTGCTTTCCAACTATAGAAGAAACGCGCTGGAGATCAGGAGTGTGGGACGGGGTGGTTCGTACCGCATCGCGGTAGCGGGCGGTTTGGATTTGCGCAGGGGTACGGTGAGATACAACAATCAGGAGAGTCGCATTTTATGAAGATCCCGCCGCTTTACGTTCGCGCCCATCCGAAGGACAACGTCGCCATTGTGGTGAACGAGGGTGGATTGGCTGCGGGCAGCCGGTTCGAGTCGGGCCTGGTGCTGGAAGAGGCGGTGCCGGAGGCGCACAAGATTGCGCTGACGGCGCTGGCGACGGGCGATGCGATCGTGCGGTATGGCGAGACGATCGGGCATGTGGAGCGGGCGCTGGGCGCGGGCTCGTGGGTCCGCGATGAGTGGGTGCGCATGCCGGCGGCGCCGGACCTGAGTGCGTTGCCGATCGCAACGGCTGTACCGGAGCCGCTGCCGCCGCTCGATGGATACACGTTCGATGGATACGTGAACGAGGATGGGTCGGTTGGGACGCGGAACATTCTGGGGATCACGACGACGGTGCAGTGCGTGGCGGCGACGGTGGACTACGCAGTGCGGCGGATCAAGGCGGAGCTGTTGCCGCGGTATCCCAATGTCGATGACGTGATCGCGCTGACGCATGGCTACGGTTGCGGAATCGCGATCGATGCGCCGGGCGCGGAGATCCCGATTCGGACGCTGCGGAATTTGAGCCTGAATCCGAATCTGGGCGGCGAGCCGATGGTGGTGAGCCTGGGGTGCGAGAAGCTGCAGCCGGCCTTGCTGATGCCGTCGAGCACGCTGCCGGTGCTGGAGAAGAAATCGTATGTGGTGCGGCTGCAGGACGAGGAGCATCGCGGGTTTGAGGATATGGTCGCGGCCATTATGCAGATGGCGGAGGAGCGACTGGCGCGGTTGAACGAGCGGCGGCGGGTACAGCGGCCGGCGGCGGATCTGGTGGTGGGGCTGCAGTGCGGGGGGAGCGATGCGTTTTCGGGCGTGACGGCGAATCCGGCGCTGGGCTATGCGGCGGATCTGCTGGTGCGGGCGGGAGCGACGGTGATGTTCTCCGAGGTGACGGAGGTGCGGGATGCGATTCATCTGCTGACGGCGCGGGCGGTGGATGCTTCGGTCGCGCAGGATCTGATCCGCGAGATGGCGTGGTACGACGAATATTTGCGGCGCGGGGCGACGGATCGGAGCGCGAATCCGAGCCCGGGGAACAAGAAGGGCGGCATCTCAAACATTGTGGAGAAGGCGCTGGGATCGATTGCGAAGGCGGGGACGACGGCGCTGGTGGGGGTTTTCGGGCCGGGCGAGCGGGTGACGAAGAAGGGACTGGTTTTTGCAGCGACGCCGGCGAGCGATTTTGTTTGCGGAACGCTGCAGCTGGCGGCATCGATGAACATGCACGTGTTCACGACGGGGCGCGGGACGCCGTATGGGCTGGCGATGGCGCCGGTGATCAAGGTGGCGACGCGGACGCCGCTGGCGGAGCGATGGGCGGACCTGATCGACGTGGATGCTGGGACGATTGCGACGGGCGAGGCGAGCCTTCATGAGGTCGGAGAGCAGATCTTCAGGATGATTCTGGAGGTAGCGAGCGGGCGGGCGCAGACCTGCGCGGACCGCTGGGGTCTGCACAACGATTTGGTGCTGTTCAATCCGGCGCCGATCACATGAAGCGCGAGATTGCTGAGGCCGATGCATGCTGAGCCGGCGGCGGTTCCTTGCTCAGTCAGCGGCGGCGGCGTGTGCGCTACCTGTGACTGGGTTGGCTGGTGCGGCGATGCCGATTCTGATCGATGCGCACGTGCATGTGTTTGCGCACGATCCGCAATTCCCTTTTGCGCCGGGAGCGAAACCGCCCGCTGAAGATGCCACGCCGGAGATGCTGCTGGAGCTGATGCGGGCGAATGGCGTGGCGAGGACGGTGCTGATCCAGGTAATCCACTACAAGTGGGACAACCGGTATCTCGGGAGTGTGCTCAAGAAGTATCCGCAATATTTCCAGGGCGTTTGCCGGGTGAATCCACGGGATCCTGCGGCGCCCGACCATCTGAGCCGGCTCACCGAGGAGGGATTTCGCGGCGTGCGTCTGAGCCCGGCCGCCACGGCGGACGGCGACTGGATTCGAGGCCCGCTGATGCCGCCGCTGTGGAAGCGCTGCGCGGCGCTGCGCGTGCCGATGACGATCCTTGCGCCGGTGACGCGATTGCCAGATCTGGTTCCGCTGATTGAGGCGAATCCTGAACTGGACGTGGTGATCGATCATATGGCCGATTGCCCGCTGCATCGGCCCGATCTGCTGGCCAGGCTGCTCGACCTGGCGTGGTATCCGCGGGTGTACGTGAAGATCTCCGACTTATGGGTGGTGTCACAACAGCCCTATCCTTATCTGGACGCGCAGCAGCAACTACAGCGTGTCCGCGCGGCCTTTGGAGCGACGCGGCTGATGTGGGATACGAACTGGCCGGTTTCGCTTGAGCAGCTGCCGTATGCGCGGGTCGTTGAGTTATATCGCGACCGGCTGCATTTCTTGTCCGCGGAGGAGCGCGAGGAGATTCTGTACAAGACCGTGCAGCGGATTTGGCCTTTCGGCCTGTGACGGCTGAGTTATTCTTCGGGGCGAGACTGCCGAGCGTACGAGCTACTTCCCTGCCCCGGGTGTTTCGACATATAGCGGCAGATTGTGCTCAGGAATTTGCATGCATCTGGGTTCATGGAAGAGGAGTGGTTCGAAGAACAGCCCTCAGGGGCTGAAGCCCGAGTCATTTTGCAAGCTTTACGGCACGACTGAAGTCATGCCCTGATACAAAGGCAATAGGCATTTCCTTAACGAACTTCAGGGGCAGGACACTAATGTTTCGCGCTGGATCGACTTACGCGAGACTTACTTCTCTGCTCGCGAATCGTCGAGTCCGACGCGGTGAATCAGATCCTGGAAGCGGGGATCGGCGCGGAGAAAGTCGTAGGCGGGCTCCACTTTGAGCGCGGTCAGGGCGTTGGAGCGCTGGGCGTAGGCTTTGTTGAGCCAGAGAAGTGTGTGGTCCTTGTCGTGCACTCCGGCGTAGGCCCAGGCCATGGCGGTGGGGTCGAGGGGTTGGTGGCCGTTCGCGCGTTCATATTGTTCACGCGCATGATTGGCATCGGCGGCGCGGCCAGAGCGGCCCAGGGCGTAGGCCATTGCCGACCAGTACCAGGGCATACCAAAAAGCGGCCTGCATTTTTCGATGTCCGCTATTGCCCTGGCGAATTGACCCTGTTCTAGGTAGACTTCGGTCACTCTGTGCGCGCGGGAAAAGTTAGGGTCCATTTCGAGGACCGCGTTCAGTTTGGCTGCGGCGCGGTCATACTGTCGCGAGTAGTAGAAGATCATTCCGTTGTCGGAGGCGATGATGAGGGAGAGGGGATCGAGTTCGCGGGCGGCTCGCTGGCGCGCAGGGCCTCATCGAAGCGGCCTAACCAGGTAAGATATTCGGCGTACCACTGCCAGGCGGTGGCGTAGTTAGGATTTAATTCGATGGCGCGGCGATATTCTTTTTCGGCGGCGGGCCAGTCCCAGTCGTAGTTTTCAGTAATTAATGCAAGCGAAGTGTGAGCTTCAGCGAGTCCATCATCCAGATGGAGCGCCCTGGTCGCCGCAGCGCGAGCCTTCTGCAGGAAGTCGGCAGGCGGTTGGCCACTATAGGCCGCGAAAAGGATGTAGGAGTCAGCCAAACCCGCATAGGCCTGGGCGTAGCTAGGATCTTTGGCGATGGCCTGCTGAAAATAGTTGATGGCCTGTTCAAAGCCGTCGCCGGTTCTCTTATTCCAGAAGTAGCGGCCTTTGACATAGAGATCGTAGGCCTCATAGGAGGTGAGGGGGCGCTGCGGTTCCGCGACAAAGGTGAACTTGTCCGCACCGAGAGCGTGCTGAATTTCGCCGGCAATTTCCTGGGCGATCTCACTTTGCAGGGCGAGGGTGCTGCTGAGTTCGCGGTCGTAACGGCGGGCCCAGAGGTGGCTCTGGTCTTTCATCTGGATGAGCTGGGCGGTGATGCGGATCTTGTCGGCGTCGCGGCGGACGCTGCC
>CAVPCB010000128.1:0-3516 GCA_963702285.1 uncultured Acidobacteriaceae bacterium | reverse complement strand
ACCAGTGAGCACCCTGATCCCCGCCCGACGCACTTTCCAAAGGAAGAGTTTTGCTCGCTGTTCCGCCTGCTATTGGCTACTGGCTTCGCTTCCAGCGAAGAACGGGCTTCCGCGCGGCCGTCGTCTCATCCAGCCGCGAAACCCGCGTCGAGTGCGGAGCATCCAGCACTAGCTGCGGATTCTCCTCCACCTCGCGCGCAATCTGCCGCATCGCATCGACGAACAAATCCAGTTCCTCGCGCGACTCGCTTTCCGTCGGCTCGATCATCAGAGCCCCCGGCACGATCAGCGGAAACGAAACCGTATAAGGATGAATCCGTAATCGATCAGCCGTTTCGCAATGTCGCCCGTGCGCACGCCGTTTCGCAACTGCCGCCGATCGCTGAACACCACCTCGTGCATCGACGGCGTCTTGTACGGCAACTCATACACGTCCTCGAGCTTCTTTCGGATGTAGTTCGCGTTCAGCACCGCATCTTCAGTCGTCTGTCGCAGACCGTCCGGCCCGTTCGCCAGAATGTACGCCAGCGCCCGCACAAACATCCCGAAGTTCCCGTAGAACGCCCGCACGCGCCCTACGCTCTGCGGCCGGTCATAATTCAGCCGCAGCTGTCCGTCCTTGCCTTCTTCCACCACCGGCACCGGCAAAAACGGCTCCAGAATCTTCTTACACGCCACCGGTCCCGACCCCGGCCCCCCGCCCCCATGCGGAGTCGAAAACGTCTTGTGCAGATTCAGGTGCATCACGTCCACGCCGAAATCCCCCGGCCGCGTCTTCCCGCACAGCGCGTTCATATTCGCGCCATCCATGTACAGCAGCGCGCCCTTCGCATGCAGGATCTCCGCAATACGGTGAATCTCGTTCTCGAACACGCCGATCGTGGAAGGATTCGTTAGCATCAGCGCCGCGGTCTCTTCCGTCACCGCCTGCGCGAGCGCCTCAACGTCGATCCCGCCGGTTGGGTTCGACTTGAAATTGACGGACCTCATACCCGCAAATCGCCGCCGTCGCCGGATTCGTCCCGTGCGCCGAATCCGGAATAATCACAGTCTTCCGCGGATTGCCCTTTGCTGTGTGATACGCCCTCGCCAGCAGAACCCCCGTGAACTCCCCATGCGCCCCTGCCGCCGGCTGCAGCGTGATCGCCTCCATCCCCGTAATCTCCAGCAGGCATTTCTGCAGCAGCCGAAGAATCCCCAGCGACCCCTGCGACAACGCCTCCGGCTGATACGGATGCGCCTCCGCAATTCCCTCCAGCCGCGACACAAATTCATTCACCCGCGGGTTGTACTTCATCGTGCAACTGCCCAGCGGATACATCCCCAGATCGATCGCGTAATTCCACGTGGAAAGCCGTGTGAAGTGCCGGATAATCTCAATCTCGCTCAGCTCCGGCAACTCCGCGTTGAGCGAACGCTGGGCTTCGCCCAGAAGAACTGAAGGATCAACCTCCGGCACGTCCAGCGGCGCCAGCCGATACGCCTTCTTTCCCGGCGCCGACTTCTCAAAGCTCAGTCCCTCGTTCTGCGTCAGGTGCGCTGTGACCTTGCGCGTCGTCCCTACGAATTTATCTTCTATCGTCGCCATCTCTTGATCCCATCACCGCACCGCCGCAGCCGCAGGAGTCTGCGCCAACACGCCAGCCGCAGCATCGATTTGTTCCCGCGATGTCAGCTCCGTAGCGCACCACAAACTCGCATTCCCCAGCTCTGGATACCACCTTCCCAGCGCAACGCCGCCGATGATCTTCTGTTCCAGCAGCCGCGCGTTCAGCGCATCCGGAGTCTCCTCGGTCTCCAGCACAAATTCATTGAAGCGCGGTGCCCCCCAAAACAGCAGCGACCCATGCGCCCCCAGAGTCTTCGCCGCATAATCCGCCTTGGCCAGATTATGCAACGCCAGTTCCTTAATCCCCTCTTTGCCGTAAACCGTCATGAACACCGTCGCCATCAGCGCAACCAGCGCCTGATTGGTACAGATGTTTGAAGTCGCCTTCTCCCTCCGGATGTGCTGCTCCCTCGTCGACAGCGTCAGCACAAACCCGCGTCGTCCCTGCTTATCGGTCGTCTGCCCCACCAGCCGCCCCGGCATTTGCCGCACATATTTCTCCTTTGCCGCGATCACGCCGCAGAACGGCCCGCCATAACTCGGCGCTACGCCAAACGACTGCGCCTCCATGATCACGATGTCCGCCTCAACCGGCGGCCGCACGATCCCCAGCGAAACCGCCTCGGCAACCGCAACCACCAGCAGCGCGCCTTTCTTGTGCGCAATCTCCGCAATCGCGGCCACGTCCTCAATCACGCCAAAGAAATTCGGCGACTGCACCAGCACGCAAGCGGTCTCATCCGTCACCGCCGCTTCCAGCGCAGCCAGGTCGATCCGCCCATCCTCGCCATATGCGACCTCAACAGCCGCCATGCCCGAACTCACCTCGCGATGCTGCGCGTAGGTGTGCATCACCTCGCGATACTCCGGATGCACCGTTCGCGCCACCACCACACCATCGCGCCCGGTCACGCGCATCGCCATCATCGCGGCCTCCGGACACGCCGTCAACCCGTCGTACATCGACGCATTCGCGATATCCATCCCGGTCAGTTCGCAGATCATCGTCTGAAACTCGAAGATCGCCTGCAGCGTCCCCTGCGTAATCTCCGCCTGATACGGCGTGTACGAAGTAAGGAACTCGCCCCTCTGCACAATCGTGTCGATGATCACCGGCCGATAGTGCCGATAAACGCCCGCGCCCAGAAAGCTCGCGTAGCCGTTCGCGTTCTTCGCGGCCGCAGCCTTAAAGTGATCCACGATCTCCGACTCGCCCATCTGCCGCGGAATCTCCAGATCGCGCGCAAGCCGGTACTCCTCGGGAATAATCGCAAACAAATCGTCAATCGACGACGCGCCGATTTCACGCAGCATCGCCGCGCGCTCAGCATCCGATTTAGGCAAATAGCGCATAGGAATCTTCAGAGTACCAAGAGTATTCGACTGTCCGCGGGAAGTCTTTGCTGAACGCTGAACGCTGAGCGCTGACAGCTGACCGCTGATTTTCAGTGTCCCGTCTCTTCCTTCGCGTACGTCTCGTAATCCGCCGCCGACAGGAGCCCGCCAACTTCCCCCGGATCGCTCAGCTCGATCTTCATGATCCAAGCCGCGTGCGCATCCGCATTGATTTTCTCCGGAGCCGTCGTCAGCTCCTCGTTGATTGCTGTCACCGTCCCCGTAACAGCGAGTACAGATCCGAGACCGCCTTTACGCTCTCGACGCTGCCGAATACCTTCCCCTTCTCAACCTTATCGCCCACCTTCGGCAACTCAACAAAGACAATGTCACCCAGCGAATCCTGCGCATGGTCCGTAATCCCCACCGTCCCGATTTTTCCAGTGACGTCAATCCACTCGTGCTCGCGCGTGTATCGATAGTTTGTCGGATATGCCATTCAGTTCGCAGACTCCTTCTTTATTGTACCGGCCAATCTATCGGCACCCGTTCAGCAATCGTCGCCGCCGTTC
>CAVPCB010000127.1:0-7854 GCA_963702285.1 uncultured Acidobacteriaceae bacterium | reverse complement strand
AACTTACGAACGGCGGGGGGCTGTTGAGGGACGGCTCGCCAACGCGGGCGGCACGAACGGTGTTGGGACCGCGGCCGAAGATCTGCACGGCGCGGCTGCCGAGGCGGAAATTGACGCGGCTGTCTTCCTCGGCCTGACTTTCGGCGAGCGCCTGCTGGCTGGGATCGGGAATGGGCCGGCCGAGGGCGATGAGGCGATCCTTCGCATCCTCAACATGCGGAGCCAGCGGATAGCGAGTGACCACGCGCGACCATGCGGCCGCAGCCTGATCGTCGTAATGCTTCACCAGCTCCGCTTTGGGCTTGGCCGGAATCCTGGCGTGGGACATGACCTGGGCTTCCTGCGCGTAGGCGTCGCCGACGGTGATGAGAGCCTGGTCATTCTTGCTGAAGAGCGGATAGGTGTCGGCGACGGTCTGCAGGCGGGCGATGGCGGCGGCCCACTGTTCGCGCGAGGCGTAGAACTCGCCGATTTCGAACTGGCGCTGGCCGAGGACCTCCTGCACTTCGCGCAGGCGCTGCTTGGCGCGGGGGATGAGGGGCGAGTCGGGGAACTGCTCGAGCATGGTGCGGTATTCCTGCTCGGCATGGACGGCGTTTTGCGGATCGCGGTCCGGCTTCTCCATCTGCTGGAAGTAGATGTCGCCGACCTTCATCTGAGCTTCGGCGGCCTCGGGAGAGTTGGGGAAGAAGGTGATGAAGTCCTTGTACTCGGACTCGGCCTGGGTGAGGGCCGCGGTGCCGCCTTCCTTAAACCAGGTATCGCCGACCATGAGCTTGGCGCGCATCTGGTATTCGGAGTCGGGATAGGTGTTGAGCAGAGTCTGGAGGTCGAGGCGAGCCACGTCGTACTGCCATGCTTCATGGCGTTGGCGGCCTTATCGAAGAGGACCTTGTCGGGCTGCGCCGATTTGACGTTGCCGAGCGGGTTCGCGCTGAGGTCGACGTTCTTCTTTTTTTCTTCGCGTGCTCTTTGGCGAAGGCACAGGAAAACGGGATCGCCATGGCGAGACAGACGGCGGAAAGACGGATGACCCGACGATTCATAACACCTCAATGATCGCAGACGCCCCGTGACTTGCGCCCGGCTCGGGATGGTCTGCAAGGACCCCGAACCGGGTAGAAAAACTATGCTGCGGCGACGCTGGCGGCGCGCTGTGCGGCTTCAAGCAGGCTGCGCGCGTCGCGTTCCGGGTTGCCGTTGCCGAAGACGGCGTTGCCGGCGACCAGCAGCTCGGCTCCCGCTTCGACGACGCTGGCGACGGTATCGTGAGCAATGCCACCGTCCACTTCAATCCTATAGCTCAGAGCCAGCTCGCGTCGAAGGTCGGCGAGGCGGCGAATCTTGTTGAGGGAATAAGGGATGAACTGCTGGCCGCCAAAGCCGGGGTTGACGCTCATGACGAGCACGTGGTGCACCATGGGCAGGATGGGGATGAGCAGGTTGACTTCGGTGTGGGGATTGATGACGACGGCGGGCTGCATTCCGTGCTGGGCGATGAGTTCGAGGGAGCGGTGCAGGTGGCAGCAGGCTTCGTAGTGGACGCTGACCCAGTTGGCGCCCGCATCGGCGAAGGCGGGGATGAAGTTGTCGGGATTCTCGATCATCAGGTGGCAATCGAGGGGCAGTTTGGTGTGCTTGCGCAGCGAGGCCACGATGGGGGGACCGACGGTGATATTGGGGACGAAATGGCCGTCCATCACGTTGACGTGGATGACGGTGCCGCCGCCTCGTTCGGCCGCGGCAATTTCGTCGGCCAGGCGGGCGAAGTCGGCGGAAAGGATGGATGGGACGAGCTCGACCACTGAAAAACAGGTTACAGGAGACGGGTTACAGGGTACAGGGGAACAGATCACAGGTCACAGGGAGCAGGTCACAGGTCACAGGGAGCTGGGAGCTGGGAGCTGGGAGATTCGGCTGCGATCAGCCCGTTTCGGCTTCCAGCGTACGCTGGCCGGTCGTGGTGAGCACAATGACGGCGGCGATGATGAGTGCGCCGCCGGCGTAAGCGCCTGGGCCGAGGTGTTCGCCGAGGACGGCGACGCCGAGGATCGATCCCAGCGCCGGCTCGATGTTCAGGAAGACGCCGGCGCGCGAGGCTGGAACGCGATGGATGCCCCAGTTCCACAGCAGGGTTGCGGCGGATGTGCAGAGAAGGCCGCTGGCGGCGACGGCGAACCAGACATGCCAGCCTAGTCCGCGCACCGGAGGCAGGCCGTCCTGGAGGATGACCCAGGGAAAGAGCATGGCGGAGCCGGTGAGCAGGGTCCAGGAACTGACAGCAAGGGGCGAACGGCCCAGGACCATGAGGCGCTGATTGATGAGGACCCAGCCAAGCGCGATGACCAGGGAAAGGACGACGAGGAGATCGCCGCGGATATTGCCGCCGCGAACTGCAGCCGCGGCTTGCGCTGAGCACGATGAGGGCAATGCCGGCTGTCGAGCCGAGGAGGGCGATCCAGCCTTTGAGGTCGAGGCGTTCGTGGGCGAAAATCGTGGCGCCCACGGCGAGGATAACCGGCATGGTGCCGACCATGAGGGCGGCGTGGCTCACGGTGGTAAGTTTGAGGCCCGCAAACTGGACCATGAACTGGAGTGGGACGCCGAGGAAGGCGCCGATGAGGAGCAGCCTCCACTGGCGGGCGGTGAACTGGGGGGCCTCGAGGATGGGCAGCAGGCCGAGGCACGCGAAGATGAACCGGTAGAGGACATAATGGCCGACGCCGAGCCGCGTGAAGGCGATCTTGCCGAAGAAGAAGCCCAGCCCCAGCAGCATCCGGAGAGCGCGCAGGCGATGTAACCCGCGGTGCGGCCGACGTTGCGGCGATGCGGAGCGTGCAGGGCCTGGGAACGATCTTCTTTCACAGACCACATTTCGCGGTTGGATGATCCATCAGGACGATGGTCGCACGGATGTGACGGGCGGCGGAGAGGCTACGCGGATGCAGGCATGGGCACATCAAGGAGCGAACGCCAGTCATCGCCGAGAAACAGGCGAATGGCGGCAATGCCGACGGCGCCGTTCTGCACGCAGGCGGCGGCATTCTTCTCCGGTGACGCCGCCGAGGGCGAGCACAGGCGTGGGCTTGGCGAGGTCGACGGCGGCGCGCAGGGCGGCGAGTCCCTGGCCGCGGGTGTTTCCCTGCTGGGTGACCTTCTCGAAGATGGGAGAGAAAAGGAGCATGGAGGCGCCGGCTGCCTGACGGATTTCGTCGGGATTATGACAGGCGGCGCTGATGATGGGCTCGAGATTGGCGCGGGCGTAGACCTGTTGTGCGGCTCGGACTGCCGCGGATCCGGCATTCGCGTGCAGGTGGACGCCATCGGCTCCGACGTCGAGGGCCAGTTGCGCGGGACCATTGACGAGGACGCGGGTTTTAGTCTTCGTGGCGCGGACTTCCTGGACGATGCGAGCGGCGAGGAACTGAAGCTCGGTGAGGGGCAGGTCTCTTTCACGGAGTTGGATGGTATCGACCCCACCGCGCGCCCACTCGCTGGCGAGTGCGACCAGAGCGTCGCGCTTTGCGGTTTCGTCCCCGGGCAGCAGGCGGCGGTTCGTGATGGCGTAGAGGAGCATCAGAAGTTCCAGTGTAAGGGGGGATTCACACGGCCTGTCATCAACGGATTGTAAGATGGGCTCTGGCCTGAAGCGTAAGAGGTCCCCCGACAGGTCATCTTGTGACACATGGCGAAATACGATTTGCTGGTCATCGGTTCCGGCCCTTCCGGGCAGCGCGCGGCGGTTTCCGCCGTCAAGAGGGGCAAGAACGTCGCGCTGGTTGAGATGCGCAGCGTGGTGGGCGGCGTGTGCATCAACACCGGCACCATTCCCAGCAAGACGATGCGCGAGGCGGTGCTGCATCTTTCCGGGTACAACTATCGCTCGATCTACGGCATGAATTACCGCGTGAAGGAAAAGATCACGATGGGCGATCTGGCCTTCCGCGTACAGCATGTAATCAAGACTGAGATCGACGTGACCGAGGCACAGCTTTCGCGCAATGGCGTGGAGATCTTCAACGGCGTCGCGCGCTTCGAGGATCCGCACCACGTGAGGGTGGACGGCCCGCGCGGAACAAACACCTACGAAGCGGACAACGTGATCATCGCGGTAGGCACGCGGCCGGCCTCATCGCCCAAAGTGCCGGTGAACGGGAAGACCATCATCAACAGCGATCAGGTTCTGGATCTGCTGGAGCTGCCGAAGAGCCTGATTGTTGTCGGCGGCGGAGTGATCGGCGTCGAATATACGTGCATGTTTGCGGCACTGGGCGTGCGGGTGACGCTGATCGAGAAACGGCCGCGCCTGCTGGAGTTTGCCGATCAAGAGATCATCGAGGCGCTGAGCTACCACCTGCGCGACAGCCGGGTGACGCATGCGTCTGGGCGAGGAAGTGGAGAGTGTGGAGCAGCTGGCCGACGGCACGGTGGTCGCGAATCTCGAAAGCAAGAAGAAAATGTCGGGCGACGCACTGCTGTACGCGGTGGGACGACAGGGCAACGTGGACGAGCTGAACCTGCCGGCGGCGGGCGTGGATGCGGACAATCGCGGGCGCATTCCGGTGGACAAGGATTTCCGGACGAAGGTGCCGCATATCTACGCCGTGGGCGATGTGATTGGCTTCCCGGCGCTGGCTTCGGTCTCGATGGAGCAGGGACGGATTGCAGCGGCGCGGGCGTTTGGCGACGACCACATCATTTCGAATCCGAGTTTCTATCCTTACGGGATTTATACGATCCCGGAGATTTCTTTCATTGGGAAGACCGAGGAGCAGCTGACCGAGGAAGACGTGCCCTACGAAGTTGGCGTGGCCTATTATCGCGAGATCGCCCGAGGCCAGATTCGCGGCGACACGACGGGGCGGCTGAAGCTGGTGTTTCATCGCGAGACGCGTCAGGTGCTGGGGGTGCACATCATCGGCGAGGGGGCGGCGGAGCTGGTGCATATCGGCCAGGCGGTGATGGCGCTGAACGGGACGGTGGACTACTTCATCGATACGGTTTTCAACTATCCCACTCTGGCCGAGTGCTACAAGGCCGCCGCGTTTAACGGCATCAACCGGCTGGCCCGTTTCGAAGGATGAGCCGCGAGCGACGGAGGAGTTATGTCGAAGACGGTTGGCGCGGTGATGACGGGGCACGTGGTCGCGGGACTGATTGAGGATCACCGGCTCCAGGGCGGGCTGAAGGAATTTCCCGAACACATCGACGACACGAATGGGCTGATCGAGGTTCCGGCGGAAAGTCTTTGCGACCTTCTCTGCGACGCGATTGCGTCGCTGATTCCGGCGGGGTCGTCGATCGATGCGGCCGGTGTGGCGCTGCCTGGGTACGTACACCAGGGCGTAATGCTGGACGCGCCGAATCTGCCGCAACTGAAGGGCGTGCCGGTGTCCAGCAATATCAGCGCGGGGCTGAAGAAGCGCGGGATCGATGTGCGGCTGAGCGTGTTTAACGATGCGGATGCGGTGGCGGCGGGCATTGCGGCAACGCGCGGGCAAATGGATCGCCAGGTGCGCGTGTGGACCATCGGGAACGGGATTGGATTCGGGCGCTATCCATACACCGAGGGGCCGTGGGAAGGCGGCCACATGGTGGTGACGCTGGACGCGAAGGAAAACTACTGCGGGTGCGGAGGGCGCGGCCATCTGGAAGGCATCATGGGCTATCGCGCGATGCGGTTGCGGTTTCTGGACATGGAACCCGACGAAGTTTTTGCCGCAGCGAAAAAAGGCGATAAGCGCTGCGGAGACTTTGTGGATCTGTGGCATCGCGGGCTGGCGGCGGCCACGGCTTCGCAGATTCACCTGGAGGGTCCGGGGCGGTTCTACTTCACCGGACGCGATATTGAGCGGCTGGAGATTCCACGGCTCAAGGAACATTTGTGGGAGATGGTGAAGATGAGCCCGCTGCAGAACTATGTGGTGGAGGTGCTGCCGGAGGATCCTGCACTGGCGGTAATTGGCGCGGGCGTGGCGGCGCTGTTGGAGAGCGAGTGCTGAAGAGGCGGAGTCGTCGAGAGGGCCGCTACCAGATGTGCAGCGTGAGTCCTGTACTGGCGATGACCGGTGAGACGCCAGAGCCGGTGTAGATGTGCCCGTAGCCAATTTCGAGGATGCGCCAGTCGAGATGCGGGAGGATTCCGTGCGAGACGCCGGCATCGGCCTGCCACGCCGCTCCCCAGGTGGTACCGAGCGTGCCCGGTGAACTGTAGTAACCGCCGGTGTAGCCCATGCCACCGCCGGCTTCGACCCACGCCCTGACGAAGGGCAGGGTCACAGCAAGGCGCGGACCGAGAACCGCATCGTAGACGTGGATGTCCTGATTGCCAGGCAGGGCGGTGGCGCGCGCGACCAGGCCCAGGATGCGCCCCTGAATGTAGGCTCCAGCGCTGCCGCCCCAGACGTAGCCGGCACCCTGGCCGGTTCGAGCGGCGGACGCCTCAAGGAACACACTTCCGCGACGGGAGAGACCGCCGAGGCCGGCATCCTGGGCGAAGGCAGGGGTTGAGAGAACGGCGGACAGCAGGATCAGAAAGAGGCAAGCGGAAGGGGTCTTCACGGGAGTGGCTCCCATCCCTGCAACCAGAATGAGCGTGCGGGTGCCTGCTCAGATGGCGTCGCGATCGTAAAAGTTACCTGCGCTTGTGCGTGAGATCAAAATGCGGTGTTTTCTTTCGTGGGCGGCGCACAATAACGGGCGGGAGGGAAGGTTATGGATATAACTCCCAGCACGATTTTTCTCGTCATCCTGTTTCCGCTGATCTTTGCCGTTTGCATTCTGTGGGCGACGCACGGTCACCCTTCCAATGCCGATAATGAGGATCTTTCGGTGGTGGCGAAGGACCACTGAGACTCTCTTACGGGCGGGCGGTGACGGGTTTTCAGGCGAAGGGAAAGTTCTTTCTTCTCCAGCGAGACAACGAAACAGCGGTCATGGGGATTCTTTTCTTACTGGAGTCACATCCATGACCGGAACCCCCAATACTGTTGGCTTGATCCTGTTGTTCACCGCTATTTTCCTCGGCTGCATCCTGTGGGCGACGCATGGCCACACGGCCACGGCCGATCCGGAAGAGGAAGACGTCGGTACGCCGGGCAAGACGTCCTGAGCTGTGAGGCCGGAACCTGGCCGTTATTCCGTGCCCGCATGTTTCGGCAGGAAGGCTCGCATGACCAGCGAGAGTCCGAAGCTAACCAGCAGGCATTTGACGAGCAGCAACGGCTCGTAGCGCCAGGCCAGCACCGCCAGGCAGATAGAAAACACAACCGGGAACGTCTCCGCCCCCAGGCTGGTGAGCCATTGTGGATGCGCGGGCGCAGCGGGGATCCTCGGGCGGAGCCGTGGCACGAGGCGGGGCACCTGGCTCTTGTAGCTGAGGTACGCGTCGCCGGACTGGGTGGCGAGGAACGCCTCTTCGCCGAGGATCAGACGGAAATAGAAAAATCCGATGAGAACGGCGAAGGCCCCCGCGCCCGAGGGCGGCATGAGGATTGCGATGCTCAGAGCCAGCAGGTAAGAGCCGAGGTAGAGCGGGTTCCGCACATAGCGAAAGGGGCCCGAGGCCATGACCTGATCGCCGTGCATTGCGCTCGAATGCACCACGGAAGCGCTGAGGTACGCGGTTCCCCAGACGCGGAGCGCTGCGCCGGCGAGTGCAAAGAGAATCGCCAGCCAGGTGACGAGCAGCGAGGCCTGGTCGAGACGCATCCAGCCCCAGCGGTCCAGCAGCGTTGGGATGGCGAGCCACGCGGTTGAGGCGGGCGGGCCGTAGTGGCCGGCGGTCAAAAGCCACGGAGCCCAGAACCCCAGGATGTAGAGCAAGAGGATGATGATGAGGCGGAATCTGAATTC
>CAVPCB010000126.1:0-36554 GCA_963702285.1 uncultured Acidobacteriaceae bacterium | reverse complement strand
GGATCATCGGCGAGGACAGGATCGGCGCCAGCGGCACGCAGGGCCTTCATCACGGAGGTCAGATTGCCGGCTTTGTAGTCGACGACGACGATCACAGCAGGCCTTTCGTGCTGGGCAGCATCTGTTTGAGCTGCGGGTCGCGCGAACAAGCGAAGCGGAGAGCCCGCGCGAAAGCTTTGAAGAGGGCTTCGATCTTGTGGTGGTTCGACCGGCCATACATTGTCTTGACGTGGACGTTGGCCCGGGCGCCGCGCGCGAAGCCTTCGAAAAAGTCCTCAACAAGTTCGGACTGCAAATCGCCAACCAGCCGCGTGCGAACTTTGGTATCGACATGATGGGCCGTGCGACCGCTGAGGTCGACAGCCGCGAGTCCGAGGGTCTCGTCCATGGTCATGAGGAAATAACCGGCGCGCAGGATGCCGCGCTTATCGCCGAGCGCCTTGTCAAAGGCCTCGCCGAGCGCGATGCCGACGTCTTCGACCGTGTGATGCTGATCGACGTCGAGGTCGCCCTTGCAGCGAAGTTCAATGTCGAAGGCGCCATGGCGCGTAAAGAGCTCGAGCATGTGGTCGAAAAAGCGGATGCCGGTGGAGACGTTGTAACGGCCCTGGCCTTCGATGGTGAGGCGGAGATGAATCTCGGTCTCGGCGGTCTTGCGATCGATAGCGGCGGTACGTCTTTTCATCGGGCGGCTCCGGACATCTTCGCGGACCAGTGGATTTCAGCCAGGGATTGTTCGAGAGCGACGATTCCCTGTTGCGTTTGCTCCCGGGTACCCAGCGTGATACGGACGCAGCCGTCGCAGCCGAAATCGGCGGAGCGATCGCGGACGAGAACGCCTTTTGTGCGCATGGCGGTGACGAATTCACGGTGCTTTGCGCCGATGTAGACGAGGACGAAGTTGGCCTGCGACGGCCAGTATGGGAGCGCGAGTCGCTGGAGTGCAGTTTCAAAGAGGACGCGCGAGGCGAGGACCTCGCCGACATACCAGCGAAGGTAGTCTTCGTCGTCGAGGGCGGCGGTAAGGCAAGTGAGCGCGACGGAGTTGACGCTGTAGGGCGAGACGGCGCGCCGTAGCCACTGCATCTGGTCCTCGGCAGCGGCCAAAACGCCGAGGCGGAGTCCGGCAAGACCGTAGGCTTTCGAAAATGTGCGCGCGACGATTACATTTGGCGCGCGGCCAACAAGGTCGAGGAACGTCTCGCCGTAGAAGTGGAAGTAGGCTTCGTCGATGAGGATGGCAGCATGGGGTGCGGCATCGATGAGTTGCAAAAGATCGGCTCGCGAAGCCGCCTGACCCGTGGGACTGTTGGGACTGGCGATGGCGATGAGGCGCGTCGCGGGCGTGATGGCGTCGAGGAGAGCAAGCAGCGGAAAGCGGAAGCCGTCTTCGGCAGGCACGGTGACGACGCGCGCGGGCGTGGCCGAGGCGTAGACCTCGTACATGGTGTAGGTGGGAACCGGAATCAGGATTTCCGTCCCGGCGTCGAGGTAGGTTTGGCAGAGGACATGGATGGCTTCGTCGACGCCGTTGGTCAGCAGGACCTGCTGCGACTGGAGACTAAGGTGCGCCGCGACGCGAGCTTCGACGGGTTCGCGCTCGGGGTAGCGAGTGAGATCGCCGCGGGAGATGCGGCCGATGGCTTCGAGCACGCGCGGCGAGCAGGCGAAGGTATTTTCGTTAAAGTCGAGGCGGAGTCCGCTGCGGTCGCCCAGAGGCGGGTGGTACTCCTTGATGCGACGGACGATCGAGGAGGGCTGCGGACCCTGGACTTTAATGTCAGTCATGCATGGCCCTTTCCGGCAGGCGCGCCCGGATCGATGCGGCGTGAGCGCTGAGGCCTTCGGCTTCCGCGAGACGCAGCGCCGCACGAGCAAGCGCGCGAACTCCAGCGTTCGGAGTATTCCTGAACCGTGATGAGCTTGACGAAGTCGAGCACGCTGAGGCCACCTCGAGTGCGAGCCAGTCCGCTGGTGGGAAGCGTGTGATTGGGGCCGGAGACGTAGTCGCCAAGGGGCTGCGCTGACCAGCGGCCGATGAAAACGGAGCCGGCATTGCGGACCCAGGCGATGTCGGCTGCGCTCTCGACGGTAAGGTGCTCGGGAGCAATGCGGTTGGTCAGGTCGTAGACTTCATCCAGAGTGCGGGCGACGATGGCCAGACCCCGATTCGTAACAGCAGTAGTGGCGATTGTGTTGCCGCGAGCTGCTTTTGTAACCGCAGCTGTGACAGCTTTTGCCAGATCGGGACGGGTGGTGATGAAGACTGTCAGCGTCTCGGGATCATGTTCGGCCTGGGCGACGAGGTCGGCGGCGATCAGCTTTGGGTCACCGGTCTCACTGGCGATGACAGCTTCGGTGGGGCCAGCCAGCATGTCGATGGAGCAGTCAAAGGCGACGAGCCTCTTGGCGGCAGTGACCCAGGCGTTGCCGGGACCGACGATCTTGTCGACCGCGGGAATGGTCGGGGTGCCGTAAGCGAGTGCGGCGACGGCGTGCGCGCCTCCGACTCGATAGAACTCGGAAATCCCCAGCAAATATGCGGCTGCCAGCGTTTCTTTGCCAGGATGAGGCGAGACGGAGACGATGCGCTCGACGCCGGCCACCTGAGCGGGAATCGCTGTCATGAGCAACGTCGACGGCAGCGGATAGCGGCCGCTGGGGATGTAGCAGCCGACGGAGGCGAGAGGGACAACACGCTGGCCGGTCGTGACTCCGGGCGCGGGCTTCAGGTCGAAATCCTTCGGCCGCTGACGAGCGGCGAAGGCCCGGATGTTACGGGCGGCGGTTTTCAGGGCCTGCTGGACAGGCGCAGCCGTCGACTCCCAGGCCAGCTGCAGCTCGATTTGCGGAATACGTAACGGAATTTGTGACGAAATGCGGTCGAACTTTGCACGCAGGCGCAGAAGCGCGGGATCGCCACCGCGGCGGACCGATTCAACGATGCGGCGCGCCTGAGGCAAAACGCGTTCATACGGCGCCGCGCCTCGACGAGTGAGCGCCGCGATGGCATCGAGTCCCTTGCCGGTGGCGCGGACGAGCTTCACAAAACCACCTTGTTGAGCGGGTACTCGACGATGCCCGTCGCCTTCGCCGCTTTGAGTTTGGGAATCACTTCCCGGACGGTGCTCTCTTCGAGAATCGTATTGACGGCGACCCATTGGGCGTCACTCAACTCGGAGATGGTGGGCGAATTGAGTGCGGGCAAAACGCCGAGGACCGCAGCGAGGTTCGCCTTTTCGACGTTGAGCATGAGGCCGACACGGTCCTGGGCGTCGATGGCGCCGCGGAGCATGAGGGCGAGGTTGTCGATTTTCTGCTTCTTCCAGGCGTCGGCGCAGGCGGTGCGGTTGGCGATGAGCCGAGTTTCGCTCTCCATCACCGTGTCGATGATACGGAGGCGATTGGCGCGGAGCGAGCTGCCGGTTTCGGTGACTTCGACGATGGCGTCGGCGAGGGTCGGCGGCTTGACTTCGGTGGCGCCCCAGCTGAACTCGACCTTCACGGGGACGTTCTTGCCGGCAAAGTATCTCTTCGTGACTTCGACCAGTTCGGTGGCGATGATCTTGCCGGAGAGGTCTTCGGCGCGCTGCCAGGGCGAGTTCTCGGGTACAGCAAGGACCCAACGGACGCGGCGGCGGCTCTGCTTGGCGTAGACGAGGCTGGTGACGGATTCGACGTCGAGCCCGCTTTCGACAACCCAGTCGATCCCGGTGAGGCCAGCGTCGAGCACGCCGTGGTCGACGTAGCGAGCCATCTCCTGAGCGCGAATGAGCATGCACTCGATTTCGGGGTCGTCGATGGAGGGGAAGTAAGAACGGCCGTCGGCGTAGATGTTCCAGCCGGCGCGTTTGAAGAGGGCGATCGTCGCATCCTGCAGACTGCCTTTGGGAATGCCGAGGCGAAGTTTCTGGCTCATGCGTTCACCTCGGATCGAACGGAAAGCGGCCGGGTGAAGCAGCTGACGGTGCCTTCGTGACAGACGAGGCCGTCGCCTTCGACTTCGACGCGGAAGAGGATGGCGTCCTGGTCGCAGTCGGTGGAGACCTCCACGATGCGAAGGCGATTGCCGCTGGTTTCGCCTTTCATCCAGAGTTTTTGGCGGGTGCGGCTCCAAAATGTAACAAAGCCGGTATCTTTTGTTTTGCGCCAGCTTTCTTCGTTGAGAAATCCGAGCATGAGGACCTGGCCGGAGCGCGCATCCTGCACGATGCCGGGGGCGAGGCCATCCATTTTGGCGAAATCGATTGCGGGTTCGGTCATCTCTTTTCCTTTTCGGGCAAAAACTCAAAAGCCCGTCAGCGCTTGGCGCCGGCGGGCTTCTCAATCCTGGTTTGGTGCTTTGTCTAACCTGGGATGCGGAAGTTCGCCGGCACACTCGTCGCGTGATGATGGTGGTGATGACGGTGATGGACGCGGACGAACATCGCAGATTCCACCTTAGGGGGTGAGGCCGCTGGATGTCAAATGAGGCCCCGCTGGCGTCGGTGGGGTACCCCCCCGGGGGGGGTGGGCCCTTGGATCTCCTTTGTTTTCACATTGAACTGGGTAATACCGCAGGGGTATTACCCTCGGCGGTATCGCGATCCGAGACGAACGGGCTGCGCAGCGGCGGGAAGAGGGATGAAGGTTCCCATTCAATTGCCAAAGATCGAAGTGAAAAAGCCCGGAAACGGCGATGGGGATTTTCCGCCTGGGCGGAGAATCCCCACTGTGAATAGATTGCCCCTCAGAGAGAGCCAAAGGCAATGGAAATCGACATGGGCAACGGTACGCAGGTAATGGGGTTCGTTGCAGCGAGGAAATTGCCGGGTCGTGTTGCGATTCGGCGAATGGACGCCGGTTGGACTTTTTCGCACTGCATCACGATTGCGGCGCAATGACTTCGGCGAAGTGGACGGCGCGGCGGGGGGTGTTCTGGGAGATTTGTTCGCGACAGCTGAAGCCGTCGGAGACGAGGATCGCATCGGGTGCCGCGGCTCGGACGGCGGGCAGCAGAACGCGTTCCCCGAGGGCCTGAGAGACTTCGTACTTCTCGTGCTCGAAGCCGAAGGGACCGGCCATGCCGCAGCAGCCTGAGTCGAGAAGATCGACGTCGGCGCCCGTTCGGCGGAGGATCGCGACCTCGTCGGTCATCTTCATGGCGGATTTGTGGTGGCAGTGTCCGTGGAGGACGATTTTTTTCCGGGAAGGCTGGGCGGCTCGTAGTCGGGCGCGTGCTGAACGAGGAACTGGCTGAGGAGCAGGGTCTGTTCGCGGAGCCGCTGCGCTCGCGGGTCGGTGGGGAAGAAGTTGATGAGCTCATCGCGAAAAACGCTGGCGCAGCTGGGCTCGAGAAAGATAAACGGGAGGCCCGCGTCGATTTGGGGAGTGAAGTCGTGGAGGATTTTGTCGAGGTAGGCGCGCGCCTGTTTGAGGAAGCCAAAATCGTAGAGCGGGCGGCCGCAGCAGACGTGGTGGCGGGGGACTTCGGGGGTGAATCCTGCGGACTCGAGGACCTGAGCGGCGGCCGTGAGGGATTGCGGGTGGTAGTAGTTGTTCCAGGTATCGGGCCAGAGCAGCACGCGGCCCGGGGCTAAAGCCCCTCTGCTTTGGGACGTTTGATTCCCCGGCCTGAAGGCCGGGGCTTCTACCGTCTGCGCTTCGCGCAAAAGGGCGGTTGGATCGGCATCCATGTTCCCACATCTGCCAACATCGGGCAGATATGGGGCACCCTTTGAGTTGTGCCGCCATTCGTACTGGAAGCTGCGGGGAGCAAAGCGCGGCAGCGTGCGTTGCTGCGCGACGCCGAGGATGGCTTTGATCGCGTGCGAGATTCCTGGCGTGGCAAGCGGAAGGTTCGCGAGGCGCGGTGTGATGCCCGGAACAAGCGACGCGAAGCGCGCGAGCCGATCCATGAAGCCGAAGGCGTAGTGCTGCGGCTTGCGAAGGCGGTCGCCGTAGTAGTGCGCGAGAAATTCGGCCTTGTACGTGGCGACGTCGACGTTGACGGGGCACTCGCTCTTGCAGGCTTTGCAGGAGAGACAGAGGTCGAGGGCTTCGCGAACGCTGTCGTTGTGCCAGTCCGGTGCGCCGTTAGCGGAGCCGATGACTTTGCCTTCCAGAAGTTCCCAAAGAAGATGAGCGCGGCCGCGCGTGGAGTGCTGCTCTTCGCGGGTGACCATGTAGCTGGGGCACATGGTGCCGGCGTGGTCCTTGCGGCAGGCGCCGACGCCGACGCAGCGCAGCGTGGCTTCGCCGAAGGAGCCGTTGTCGTCGGGGAACTGGAAGAAGGTCTCGGGCCTTTTCGACACATAACCAGCGCCGAGGCGGAAGCTCTCATCGGGTTGATAGATGGGCGGGGCTTCCGATCCGGCGGGTTCCATCAGGATCGCGGGATTCATGCGGTTGCCGGGATCCCACAACGATTTGAATTCGCGGAAGGCCTGCATGAGTTCCGGGCCGAACATTTTCGGCAGCAGTGCTGCGCGCGCGCGGCCGTCGCCGTGTTCGCCGGAGAGGGAGCCGCCGTGGGCGATGACGAGGTCGGTGGCTTCGTCGAGAAAGGCGCGGAATTTGCGGATGCCTGGCTCGGATTCAAGGTCGAAATTGATGCGGGTGTGGACGCAGCCCTGGCCGAAGTGGCCGTACATGGGGCTGCGATAGCCATAGTTTTTCATCAGCGCCCAAAGCTGGCGCAGGTAGGAGCCGAGTTGCTCAGGCGCGACGGCGGCGTCTTCCCAACCTTCCCAGCCGTGCGGTTCGCCAGGGACGAAGACCGTGGAGCCGAGCGCGGACTCGCGGATACGCCAGATGCGCGGAGCTTCTTCGAGAGAGCAGACGCGGCCGGTGGGCGATCCGGGGAGGCGCGAGGCGGCGTCGAGCAGCGCTTGCGCTTTGGCGCCGGCTTCGCTGTCGGTTTCGGCGCCGAACTCGGCGAGCAAAAAAGCGCCGCCTTCGGGCAGCAGGTCGATGTCATCGTCGGCGAGGTGCTTGCGGCGCATGAAGTCGAGGAGCATGTGGTCCATGCCCTCGAGGCCGATGGGGCCGTAGGAAATGATCTCGGGCACGGCGTCGGCGGCGAGGAACGGATCGGGAAAGCCGAGCACGGCGAGCCGGCGGCAGGGCGGCGAGTGCATCAGGTCGAGCGTGGCGGTGAGGACGGTGGCGAGCGTGCCTTCGCTGCCGACGAGGGCGCGTGCAACCTGGAATCCGTGCTCGGGGAGGAGCTCGTCGAGGTTGTAGCCGGAAACACGGCGGGGAATGTTGGGAAAGCGGCGGCGGATTTCGTCACAGTATTGGTTACGAATGTGGCGGAGTCCGGAGTAGATCTCGGCAGGGCGGCCGCCGCGGGCGATGATCGCGGAGATTTCGTCCTCGCTCGTGGCGCCGACGGTCATGCGCGTGCCGTCGTAGAGCAGAATGTCGAGGGAGCGGATGTTGTTGGCGGTCAGCCCGCCCATGACGCTGTGGGTGCCGCAGGAGTTGTTGCCGATCATGCCGCCGATGGTGCAGCGCGAGTGCGTGGCGGGGTCGGGGGCGAAGGTGAGGTGGTGCGCCTCGGCGGCTTCGCGGACGCGATCGAGCACGATGCCGGGCTCGACGACGGCGGTCTTCGTGGCGGGGTCGAGGGAGAGGATGCGCCGCATGTACTTCGAAAAATCCATCACGACGGCGACATTGCAGCATTGGCCGGAGAGGCTGGTTCCGGCACCGCGGGAAAGGATGGGAGCGCCGAGGGCGCGGCAGGCGGCGATGGTGGCTTCAACGTCGGCGGCATCGCGCGGCAGGACGACGCCGATGGGGGTGGCGCGGTAGTTCGAAGCATCGGCGGCGTAGAGAGCGCGAGAGGCATTGTCGAAACGGACTTCGCCACGGACGTTGGGCCGGAGGCGGGACTCGAGTTCATGGGCGGCGGCGAAGGCTTCGTGCGGGCGCGGCTGACCGAGGATCGGGAGTTGGGCGGCCATCAGAGTTCTTTGCGGAGGAAGGCGATTTCGAGAGCGTCGGTCTGGCGCAGGACGGGGTTCTGCGTGTAGCGATCGACGGGCGCGAAGCCCATGGAGAGGTAGAGGCGGTAGGCGGCGGGCATGGATTGAGGCATGGTGTCGAGGTACATGGCAGTGTAGCCCCGTTCGCGTGCAGCCGTGACGATGGCGTCGGCCAAGTGGCGGCCGAGGCCGCTTCCCTGCTGCGTTCGGCGCACCCAGAGGCGTTTCATCTCGCAGGCGCGCTCGTCTGGATTTGCGGGCTGGTCGAGGTGCAAAGGCTTGAGGGCGACGCATCCGGCGGGGGCTTCGTTATCGAAGGCGAGCAGGACGGACCCTGCGGGTTCGGCGTAAGAGCCGGGAAGAGCGGCGAGTTCCTCTTCGAGACTTTCGACGCAGATGTGCTCCCCGCCGACGGATTCGTTGAGGAAATGGGCGTACTCGCGCATGAGGGTCCGGCAGAGATCGGCGTCGGTATTTGCGCCGCTGAATTGCGCAGGCCGGATGGTCGCCATCTTGAAATGATACTTTTGCCGGGAGCCGGGAGCTGGGAGGAGGGCACGGCGTCGCGCGAAAAGTGGCGGACCTGATATAAAAGCGCCCATGACCAACGTTCGCGCCGGTGTTTTCGTTTTTGCTCTTTGCTCTGCTGTCACTGCTATGGGATTTGCGCAGGCGCCGGCTGCGCCCGCCCATGACCCGCGCATTCCGAAGATCATCGGCGCGCTGAGCCAGGCCAAGACGATTCGCGGAACCGCGCTCTCGCCGGACGGCCAGCACCTTGTGTGGGAACTGGGCGGGCGCGGAGGCTCGGAGATCGAGTTGGCGCCGCTGGACCATCCTTCGGCTGCGAAACAGGTGACCGCCTGCAGCAACGGTGAGAAGGGCCAGGAGAGCAACGCAGTCTTCTCACCGGACTCGAAACAGCTGGCGTTTTTCTCCGACTGCACGAGCGATCACAAGACGGCGGTATTTTTGGCTGACGTGGCGGGGGGCTCGCCGCATCGGCTGGCCGCGGTGGATGGGTTCGCCAAGGAGATGCAGTGGTCGCCGGATGGGAAGTTCTTGTCATTTCTGTATGTGGAAGGGGCGACGCGGCCCTCGGGGGCACTGGCGGCGGAGAAGCCGCAGACGGGCGTGATCGGCGTGGAGGGGCTGGAGGTGCAGCGCGTGGCGGCGGTGGATGTCGGCAGCGGACAGCTGACGCAGATCACGCCGGCGAAGCTGCACGTGTTTGAGTTTGACTGGTCGCCGGATTCGAAGACGCTGGCGTATGTGGCGGCGCCTCCGCCGGGGGAAAACAACTGGTGGGTGGCGAAGCTCTACACACAGCCGGTGAGCGGCGAGCCGAGGGCGATTCTGGATCCGCAGACCGTCTCGGGTTCGCTGCATGGGTTGCAGATTGCTGTGCCGCGCTGGTCGCCGGATGGGCAGCAGATCGGGTTTATCGGCGGGCTGATGTCGGACCAGGGGTTGACGGGCGGCGATCTGTACCTGATGCCGGCGGCGGGCGGCGAGCCGAAGGATGTGACGCCGGATCGCAAGGCGACGCCGTCGTGGTTCGTCTGGCTCGACGACCATACGGTGGGAATCTCGGAGATCAAAGACGGCGAGTCGCATTTGTTTGCGTATGACCTGGCGAGCCAGCAGGAGTCGCCGGAGCACAGCGTGACGCTGCCGGCGGGCGTGAGCGGCGGCGGGTTGATGATGAGCGTGTCTGTCTCGAACGCGAAGAATGTTGCGCTGGTTCAGTCTTCGTTTGAGAAGCCGCCCGAGGTTTGGGCCGGGGACCTGATGGACCTGAAGCAGATCACGCACATCAATGACGGCGTCAAACCGGTGTGGGGCAAGGCGGAGTCGGTGGAGTGGGAGAACGAGGGATACCACGTGCAGGGCTGGCTGCTGCTGCCGGCGCATTACGATCCGGCGAAGAAGTATCCGCTGATTGTGGAGGTGCATGGCGGGCCTTCCTCGGCGGTGATGCCGCGGTGGCCGGGCGTGGGCTACGGGCCGGTTCCCTTCTCCGCGCTGGACTACTTCGTGCTGATGCCGAATCCGCGGGGCAGCTATGGCGAGGGGGAGAAGTTCACGCAGGCGAATCGCAAAGACTTCGGCTATGGCGATCTGCGCGACATTCTGGCCGGGGTGGACGCGGTGGAGAAGAAGTATTCGGTCGACGATCGCCGCGTGGGGCTGACGGGGTGGAGCTACGGTGGCTTCATGACCATGTTCGCCGTCACCCAGACGCACCGCTTCCGGGCTGCCGTGGCTGGGGCTGGAATCTCCGACTGGAAGAGCTATTACGGCGAGAACCAGATCGACCAGTGGATGATCCCCTTCTTTGGCGCGTCGGTGTACGACGATCCGGCGGTGTACGCGAAGATGTCGGCGATTAACTACATCAAAAACGTGGCCACGCCGGTGCTGGAGGTGGTGGGCGAGCGCGATGGAGAGTGCCCGGCGCCGCAGTCGTTCGAGTTCTGGCACGCGCTGCGCGATCTGGGCAAGACGACGGAGCTGGTGGTCTACCCCGACGAAGGACATGGATTCGTGAACCCGGAGCATCGGCGGGATGTGCTGGAGCGGGCGCTGGGGTGGTTTGAGGAATACATGCCGGATACAGGGCTCAGGGCGCAGAGCTCAGGGCGCAGGTAGCCGGGAGCTGGGAGCTGGGAGCCGGGAGCGCAGACGGTTGCTGGAATCTGCTCACGAAATGGTACGGCCTGCGTCCGCTTTCCAGGGCGCTATTGCGGCCTTTTAGGGGCCGATCTGCGTGTGCGGGGCGCTCCTCGTTTGTTATTCTGAGACGCACGCGGAATTTTTCAGGTGCTTGGACCGTCTGACGCGGCTGGACTGCGCAGGCGGGGAGGTTTCATGCGGCGGTTGCTTGCGTTTGTCGTTGTTCTGGCGTTTACGCTTCCGGTAGGTCTCTCCGTCACGGGCTGTGGCCACAATCCCAATAATTACTGCATCAAGAACGGCCATGCCTATGGCATCAAGACCGACCAGGTGGTGTACATCACGCTGGGGCCGGAGGTGACGGGGCTGTCGCTGGCGTGGGGTCAGACGGGGTCGCTGGGCCAGCCGCAGGCTTTCAACTGCAACAACGAGTCGGCCAGCGTGCTGCACTACACCTACTCCAGCTCCAACCTGCTGCTGGCCGATATCTCGCCGATCGGGCAGATCTGCGCGGGCACCTGGAACCGCAACAGCCCGGGTGGCGTTCCCGACTTCAGCATCTGCACGCCTCCCTCGGGTTCTTCGCTCTCATCGTTCAAGGGGTGCACGTCGACCAGCTGCGGCACGGTGCAGGTGACCGCTTCCGGCGCGGCCGTGACCAGCAATCCGGTGAATGTTTATATCCACCCACCGATTTCCTCGATCACCATTCCCGCGCAGAGTGCATGCATGTCGCAGGGGCAGACCCTGCAAACGTCGCTGCTGGCGGAAACTACGGTGACCGGGCCGGGCGGGATAACGTTGTGCAGCCCCAGTACGCTTTCGTGCACCGATCCGAAAGCGAACGTGGGAACCATCACCTATAACCCGGTGACCACGGATGTGGTGAGCATCGACAACACGACCAATCCGGCCAGCTCGACTCCAGGCAGCGCCTCCAGCACGCCGAATCCCAACGGCGTGGCCACGGCGAATCTTCCTGGCTCGACGGTCATCAACGCGGCGACGTCGGAGGTAGTGTCGGCGGCAGGATTCTTCTCCACCTGCCCGCCGAAGAACATCGCGCTGACCATCAATGGCTCGACTTCGGCGACCGTGACGGCCAGCTCGCCGCAGACCGTGGTGGCGGCGGTGACGGATTCAAACAACAACCCGATCAACGGTCTGGCTCTGACCTATTCGTCCACCGAGCCGCAGAACCTGACGGTGAGCAGCACGGGTTTGGTGAGCGCCGCATTTCCCAGTCACGCGACCGTGACGGCGATCTGCCAGCCGCCGACCTGCAATCCGGCGCCTGTGAACCTGATCGGGAATCTCGGCAATGGAATGCCGGTTGCGGGCAATCGGGTCAACATCAGCTCGCCGGGGCGGAGCAGCAACGTCATCTGGTTTGCGTCGTCACAGTCTCCGTATTTTTCCGATATCGATTTGTCGACGGGCAGGCCGGCGTCCCCGATTCGGCTGCCGTATACGCCCAATTCCATGGTGATGGATGAGGCGGGCGACACGCTCTACTTCGGCAGCTATCACGAGCTGATGACCTACAGCACGCTCACCAACACGCTCAACAAGGAAGTGCCGGGGGTGCCGGGCGTGGTGCTGGCGGTTTCGCCCACAGGTTCGTCAGCGGTCGTGAACGATCAGCTTCGCCAGGTCATTTATTTGTACAGGACCGCGAACGGCACATTCAGCACCATTGCCGGGATCGCGTTTCGTGCCCAGTATTCTCCGGATGGAACGACGGTCTACATCGTAGGGCAGGATCCGGCGACGGGGCAGAATACGTTGTTCGTGAACAACACCGGCACGGGCTGGTCCAGCTATCCGCTCAGCAATCAGCCGGCCTACAGCTGCCCGCTGGAGGCGGCCGGCACGGCGGCGGCGCCCGCCTACAATGCGGCGTGGGACCCCTACTGCGGTCCCGCCCTGACGATCACGGTGCCCAGCGTGGCGACGTTCCTCAGCGGGAACTCGACAGCGGCGCGCAGCTATTGCCCGAACGCCAGCGCCACCCCGCCGTACTATCCGCCGGCCGGCGATGCAGGCGTGACGACCACGCAGCTGACGGCGACGGCGGATGGCAATCACATCCTGGGCGCGGATAACAGCACCTTCTCCGACATCGTGCTGGGTGGGGCGGGAAGCCCACCCACCGGCGTTCCGGTGAACGCGTGCCCGGCGTATGCGGGGCCCGCGCTGACCGTCCCCACCAACCCGATCACGGCGACCCTGCCGGTGACCGCCTCGGAAATCGATCAGGTGGTGTCCTCGCCGGATTCCTCGCTCGCATTCGTGACCTACAACGCGACCGGAGCCACGGGCGCGCTACCTTACTACCAGCCGGTGAATACGGGTGGGCTGGGGGCTCTGAGCACGATCCAGCTCAGCTCGGGCGCGCAGGCGCCGGTTGCGGGGGTCTTCAGCCCGGATGGCGCGATCTTCTTCGCCAGCACGAGCGGGGACAATCTCGTACACATGGTGACCACCAGCTCGCTGACCGACACGCAGACGGTGGATCCGAAGCTCACCAACAATGGTGGCACGGCGGTACCGGCGCAGTTCATGGCGGTGAAGAGCCGGCCGACCACGTAAGACAGGGCACAGGGCGCAGGGCGCAGAGCGCAGGGCGCAGGGAGCAGAGCACAGGGCGCAGAGCGCAGGGCACAGGGCGCAGTCACAAAGCGCAGGGGAGAGCAGTATGGCAGGGTCTTTCCGCGACTTGAAGGTATGGCAGCGATCCATCGACCTTTCGGTGGCCACCTACAGTCTGACGCGCGACTTCCCTTCGGAAGAACTCTACGGACTTACCTCGCAGCTTCGTCGCGCGGCCGTATCCATTGCCAGCAACATTGCGGAAAGATACGGACGCGTCACCACGGGAGAGTACCGGCAGTTTCTGGGGATAGCTCGCGGGTCCACACTGGAGCTACAGACACAGCTCGTGATTGCGGAGAGGCTCGGCCTGGGCAAACAGGAATTGATACGCGAGGTTGAAGGACTCAGCCATGAAGTGGGAAAGATGCTTTGGTCCCTGGCAAAGAAGTTGTGAAGAAGCACGGCATGGGTTCCCTGCGCCCTGTGACCTGTGACCTGTGCTCTGCGCCCTGTGCCCTGTGCCCTGTGAATTGCGCCCTGTCATACACTAGGACGCATGTCGCGCATCGCCATCATCTCCAAACCGCAAAAGGAAGAGCTGCGGCAGTTGTTGCCCGAACTGGTGCTGTGGCTGAAGGCGCACGGGCACGAACCGCTGCTGGATCCAGTGAGCGCGAACTACGTGATGGACGAGCCCGTGCATCCTCGCCCGGACCTCTCGTTGCTGAATCCGGCTCTGGTGATCGTGCTGGGGGGCGACGGAACGCTGCTGGCGGCGGCGCGGGTCTTCGCGCGCAGCGGGGTCCCCATCCTGAGCGTGAACCTGGGCGCGCTGGGCTTCCTCACCGAGGTTCGGCTCGCGGACCTCTACACGCATCTTGAGGCCTGGGGAAACGGCGCCTGCTGCATCGAGTCACGCACCATGCTGCACAGCGAACTGTGGCGCGACGGGAAAATGCACAGCGAGCATGAAGCCCTGAACGATGTGGTGGTGGCCAAGGGCGCGATCGCGCGCATGGGCCACTTCGCGGTGGAGGTCGACGATCAGCTGGCAGCGAGCTTTCGCGCCGATGGGGTGATTGTCGCCACGCCCACCGGATCCACCGCCTACTCGCTGGCGGCAGGCGGCCCGGTGATGGTGCCGCGGGTGGATGTGCTGGAGGTGACGCCGATCTGTGCTCACCAACTGACGCTGCGGTCGATGGTCCTGCAGGGGTCTTCGCGCATTCTGGTGCGGATCGAGGGGATTCCCGATCAGACGTTCCTGACCGTCGATGGGCAGGAGGTGGTCGACCTGCGCATTGGCGACGAGTTGCGATGCCGGAAGTCGGACTATTGCGTCAAGCTGATCCGCCTGGGCGAGAACGGCTTCTTCGATGTGCTGCGCTCGAAGCTGAAGTGGGGAGAGAGGTAAAACAGGCGCAATCACAGGGCACAGGGCACAGGGCTCAGGGCACAGGGCACAGGCACAGGGCGCAGTGAACCCATGTCCCTGCTTCTTCACAACTTCTTTGCCAGGGACCAAAGCATCTTTCCCACTTCATGGCTGAGTCCTTCAACCTCGCGTATCAATTCCTGTTTGCCCAGGCCGAGCCTTCCGCAATCACGAGCTGTGTCTGTAGCTTCCAGTGTGGACCCGCGAGCCATCCCCAGAAACTGCCGGTACTCGCCCGTGGTGACGCGTCCGTATCTTTCCGCAATGTTGCTGGCAATGGATACGGCCGCGCGACGAAGCTGCGAGGTAAGTCCGTAGAGTTCTTCCGAAGGGAAGTCGCGCGTCAGACTGTAGGTGGCCACCGAAAGGTCGATGGATCGCTGCCATACCTTCAAGTCGCGGAAAGACCCTGCCATACTGCTCTCCCCTGCGCTTTGTGACCTGCGCCCTGTGCCCTGCGCTCTGAGCCCTGTGCTCTGCTCCCTGCGCTCTGTTCACTGCGCCCTGTGCCCTGTGATCTGTCCTACGGCTTGGTCAGCTCCTGCAGCAGCTGTTTTGCCTTGGAACTCAGGGTGTTCGCACCGTCGAGGTCGTCGGCGTTCAGCAGATCGCGGGCGCGGGTGATGTACTGGCGAATCAGGGTGACGGTTTTCTGCTCGTCGGAGCTCAGGGGCCGCTTAATCGCGTTCAGGCCGTTTTCGGTGGCATCGATCTGCTCCGAGATGGCCTGGTGGCCGACGGGGTCGTTCGCCGTCGAGAGCTGCCCGAGCGGCGTTTTATCCGACGGTTGAACCACAGCGACCTGAGTTGCCGGGGCCGGCGTTTGAGCGGACGCGGCAGGGTTTTTTGCTTCCTCGGCGGGCGACTTCGCATGGTGTTTCGGGGAGTGGTGCGGCTGCGTGGCCGCGACTTCGGGCTTCAGCTCGGGCGGAGCCGTCGTGTCCAGTTTCACCGTGTGCGTTGTCGTGTTGGGAATGGCGGGCGGAACCGCGGGCAGAGAGGCGGCCATCTGCGAAGGCGGCAACGCAGGCGCTTCGGCAGCGGGCGGAGACACGATGACCGCCGGCTTTTTTGGGCCGCAACCCGTCAGCAGCGCCAACGACACGGCACACGCTGCCCATCCTCTTCCGGAACTCATGGTCCGGACCTTTCTGGCTGGGTCTCACCACCCTGGCGAGCAAGCTCGCTGGGAATCGCGTGTCCCGTGATTTCCGGAGCTACGCGCTGTCCCGAACCGGCAGAAATTAAGGGGAGCCGCAGTACAAATGTTGTTCCGCTCCCAGTCTTCGATTCTACGTCAATTTGGCCGTGGTGCATCTGCAGAATTCGGTAGGTCATGGCCAGGCCGATCCCGCTGCCCTCCTTCTTGGTGGTGAAGTAGAGGTCGAAGATGCGGGAACGGATCTCGTCGGCGATGCCTTCGCCGTGATCGCGGACCCGGATATAGGCCCAGCGCGTGTCTTCGGTGAGGCGGACCTCGAGCAATCCGCCCGTCGCCATGGCCTGGGCGCCGTTGAGCACCACGTTGAGCAGCGCCTGCTCCAGCAGGTCCGCGTCGACCCGGCAGAAGACGGGGCGGGACGGAACCTGGCTCTCGACGTTCACGCCGCGCGTCTGGAGGTCGGCCGAAGAGAGCATGAGCACCCCGGAGACGATCGCCCGCAGATCCTGATCCTTGAGCTGAAGCTCGACCGGGCGGGAGAAGTCCACAAGGGTCTGGACGACGCGATCCAGGCGGCGGATCTCGCTCTGGATGATGTCGAGGTGGCGCAGCGCATCGCCGCCGACCTGAACCTTGTTCCGCAGCAGTTCCAGATGGACAACGATGGCGTTAATGGGATTCTTGACTTCGTGCCCCACACCAGCAGTGAGGCGGCCGATGGACGCCATGCGGCGGGAGACCTCCAGCTCGGTCTCGATCTCGCGGACCGATTCGAGGTCGTGAATGGTGAGCAGAGCGCCGAGAGAGTGGCGGTCGCGCGACTGGGCATCGTGGATAAAGTCGAGGGAGACCTCGACGCGGCGGCCGGTTTCGGTGGTCACCTCTTCCTGCACGATGGACATGCCGCCTTCGAAGGCGTCGCGGACCAGGCGGCCGAGGCGGGTGGAGCGGTCGAAGATCTCGCGGACCTCGGCGCCGAAGATGCGCTCGCGCCCGATGTTGAGGAAGCGCTCGCAGGCGCTGGAGACCAGCACGGCGCGGGCATCGCGGGTGAAGAGCATGACGCCGTCCTGCAGATTGGACAGGATCTGATCGAGGTTCTCGCGCAGGGCGCTGAAGACTTCCTCGACATTGCGGATGCGCTGGCCGAGGCGTTCGATCTTGCCCGAGACCTGGGCGACCGCATCTCCACTGCGGCGGGTTTCGGTGGCCGCGGGTGCGGTGCCCGGGAGCAGCTCCGGCTCGATGGTCCGGCGCAGCGGGTGGGGAGCGGCCGAGCCGGCGAGCTCCTCCTGCGCAGCGAGGGTGTCGAGGCGTTGGCTGATCTGCTCGATGGGCTGCAGGGCGAGGTTGGCGACGAAAGCAGCAACGATCATGGAGATGATCATGGCCAGGCCCATGAAGCTGAAGGCCTCGACCAGCCAGGGCTGGAAAGCGTGGCTGAGAAAAGTAGTGCGGATACCGATGCGGATGGTGAGGAAGGGCTGATTGTTGCGATCCAGACCCAGAGAGACGTTGTAAACCTGGGGCTTGCCGAAGACGATTTTGAGAGTCCGGTTGGGTGACTGGCGTCTCAGGACGGAGTAGTCGGGACGAGTGGGCAGGATCTGATCGTCGAGGGTCGAGTCCGGCACGGCGATGATGGCGCGGTTCTGCCGGTCCACGATGGAGATGTCAAGGACGGTGGGCGAGTAGTTGACGATGGAGGTGAGCAGGGCGTTGAGGCCGGCATCGCGGCGCAGGGAATCGGCAACGGCGGCGCGCACCGCGACCGGATCGTTGGTGTCGAAATGGCGATCGCGCAGGCCGGTGTCGAGAGCCTGGCGCATCTGAAACAACACGTTGTGGGCGAGGTAGTCGGTCGTCGACCAGGACTGCTCGATCTGCTGCTGCAGCAACTGGCTGAGCCAGACATACGAGCAGACCCCGACCACGCAAAACACGAGTCCGGTGATGGCAAGGACGAGTTTGGTCTTGAGCCGCATGGTCGGGGGGGGACGGCGCTCAACGCTTAAGGATCGGTAAAGCGAGGATACAAAGAACGCCTCCCGCTTACCACCTTATTCTTCCAGAGCCCCGGCCGTTGTGGCGGTGTTTCCGTACTCGCGAAGCTTGTTGTGCAACGTCTTGAGGCTGATGCCGAGGATCTCGGCGGCACGCGTCTTGTTGTTGTGGGTCGATTCCAGCGTTTTGAAGATGAGCATGCGCTCCGCGTCGTCAACCGTGGCGCCGACTTCAAGCTGGATGGCGTTGGCCGGCAGCTCGGTGGCGGGGCGGATGGTTTTGGTGCCGAAGCCAGGCGGCAAATGGCGCGACTGCAGCTGAGTTTCGCTGCACAGGACGACGGCGCGCTCGATGGAGTTGCGCAGCTCGCGGACATTGCCCGGCCAATCGTGCGCGACCAGGCGGGCGAGCATCTCGCTGTCGATGCCGGTGACCTTGCGCTGGTGCTTCTGGTTCATGTCGTCGATCATGGCGTCGACGATGGCGGGAATGTCTTCCTTGTGCTCGCGCAGCGGCGGCATGTGGATGTTGAAGACGTTGAGGCGGTAGAACAGATCGCCGCGCAGATGGCCGTCAGCCACGGCCTCTTCCGGGTTCTTGTTGGTCGCGGCCAGAACGCGGACGTCGATGGGGCTTTCGATCTTGCTGCCGAGGCGTCGCAGCTTGTGGTCTTCCAGCACGCGCAGCAGCTTGGCCTGGGTGGCGACCGGCATCTCGCCGATCTCATCCAGAAGCAGCGTACCGTCTTCGGCCAGCTCGAAGCAGCCGGCCCGCCGCTCGATGGCGCCGGTAAAGGCGCCTTTCTCGTGGCCGAAGATTTCGCTTTCGATCAGCGTCTCCGGAATGGCCGCGCAGTTGACGGCGACGAAGGGCTTGCTGCGGCGCGGGCTCAGGTCGTGCAGAGTGCGGGCCACCAGTTCCTTGCCCGTGCCGCTTTCGCCGGTGATCAGGACCGAGACGTTGCTGGTGGCGACGCGCTCGATGAGGGTGAAGACCTCCTGCATCTTTTTGGAGGCGCCGACGAGGGAGCCAAGGACTCCGGTTTCGCGCAGCTTGCGGCGGGTGACCTCCAGCTCGCGCTCGGTATCGCGCTGGCGCGAGGCGTTGGTCAGGATGGCGCGCAGGCGGGCTGAGTCGACCGGCTTCGTAATGAAGTCGTAGGCGCCGTTCTTCATCGCTTCGACGGCCGCATCGATGGAGCCCTGCGCGGTGAGCATGACGAAGGCGATCCTGTCGGTGCTCTCGCTCAGGCGGGAGAGCAGCTGCAGCCCATCCATGCGGGGCATTTTGAAGTCGGAGACGATGATGCCGGGCTGCCAGGCGGCGATCTTTTCCAGCGCTTCGAGGCCGTCGCGGGCGGTTTCGGTGCGATAGCCCCAGCCGCCGACCAGCTCGGCGAGGCCGGACAGCGCGTGGGGCTCGTCTTCGACGATGAGGACTTTTTCCTGCGTGCTCATGTTTGGGGGGTCAATCCGGGGGTCACGGTTTGTTGTACCACTTTTGACGCAGAAGCGGCGAAAAACGCTTGCGGCTGCGGACCTCGACTTGCAAGGTATTCTGGGAGAAGTCCTTCCCGGAGAAGAATGTGGCCCATCGGCGCGCTCGACTGCTGCTGCACTGGATTCCGGCCCTGATCGGAATTGCGGTGATCGTTGGGGAATCGACGGCGACGATGTCGGCGGCGAACACCAGCCGGTGGCTGCTGCCGCTGTGGGTGAAGCTGTTTGGGCCGATCGCGCCGGAGCGCTGGGAGATCGTTCACCACTACATAAGGAAGAGCGGGCATTTCCTCGGCTATGGGACGGTGAGCCTGGGCTTCTTCGAAGGCTGGCGAGTGACGCTGGAGCAGCGGTGGACCGAGTGGCGGATGCTGTTCCGGAACGCGGCGGGCCTGGCGCTGCTGTCGACCCTGCTGCTGGCCAGCTGGGACGAGTGGCACCAGAGCTTTCTGCCCGGCCGGACGAGCACGCCCAGGGATGTGCTGCTGGACTGCTGCGGAGCGCTGGCGGCGCAGCTGCTGCTGTTCTGGATCGCGAGCCTGGTGCACCGGCGGCTGGGGGGCCGTCTGGCGGCGGCGTAGGAGCGCGCTTCATTTTGCGATTCAGGGGGTTGACCGCCGGAAGTGATTGATTCGCGGTGCGAGGCTTCGTCGATCCCCCCTACGTCGTCGAAGTGGTTACGAGTGCCTTCGGGCTCGGCGACGGGATGGGTCTGGATCAGCTGTTCTGGGATTCTCAAAGAGCGACCGACGGGAACCCTGGGATCCCCGGGAAATGTGAAGGGGATTGTCTGGTGTGCAGAAATCCCCTCATGATGTCAGGCTAGCGATTTGCCGAATGGGGGGTAAGGGAAATCAGCGGGAGAGACGGTACGGAGGTCATGGTGGGCCTGGAGCGTGGTGTGATCCGTGGGATACGCGGCGATTCCAAAACGGTACGCGGAGACCGAGAAGCAGTACTTTGGGTACCGATCACGAGATTGCCTGCTCGACTCCTGGGGGAAAAGGCGCTAGCTTCTTGCTGTGGGGTGAACCTGGCCTTCGCTCGGTTTTGGTGTGGCGGTTTTTTTTGGTCCCCAGCACATTGAAAGTTGGCCCTGAGGCCCAGCGGGGTGAACCTGGCCTTCGCTCGGTTTTGGTGTGGCGGTTTTTTTTGGTCCCCAGCACATTGAAAGGTTGGCCCTGAGGCCCAGCGGGGTGAACCTGGCCTTCGCTCGGTTTTGGTGTGGCGGTTTTTTTCGGTACCCAGCACACCGAAAGCCCTGAGGCCCAGCGGGGTGAACCTGGCCTTCGCTCGGTTTTGGTGTGGCGGTTTTTTTCGGTACCCAGCACACCGAAAGCCCTGAGGCCCAGCGGGGTGAACCTGGCCTTCGCTCGGTTTTGGTGTGGCGGTTTTTTTCGGTCCCCAGCACACCGAAAGCCCTGAGGCCCAGCGGGGTGAACCTGGCCTTCGCTCGGTTTTGGTGTGGTGGTTTTTCGGTACCCAGCACACCGAGAGCCCTGAGGCCCAGCGGGGCGAACCTGGCCTTCGCTCGGTTTTGGTGTGGTGGTTTTTCGGTACCCAGCACACCGAAAGCCCTGAGGCCCAGCGGGGTGAACCTGGCCTTCGCTCGGTTTTGGTGTGGTGGTTTTTTTCGGTACCCAGCACACCGAAAGCCCTGAGGCCCAGCGGGGAGAACCTGGCCTTCGCTCGGTTTTGGTGTGGTGGTTTTTTTCGGTCCCCAGCACACCGAAAGCCCTGAGGCCCAGCGGGGCGAACCTGGCCTTCGCTCGGTTTTGGTGTGGTGGTTTTTCGGTACCCAGCACACCGAAAGCCCTGAGGCCCAGCGGGGTGAACCTGGCCTTCGCTCGGTTTTGGTGCGGTGGTTTCTTTGCTACCCAGCACACCGAAACGTTGGCCCTGAGGCCCAGCCCACGTCGGTCGCCGCCTCGCTCTGATCGGCCGCCTGAAGTGATGGTTTTGATCGGTGTTGGGTGCAGGCGCTCCGGCGCGTTTGGAGTTTTGAATTCAATATTCAAGTTAATTGAATTTTGAATGGAATTGCCATAAAATCGAGTCATGTTGAGGCCGCTCGATATCGTGGTCCTGCTCAAGCTTTCGCTGCAGAAAGCCGGTAGGCCCACCTATCTTCGCCTGGCGAACGAGCTTCATCTTTATCCGTCGGAGGTCTATGCGTCGGTTCAGCGCGCCAGGATCTCCAATCTTCTCCAAACCTGGGAAAAGGAAGATCGGCTGAATCGCTCGGCTCTGATCGAGTTTCTCGTGCATGGGATCCGCTACGCCTTTCCGGCCGAGACCGGGGCGCCGACGCGCGGAATCGCGACCAGCTATGCGGCACCGCCGCTGCGCTCTCTGATCATCGACGACGGCGAGCTGCCTCCGGTTTGGCCCCACGCGGAAGGAAAAGTACGAGGGTACAGTTTCAAGCCATTGCACAAGAATGTTCCTGACGCGGCTCTGGAAGACGAGCCGCTTTATGAATTACTCGCCCTCGTGGATGCCATGCGCAGCGGCCGGTTGCGCGAGCGTGCTCTGGCGAGTGAAGAGTTGAGGAAGAGACTCGGGGGAGCAGCCGATGCCGAATCCGAATCTTGAATTGCTGGAGCTTGCCGCCGAACGTTTGCGGCCGCTCCTGGGTGAGATTGTGTTCGTGGGTGGCTGTGCGACGGGGCTCCTGGTCGATGACCCTGGCGCTGCGGCGGTCCGCGGGACCCATGATGTCGATGTCATCGCCGAGATCGTTTCTTATGCGGAGTACGCGCAATTCTCGGAAAGGCTGCGCACCCTGGGTTTTGCGGAGGACACCAGTGAGGGAGCGCCTCTTTGCCGATGGAGATACGGCGCACTGATGCTGGATGTGATGCCGCTTGATGCCGCAATTCTCGGCTTTTCGAATCGCTGGTACCGAGAAGCCCTGCGCACGGCGACTCCGATTCGGCTGCCCCATGGACTCACGATCCGAGTGGTCACGGCGCCCTGCTTTCTCGGAACCAAGCTGGAAGCGTTTCGTGGGCGAGGCAAGAAGGACTACCTTGCCAGTTATGACCTGGAGGACTTTGTCGCAGTTGTGGATGGCAGATCATGGCTTCGCGCAGAGGTAGAAGCGGCTTCGCCGGAACTTCAGGTCTATTTGGGCGAGACCGTCCGTGCGCTGCTGCGGGAACCGCGTTTCATCGATGCGCTTCCCGGCTATCTTTTGCCAGATGCGGGGAGCCAGGCGAGGATGGAGCAACTAGCGACGAAACTGCGTTTGCTGGGGGCCTTCGGCCAAACGGAGAAAGACTAGTTCCGGGCATTGATGCGCTCGGGAAAAGCTGGAACTGCAATTCGGGACAGGCGATCGAGGCCAAAACGGTTCAGTGGCCCAGAGGGGAGCCTGTGCTCGTGTAGTGGTTCGCAGCGACTTCGTTCCGTTGCGGTTCGAGGTCGGGGATGGGAGTGTCGCTCGCGCTTTGGGGGAGGATCTCGCGCAGAGCCCAGTCGATGCGGGCGACGGCATCGTTGATTTGCTGCAGCTCGGGTTTGGCCTCGTGGTCGAGGCTGGCGCGGGCCACGATGACCTGAAGGGCGTTGCGGATGTGGTGGTTCATCTGCTCGATGACGGCGGCGCTCTGGCGCTGGCGGCGCAGTTCGCGCTCCTGCTGGCGCTGGATCAGGAAGACCAGAGCGGCGGCGACGAGGCCAGGAGGACGTCGTCGACGCGGGTCGTCTCGGCGTGCAGGCCCAGGGTTACAAACCATCGGTCGACCAGATCGACCGCGACCATCATCGCCAGGCCGGAGAGGGCTGGAATTCCGAGCCGTTGCCAGGACATTTCGTTCTCCTGATTCGTTGGTTGGCCCCTGATGATTGGACGCAGAGGACGAGCGTTTGTGGAGGGCTGGGGCCGCCCTTCCTCGTCAACCCGCGCGCGACGGAGGTGTTGCGGTGACGCAGAGTGACAAGAGGACGACAATCCGGCGGCCGGTTTGACGAAAGATGGAAGAGACGCTGATACTGGCTGGGATGACTTCCCGTAACGGTTGCGGCGTCGCGCCCCTGCTGGACATGTGTCTGTGCCAGAGGCAGCGACCGTGCGCGGGAGCGAACGAGCGGAGTAGGCGAGTTCGAAGCAGGTTCCAGCGGCCCACGGTCAAAGAGATCGCGGGCCGTTTGTATTTGAACGAGAGCGGATACGTCCCTCGCGAATTTCGCCGAGCGTCGCTCGCCGAAATTGCTGAACGCTGGGAGGTCCATTCGACTGCGGCTGGCTCGCGATGCGAACCAGCCATCGCTCAGGATGACAGGAAGGGTAAAGGAGACGAGACATGGCGGAAGAACAGAAGCAGCATCTGGCGACACTGGCGGTGCATGGGGGACAGGTTCCCGATCCGGCGACCGGATCGCGGGCGGTTCCGATCTATCAGACGACTTCGTATGTGTTCCAGGACGCGGATCATGCGGCGCGGCTGTTTGGGCTGCAGGAGTTCGGGAACATCTACACGCGGATCATGAATCCGACAACCGATGTGTTTGAGAAGCGGGTGGCGGCGCTGGAAGGCGGGGCGGCGGCACTGGCGACCGCGTCGGGACAGGCTGCGGAGACGCTGGCGATTCTGACGCTGGCGAATGCGGGCGATGAAATCGTGTCGACCACCTCGCTGTATGGCGGGACCTACAACCTGTTTCACTACACGCTGCCGAAGCTGGGCATCAACGTGAAGTTCGTCGACGCCGATGACTTTGACGGGCTGCGCAAGGCGATCGGGCCGAAGACGCGGGCGGTGTACACGGAGACGCTGGGGAATCCGAAGCTCGATATTTGCGATGTGGAGACGCTGGCGAAGATCGCGCACGAGAATGGGCTGCCGCTGATCATCGATAACACCAGCGTGACGCCGATTCTGCTGCGGCCGATCGAGTGGGGCGCGGACATCGTGGTGGAGTCGGCGACGAAGTACATTGGCGGGCATGGGACGTCGATTGGCGGGATCATCGTGGACGCGGGGAAGTTCGACTGGAAGGCGTCGGGGCGGTTTAAGGACTTTGTCGAGCCTGATCCTTCGTATCACGGCCTGTCGTTCACGGAGGCGTTTGGGCCGCTGGCGTTTATTTTGAAAGCCAGGGTCCAGGGGCTGCGCGACACGGGTGCGGCCTTGTCGCCGTTTAACGCGTGGTTGTTTTTGCTGGGCCTCGAAACGCTGCACCTGCGGATGCAGCGGCACTCGCAGAATGCGCTGGCGGTGGCCGAGCATCTGGAGAAGCACGCGGGCGTGGAGTGGGTGAATTATCCGGGGCTGAAGTCGAGCAAGTACGCGGCGCGCGCGAAGAAGTATCTGCCGGATGGGGCGAGCGGGCTGATCACGTTCGGGATTCGCGGCGGGTTTGACGCGGGAAAGAAGTTCATCAACTCGCTGAAAGTTTTCTCCTTGCTGGCGAATCTGGGCGATGCGAAGTCGCTGGTGATCCATCCTGCGTCGACGACGCACCAGCAGCTGAGCGGGGAGGAGCAGGTGTCGACGGGCGTATTGCCGGAGATGGTGCGGCTGTCGGTGGGGATCGAGGATGTGCGCGATCTGATTGCGGACATCGATCAGGCGCTGGAGGTGGCGGTGCCGAGTCCGGAGCTGGTTGGGGCGCGGTAAAGACAGGGAGTGGGAAGAAGCACCTGCTGGGCGTTGTTGAGACGGTGCTTTTTCCGAAAACGGCACGGAGGCAGTACTTTGGGCATGAACCCGGGTCTGAGTTTTGTTGAATTTCGGCTGGAAAAGGATTCCTCTGCTTGCTGTGGGGTGAACCTGGCCTTCGCTGGGTTCGGGGTTTGGTTTCGTTTTGGGAACTAACGGACGATGAGTACGGAAGCACAGAGCGCGGTGAAGGCTGCGGCGGCGATCCAGCCGGATTTCGAGGGGGACTACGTCATCGACGAGGTGGTCCCGCTCGAGAGCGGCGAGGTGCTGGTGCGGCCGACGCAGCATTATGCGATCTACGGGAAGCTAAATGCGGCGCGCGATAACGCGGTGCTGGTGGCTCATGCGCTCTCAGGCAACGCCGAAGTGGCGACGTGGTGGCCGCAGCTTTTCAAAAAGCCGGAGGCGATGCTCGATCTGGATCGGGACTGCGTGATCGGGATCAACATTTTTGGTTCTTGCTATGGGTCGACGGGGCCGGGGAGCGTCGATCCGGAGACGGGGCGGCTGTATGGGCCGACGTTTCCGCTGATCAACGTGCGCGACATGGTGAGGGCGCAGGAGAAGCTGATCACGTCGCTGGGGATCGAAAAACTGAAGCTGGTGATTGGGGCGTCGATCGGCGGAATGCAGGTGCTGGAGTGGGCGGTGCTGTTTCCGGATCGTGTGTCGCGGGCGATCAGCATTGGCGCTGCGCCGCTGGGAGCGATGGGGCTGGGGCTGAATCATCTGCAGCGGCAGGCGATCATGCTCGATCCGAAGTGGGCGGGCGGATATTATTTGCCGGACGATGAGCCGCATGGCGGCCTGGCGATTGCGCGGGCGCTGGGGGTGATCAGCTACAAGAGCGTGCCGCTGTTTGAGGCGCGGTTTGGAAGGAAGCCGAACCGGACGGGGGAGAATCCGTGGATCTCGACGGCGGCGGGGCAAAACGGGCGGTTCGACATTGCGGGGTTTCTCGACTATCAGGGGCACAAGTTCAACGAGCGGTTCGACGCGAACGCGTACATCTCGATCACGCGGGCGATGGACACGTTCGATCCGGTGCGCGCGCATGCGTCACCGTTCGCTGCGTACAGCCGCATTCAGGCGCACGTGACGATGGTGGGGATTTCGACGGACTGGCTCTTTCCGCCCGAGGACGTGCGGTCGATGGCGGTGGTGATGGCGGCGGCCGGGCGCGCGGTGCGACTACCGGGAGATGGCGTCGAACCACGGGCACGATGCGTTTCTGGCGGAGCCGGAGCATCTGGTGCGGCTGCTGACGCCGGTGTTTGAGTAAGGCAGGGAGTAGGGAGTAGGGAATAGGGAACAGGGCGCCGGACACAGGGCTCAGGGCAGATTTCAGGTCGATGATCCGGGCACAAATCGGATCGCACAGCCGCCGCCGGTGACCAGATGCAGGGTCAGCATGTCGGTGCCGGTCACGGTCTGGCGGCGAATCGTAACGTGCTTCGGATTCTGCGCGGCATCGGCGGCGTCTTCGTAAATCTCCGCTGTATATTGGCCGCTTCCAGGAAATCCAGTGGAATCTGGAGGTCGCGTGGCGTCCAGTTGGTGATGCTGCCCAGATACCAGTCGTCTCCGTGGCGGCGCGCGATGGTGACAAATTCTCCAGGCGCGCCGTTGAGCGCCCGGGTGGCATCCCAGGTGGTTGGCACGTCGCGAATGAACTGGAATGACGGCTGGTTGGCATAGGCCGAGGGCGCATCGGAGACCATGGCGAGCGGCTCCTCGAAGACGACGTACAGCGCCAGTTGCTGAGCGCGCGTGCCCATCGTCATCGGACTCTTGTCGCGCTGGATAAATTCCTCCGGCGTCACGTTGTCAAAACCGCCGGGCGTGTAATCCATGGGGCCGCTGAGCATGCGCGTGTAGGGGAAGGTGGTGCGATTCACGGGTCCATCGCGCCGCCCGGCCTTGTTTTGCTCGAGGCCAAGCACGGCTTCGTAGTCGAGGACGTTGGGCCAGGTTCGCTGGATGCCCCACGGCTGGGTAGCGCCGTGGAAATCGACCATGAGGCGATGTTCGGCGGCCGCCCTGGCCACGTCGTAATAAAAGCGGATGCCCTGCTGATCGTTACGAAGAACGAAGTCAACCTTGACGCCGGCGACGCCCCACTTCTCGTAGAGTGGGAACGCCTGCTGCATCTGCGCGGCGACGGATTTCGCGTGGAGCCAGATCCAGACCTTCACGTTTTTCTTTGCGGCATAGCGCACCAGCGTGGGGACGTCGACATTGCCGCGCATTTTCGTGATGTCGTTACCGGACCAGCCCGCGTCGAGCAGCATGTACGGGAATCCCGAGGCGGCGGCAAAGTCGACGTAGTACTCCATGTTGGCGGTGGTGAATGCCGATTGACCGTTGGGGTCGAGGTTGCCGCTCCACCAGTCCCACGAAGCCTTGCCAGGATGAATCCAGCTCGTGTCCGCAATGCGGTTGGGCGGATTGAGATCGGTGAAGAGATTCGATTCGATCAGCTCGCCAGGTTTTTCGCCGAGCAGGATCACGCGCCATGCGCTGTCGTGGGGAAGAGGCGCGTCCACTGCGGGGCCGTGGCCATCGACGGGCGGTGAAATTCTCGTGACGATGGAGTGGCCGATCCAGCTGCCGCCGGGATTTTCGAGGTACATCGCCGCGTTGCCTTCGAGGCCGGCCTCGGCGACGGCGGCCCACGCGACGCCGGGCATGTGCATCAGCATGGGCGCGCCGTTCAGGATGCGGCTGGCCACGCCGCCCTCGTTGCCCAGCGCACTGATCGCGGCCGGCAGGTATTCGGCCTCATAGCCGGTCTGATAATTGGGCAGGCGCAGCGCCCAGGCGTCGGCGTCCATCACGGGGCGGAATTCCGTGTCTTCCTGGTTCAGCTGGTAGCGCGAAAGCGTGGGCTGCCGGGGCAGGTGATAGCGAAAGGCCACGCCGCTGTTGTACGCGCGGGCCTCAAGGTCGAAGGTGCGGCCCGGCGCAGCGCCTTCCGCAACGTGCACGGCGAGGCTGTTCCAGGGATCGTGAACGGCGGAAGTTTTGCCGGCCAGCAGGTTGTAGTCGTCGATCCCGGAGGCAGGAGTTGTGCCGGTGATGTGCACGGCGGAGCCCAGCGGCGGCTGATTGGCGAGTTCCAGACCGAGCGCGGAATTCTCGAAGACCTGTTTTCCGTTGAAGTCGATCGAATAAACGAGCTGGCCGTCGGACCCTTTGGCGTCCTTGCCGGGGATCACAGCAAAACGCATCGTGACGCGGTGATCGGGCGAGCTGACCCGCAGGGAATTCGTTTGCGCATGGCTACGCACCCCGACCAACAGAGGGACAGTACATACAAGAGCCAGAAAAGCGGACTTCGAACGCAGCATTGGTTCTCCCATTTCGTACGCTCCAAAAATGTACTCCACTGGGCGATGGAGAATGGGGATCGGGCGTCAGGCTCCGGAATATAACTCGGCTGCGCAGAAGCTCAGAAGCGGAAGGACGTTCCTACATTGAGCGTGCGGTTGGCGGAGCCGGTGCCGAAGCGGTTGGCGAGCGCGGTCGATTGGCCGAAGAGCGGGGAGCCGAGGACGCCGACCGGCGGCGCGAGGTTGACGTGGTTGAGCACGTTTTCGCCGGCGACGAAGAAGCGCAGGTTGTATTTGCGCTCGATGGGCGGCTTCTTCAATGAACCGGACGGCTTGCTGCCGGGCGGTGGCGGAGCGGCTGTTTCCTGGGCAGCGCCGGGCCGAAGTTGAAGTTCTTCTGCAGACGCGTGTTGAAGATGACCGTGCTGGGGCCTTTGCCGTAGTTGATGGGAATGACGGTTTGCCCGGCGATGGGCTGCGTGTCGAAGGTGCCCCACTGCGTGTGGACCACGCTGGGGCGGGTGAGGTCGGTGGCGAAGGTGGGGCGGTCGTTGAACTGGTTGTCGCCGTTGAGGTCCTGCCCGACGACGATGTTGAACGGCGCGCTGGACTGATAGACGAGGAACGGGTTCACCGAAAATCCGCGCCAGAGATGCAGCCAGCCGCCGAAGAAGAGACGCTGGCGGTAGTCGTTGGAGGCGCGGCCCCAGTCCTGGTGGAGGTCGTAGCCATTGGAGGGGAAGTTGCCGATGCCGGAGGTGTCGGCCTCGGCCTTGCCGAGCTGGTAGTTGGAGAAGATGCCGAAGAATTTGGTGCGGAGGTTGGCGTTGATGCGGAGTTGGTGACGGACGTTGTCGCCTTCGGATTCGTATTCGTAGATGTTCTGATCGGTGCCGAGGGGGCGGACGCCGCTGGTGGGTCGGCGGGATTGAAAGTGCCGGGGAGGGGCGCGTTGATATTGCGCGTGAGGAAGAGGTGCACGCCGTGGGAGAACATGTAGTTGGCTGAGATCTGTCCGATGCGGCCGATGGGCTTGTCGACGCCAATGCCCGCGGTCATGATGTAGGGCGCGCGCAGATCGGGGCTGACGCGGAAGATGGCTCCGGTGCTGGTGGGAGCGCCGGCGCAATCGGCGGGCGCGCTGGAGCAGACGGCGGGATAGAAATCGGGATCGGTGACGAGCTGTTCCTGCTCGGTGGCGCCGTTCTGGCGCTCGGCCTCGAGGACGTTGAGCGAGGGGAAGCGCTGGTAGAAGAGGCCGAAGCCGGAGCGGAGGATGGCGATGGGCGGCTTGTTCTTGTCGCGCTTGAGAGCCCAGGAGGCGCCGAGGCGCGGGGCGAAGTCGGCGTGGTCGGGCATGCCGGTTTGGGTTTCAAAGCGCAGGCCGTAGCTGAGCGTGACGTCGGGACGGATCTTGTAGTTGTCTTCGGCGTAGAGGCCCATGTCGAAGACGCTGACGGCGATGCCGGCGCGGCCGGTGGTCTGGGCGAAGAGGCTGGCGCCACCGCCGGCGGCGCGAATCTGCGCGGGCGTCTCGCCGTTGGCGATTCCCTGCTCGGTGATCTGGTATGCGGTGAGCGAGGAGAAGGTGTACTGGCCGTTGAAATTCGCGGTCGATGTGTTGGAGTCGCGCGTGTCGCGCAGGCGGACGCCGAAGTCGATGGTGTGTTTGCCGCGTGTGGTCTGCGCGTAGTTCTGCAGCTCGTAGTGATCCTGGGCGTCGTTGTTGAGGCCGAGGTTGGAGCCGCCGCCGGTGAATCCACCCTGAACGACGATGGTGGGGGCGAAGTTCTGCGGAGTCTGGCGGTCGCGGTCGCGGATGTACTGGAAGCGAAGTTCGTTGAGGAGGTTCGGACTCCAGGCCTGCGAGTCGGTGAACTGGAGGGACTGCTCGACGTTGCTGCTGTTGTAAGCCTGGGAGGCGAGCGCGAACTGGCCGACGCCGCCGTTGGTCTGCTGGTGCCAGTCGAGGTGGTAGCGCGCGGTGAGGGTGTGGACCTTGCCGGCCTGCAGATCGTAGCGGGTGGAGAAGTCGCCCTCGCTGTTGGTATTGGGGAAGATTTGCGTGAAGGGCGCGGGGTTGAGCGAGGAATCGAGGACAAAGGCGTTCACGATGGAGTCGTCGGAAGAGCCCTCGTGCCAGAGGTCGGTGAAGACGGAGGAGTGCTTGTTGAGGGACCGTTGAGGTCGCCCCAAACCTCAGTGGAGTGGTAGGGGGGCTGGGTGGAGACGAAGGGGTTGCGGGAGTTGAAGCTGGCGTCGTTGTCCTCGTTCCAGAGGTCGCCGTGCCAGGTGTCGGCGCCGGGCTTGGTGAAAATCTCGATGCGCCCGAAGCCGATCTGGTCGTACTGCGCGGAGTACGGATTTTGGTTCATGCGGATTTCGCGGATGGCGGATTTTGGGGGAAGGCGGCCGCCGGAGAATCCATCGATGTAGAACTGGGTGCCGGCATCGGGATCGGCGCCGGCGATGGCCTCGCAGCTGCTGGGTGAGCTCGTCGGGATCGTCGGAGAGGGCGTCGAGGTCGCGGCCTTTGAAGATGACGGCGTCGCCGTTTTTGTCGGGGCTGGAGTCGGGGGTGTCGGCGTTGACGGTGACTTGTTGCTGTTGAATCTGAATGACGAGGGTGAGGGTGAGGCGGCGGGTCAGTCCAGGCTGGAGGGCGATGCGGTCGAGGTGAACGGACCGGAAGCCGGGCGCGGCGGCGGAGACGGTCCAGGTGCCGGGAGCGAGGTTGTCGACGGTGAAGCTGCCCGAGCTGTCGGAGGTGGCGGTGATGGGAGCCGGTTTGGATCCGGGCGGAGTGAGGGTGATGGTGGCGCCGGGGATGACGGCGCCGGTGGGGTCGACGACGCTGCCGGAAAGGGTGGCGGTGGTTGTGGCGGGCTGAGCGGCGAGGGGAAGAGACGCGAGGAAAACGATGGCACCGACGAGGCAGGAGCGCCGGATGTGGCAAAAAGACAGCATGAGGGCGAACGACTCCTCTTTATGTTGGGACAGAGGTTCAACAGCGCTGGGGTTCGGGGCAGAAGCTACAGATTAACAGGGGAGGATGAGGGGCCCGTGAAGCGGCGCGGTCTCACGAGCCGCGTTGGTTATGTAGACGGACGGGAGGGGAAAAGCGTTCGGGAATTTCGGAAGCAGCAGATCGGTTAGCTAGAAACCGGTTGGCTCAAGGCCGGTCAGCTAAGGTCCGGTTAGCGACGGCGCGGTTTGCGAACAAGCCGATGAATGGACAAATCGATGGCGAAAGGAACGCGCGATTGATGCGGTGCGGGATCTTGAGCGCGTGGGATGGCAGCGGGTCGGGTAGTCATGGCTGGCCGAGAACGTGGAGGCGATTACATTACGCAACTCATCGGGTTCTGATCATCAGACGGCGATGGATGGCCAGGCAACTGCCGCGTCGTAATGTGCCTCTGTCCCTTAGATTCTCTGCAGAGAACCCATGAATTCTTCCAATAGCGGACTGATTCGACTGATCGCCGTGTTCAAGCTGGCGAAAGCGGCTTTGCTGATCGCTACGGGCGTCGGGATCCTGAAGCTGATGCACATGGATGTGGCGGGGAGCTGGACCGATGGGTCGCGCGGCTGGGGCTCGATCCTGGCAGCCGGTATGTTAACGAGGCGTTTGAGAAAGCCATTCATCTTTCTCCGATCGCATCAAGGAACTGGGGTTGGTGAGTTTTGTCTATGCGGGTTTGTTTCTGACGGAAGGCTCGGCTTGTGGTTTTTGAAGCGCTGGGCGGAGTGGTTCACCGTCATCATTACTTCTTCGCTGGTGCCGGTGGAGGTTTGGGAGATTCACCGTCATCCAAGCGCGGTCAAGGTGGTGGTGCTGGGGATTAATTTGGCGGTGGTGGGGTATTTGGTTTGGCGGATCAGGAAGGAGCAGGGAGGAGCGAGCAGGGAGCAGGGAGTCGGGAGCTGAATATGGACGTTGGCGCTGCGCGCCAAGCCCTCGCGTTGCGTTTCGTTCATGCAGGGTTTGGGATGGTGCGGAGGAAAAAGCCGAGACGTTGGCGCTGCGCGCCAAGCCCTCGCGTTGCGAGGGGCTCGTGCACCGCTTGAGATTTTGTCGGCCGCTTTGCGACCGATTCCCCTCCGCCATAGAGCGTGCGCTGATTCTCGTTTTCGTGCTGCGGGGGGTCCATTCGACTCCGCGCGGCAATTGCTTTCCCCGCTGTGTGGGATCTGTGGCCGCGCTCCGCTCAGGATGACATTTTTGTTGGTCGGATGATGACATTTTGTTTGGTCGGGATGACATTCTAATTCTATTCGTAGCGGATGGCCTGGACGGGATCGAGCCTGGCGGCGCGGCGGGCGGGGAGCCAGCAGGCGACGAGTCCTACGGTGGCGAGGGCTGCGGCGACCGCGATGAAGACGACGGGTCGGTGGGTGAGACGCCGATGGGGAGCTGGCCATGAGGCGCGCGGCGGGAAAGGCGGCGGCGAGTCCGAGGGCGAGGCCGGCGAGGATTTGCCAGAGGCCGCGGCGCATGACCAGCAGCATGATGTTGCGGAAGCTGGCGCCGAGCGCGATGCGGACGCCGATTTCCTGGGTGCGGCGGCTGGTGGCCTGCGCGAGCACCGCGTAGATGCCGACGGCGGCCATGACCAGCGCGATGAGCGCGAATCCCATAAAGACTTTGCTGAAGAGGTGGAGATACCACTGGTTGTGCTCGATGGCGCCGGAGAGAATCCAGGTGTCGCGGAGGGGCAGATCCTGATCGAGGCTTTGGACAGCCGCGCTGACGGCTTTGGTGGGATCGCTGGAGGACTCGACGACGAGGGACATGCCGCCCCAGCCGACCTGGCGGAAGGGCTGGAAGAGGAGCGGATTGGGATTCTGCGAGTCGATGTCCTGAACGATGTTGGCGGAGATGCCGATGACGGTGATCCAGTCGCCGGGCTTGTTGGTGTCGTCGTAGAGGCGGAAGCGGCGGCCGAGGGGGGAGCGGCCGGGCCAGAAGCGCTGCGGCGGTTTCGCGCGTGACGATGGCGGAGAGGTGGCCGGCGGTGCCATCGAGGTCGTTGAAGTCGCGGCCGCGCAGCAGGGGCAGGCGGATGGTCTGGAGATAGCCGGGCGAGGAGACAACGAAAGAGACGGGCGGGCGGTGGGCAGCGTCGAGGACGGGTCCGTGCTCGATCTCGATGTGGGTGTCGGCGGAGCCAAGGCCGGGCGGGTTGGAGACGAGGGCGGCGTGCGTGACGCCGGGGATGGCCTGGAGGCGGGGGAGAAGCCGATCGTAGAAGTGCTGGCGAGCGTCGGTGTCCTTGTATCGCTCGTCGGGGAGATAAATGCGCGCGACCATGAGCTGGCTGGCGGGAATGGAGCGGTTGGTTTCGAGGGCCTTGACGAGACTGTGCACAAAGACGCCGGCGCCGGTGAGCAGCACGAGGGTGAGCGCGAACTGGAAGACGACGAGGGTGGCGGCGAGGAAGCCTCCGCGATGACGGCCGATGGTGCGCGCGCCTTCCTGCAGGACCTGGTTGAGGTCGGGGCGCGAGGCGCGGAGAGCGGGGGCGATGCCAAAGGCCAGACCGCTGAGGATGCAGAGCGCGGCGAAGTAGCCGAAGACGGTGTAGTCCATGGTGAACTGCACCCAGTAGGGTTTGCCGACGTTGGCGGTGGCGAGATCGAACCAGCGGACGCCGAGTACGCCGAGAGCGAAGACCGAGGGCGCCGCCGAGAACGCTGAGCAGGACGCTCTCGATGAGCAGCTGGCGGATGACGCGCCAGCGGGAGGCGCCGAGTGCGGCGCGGATGGACATCTCACGCTGGCGGCCGATGGCGCGGCTGAGCATCATGTTGGCGACGTTGGCGCAGGCGATGAGGAGCACGAATCGCAACCGAGGCCAGCATGAGGATGAAGACCATTTCGATGTTGCCGCCGTTGTAGCGCTCATGGAAGGTCATGACGTTGGCGGTGGTGTTCTTGTCGGTGTCGGGATATTGCGCGGCGAGGCGTTTGGAGATGGCGGCGATTTCGGTGTTGGCGGCCTGGATTTTGACGCCGGGGCGGAGAATGCCGAAGACCTCGAGCTGGCGGTTGTCGCGCTTCATGTCGTTGGGCGTGGGGGCGAGGGGCATCCAGAGTCGACGGTGGTGGGGAACACGAAGCCTTTGGGCATGACGCCGATGATGGTGGCGGGCTTCTCGTTGATGCGGACCTGGCGGCCGATGACGGAGAGCGAGCCGGCGTAGCGCTCCTGCCAGACGCTGTAGCCGATGATGAGCACCGGGGCGGCGCCGGGGGTGGCGTCGGAGGGGGAGAAATCGCGGCCGAGGATGGGGTGCATGTGGAGCATGGAGAAGATGCCGCTGGTGGCGCGCTGCAGGTGGTAGGACTGGGGCGGAATGCCGGGCTCGCCGAGGACGCCCTCCTGACCGGCCCGGCTTCGAGGGCTTCGAAGGAGTGGGCCTGGGCGCGGTAGTCGAGGAGATCGGGGTACGAGAGGCGGGTATCGCGGCCGTCATGGCCTTCAGGCGTGTGTGTGGCGATGGAGACGAGGCGGATCCGCCGGGAACGGGCACGGGCTTGAAGAGCGCGGCGTTCACGATGGTGAAGACCATGGTGTTGAGGCCGATGCCGAGGGCGAGGGTGACGACGACGGCGGCGGAAAACCACCCATGGGCGCGGATCATGCGCAGGGCGAAGCGCAGGTCGTAGGACATGGAGGATGGTACGGAGGCGGGGGCGCGGTGGTTCCGGGAATGTGACGAAACCAGCGTTCAGCGTTCGGCGGTCAGCGTTCAGCTAGCGAGTGGAAGCTTTTAGAGGGGCGGCGGGGCGGGATGTAGTGGAAGCGGATGAGGTAGATATTCTGGCCGGCGCCGTGTTTTGCGACTTTGAGCAGGTCGAGGACGCCGAGGAAGCCGGAGGCGCGGGCGAGCGCGGGTGTGATGTCGGGCAGGCCGATGGGCTCGATGGAGTCGATCTCGATTTCGCCTTCTTCCATGCGATAGCGGCCGCCGACGCGGACGTGGGGGCGGGTCCAGATGCGAACCGAGCAGGTGATCTGGCCGTTGCGGACGCCTTCGCGCAGGCGCTGGGTGAACTGCATGGGGAAAGAATATGCGATGCGGCATGAGCGGGTGGATTTTGGCCCGGGCGTGCGCGTTAGGATCGGCGCATGAAAGCGAAGAAGGCGATTCGAGCGGCGAGAAGAGCGCAGGGACGCGGGCGAGGAAAGCGCCCGCAAAAAAGAAGGCCGCGAAGGGCGCTTCGGCGGATGCGAGCGGGGTGGCGGAGTATATCGCCGGGATTCCGGAAGCAGCCGGAAGACCTTCGATGCGCTGCGCGCGGCGGTGCGGCAGGCGGCGCCGAAGGATGCGGAGGAAGTGATCAGCTATGGGATTGTGGCGCTGCGGACGGAGAAGGTGCTGGTTTGGTATGCGGCGTTCGCGCAGCACTGCAGTTTGTTTCCGACGGCGTCGGTGCTGGCGCAGTTCAAAGAGGAGCTAAAGGGCTCAAGGTGTCGAAGGGGACGGTGCAGTTTCCGTGGATGAGCCGCTGCCGGTGGCGCTGGTGAAGAAACTGGTGCGGCTAGGGTGGCGGAGGCGGGGAAGAAGAAGTAGGGCCCCGAGGCTCAGGGCTTTTGCGTGGGGCGCAGGAGGACTTCGCTGATGAAGGACTGCGGGGCCTGGGTGACGAGCGTGGCGACGACCGCGGCGACGTCGTCGGGCTGGAGCATTTTGGCGGGATCCTTGCTGCTGCTGTGGCCGCCGCCGAAGTGGGTGTTGATGGAGCCGGGCGCGATGACGCTGACGCGAATTTTGTGCGGGCGGAGTTCTTCGGCGACGGAGTAGGTGAGGCCGTTGAGTCCCCACTTGGAGGCGGCGTAGGCGCGTTGTTGGGCAGCGGGAGTGTGGCCGGCCAGCGAGGAGATGTTGACGATGTGGCCGGAGCGCGCGGCGATCATCATGGGAGCGAAGGCGCGGATGAGCAGGTAGGGCGCGCGGAGGTTGGTGTCGATGAGGCGATCCCAGTCTTCGGGACTGACTTCGTGGAGAGGCTGGCCGGTGCCGCCGATGGCGGCGTTGTTGACGAGGATGTCGAGGCGTTTGTGGTCGCGGGCGACCTGCTCGGCGAGGCGCGCGATGGCGTCGGGGTCGGTGAGATCGCAGGGCAGGACGGTGGCCTGGCCTTTTTGGGTTTGGATTTGATTGCGGACCTGGTTGAGGCGCCGCGTTCGCGAGCGAATGTGAC
>CAVPCB010000125.1:0-7062 GCA_963702285.1 uncultured Acidobacteriaceae bacterium | reverse complement strand
AAGCAGACGGTGCGGATTGCACTGGCGGTGGTAGTGATCGTGGGCGCGATCTCGTATCTGGCAGTGACCGGGGTGGAAGCGAACAAGAGCTACTACGTCACGATCCAGGAATTGCAGTCGATGGGGAACAAGGCTTATACGCGGAATCTGCGGGTGGCCGGGAGCGTGGAGCCGGGAAGCATTGCGCGCGACGGAGCGCATGCGCAGTTCACGCTGGTGGAACTGGACCGGAAGCTGAAAGTGGCGTACACGGGCGACGAGCCGCCGCCGGACACGTTCAAGGACAACAGCCAGGCGCTGGCGATCGGGACATTTGGGCGGGACGGGGTGTTTCACGCGACACAGCTACAGGCAAAGTGCGCGTCGAAGTATGCGCCAGCCCAGCCGGGGCAGGCGAAGCCGGGGGCGACGCAGACGGCAGCGGTGACGACAGCCACTTCAGGCGGCCAATAAGACAGCGTTCGGCGTTCAGCGTTCAGAAGAGCGGTAGCGATATCGGCCCGGTCGAGGTGTGTGGAAACCGGTGGTCGGAGTAGACTGCGCAGGAAGCGAAGATGAGCGGCATCATTGCGGAGTTCGAGGAGGTTTCGAAGCTCTACGGCACGTTTGCGGCGCTGCGCAAAGTGTCGGTGCGGTTGGAGCGCGGGCGGTGCTATCTGGTGCTGGGGCCGAACGGGGCGGGGAAGTCGACGCTGCTGCGCACGCTCGCCGGGTTATTGAGGCCGAGCTACGGGAAGGTGAAGGTGTTTGGGGCCGATGGTGCGGCAGAGGATCCGATGGAGGCGCGGGAGCGGATCGGGTACATGAGCCACGCCACGATGCTGTACGACGAGTTTTCCGGAGTGGAGAATCTGCGGTATTTCGCGAGCCTGTATCGTGAGCGGGATTGTGTGACGCCGGAGGAGGCGCTGCTGAGCGTGGGGCTCGATCCGGCATTGGCGCGGCCGGTGGGGCAGTATTCGCAGGGGATGAGGCAGCGGGCGTCGCTGGCGCGGGTGCTGATTTCGCGGCCGGAGCTGTTGCTGCTGGATGAGCCGTTTTCGAATATGGATATCGCCAGCGCGCACCAGATGCTGCGGCTGCTGGAAACGTTCAGGACCGAGCAGAGGACGATTCTGCTGACGACGCATCAGCGGGAGCTGGCCGAGCCGCTGGCAGATTATGTTTTGACGCTGGAGGCGGGGGCGGTGGCGAGTCTGGAAGAGGGGCCGTATGGGACACGCGGGGCCGCGGGTCTGGAAGCGGCTACGGCAGGGGTCGTGGCGAGGTCCGGACGATGAGCGGACATAAGACCAACGCAGCGCGGCATCTGGATTCGCTGGGGGTCCGCTACGAGATTCGCGAGTACGAGGTCAATCCGGAAGAGTTTTCTGCGATGGTGGTGGCGGAGAAGATCGCGCTGCCGCCAGAGCAGGTGTTCAAGACCCTGTTGTGCGTGACTGTCGGAGCGAGAACATGTCTTTGCTGTGGTGCCGGGCGATGCGGAGCTGGACTTTAAGAAGCTTGCTGCTGTGGCCGGAACCCGGAAAGCGGAGATGGTGTCGCTGAAGGATGTCCAGCCGCTGACCGGCTATGTGCGCGGCGGAGTGACGGTATTTGGGGCGAAGAAGGATTTTCCGGTCTATGCGGACGAGACGCTGGAATTGTTCGATGTGGTTTCGGTATCGGCGGGGACGCGGGGCGTGCAGGTGCTGCTAAGCCCGGCGGACTATCTGCGGGCGGCGAAGGCGACGGTAGCGGATCTTTCAAAACAGAGCACAGAGCACAGGGCGCAGGGCACAGGAGAGACACTGCGATGAAAGCGGCATACTTCCTGACGCATTTGAAGAAGGACCTGCAGCTGGAGTGGCGGTCGAAGGACGCGATCAACTCCATGCTGTTCTTTGCGCTGCTGGTGGTGGTGTTGTTCAGCCTGGCGTTCGATCCAACGCGGGCGGTAAGCCGGCAGATTGCGGGCGGGATTCTGTGCGTGGCGACGATGTTTGCGGCGGTGAGCGCGCTGAATCAGGCGTGGGCGCGGGAGCTGCGGAATCAGGTGCTGGATGCGCTGCGAATGACGCCGGCGCCGGGAGCGTCGCTGTTCCTGGGGAAAACGCTGGCGAATTTCCTGTTTGTGACGGTGGTGGAGCTGGTGCTGGCGCCGGTGTTCGTAATGTTCTACAACCTGCATGCGCTGGGCAACGGATGGCTGCTGTTGCTGGTGCTGCCGCTGGGGACGTGGGCGCTGATCGTGAATGGAGTCTTCTTTGCGGCGTTGTCGATACGGACGCGGAACCGCGAATTGTTACTGCCACTGATCCTTTTTCCGATTTTTATTCCGGCGCTGCTGGGGATGGTGATGTCGGCGACGTCCATTTTGACCGGGGAAGGCAACGCGGTGATGTGGATCAAACTGCTGGGAGCCTACGATGTGATCTTCACGACGGTTTGCCTGATGCTGTTCGAGGTGATCCTGCACGCAGAGTAACGCCTTGCCGGCGAGGGGACTAGCCGTCCAGGCGGGCGCCTTCAGCAGGGGTTCCAGCTTAGTGGTGGTGATGGAGGTAATGAGCGGCGGAGATCGCGACGATCCACAGGCCGATGACCAGAGAGCCGACGGTGAGGACCCAGCGGCGCACGGGCCGGTCGTGGGGAGCAAGGGTGGAAGACTTGCGGGTGCCAAAAATCTGGCCGCCGATGCCGATGGCCATGAGGAGAGCGCCGAGGATGAGGGTGGTCCAGGCCATGGTCTAACCTTTGTACCTTATTGAAGGTGGATGGGGGAAGAGGTACGAGCGAGGTTCGAGGAGTAGGGTTTTGGTATGGGGCAGGGATTTGGGCTGCCTGGACGCGGAGGGCGGGGGAAATGAATCGGATACTGAGCAGCGTACTGGTGCTGGGTTTGGCGCTGGGGGTGGCGGCAATCCCGAGCGGAAGAGCGCAGGAGAAGCCGGAGAAAGCGCCGCCGGCTCTGCCTGAGCAAAAGGGCAGTGACTGCGAATCGCTGCGGAGCAGGAACAAGGGGCGGTGGCGGTCGAAATCGTGAAGCAGATTCCGCCCGCAGACCGCGAGAACCTGCGGGGCTACTGGGCGGGAGTGCAGAGCAAGACCGGACAGCGGTGGCTGCGCGCGGCGGCGGCCAAGAGAGCCGCGGCCTCTTCGGATCAGGTGAAGATCATCGGCTGGATTCACACGGACGGCCGGGTGACCGGTTTAACGGTGGAGCGCGGGTCAGGGAACGCGGCGGTGGATCATGCGGCAATGGGCGCCATCAGCGGAGCGGCACCTTACGAGCCGTTTCCGTACGGGATCGCGGTGGACGAGGTGAAGGTGCGGTTCACGTTTGGGACGGGTGCGCCGGCGCCAGGGACGCCGGGGGCTCCGCAACCGACGCCTATCCATTGATAAAGGCCGAGCGGGAGAGCGGCGCTGGTTCGCGGGGAAGAAAGAGGCGGTTATGAAACTGTGGCGATGGTTGTGGCTGGTGGTGACGCTGGGAGTACTGGCGCAGGGATTCCACGTCGCGCTGTTTGTGGTGCCCCGGGATGCGGCCCAGGGCGATGTGGCGCGAGTCATTTATTACCACGTTCCATCGTGGGCCGGGATGGGGCTGTTCTTTGCGATTAACCTGGGCTGCTCGCTGGTGTACCTGGCGGTGCGCAACCGGAATGAGGCGCTCGCGATCAAGGCGGATTCGCTGGCGGTTGCGTCGGCGGAGATGGGCGTGGTCTTTTGCTTCATCGGGCTGGTGACGGGATCGCTTTGGGGACGCGCGGTGTGGGGCATCTGGTGGACGTGGGATGCGCGGCTGACGTCGACGCTGGTGCTGTGGCTGATCTACGTGGCGTATCTGTTGCTGCGGCGTTTCGCGGCGGGACCGCAGATGCGAACGCTGGCGGCGGTGATGGCGATCTTCGGGTATCTGGATGTGCCGCTGGTGTATATGTCGACGCGGTGGTGGCGGACGCAGCATCCGGCGCCTGTGTTTGGGGGCGCGCCGGGCTCGGGCCTGGATCCGAGCATGATGCCGGCGATCTGGTGGAACCTGGCGGGATGGCTGATGTGGGGGATTTTTGTGGCGAGCCTGCGGTATGTGTCGGAGTATCGCGCGCAAAAGGCCGAGCAGGAAGAAGCGCTGAAGGCGCTGGACTGCGTGCCGGGGCAAGCGCAGATGGCGGGAGGGCGATAGCAATGGGCGACATGGGACATCGGCATCTGGTGCTGGCGTACGCGGCGACGATCGGGATTCATCTGGTGTATCTGGCGTACGTGGCGGTGAAGTGGATGAAGGCAGGGAGCCGGGAATAGCGGGTGCGGTCCGGAATTTTGTAGACTCGAAGTATGTTTGGAATGCGCGCCCTTCTTCTGTCTGGAACTGGTTTGCTTGTTGCGCTGGGGGTATCCGCCCAGCAGCAGGATGTTCTGAACCCGAAAGACACGTCGGCTTTGCATCCGCCTCCAGGCGCTAAGGTCGCCATCGTGGAGTTCGCGGACATGGAGTGCCCGATGTGCGCGATGGATAATCCGGTGATTCAACAAGCGGTCGATAAGTATCACGTGGCGTGGGAGCGGCATGATTTTCCACTGCCGCAGCACAACTGGAGCTTCCAGGCGGCGGTGAACGCACGCTGGTTCGATACGAAATCGAAGAAGCTGGGCGACGATTATCGCAATGCTGTTTTTGCGAACCAGGGGAGCATCGAGACGAAAAACGACCTGCAGAGCTTCACCGAGAAATTTGCGCAGGATCATGGGACGGCTCTGCCCTTCGTGATGGATCCGCAGGGCAAGCTAACGGCAGAGGTGAGGGCCGACGCGGCGCTGGCGGATCGGATGGGCATTCATGAGACGCCGACGGCGTGGGTTGTGACCGCTCACAGCTACAAGCAAATCAGGGACTTCAGGAATCTGTACTCGATGCTGGATCAGGCGGTGGCGGAGCGGTAGCTGGGAGCTGGGAGCCGGGAGCTGGGAGCTGGGAGCTGGGAGCTGGGAGCTGGGAGCTGGTGCAGCGATTGCATCTGACCGGAAAGGGTTGTCCGCAAGAAAGCTCGTGGCGCACGCAGAATCGGACGGTCTTCCCGCATCTATTGAGTGCATTCCTGATTTTTTCCGAATACGAGAGGAACGATGAGCACTGGAAGCGGTGAGGCTCCGATGCAGCCGCCGGTCGCGGCGCGCCGGCATACGGAGAGGACGGTCCACGGGCACACGCTGGTGGACGACTACGCATGGCTGCAGGAGAAGGAGAATCCCGAGGTGCTGGCCTATCTGGAAGCAGAGAATGCCTGGTGCCAGCATGTGATGGAGGGATCCGAGGACCTGCGGAAGCAGCTCTATGACGAGATGCGGAGCCACATCAAGGAGACGGATGTTTCCGTACCGTTTCGCGATCGCGAGTACTGGTACTACCAGCGGACGGAGGAGGAGAAGCAATACGAGATTTACTGCCGCAAGCGGGGAACGCCGGAAGGCCCGACGGGTGAGGAAGAGGTTCTGCTGGACGTGAATCATCTGGCGGAAAACGAAGCCTTCATGGCGCTGGGGACGATGGTGGTATCCGACGATGGAAATCTGCTGGCGTATTCCTGCGATAACAAGGGATTTCGGCAATACAAGCTGTACGTGAAGGATCTGAACACGGGCGAGGTGTTGAAGGAGCACGCCGAGCGGGTGGGGTCTGTGGTGTGGGCGGCCGATAACAAGACGCTCTTCTACACCGTGGAAGACGAGGAACAGAAGCGTCAGTTCCAGTTCTACCGGCACGTGTTGGGAACGCACTTCAGCGAAGACGAACTGGTGTATGAGGAGAAGGACGAGCGCTTCAACATTGGCGCGGGGCGGACACGCGATGACGAGTACATCATTCTGGAGAGCTCGAGCCACACGACGACCGAGGAGCAGTTTCTGAGGGCGGACGATCCGCGAGGAACGTGGCGTTTGGTGGCGCCGCGGCGGGACGAGATCGAATACTACGCCGATCATCGCAACGGCCAGCTCTACATCCGGACCAACGATACGGGGAGGAACTTTCGTTTGGTGACGGCGCCGGTGGAGACGCCGGGTGTCGAGCACTGGAGGGAAGTGATTCCAGTGCGCGCGGAGGCGATGCTGGAGGAAGTGGATCTGTTCGCCGGGCACGCGGTTCTGTGGGAGCGCCGGGAGGGTTTGCAGCATATTCGCGTAGCTCCGTTTGCCGGTGCCGGGGCGCAGATGCGCGACGGCCGGGAGATTGCGTTTCCGGAGCCGGTGTACAGCGTGCATCCTCACGCGAACCGTGTGTATGAGACGGGGAAGTACCGGTATGCGTACCAGTCGCTCGTGACGCCGGCGTCGGTGTTCGAATACGACGTGGAGAGCGGCGAGTCAAAGCTGCTGAAGCAGTTGGAGGTGCCGGGCGGGTTCGAGCGCGAGAGGTATGCGTCGGAGAGAATTTTCGCGAAGGCAGCGGATGGGGTTGAGGTTCCGGTCTCGCTGGTGTGGCGGAAGGATAAGCGGGAGGCTGGAAAAAATCCGTTGTGGGTCTATGGGTACGGCGCGTACGGGTATTCGCTGCCGTTGGGGTTCAGCAGCAATCGGCTGAGCCTGCTGGATCGCGGGTTTGTGCTGGCCTACGCGCACGTGCGGGGGGGCGGCGATCTGGGCAAGGCGTGGCACGATGCCGGCCGGCTGATGCACAAGCGGAACACGTTCACGGATTTTGTAACAGTGACTGCGCATTTAGTCGCGCAGGGGTATGGAGCGGCGGATCGGGTGGCGGCTGAAGGCGGCAGCGCGGGTGGCTTGCTGATGGGTGCGGTGGTGAATCTGCGGCCGGATCTGTATCGGGCCGTGATTGCGCATGTGCCGTTCGTGGATGTGATGAACACGATGCTCGATCCGTCGCTGCCGCTGACGGTGCCGGAGTACGAGGAGTGGGGCGATCCGAACGAGAAGGCGGCGTTCGAGTACATGCTGAGCTATTCGCCGTACGACAACCTGGAGGCAAAAGCGTATCCGGCCATGCTGGTGAAGACGTCGCTGCACGATTCGCAGGTGATGTACTGGGAGCCGGCGAAGTATGTGGCGAAGATGCGGACGCTG
>CAVPCB010000124.1:0-14151 GCA_963702285.1 uncultured Acidobacteriaceae bacterium | reverse complement strand
CTCCAGCTAAAGTTGCCGCCGCTCAGATTCTGCGGGCCCATGTCGACCGTGTCTCCGAGATTGACGGCGAGGCTGAGAGTTTGCTGCCATGCTCCGCCGTTCACACGGATGTAAGGAGTGAGCGGAGTGCCGCCGACGTTGATGGTAAAGGTTGCTGTGCTGGTGACTCCGGACGTGTTCGTGTAGGTGAGGGTAAAGACGTTGGATGCCGCGTTGAGGGGAGCAGCGGAAGCGATACGCGTTGCCGGGTTGATGAATCCGGAGGGTCCGCTCCAGCTGTAGCTGCCACCGCTCAGAACCTGCTCGCCCAGGTTCACGGTGTCGCCCGGATTCACCGTCAGAGTGGAGCGCTGTTGCCACCCTCCGCTGTTCACCTGGATGTAAGGAGTGAGCGGAGTGCCATTGACGTTGATGGTGAAGGTAACGGTGCTGGTGAGCCCCGGAGGTGTTGGTGTAGGTGAGGGTGAAGACGTTGGTTGCTGAGTTGAGCGGAGTAGCGGAGGCGATCCGCGTTGCCGGGTTGCTGAACCCGGAGGGTCCGCTCCAGCTATAGCTGCCCCCGCTGAGAACCTGCTCGCCCAGGTTCACCGTGTCGCCCGGATTCACCGTCAGAGTGGAGCGCTGTTGCCACCCTCCGCCGTTCACCTGGATATAAGGAGTGAGCGGAGTGCCATTGACGTTGATGATGAAGGTCTGCGTGCTGCTGACTCCGGACGTGTTGGTATAGGTGAGAGTGAAGACGTTGGATGCCGAGTTGAGGGGCGCGGCGGAAGCGGTCCGCGTTCCCGGGTTGACGAACCCGGAGGGTCCGCTCCAGCTATAGCTGCCGCCGCTGAGAACCTGCTCGCCCAGGTTCACCGTGTCGCCCGGATTCACCGTCAGAGTGGAGAGCTGCTGCCACCCTCCGCCGTTCACCTGGATATAAGGAGTCAGCGGAGTGCCGTTGACGTTGATGGTGAAGGTCTGGGTGCTTTTGACTCCGGACGTGTTGGTATACGTGAGAGTGAAGACGTTGGAAGCCGAGTTGAGCGGAGCGGCGGAGGCGACCCGCGTTGCCGGGTTGACGAACCCGGAGGGTCCGCTCCAGCTGTAGCTGCCCCCGCTGAGAACCTGCTCGCCGAGGTTCACCGTATCGCCCGGGTTCACCGTCACAGTTGAGAGCTGCCGCCACCCTCCGCCGTTTACCTGGATATAGGGAGTGAGCGGAGTGCCATTGACGTTGATGGTAAAGGTTACCGTGCTGGTGGCTCCGGACGTGTTGGTGTAGGTAAGGGTGAAGACGTTGGAAGCCGAGTTGAGCGGAGTAGCGGAGGCGATCCGCGTTGCCGGGTTGACAAACCCGGAGGGTCCGCTCCAGCTGTAGCTGCCTCCGCTCAGAACCTGCTCGCCCAGGTTCACCGTATCGCCCGGGTTCACGGTCACCGTGGAGATCGGCTGCCACCCTCCGCCGTTTACCTGAATATAGGGAGTGAGCGGAGTGGGGGCGGCACCGGTTCCGGTAAGGCCGATGCTCTGAATGGCATTGGAAGCATTCAAACTGTTGTCGGCCAGAACCACCGATCCGGCAATCTGCCCGCTCGTCTGCGGAATGAAGTCCACCGCCAGCGCGCAGCTGGCCCCTGCAGCCAGGTTCCCGGCAGAGCCTGAGCTTAGAACCTGAGGGCAGGTCGTCGACGCGTCCAGAGTGAAGTTGGCCGAGACGCTGGGATTCACGCCCGTAGCGGGAACCGGGAAGGTCAGCGGAGCGTTGCCGATGTTGCGCAGCGTGACGGTCTGCGGGCTGTCGCTGCTCTGCGAGCCGATCTTCGTCGTGGCAAAGCTCAGGCTCGGCGGTACTGCCAGGTTCTGCCTCTGCACTGTTCCGTTCGCCGTTGTATAGGTGTTGCCGCTCCCATCGAAAACAACGATGCCGAAATAGACGTTGCCGCTCCCGTCCACCGAAACACCATAACCGCCGGCGCTGATAAACGTGGTCTTGCAACCAGAGACACAACGAACCGCGTCGATCTGCATGTGGGAGCCATCATAGACATATACGTTGCCGACTCCGTTGACCGCCACGGCCCCGGGGTACCCAGTATTTGACAGTGTTGCGACGCAACTGGCCGAGGTGCAGCCTGGGAATATCTCCTTCACCGAGCCATTGTTGGCGTATACGGAGGAATCGGAGACGTAGACGTTGCCGCTTCCGTCCACGGCGACGAAGTCCGGGAGTGTCGAAGCCTCCTCCGAGGGTCATTACACAGCTCGAATTGGCGCAGCCGGCAGGAATTTCCTTGACCGATTTGTTGCCAATATCGCCGACATAGATATTCCCGCTGCCGTCCACCGCTACCCCGAAAGGATTGACAAAGCCCCCGCCCAGCGTCATTACGCAGCTCGCGGAGACACAGCCGGCAGGTATCTCCTTGACCGCCGCATTGTCAGTGACATAGATGTTGCCGCTCCCATCGACGGCGGCTTCGCGAGGACTGACAAGGCCACCGCCGAATGTCGTCACGCTGGTGTTGTTCGGGAAAACCAGTTGCGGTCCCATACCCGTGCCATAGACATAACCGCTCCCGAGCAGATTTCCCGAGCCATCCAGGAGATTCACAGCCCCGTAGTGGGTGCCGGCATACTTCGGCGTGAAATTCACGTTTACCGTGCAGCTGTCGCCTGCGTTGTAAACGTGATCGCTGCCGTTGGTATCGCAGGTCCCACCGCCCGCATTGATAAAGTCGAGGCCCTGCACACCCTGGGTCACGACGGCCGTCGAACCAATTGTTTCTGTCGTCGTGAAGTTGAACGCGATTGCCGTTGGGGCTGAACCGGCGCCACCCAGGTCGACCGAACCTATGTTCACCGCAGGTTGTGCAGGGTATACGGGCCCATAAACCGGGACAGTAACGGTCACGGTCGTCGATCCGGCCGCTGGATTGTAGAGGCTGTCCCCGGTATAGCTGGCCGTCACCGTATCCACACCCACCGCGAGTGCACTGCCGGCCAGAGTAATGGACGTCCTTCCGTTTGTTAACGTCCCAGTGCCCAGCGTGCTGCCTCCGCTGATCAGCGTGATGGTCCCGGTCGGGTAGGGCTGATAACCGGAGACGTAAACCGCCAACACCGGGGAGCGCGCAGGCGTGATGCTGGCCGGATTTGCAGACAACGTGACACCAGGTGTCACCTGGGTGACTAAAACCGATGCCGATCCGGTGGCAGCGCTGTAATTCTCGTCTCCGGAGTAGCTGGCAGTCAGCGTGGCGCTGCCGATGGGGAATGATTGTGCAGGAATGCTGAAGGTTGCCGAACCGCCAGTAAGGGTAGCCGATGACGTGTATCCAGGACCAGTCAGGCTGACCGATCCGGTGGGAATGCCTCGCCCGCCGCTCAACCCAACCGTCACGGACAGGTTGCGGTTCCAGGCCACGCTTGAAGACGACGGCGTCACAATTATTGCTGGTACCGGTCTTTGAGTGATGACGTTGAGAATGATGGGTGCGGAGACAACGAGAGATCCAGAGGTGCCGGTGATGGTGAGACTATAGGTTCCCGGGATAGCGGTGCTGGTTCCTACGAGGTTGAGTAGCGCCCCATCTGTGTTGCCCGGGGAAAGATTGAGCGGATTCTTGCTGAAGTCCGCGGTGACGCCGGCCGGCAGACCTGAAACGGAGAGGCTGACGGTGCCGGCAAAGCCCTCCGGAACTACGGTGAGCCGAGTCCAACCTGAACCGCCATCCGGCACCAGGCTGATTTGTGGTGGGTAGGTGTTGATAACGAAGGTCGGCGGCATGATGTTGACGCTGAACGTTGTGGAAGCCGTCAGCGATCCCGACGCGCCGTTAATGGTTATGGGGAAGGTCCCGAGAGCTGCATTAGCGGCGGCGGTGACCGTTATCGTGCTGGTGCCCGTGGTGGGATTGGACGACAAGGTTGCCGCAATTCCGTTGGGAAGACCGGCCAGTGAGAGTTGGACGCTTCCGCTGAATCCATACACCCCATTGATCTGAACAGTGGCCGCTGCGGAACTTCCCTGACTTACCCCCAGAACGCTGGGCGCCGAAATTGTGAACGATGGCTCCTCAACCAGCAGCGTAAGAGGAGTAGTAACTGTCAGGTTCCCGGACGTTCCGGTAACGGTGAGGATGCTGGTACCGGGAGTGAGCGAGCTGCCAGCGGTGAGGGTAAGGAGGCTGGCACCTGCAGTGGATGTCGGCGAGAAGGACGCCGTGACTCCGCTGGGTAAGCCGGAAATGGAGAGGTTGACGCTTCCGGTGAACCCAAACTGCGGTGTGACCAGAATGGCGGAGCCGGCGGTGCTGCCTGGACCAATGCCCACAGTGGTGGGTGTAGCTGCGAGGAGGAAGGCAGGCGGGTGAACAGCCAGCGCGACGGTGGTGGTCGCTGTGAGATCTCCCGCAGTACCGGTGATCGTCAGGTTCGTGCTTGATGCAGGAGCATCGCTGTCGGCGGTCAGCGTCAGGACCGAACTTCCGGAGGCCGGATTAGTCTCCCACGAGGCTGTGACGCCGGTGGGCAGGGGCGAGGTCACGGCCAAGGTTACGTTGCCGGTGAATCCTCCAGCGTCGGTGATGTTGATCGCGGTCGAACCCGAGGAGCCGGTACCAACCTGCAGGCTGGGCGCCGATGGGCGCAGCCAAAATCCGGGCACCTGGGGCCCGGCGAGATCGTTGATGAGGTTGGCGCCATTCGGGCTGCCCCATCCGGTGACCAGATCGTAGCCAGCCACAGCGTTGTACGGAGTCCCGATGATGCTGTAACTGCTGCCGGAAGTGATGTCGTGGAGGTCGTTATTGTAGGAGGGTCCAGCCCCCAGGGAATAGAGGGGCGGATTGAGAAAGCCCAGGCCGCCGTTCGGGGCAGTGCCGGCTTCCACAGCCTGCTGGTTGACCAGGGCCATGAATGCGGCCCAGAGGGGTGCGGCAAAACTGGTTCCGCCCCATCCGCCCTGGCAGCTGCCGAACGAGCAGACGTAGTTAACGAAGCCGGCGTCCATGGCCACGTCGGGCACATTGCGCAAAGTGGTCGAGCCGCCGTTGGAAGAATTGACCACGCCGCTTTGCCAGATCGGGATGGGGATAGAATCCTGGGCTGATACCTCCGCCGCTGTAATATCCACGCAGTTTCGGAAGACCATGCGGCACCTGCACCGGTCGTAGCGAGATTGGTTCCACCCACCGCCGTCACATAGGCGTCTTCCGCAGGATAGTAGTCGGAGCTGAGGGAAGGGTAGGCACCGGAGTCGCCGGAGGCTGCAAAGAAACTCTGACCCTGCGCGGCAAATTCCTCGAAGAAGGGGTCATCAACACCGGGATCGTCAGGAGCCCACATCCATGAGCAGCTGATTTGTTTGGCGATGTTCTCGGTGGCGATTGAGTTGAGGATGTTTGCATCGTCGTTGCCCTGGCCGATGTAGACGCGAACCTGGCTGAGGCCCGGGGCCATGCCGATGGCTTGTGCGATGTCCAGAACCACTTCGGCCTCGCCGTTGGTGTTTCCGCTGACGGGCGCCCCGGTCGCGCCATCCAGCAACACATTGTTGATAGGGACGTTGTAGGTTTGACCAGCCATGGTCTGCGTAACATCGTTGGGATCATATCCATCAAATTCCACCAGCCCAACTGTCTGTCCGGTGCCATCGAGAGTGGTGCCACCGTAGTACGCAGCTCTCATATCGCTGGAAAGATAAGCACCGCCGGGGCCCGAACCGTCAACAGAGTTGAGAATCTGATTGGAGAGAACAGGCCCCTGCTGAGAAGGAACCACCATCGGGTGCGGCAGCGAGAAGTTATCCAGGCCGGAAACGTTGGCAATCGGCACACTCAGGTCGAGCGACGGCTCGCGATCCGGAGAGAAGAACGTACGGTTCTCGGTGGGATGTTGATAGATGTTCATCCTCACGTTGAAAGCCCGCTCCACCTGCTCGACCGTGCCGCTGACGGGAACGATGAGGCGATTGGGAGGCGTACCGGTAACAGTAAGGCCGTTCGCCTGCGCCCAGGCAACTACGGTCTGATAGTCGTCCGCCGTAGGTCCATAGCGCTGGGTGAACTCATCGACGCTCAGGAAGTGCCGGTAATCCGGGCTGTTTGGGTCGTAGAGCCGAGCCAGCAGATTCTGCAGATCCCCCTGATTGCGCAACGGCAAAACGATGGAGAGGTTCATCCGCTGGCCGGCCGGCAGAACGCCGAGCCGTCTTGCTTGTCCGCTGGCGACTGCAGGACGGACATGGCTCTGCAAAGTCTGTCGCGGCTGAATGACCTGTGCACGGGAAAAAGACAAAAGAAGACTGACAACGAAAACTACGCCAGCGCTCCGGATTTTCACTGCTCCACCCCTCGCCTCGAACCAGGTCCAGCCTGCCGGCGCGTGGCGCACCACCAGGATGGAACAATTGGGAAACAAAGCACTGCAAGGTTCAATTGGGGGGAGACAGCATGCTGCGGCTGGCTCAGTCTGATCACTATGTCAGGCTGGCATGCACAAGGCAAGCCGCAATCATTCGAACGATAAAGGAAGCGGGCCGCCAGGGCAATGAATCGAACGGAACTAAGAACTAGTTACTAACGTGCAGACCCGGATCACTGGAAGTGAACCACTGGCCCTCAGGGGCTGCGCGGGAACTGAAGTCCCAAAAGTTGCTTGTAAAGGCGAGTCCCGCTACCGTGGGGGGGATCAGCCCAGCAACTCTGCCTGATACATCTCTGGCTCAATAGTCCACTAGACTAGAACGCCTCGAGCGAGTCGGCCTCAGGATGGGTACGCGCGTTTGACAGAGCGACAGGCAGAATTTATGGTTGCGCCGGGAAACGTTTTCCTGCAGTCTGGCGCGAGTTCGGGAGATCCGCGTGAACATATGCATGATTTCGCGCGCGAGCCGTACGCAAAGGAAAGGTCATCCATGTCTGAATCTGCAAACCGAGCGGTTCTTACGCGCCGCGAGGCGCTGTTTCTTTCGGCCACCGCGGGGGCGAGTCTTGTGGCCGGCAGAACCGCGTTCGCTTCCGACAGCATCAAGACGGCGGCTCACCAGGAACCCGGCAACTGCTCCACGCCGCGCTCCGCGGTTGCGAAGACGCAATACGGCAAGGTGCGAGGATTTGTCGACGGTGGCGTCCTCACCTTCAAAGGAGTTCCTTACGGCCAGAGCACGGGCGGTGAAAACCGGTGGCTTTCGGCCAAACCACCCGCGCCGTGGACGGACGAATATCCCGGCGTTGGTGTACGGAGCAAACTGTCCTCAAAACCTGCATACCTGGACGAGCCCGGAGCAGACTTTCATTCAGGACTGGGATGACGGCTGGCAAAGCGAGGACATGCTCAGGCTGAACATCTGGACGCCGAGCCTGACCGGCAAGCGGCCGGTGATGTTTTACATCCATGGCGGCGGGTACAGCTTCGGATCCTCTTACGAATTGCCTTCTCACGAGGGCGCGCAGATGGCGCGACACCACGACGTGGTGCAGGTCTCAGTCAATCACCGTCTCAATATGCTCGGCTTCTTCGATGTCTCGGAGATTGGCGGGTCGGCTTACGAAGATTCCGCCAACGTTGGCATGACGGACCTGGTGGCGGCGCTCGAATGGGTTCGGGAAAATATCGAAAATTTCGGCGGGGATCCGGATCGGGTAATGATCTACGGCCAGTCCGGCGGCGGGTCGAAGGTCACCACGCTGATGGGCATGCCTTCGGCGACGGGACTCTTCCATCGCGCTGCGGCGCAGTCGGGTGGAGGGGGCAACATTCCCAGCCTCGAACAACAAAAAGAAGTGGCGCGCCTGGTGATGAAGGATCTCGGGCTGGAAGCGAATGATATCGGATCACTGCAGAAAATGGAGTGGGCAAAGCTTGTTGCCGCCGGAAACGCAGCTGCGGCGAAGATCAATCCACCGGGGCCACCCATGGGACCGGGAGCTGCCGGAAAGCCGCGCGTGGGCTGGTCACCGTGCGTCGACGGCAAGACGATCAACATGCGTTCCTTTTTCGATGCGGCTCCGGAAATCTCAAAGAATGTGCCGATGCTGGTCGGATCGGTGACCGAGGAAGGCAATCGCATGTCGTCCCGCCCGACTGAAGAAGAATGGCACGCTAGCCTCAGCAAGGCTTACGGCGACGAAAAAGCGAGGGCGATTATCGCGACGCTGAAGAAGGCCTACCCGCAAAAGAAGATTCAGACTCTCTCGTACATGTGCAGCGGCAACCCTGGATTGAACGGCCTGGGCATGCGCAATAACGTGGTGAAGATGGCCAGGCTGAAGCACGAACTGAGGGCGGCGCCGGCGTACGCGTATTACTTCACCTGGCAAACCTCGATTCTGGATGGCGTGCCGGGCGCGTGGCATACGGCCGATCTTCAATTCTGCTTCGACAACACGAAACGCTGCGAACAGGGAACGGGCAACACCCCCGAGGCGCAGGCGCTGGCAAGGAAGATGGCATCCTCCTGGGCGGCTTTTGCGGCAACCGGAAACCCGAGTGTGCCGGGTCTGACCTGGAATCCGTCCAATCCGGAAACGAACAACACCATGGTCTGGGATAACCAATGCCGTATGGTCGATGATCCTGATGGAGAAGCTCGCAGGATCATTCAAACCTGATCGTTGTGCTCGATGTCTCGACATGGTCCGTTTACCAGAGACTCGTGGCCGCGCGGCTTTCGGCCAGGCATGGGTTGCTTATCGGCTTCTTGCAATCGGACCCGGCAAAGCCGAAGGAGCGGGACGTCGTGAACCACCGCATGAGTCCCGCTGATGTATCTTGTTGAATTCAACCTGGAGAAAAGTATGAAACGCCGCGTGACGCGAATTGTAGTCTTGTCTGTATGGGAGTCATCTTCTTTGCCTCCGTTCAGCACTCTGCCGTAGCCCAGGATTCTGCGAATCCGCCTTACCTGAATCCACAGTTATCGCCGGAGCAGCGCGCCACGGACCTGGTGGGCCGGATGACGCTGGCTGAGAAAGCCTCCGAAATGCAGAACAACTCCGCAGCGGTGCCGCGCCTGAACATTCCCGCCTACCAGTGGTGGAGCGAGGCCCTGCACGGCGTGATCAACGAAGGCGTCACCGAATATCCGGAGCCGATCGGACTGGCCGCCACATTCGATCCGCCGGGCGATTCACACGATGGCGGGGCAGATCGGCATCGAAGGCCGGATCAAGCACGTGCAGAACGCGCGTGAAGGCCACACCGGCATCATGGGAGGCCTGGATTTCTGGTCGCCCAACCTCAACATCTTCCGCGATCCGCGCTGGGGCCGCGGGCAGGAAACCTACGGCGAAGACCCCTTCCTCACCGGCCGGATGGGTGTCGCCTACGTAACCGGATTGCAGGGCGATAACCCCAAATACTACCTTGCGATCGCGACGCCGAAGCACTTCGCGGTGCACAGTGGACCGGAACCGACGCGGCACTTCGCGGATGTGGACGTGAGCAAGCACGACGAAGTGGATACCTACGAGCCGGCGTTCCGTGCTGCCATTGTGGAAGGCAAGGCAGGATCGGTGATGTGCGCCTACAACGCGATCAACGGGCAGCCGGCCTGCGCCAACCAATATCTGCTCCAGGATCAGTTGCGCGGCAGGTGGGGTTTTCAGGGATACGTGGTGTCAGACTGCGATGCAGTGAGAGATGTTGCCGCGAATCATCGCTATCGTCCGACGCAGGCACAGGGTGCCGCAATCTCCGTGATTCGGGGTATGGATAACGAATGCGTGACGTTCACCTCGCGATTCGGCGAGCCAGTCGACAAAGCCTACATCGATGCGGTTCAGCAGGGATATCTGCCGGAAAGTGTTCTCGACACGGCGCTCATTCGCCTGTTCACCGCGCGCATCCGGCTGGGGATGTTCGATCCTCCCGACATGGTTCCGTACGCGAAAATCGATGAGAAAGAGCTCGACAGCGCGGAACATCGCGCAGAGGCGCGCAAGCTGGCTAACGAATCCATGGTTCTGCTGAAGAACGATGGCCTGCTTCCGCTCAAACCCGGAATCCGGAAAATCGCAGTGGTCGGGCCGCTCGCCGATCAGACCCGCCCGCTGCTGGGAAACTATGCCGGTCAGCCGACGCATATCGTCTCCATCCTCGACGGCCTTCATGCCGAGTTTCCCAATGCCACCATCACTTTCGTGCCCGGAACGCAGTTCCTTCGCGCAGACGGGACAGCGGTGCCCGATGCTCTTCTAACGACTCCCGACGGCAAGCCTGGACTCAAGGCCGACTACAACGAAGGCATGCGACGCGGGCCGCAGGCCGGGGAAGCGAACCCGACGCCAATCGTCAGCCGTACGGAGGCCAACGTCAGGCTCACGAAAGGCACTCTGCCGGGAGAAGTTTCCGAGAAAAAGACCTTTGGGGTGCAATGGTCCGGGTTCCTCACGCCCACGGAAACCGGCGACTACCTTATCGGTATCCGCTGCGAGGGATTTGGCAGGCTGACGGTCGATGGTAAGCAGGTAGCAGCTGCGTTTGGCGGCGGAGAACTCTCCTCGGGAGTTGGCCGCGTGCATCTGGAGAAGGGCCACAAAGTCGCGCTCCAGATTTCCTACGGAAGCAGGAACGGCAAGGCGCAGGCGGAAATGATCTGGGCCAGGGCGAACAATGCGCCTTCGGCTGAGGCGATTGCCGCCGCAAAAAATGCGGATGTGGTGATTGCAGTCGTCGGCATCACGAGTCAGCTGGAAGGAGAAGAAATGCCGGTGAGCGAACCGGGATTTCTGGGCGGCGATCGCACCAGCATCGATCTTCCCCAGCCGGAAGAGGACCTGGTGGAAGCCGTTGCCGCGACCGGCAAGCCTCTTGCTGTGGTTCTGATGAACGGCAGCGCTCTGGCCGTGAACTGGATCAACGAACATGCCAACGCCGTTCTTGACGCATGGTACCCCGGCGAAGAAGGAGGCGCAGCGGTAGCTGAAACCCTGAGCGGGAAAAACAATCCCGCTGGCAGGCTGCCGGTCACCTTCTACCAGGGCGTCGATCAGCTGCCTAACTTCGAAGACTATGGGATGGCAAACCGAACCTACCGGTACTTTATTGGCAAGCCGCTTTATCCATTTGGTTATGGGCTCAGTTACACGACATTCGGCTACAGCGACCTCAGCGTACCGGCGCAGCCCATCGAAGCAGGGCAGCCACTAACTGCCGATGTAACTGTCACGAATACCGATAAGCTGGCGGGAGATGAAGTCGTCCAGCTTTATCTCCGCTTCCCCGCTGTCAAGGGCGCGCCCCGCATTGCCCTGCGCGGATTTCAACGCATCCATCTCGAACCCGGCGCGAGCACGAAAGTTCATTTCGAACTGAAAGCACGCGATCTGGGCATGGTGACCGAGGACGGCAATCCCATCGTCGCGCAAGGGGATTACACCATCAGCATCGGAGGAGGCCAACCCGATACCGGAGCGCCAGGGGTAACCGGGCACTTCCACATTGATGGACAATACGCGTTGCCCGAATAGCCTTCGCAGACCATTCGCGCCCGGTTGCACGGCTGGTGGATGGGGAGCGCGAGCCTTCATCGCGCTCCACTGTGTACCCAGTTTTCGGGACTATCTCAGGCCGCTGCAAATCCGACTTCGGTGTCGTCTGAGTGCGGAGGAGCAAATGTTTCCGTCAACTTGCCGCTGCTATAGTGGTTCATCCGTTGAGAGAGCGCTGACGGGGACGAGAAGATGCGGGCCGAGTGCTCTTGAGAAAGCGTTTTCCACGCTGATGGGGCGACCAAGGCTGGATCGCCGCCGCAGGTTGAGGTGAAAGAGACGGCGAGGTGAAGCGCAAAAGACGCTCACCGTCGCGGCGATCAGTGTGAACCCTTTACCGCTTTTCCGTTGTGCCGACCGCAGAATAGCGGCTCTGCCTCGGCCAGAATGTTCACCGGATCGAATCGCGGGGACGCAATTCCGTCTCGGATCCAGGTTGGTTGCGGTGGGCGCGATGCGAATCGATCATGCAGATCGTTTTGCGTTGTCGGTTGGTGATCTCTTCGAGAAAGAAGGCCACGTTTGAAACAGTACAGATGGTTGATGGTTGCAGCGGTCGCATTTTGCGCGGCCATGACGGCCAGGGCGCAGGCCGGACGGTCCTGCTCCGATCTTGCCAGCCTAAAAATCGATGACGTGGAAATTACCAGTTCCACCGAAGTCCCGGCCAACGCCCCCATTCCGTCTTCGTATCCGCACTACGTCGGCTCGCTGCCCGCGCACTGTCGCGTGGAAGGCATGATGCACCGGCGCAAAGGGGTTGACGGCATCGAGTATGGCATCGGCTTTGCGGTCGCTCTGCCCGAGAAGGCTGCCTGGAACGGAGACTTCATGATGCAGGGCGGAGGCGGCGGCAATGGCGTGGTGAACTATCCGGTTGGAGCGTCTTACTCCGGCGACAAAACCGCACTGGAACGCGGATTCGTCGTAGCCGGCACGGATACGGGACACAAGGCAAGGACGGGGGGCTTCGACTTTTCCTTTATGCGCGATCAGCAGGCGTATCTCGACTTCGCTTATCAGGCCAACGCTGAAGTGGCCGGTGTGGCGAAGCAGATTATCGGCCTGTACTATGCAAAGCCCGCGGCTTACTCGTATTTCGTGGGCTGCTCCACGGGCGGACGCGAAGGCATGATTCTCTCGCAGCGATTTCCCACGGTCTTCAACGGCATTGTCGTTGGGGATCCCGCCATGCGCACCGGCCTCTCGAATCTTGCCATCGGCCAGTGGATTCCGGTGGCGTACAACCAGGCCGCACCCAAGGACGCCTCGGGGAAGCCGGAGATCGAGAAGCTGTTCACCGATGCGGATCGCAAGCTCCTGATGGACGCGCTGATGAAGAAATGCGATGCGCTCGATGGCGTGACAGACGGAATGATTTTCGATCCGCTGGGTTGCCATTTCGATCCGGCGGAGATCGCCTGCAAACCCGGCCAGACTGACGGCTGCATGGCTCCCGAAAAGGTCGCGGCGATTCAGAAGGCCTTCGCGGGACCGAAGAACGCTTATGGCACCCAGGTCTATCCGGGCTTCCTCTATGACGCTGGTATCGCGGCGTCCGGTCCGCTGCCCGGGCTGCTGAACCCGCACGCCAGGGGGCTCTTCGGACCGCTCACAACCGCGACCACCCTTGACGTGGACAAGGCAGCCCTGCACGTCTCCGATCCGCTGGTTGAGCCGGCCTCGACGAATCTCTCGACCTTCTCGGGCAATGGCGGCAAGCTGATTTTCTTCCACGGCGACAGCGACCCGTGGTTCTCGCCCCTCGACACGTTTCAGTACTACCAGTCGCTCGCCACGACCAACGGGGGAGCCGAGCAGGTAAACATGTGGAGCCGGTTTTTCTTTGTGCCGGGCATGAGCCACTGCGGCGGGGGCCCCTCGCTCGACCACTTCGATATGCTGGGCGCGGTGGTGAACTGGGTGGAAAAAGGAACGGCTCCGGAGTCCGTCATCGCTACGGGTCCCGCATTTCCAGGACGCAGCCGGCCGCTCTGCGCTTTTCCCAAACACGCGCAGTACAGCGGGCACGGGAACACGGAAGACGCCGGCAACTTCGTGTGCCAGTAGAGCCAATCGCGCCGCAGTGTCGCGGAAAGTACGCAGCGCCGAGCCCATTGAGAGTGATTGCCGGAAGGAGAAGTTGAATTGACGAAGTCCGGATACATTCTTGCCGCAGCCGCTGCGGCCGGCATTCTGCTCTCCTGTGGCGGCGCCTTCGCGCAGAACGCTCCGCCTCCCTTTCCGGTGCCTCCGCCAGCGAGCGCTCCGCTGCCCTTCGTCAGCCCAATCTTTGGCGACGACATGGTGCTCCAGCGCGGCAAGCCGGATACGATCTGGGGCTGGTCCAAACCCGGCGACCGGTTCGAGTACAGATCGGCGATCGCAGCGCAACCGGCACCGCGGGCACGGATCGCCGCTGGGAGGTGAAGATCGAGCCGCCCGCGCCTGGCGGTCCGTACACCGTTACCATCTCCGGTGCTCAAAACGTCGAGTTGCATAACGTGCTGGTGGGCGACGTCTGGATTTGCGGAGGCCAGTCCAACATGGGGCTGCCGTTGCGCTTCACGGCGAACGCGGAAGAAGTGGCGAAGGCAGCAAACGATCCCGAGATTCGTTACTTCACGGTGGCTGACCGTCCCGCTTACCACCACACCGACCTGATCGGCGGATC
>CAVPCB010000123.1:0-15419 GCA_963702285.1 uncultured Acidobacteriaceae bacterium | reverse complement strand
GAACGCAAAGCCGGCCTCCGCTTCACGCCCGCCCCCGCGGGACCCCCATCGAAACGCGATTGGCGCCAGATCCACCGTTTTCAAGACGATCCGTCGGCGACAGAACCGCCAAGAACCTAGTGGTCTGTCCTCTGCACGCACGATTGCAACGTCACCCCACATTTGCCACTTGATGACTCGTTTTTGTATACTTCGACGCCGTGTGGTCAGACCACTAGAGCTCGACCGATCCGAAGTGGCCCGGCCCGAGGTCAAGTCCGACATCCCCAGCGAACTCTGCTGCGTTCTATTCTGGCTGGACCCGCGTTGTTCCTGCTTGCCTCCACCGCATTTCCTCAAATCCTTGCCACCGGCGACCCGCGCCTTGTCCTTCCGCCGCTCTACCCGCCGATCTGCAGCGTCGTCTCCGCGCAGTTCGACACTTCGCTCCGCGCCACTCCGCCGGCGACCGACGACACCGCGCGTCTTCGGCGGCGCTCACCGGATGCGCCGGAACCGGCCACGGCGTCCTCCTCATTCCATCCGGGGCCAACGACGCCTTCTACTCCGGGGCGCTGACGGTCAGCGGCGAATCGCTGATCGTTAGCTATGGTGTCACCCTGTTCGGCAACAACTATGGCACCTCGCAATTCCTCAGCGTGACCGGAACCAACGCCGGCATTTTTGGACCCGGCACGATTGACGGTCGCGGCGACCTCATCTCCGGCACACCGCGGCTGATCAACGTCAAAAACTTCACCAACTTCAAGGCCGCCTACGTCACGCTCGAGCATGCCGCGAAAATGCATCTCTACATCGAGGGCGGCACCGGAGCGACGGTGTGGCACATCACCATCGCTACCCCGGCAAACACGAAGAACACCGATGGGATCGACCTCGACAGCCTCACCGATGCGACGGTCTTCGATTCCTTCATTGAAGATGGCGATGACGGTGTCGCGGTCAAGACCAACTCAGCCCCTGCGTCGAACATCACCGTGCGCCACAACCGCTTCTACGGAACGCATGGCATGTCGATCGGCAGCCAGACCATGTACGGCGTCACCAACGTGCTGTGGGATGACAATCAGATGTTCGGCACGGATAAATGGGGCAACGTCGCCACCGACAACAACGGCATCCGCATCAAGTCAGACCAGACTTCGGCGGCACCGTGAACCAGGTCACCTATCGCCACACCCAGCTCACCGGCATCAAGCACCTGCTCATCTTCAACCCCTACTACGGCACCTGTTCCGGCACGCCTGGGATCCCCTGGTTTCAGGACATCGTGGTGGACGGCGTGACTGCTACGGGTTCGCAGTCCGGCGCCTATTCGCAGTTTCAGGGATATGACGCAGCCAATCCGCTGGGCCTGTATCTCGCCCATATCAATCTGGACGTGACTACCCAGCAGAAGAGTCAATATGCCAACGTTGGACTCGATGATTCCAACATCACCCCGGCCGGTCCGGGCGTGACCACCTTCAACTTCAACCTGCGGGAGCCCTGGCCGTTCTGGTAGGCCTCGCTCACCGGATGTGGTTTCCGGCACGCAGTGCAGCGGATCGAGCAATATTCTGTTCTGCCGATCCGCCGCACTGCTGTGCTAGCCGCCTGCCTACGGGATCGCCGCCGAGTAGACGTTCGACGCTGCGCTCTCCGCACCGGACGCATCCACGCTCATCACCTCATAGGTGTAGGACGTCCCGCTTTGCACGTTGCTGTCGGTGTAGGTCGTCGGCTGATTTACCGACGAATTCAGCTTCGTGTAGCTCCCGCCATTCGCGGCACGATAGACGTTATAACCCTCGACCGCATCATCGGAGCTGCTCGGCGCAGCCCAGCTGAGCTGGACCGCATAGCTGCTCGCAGCTGTTCCGGTGCCGCTCAGCGCGATCGTCGCGGTTGCAGAACTCGCTGCGTTGCTGGCGATCGTCACGGTGCCCGCGGCGGCGCCAGCGGTCGCCGGATTGAACTGCAGACTCAGGACCGCGCTCTGTCCTGGGTTCAGCGTTGCCGGTGTCGCCATGCCCGACATCGTGAAGCCGGTCCCCTGCACCGTCGCGCTGCTGATGATCAACGGCGCGGTGCCGCTCGACGTCAGCTGCACCGTCTGCGTCGCAGGCGTGTTCAGGTTGACATTCCCAAACGCCACGCTGCTCGACGCCAGCGTCAGCGCAGCGACTGTTGTGCTGGCGGCCGGCTGCAGCTGAAGTGCGAATGCCTGCGAGCTGGTGCCGTTCGACGCAGTCAGCGTTGCCGTCTGGATCGAACTGACTGCGGATGCGGCGGCCGTAAAAATCCCACTCGACGCTCCTGCAGGAATCGTGATCGACGCCGGCACGGCTACGGCGCTGCTGCTGCTCGCCAGACTCACGGTGAACGCACTGTCCGCTGCCTGCGTCAGAGCAACTGTGCAGACATCTGCTGCAACTCCGGTCAGCGTTGCGCTCACGCAGGTCAGCGAAGCCACTTGTGCCCCTGAACCTCCGCCCGAACCGCCCCGGCCGCCCCTGTGGTGCCAGTGGTTGTTTTGCGCGAACAGGCTGCCAGGAGCGCAGCACAGGACCGCCGCAGCAGCGCCAGCCAGCGCAACTCTGCCGCAGGAAATGAGCCTGCGCCTGCGCGCAGTCGATGTCTTGCCGGGTGAAAGGTGGCTGCAGCGCGCTGCGTCGTCAGCCGCAACGTCGCGGCCGAAGGTGGGAAGAACATGATTCAGATCCATTCGCTATACCTTGATCGCGCCTGGGCACACGCCCGCTGTTGACGCGCGCAGCCTGGCTGCGGCGCCCCGCCTTTCTGGCAACAGAAAGGCGCAGCTGAGTGTCAGGCGCTGTCTGCTTCGATCGCGCCCTGTGCGGCCGCCAAACGTGTCGCGGCGTGCACGGCTCGTCGAAACGAGACGCTACCTTTCTCTCTCAGACTGAGATACAAGGCTGCGTACTGAATTTGGGGGGACCCTGCGACTCTTCAATCGCGGCTACTGCTCAAGAGCGAATAATCGAACGTGGTGACAACTGACAGCGTGGCGTACAGCGTGGTCACTTCTGAGCCCCTACCTCACAAATCGATCAGTGACTTTCGATCCTCCGTGGTTAATTCCCCGGTTACTATTACCCTACTGGTACTCCTTATTAACGCCTCGCGCAACCCCTGAAATCGAAATTTTCTGCGGAATTTTGCGCCCTCCTCTGCCACTCGCGTTGCGAAGCGAAAATTCGTGAAATTTGTGCCTTTTCCCTTGGATTTCGATGGATTTTTTTCCTGGTTGAGCGAGTCATCGGCACATCCGCCCGCCTCGCTCGCCCGAGAATTTTCACATCCCCGCTGGTGACGGATTCCGCGCCAATCCTGTAACCTGTTCCGCATGAAAAGTCAGGTCATCGGCACCACCATGCCGGTTCTCGAGTTCCTGCTCGAACCGAATGACGCCATCATTTCCGAGGCGGGCGAATTGTCCTGGATGTCCCCCAACGTCCAGATGACCACCCATACCCAGTTCGCCGGAGGCGGCGGCATCTTCGGCGCCATCAAGCGCGTTGCCGGCGGCGGCAGTCTCTTTATGACTGAATACCGTGCCGCGGGCGGCAATGCCGAGCTCGCCTTCGCCACCCGCGTGCCCGGCCACATTGTCCCGGTTGAAGTCGCGCCCGGCTACGACTACATGATCCATCGTCATGGGTTTCTCTGCGCCACCGCCGGCATCCAGATCGGCGTCGGCTTCCAGCAGTCCCTCGGCGCCGGCATCTTTGGCGGCGACGGCTTCCTGCTGCAGAAAATCAGCGGCCAGGGCCTTGCGTGGATCGAGCTCTCCGGCGAGGTCGTCACCCGCGACCTCCAGCAGGGTGAAACTCTGCTCGTTCATCCTGGCCATGTCGGCGCCTTCACCGCCAGCGTCTCTTTCCAGATCACCATGGTCCGCGGCATCAAGAACCTCATCTTCGGTGGCGACGGCATCTTCCTCGCCTCGCTCACCGGCCCCGGTCGCATCTGGCTGCAGACTCTCCCCATCTCGCGCCTTGCCCATCAGCTCGCAGAGTACATGCCAGCCGGGCGCGAAGTGCGGCAGTCCACCGAAGCCGGTCTGATCGGCGGCGTTCTCGGCTCCGTCTTCGATAACATGAACCGGTAACATTCCCCGAGGGCCGCACTCGCCTGTCAAGCGTGCGGCCCCTCGCCTGCCAAATCTGCGGGCGTCCGCATTTTTCCTGCCCTGCCCTATCACAACGGAACAGCATCGAGCGCCATTACTTCGGTGAATCGGAAATCGCTCGTAATCTGTCGCCTTGCCGCTGACGGACCTATGCTCAGGGCAACGTATCTGTCTTCCGTCTCTCTGTACTCATGTTCGATTGCTTCCATGGCGTAAGTTACTCCTCTGCTCTCCGCGGTAATTCCGACGCGTGGCCGCCCGCAACTGCTTCTCGGCGCGGTTCGCAGCGCGCTGCGCCAGACCTGGACCGCGATCGAAGTGATCGTCGTGGTCGATGGCCCGGATGCGGAGACCGTCGTATCCCTGGCGGCCATCACCGATCCACGCCTGCGCATGATTGTTCTTCCCCAGTCGTGCGGCGGTTCTGAGGCTCGTAACGCCGGCGTTCGCGTTGCTCGCGGCGACTGGATCGCCTTTCTCGACGACGACGACGAATGGCTCCCGGAGAAGATCGAACACCAGATGCACGCCGCCCACGCGATGCGGGACTGGTTCCCGGTTGTTTCCTGCCGCCTCATCGCGCAGTCTCCTGAGACCAGCCGCGTTCTGCCCATCAAGCCGTATCAATCGCCGCAAGCGATCGCCGATTTCCTGTTTTGCCGCGCCAGCCTTCGCGATCCTGGCGGCGTCATGCAAACCTCTACCCTGCTGGCGCCGCGCGATCTGTTGCTGGCCGTTCCATTTCGGGCCGGTCTCCCCATGCATCAGGACTGGGACTGGCTGATTCGCGTCGCCTCCTACAAAGGCGTTGGGCTTTCCATGCTTCGACAGCCGCTCAGCATCTGGCGCGTGGAGGACAGCCGATTCACCGTTGGCCGGGATCGCTCCTGGAAGACTTCTCTGTCCTGGATCCGCAGCGTCCGCTCTGTCATCTCTCCCCGCGCGTTCTGCTGGTTTGTGGCGGTTCAGTGCGCATGGCGCGCACAGAGCAGCCACGCCGGTATGCGCGCCAAGCTCACCCTGCTGCGCGCTTATCTCCAGGAGGGCTCGCCGGAATTCCTTTCGTTCCTGAGTTTCCTGATCTTCGCGTTCGTTCCCGCGCGGATCCGTCAGTTGCTGCGCAAGGGCTTTTACAGAAATAGCGGAGCGGAGTCCGCCCGGGGGCTCCATCTCGTCTCCAGCCGTAAACCGTCCGCGCCATTGTTGCGAAAATCTTCTTCCTGATCCACAAAGGCCTGTGTCCTCCATCGACTACATCGCCGCCTACCTGTCCGACGTTGGCGCTCTCGCCGCCCGTCTCGATGCCGCTGTTATCGATCGCATGATCGACCTCCTTCAGGAGGTTCGCACCCAGGGCGGCCGCCTTTTCTTCCTGGGCGTCGGCGGTGGAGCGGGCCACGCCGGCCATGCCGTCAACGATTTTCGCAAGATCGCGGACATGGAGTGCTACGCGCCCACCGATAATGTCTCCGAACTGACCGCCCGCATCAACGATGACGGATGGGAATCGTGCTACGCCAACTGGCTCCGCGGCAGCCGTCTGTCCCCGCGCGACGCGGTCTTCGTCTTCTCTGTCGGGGGCGGAAATCCCGAGCGCCGCATCAGCATGAACCTCGTCGCCAGCCTCGCCTTCGCTCGTCAGGTGGGCGCGCGAATCCTGGGTATCGTTGGCCGCGATGGCGGATACACAGCTCAGGTTGCCGACGCCTGCCTGATCATCCCCACCCTCTCGCCGGAAACCGTGACGCCCCATACCGAAGAGTTCCAGGCCGTCGTCTGGCATCTCCTCGTCTCCCATCCGCGCCTGCGCGCCAACGAGATGAAATGGGAATCCGCGCGATGAACCGGCCCGCCATTTTTCTCGACCGCGACGGCGTTCTGAACTCGACGGTCCTGAACCCGCGCACAGGCCGCATGGAGTCTCCGCTCACCGCATCGGAATTTCGCCTGATCGAGGGTGTGATTCCCGCTCTGCTGCAGTTGGGGAATGCAGGCTATCCCCTCATTCTCGTTTCCAACCAGCCCAACTTCGCGCTGGGCAAGTCGAGCTACGACACATTCAGGGAAATTCATCAGAGGCTCATGACCACCCTGGCCGCTGCGGACATCCATTTCATGCGCTTCGGGTATTGTCTCCATCACCCCAGAGGTCTGACGCCCGGCTATTCGCACGTGTGTGATTGCCGCAAGCCATCCCCGGGACTTCTCCTCCAGGCCTCGGACGATTTCAGTCTCACCCTTGCCGATTCCTGGATGATCGGGGACCAGCCAACCGACACCCAGTGCGGCCGTGCCGCCGGCACGCATACCATCCGGCTGGTCCCGGAGGGATCAAGCATCGGGCCCGGACTGGACGCTCCCGATCCGTGTGCCGACCACCTGGCGCGGAACCTCGCCGAGGCCGCGCAGATTATCCTTGGAGATTCCTCCCGCCGGATGGCTGCCCGCCCTTGCTGCCGCGAGAGTGGAAGTGTCGATCTCGTAGCCCGCGGTCCGCGCATCGTGATGAAACATCTCCACCGTCTCCAGCGAGTACTGCTTTAGGTCCTTGCCCACCAGTTCCATCTTGCGCAGCAGCTCAGGCGCGAGGGTGATGATGTCGCATCCGGCATCTTCCGCCTGAAATACGTTGAGCAACTCCCTCGGGCTGGCCCACAGCAGTTGCGCGCGAGGCCGCCAGCGCAGGATCCTTTTCGCTTCTGCCATCAGCGGAACTGGATCGACCCCCGTATCCGCAATCCGGCCGGCGAAAATCGACACGATCGCCCACGTTTCCGCCGCCAGTGCCTCAACCACCTGTTCCACCTGCTCCAGCGTGAGAACGGCGGTCACGTTCACCGCCACGCCCGCCTCGCTCAGGGTTCGAATCAGCCTGCCCTGAACGACCCCGGCACGGTTGGTCACGGGAATCTTCACGTTGACGTTCGCGCCCCACGTCGCCACCGTCAGCGCCTGCATCTCCATCTCTTCTTCGTCGTCGGCAAATACCTCCAGCGACACCGGCCGATCCGGGATCGCACGCAGCAGCGATCGCGCGAAAGCTTCATAGTTCCGCACGCCGGCTTTGCGCATCAGCGTCGGATTCGTCGTGAATCCGCGAACCCAGGGTCTGGAGTACATTTCCAACGATTCCCGGTAAGTCCGCTCCATCGCTGAATAAGCTGATACGAAGTTCTTCAATCTTCTTCATGGCCCATTCCTGTCGTTTTCAAATGATCTCGCTCCCGGGTGATCCGCTGCACCATCCATCGCCGGAAGGGTTCGAATCGGTCGCGGCCCCACTGTCCAAGAACGAGCAGCACGAATCGCGCGTTGCCGATCAGGTATCTTCGCCACAGCCGGCGCGGCTCCATCAGCAGCCGGAACAACCACTCCAGCGCCATGGCCTGAATCCAGCGTGGCGCTCTCCGCCGCATCCCCGCCTGGGTATCCAGTGCCGCACCCACCGCCATGATCGCTCCCACGTGCAGTTGCTCCCGATTCTCCTGCATCCAGATCTCCTGCTTCGGCGCGCCGAACGCCACGCAGATCAGATCCGGAGCCGAATCGGCAATCGCTCTCCGCATCCTCTCCAGCTCCGCCGGATCGTTCTCGAAGCCCACCGGCGGACAATACGTTCCGCAAATCTGAAGACCCGCATAGCGGCTGCGCAGGTGGTGTGCCGCCATGGCCGCTGCGCCCAGCAGCCCTCCCAGAAAGAACACGCGGAACCTGTGGTGCGCCGCCTCCGCGCACATCCGCTCCATCAGATCGCCGCCCGTAACCCGCTCCGGAATCGGGACGCCCAGCAAACGCGACGCCATCACCACCGAGATTCCGTCCGGCACCGCGAGGTCGGCATCGCACATCGCCTCCGCGAAACGGCCGTCCTTTTCCGCCATCGTGACCAGGTGCGCATTCGGCCCAACCACCGTCAGTGGCGGCAATTCTCCCCTGTGCAGCAGCGCCTCCACCAGCAGCACGGCGGCGTAATCCATCGTGATCCGATCGACCGGAATCTTCCCCAGCACAAATCGCGGCGGGAACGGAAGCCGCGCGGGCGCGTCAGCCTCCACATTCCCGGCTGAAGTTTCTGCCGTTACGCCCACAGGACTTCCTTTCGCTGCCAGAATTTGTCCGGCGCCACGCCGTTGCCGATGGCAGCCGGGCGGATCTCTTCGCGAACGCGTCGCGACACATAGCCGGGCGACGCATGAAATGCGTGAGCCAGCGCCCCCAAACCCCGCAGGTAGCGCTTCTCCGCCAGCAGCGTATTGAATTCGCGCAGCGCCTCCTTCGCCTCGAAAGCCGCGGGTTGCACGAACTCGCCCAACGGCTCCGCGATTTCCCCGAACGGCCGCGGCTTCTTCCCCCACAACTCGGAAAGCAGCAGATACTGCACATACACGCCGCCCAGTTGCTGGGTCTCGAGGTTGCGCGAACTCATGCTCCGCGGATGGATACGGAATCCCACCAGCGGCTCGGGAATGCAGTGAATCTCATAGCGCAGCGCCAGACGCCACCATAGATCCGCATCCTCCGCATGGATATTCATCCGATAACCACCCACGGCGCGCACCTTCGCCACGTTGAAGGCCACTGAAGAATGGCATATCGAGAGCAGATAGCCGCTGCGCACCATCTCCCGCAGTTCTGCTGGCGTCCCCCGCGAACACCGGAACTGCCCCGCACACCGGTCCTGCGGATGATAGTCGGCCAGCGAATAGATCAACCCCGCGTCGGGATGCTCCTCGATGGCCGTCCGTAGCTTCTCCAGACGCGTGGGATAGGACACATCGTCGGCATCCATCCGGATCAGCCAGGGCGTACGGGCCTCATACAGCAGCCGGTTCAGCGTCCCCGTCACCCCCACATGCTCCTGTTCCAGAACCCGCAGGCGCGGCCACGGAAACCCGGTGCGCGCCAGTTTGTTTTCAAGATTCCTCAACCAGGCGGCACTTTCGTCCGAACCGCCATCCACGATCGCAAGAATCTGGAATGCCTTCAGCGTCTGTTGCAGCAGACTGTCCATCGCCTCCGGCAGCCATGGCATCGCGTTGCAGACCGGCATCCCTACTGTTAGCCCAGCTTCACTTGTCTCCATAAGAGCCCAGCGCGGCGGCCGTCGCGGTCTTCATCGATCGCCGCCAGCGCACATTTCCTGAATCACGAGAGCACTTATAAATGGAATGCCGGTAACTTCGGGCTGTGGATTACGTTTTGCCCATGCCTCAGGTAATGGCGCTAACAGGCCATAACTTTCTTATAACTCTGACTTGCGTAACCACCGCGACCACGGAAAGTGTTGCCATTCTCGCTTCCGCACCCAAACATAGAAATCGCAGTTTCATTCTGGGCCAGAAACCCCCAGTCAGTTTCACAACGTAACCTGCGGCACTCGTTCGTAATCGTCAGAGGCATAAAAAATGCTCCTTTCCGAGGGAAGCTACTTCATCGTCGGTGGCGCCGGCTTCATCGGCAGTCATTTCGTCGACGCGCTGCTGGCGTCGAACATGACCCGTCAGGTCACCATCTTCGACAACTTCTCCTCGGGCCGCGAGTGGCACTACGAGGCCCACGCCGGCGATTCCCGCCTGAAAATCGTCCGCGCCGATGCCAGTGACGTGAATGCTCTTACCGCCACCATGGACGGCCATGACTGGGTCATCCATCTCGCCTCGAACGCCGACATCGCCGCCGCCGCCGAGCAGCCCGAAATCGACTTCTACCGCGGCACGCTGCTCACCAATAACGTCGTCGAAGCCATGCGCCGCACCGGGATGCATCGCCTCCTCTATGCTTCCGGCAGCGGCGTTTACGGCGACACGGGAACCACGCTGGTCCCCGAGGATCACGCGCCCCTGCTTCCCATTTCGACCTACGGCGCGAGCAAGCTGGCATCCGAATCCCTCATCGCCAGCTACTGCTCCATGTTTGGTCTCCACGCATGCGCTTTCCGTTTTGGGAATGTGGTGGGACCGCGCCAGACGCACGGCGTCGGCTTCGATTTCCTGCGCAGCCTGACCGCCAAACCCAAGCGTCTCCGCATTCGCGGGGATGGCAATCAAAGCAAGCCTTATATCCATGTAACCGATGTTGTCGACGCCGCGTTTTGCGCCGCGAAGAAAGCCACCGCTGCCTTCTCCGTCTTCAATGTTGCCACCGACGATGCCGTGACCGTCGCCGAGATCGCCGAGCTGACCGTCGAAGCTCTCGCCCTCGCCCCACCCACCTTCGAGTACACCGGCGGAGCCCGCGGCTGGCGCGGCGATGTTCCGGTGGTCCGTCTCGATTCCACTCGCATCCGCGCCCTCGGCTGGTTCCCAAAACGGAACAGCCGCGAGGCCATGCGCCAATCTCTGCAGGAGCTGATCGCCGATGATCGCATCCTTCGCAACTGACCGGAATCCCGCTTCCTTCCGATCCTCGCCATGGCCGCTTCCGGATCCGCTGCCTTTCTCTGATCCGACGTCCAACAAACGGCAGGTCATGAAGGACTACATCCAGCGAGAATCGCTCTGGCCCCCGCGCCTTGCCCTGCTCGCCGGAGGTCTGGCCAGCCGGCTGCGTCCGCTTACCTCGTTCATGCCCAAATCCCTGATCCAGATTGCCGGCGAGCCCTTCCTGGCTCATCAGCTCCGCCTCATCCGCGCCGGGGGCATTCGTGACGTGGTCCTCTGCTGCGGCTTCCTCGGCGACCAGATCCAGGATTTCGCCGGAGACGGCAGCCGCTTCGGCCTCTCCATCACCTACAGCCATGACGGCGACCAGCCGCTGGGAACCGGCGGCGCGCTCCTCAAGGCTCTGCCCCTGCTCGGCGAGCGGTTCCTCGTCATGTACGGCGACAGCTGGCTCACCGAGCCCATCGAGCCTGTCTGGCGCGCCTTTCTGGACTCCGGCAGGCCGGCCTTGATGACCGTCTTCTGCAATCAGAATCGCTGGGGCGCCAGCAACGTCGAGTTCCGCAAAGGAACCGTCGTCCGCTACGACAAGCACCATCCCTCGCCGGCCATGCACCACATCGACTACGGCCTCGACGCTCTGGATGCCAGCGTCCTCGCCCACTGGACCGTTCCCATCTTCGATCTGGGGGACGTCTGGACCGGGCTCGCCGATTATTCCCTGCTCGCCGGATACGAGACCTCGGACCGCTTCTACGAGATTGGCTCCCTCGCCGGTATGCGCGAAACCGAATACGTGGTCGCCGCTTCTCCCCGCGTGCGCCGCGTCCTGTCCTTCGCCAGATCCACCGCTCCTCCCCCGCAGCGAGACACGCAGGTGGTGTGACGTTGATTATGACCCGCACACCCCTGCGTATCTCCATTGGCGGCGGTGGCACTGACCTCCCGTCCTATTACCAGGAGAACGGGGGAGGCTTTGTCATTTCCGCGGCCATCAATAAATACGTCTACATCACCATCAATCGCAGCTTTCTGCCCGGATATTTCCTTAAGTATTCGGAAACCGAACATACCGATACCTGCGACCAGATCCGCCACCCCCTGATACGCGAGGCCATCCGCGCCCACCGCGCGCCTTCGCCCCTCGAAGTCGTCAGCGTCGCCGATGTCCCCGCCGGCACCGGACTCGGTTCCTCCGGCACCTTCCTGGTCGGTCTTCTCCACGCGCTCTACGCATGGCGGCGCGAACCCGTCTACCGCCGAAACCCTGGCTCGGGAAGCCGTCGACATCGAGATGAATCGCCTCGGCGAGCCGGTCGGCAAACAGGACCAGTACATCGCCGCCTATGGCGGCCTGCTCTGCCAGGAATATCTTCCCGACGGCGAAGTCCGCGTCGCACCGCTCCGCATGCCCGAAGAATCGCTCCACGAACTCCGCGATTCCCTCATGCTCTTCTTCCTCGGCGAGCTCCGCAGCGCTTCAACCCTCCTGGGCGAGCAGAAGCGTCTCTCTGAGGCGCGCGATCCGGCCATGATCGACAGCCTGCACTTTGCCCGCATGCTGGGCCGCGAAATTCGCAGCGTCCTCGAGGCCGGCCAGGTCGTCGAATTCGGCCGCCTCATGCACGAACACTGGATGCGCAAGCGCAACCGCGCCCGCAGCATGTCCACCAGCCGCATCGATTCCCTCTACGATCTGGCCCGCTCCGACGGCGGAGCTACCGGCGGCAAGCTCGTCGGCGCAGGCGGCAGCGGCTTTCTTCTCCTCCACACTCAGGACCGCCGCCGCCTCCGCGACACCATGCTCCGCGCCGGCCTCTCCGAGATGGATTTCAGCTTCGACTTCGACGGATCGGTGGTGCTGCTCCGCAATGGCTAACGTCACTCCACTTCGGGATCCACAATCATGACGCGCACCGCGCTGCTGCCGCATCAAGCCCTCCATGAGCCTCCGATCGAGTGGACTCTCGTCGATCTTTTCGCCGTGTTCGTCCGTCGCCGGGCCTGGATCCTCGGCCTCCCTCGCCCTCTGTTGCGGCGCGGCCTTTCTTTATTGGTTATGCTGCCACGCCCCGCTACCGTGCCACCGCCGTCATCGAAATCCACAAGGACTCCCACGGCGCCTTCGGGCTCGACAACACCATCGCCGATCGCCCCTCCACCGAGGTCAGTGACTCCTTCGACGACAACCTTACGCTCCAGACCGAAGTCGGCATCCTGCAGTCCGACGCCCTTACCCTCGACGTCATTCGTCGTCTCCAGCTGGAACCCACTCCCGACTACTTCGCGCCGCACCCTGCGCCCTCCCCTGCCCTCCACAACGTCCTCTTCTGGCGCCGACCGCTCGAGCCGCTCTCCAGACCGCTCGCCGAAGCGCCGGATCGCCGCTTTGCCGCTTTGAAAATCTTCGCGGCACACCGGAAGATTTCCCCTCAGCCTGGTACGCGCCTCATCGCCATCAGCTATTCCGACCCGAGTCCCCGAACGCGCCGCCGCCGTCGTCAACTCCCTCGTCGAAGCACTTTCTGACTACAGCTTTCAGTCGCGATCCGCCGCCGCGGCACAATCGGCTTCCTGGCTCTCCGGCCAACTGGACGGCCTCAAACACCAAACCGACATTCTCGACGCGCGTGCCGCCGCCCTCGATCGCGCCTCAGGCGATTACGGCGACGACGGCGCCCACAACCCCGTGCTCGCCCGCCTCGACTCTCTCAACTCCGCCCTCTCCGCCGCCGAATCCAGCCGCATCGTTCGCGAAGCGATCTGGCGCGCCGTCCAGAGTGGCGATCCGGAATCCATCTCCGGGCTCGCCGGCAATCCCGATGCCGGCCCCAACACTCAGAACTCCCTCGCCCTCCTCCAGTCCCTGCGCGCCCAGGAATCCTCTCTCAAAAGTCAGATCGCCGAATCCGCCAACCGTTACGGAGAGAACTGGCCCGTCTTTGCTGAACAGCGCGCGCATCTCGACAGCATCCAGAATTCCATTCAGGAAGAAATTCGCCGCCTCGGCGACCGCGCCCATACCGACTACGGAGTCTCCCTGCAGGCTGAGAACTCCGCACGCGACGCCTTCACCCAGCAAAGAAATCTCGCCTCGCAGCTCACCGGCAACGCCGTCGCGCTGCGCCTCGCTCGCCAGGAAGCCGGCGAGAGCCGTGTCCTCTACAGCAGCCTCCTCGGCCGTCTCCAGCAAACCGGCATCCTCGAAGGACTGCACTCCGCCAATTTTGCCGTGGTCAGTCCCGCTCTGATACCCCCACCCGACCACCCCGCCAGTCCCAGCCTCCCCCTGCTCGCCGCACTAGCCCTGGGATTCGGAATGACGCTTGGATGCAGCACAGCCATCGCCCGCGAGCTCACCGATAACACCCTGCACACCGCGGCCGAACTCGAAGCGTTGCTGGACGCCCCGGTCTTCGCCACCGTTCCCGCCTATCGCCCAGGCGATCCCTGGTATCGCCGTCTGCTGCCGCTTCCCGCCAGCTCAACCATGAGCCTGCAGGCCGCTGCCGAATTCGGCTTCGAGACGCCAACCCGCGAAACCCCATTCCTTGAGGCTCTGCACCGGCTGCGTGCCTCCCTTCTCCTTTCGCACAGCGACGCCGCTCCGCAGCTCATCACCATCATCGCTTCCAGCCACGGCCCAGCCAACGGACATCGCCCCCACCCTCACGACATGCCGCCCTCTCTGTCTCTGAGCCTCGCGACCGTCCTCGCCCAGCAGGGCTCGTCCGTGCTGTTTGTCGATGCCGACCTTCGCTCCGCCCCCGAAGTGAACAATTCCACCGATCCCGGCCTCAGCGAAATGCTCTCCAGTCAGGCGGTGCTTCCCCTTGTCCATTCCATCGCCGACCTGCCCCTGCTCTCGGTCGTGCATGCTGGTGCTCGCCCGCCCTGTCCTGCGGAACTGATTGCCTCCTCGCGAATGGCCGCCTTGCTGGGCGCGTGGCGCGATGAATTCCATTTCATCGTGATTCAGGGTCCCGCTGCCTTCCATGCCGACGCTCTCGTTCTTGCCCAGCTCTCCGACGCGGTGCTGCTGGCTGCGCAGGCGGGCAAAACCAGGCGCGATGAAATCCTTCCCTCGTTCGAGATGCTCAGCCGCCAGATTCCCAACCATGCCGTGCTCGGCCTCGTTCTTCAACAGGCCAACCCAGGGTCCGTCTATGCGCACGTCTGACTTCATCCCGTTTTGCTTCGTAGGCCTCATCCTCCTCGGCGTACCGTTGCGGATCGCCGCACAGCAACCCGCGTCCTCCGCTCCGCCCGCGGCCATCCTCGTCTCCGACCAACCGCGCCCTGTCGCCGCACCCGCCATCCCGCCAACGCCAACCACCGAAAGCCAGCCCCCGCAGCAACCGAATCGCTGCTGATCGGTCCCGGCGACCTTCTCCGCATCTCTGTTCTCCGCGAACCGGAACTCGACCAGCACCTCCGCGTTCTCGATTCGGGAGAAATTGTCCTCACCCTGGCCGGCAGAGTTTCCGTTCAGGGACTCACCCCCGCCCAGGCCGCCGCGCGCATCGCCGCGCAATACCGCGACGGCAATTTCCTCCTCCACCCTGAGGCCTCCGTCTTCGTCGAGGAATACGCCACGCAAACCGTGACCATCCTCGGCCAGGTCGCCCATCCAGGCTCCGTGCGTCTCACCGCGCCCCGCACCCTCATCGACGTCCTCTCCCTCGCCGGCGGACTCACCCCCGACGCCGACCGTCACATCGTCGTCGAACGCGGCGGCAAAGACGGCGAGCGCATCCGCACCTTCCTGTCCAATCGCGCGGAAGACGCCCTCAATGCCGACATTCTCGTCCGCCCCGGCGACACCATCCTCGTTCCCAAAGCCGGCATCGTCTACGTCCTCGGCGATGTTGCCCGTCCCGGCGGCTACGTCATGCAGAACGACT
>CAVPCB010000122.1:0-7953 GCA_963702285.1 uncultured Acidobacteriaceae bacterium | reverse complement strand
CTTGCAACTAAAGACGCATTGGGAATGACCCTTCGCGATCGATACCATGCAGCTGAACGTAACTATTCGTGACTACAGGCGGAACAGCGAGTCTCCGGCAGGGGCTCCGCACGGCTGCCAAACCTGTCAGGGAAGACCACCGTGTCGATCCGTGTTAAGGCTCTCATCTGCGCCGTTGTGGCAGGGGCCATGGCGAGTGTGTTCGCACTTCGCGGCCATCCTCACCAGCAGTGGATCCATTTCTCTATCTACCTGACAGCGATCCTTCTCAGCTCCGGCATGAAAGTCACTCTCACAAAGAGCGACGGGACGATGTCGGTGAACTTCCCCTTCATCTTTTTGGGCATCCTCCAGCTCTCCCCTCTGCAGGCGGTCTGCCTGGCCGTGTGCAGCGTAGCCGCACAGTGTCGCATCAAGGTGAGGCAGCCCTTCACGGTGGTTCAGATCCTGTTCAATGTCGCCAACGTCACCACGGCCACGGCGCTGGCCTGGCTCACGTTCACCGGGGCGATGAAATTTCTGCCCGAGAGCGCGCCGGTGCTCGCGCTGGCCGCGACGGTCTACTTTCTGGCGAATACCATCCCTGTCGCCCTGGTCATCGGCTGGTCTTCGGGGACCTCACCCTTTGCGCATTGGCGTCAGGATTTCCTCTGGTACCTGCCGTTCTACCTGGTCGGCGCCATGGTCGCCGTCCTCGCTGACTTCATCGGCATTCGTTTCGGCTGGCTCACCTCGCTGCTGCTGATCCCGCTGGTCTATACGGTCTACCGAGCCTACTGCGCGCAGATGGCCATGATCCGCGATCGTGAGCGCCATATCGAGGAGGTCGAAGCGCTTTACATGCGCACGATCGAGGGCCTCTCGATGGCCGTGGAAGCCAAGGACGAAGGCACGCACGAGCACCTGATGCGAGTGCGCGTTTATGTCGCGGAGCTGGGCCGCATCATGAACCTTGAGCCGGGCCTGATGCAGGCGCTGAACATCGCAGCCTTTCTCCACGACATCGGCAAACTGGCTGTTCCGGAGCAGATCCTCAATAAGCCCGGCAAACTTACGCCGGAAGAATTCGAAAAGATCAAGACTCACACCGTTGTCGGGGCGGACATTCTCGAGCGCGTGCAGTTTCCCTATCCGGTGGTGCCGATCGTCCGATCGCATCACGAAGCGTGGGACGGCAGCGGTTATCCCGACGGACTGAAGGGTCTGGAGATTCCCATCGGCGCCCGGATCCTAACGGTGGTCGACTGCTTCGACGCCCTGGTGTCGGATCGCCCCTACCGGCGCGCTCTGCCGATTGAAGAAGCCATGGCGATGCTGAAAGGCAGAGCCGGCAGTCAGTTCGATCCCTCGATTGTGAAGCTGCTGGAAAAGCACTATCCGCAACTGGAAGACATGGCCCGCAAGCACACCATCGAAATGGAGCCGCTCAGGACAGATATCTTTATCGAGCGCGGAGCCGCGCCAGCCGCGGGATTCGACTTCGAACCGGCCCCATGCGAGACAGCCGCGGCACAGGCAGCGGGCGAGCGCGGCAAGGACACGCCGAGCCCGGTTCTGGCCGGGATCCCGGCATCATGAAACCGGCGCTTTCGCTGCTGGGCTGGATGGGACGAACGCTCGCCATTCTTCTGCTCGTCCTGCTGGGTTCCACCGTTCTGGTGCGATTTGCTCCCGGATATCTGAGCGACGCGCGCGAAATGGACAGCCGTTACGCGGCCGAAGCGCGCACGGAGCTCTCCGCCGAAGCGGCTCGCAGCCACTCCTTCACGCAGATGGCCGGAGCGGAAATTGGCGGCTGGATTCACGGGGACTTCGGCCGCTCGCGCCAGTACGAGGTCCCCGTCTCGGAACTGATCGGGCCGCGGATCGCCGTCAGCGGCAGTCTGCTGCTGCGCGGCATCGGCCTCGCATGGATGATGGCACTGTGCGGGGCGCTGATTGCGAGTGGGGGACGGAATCCGTCATTCTTCTGGCAAACCCCGGCGACTCTCCTTCTCGCCATTCCCACCGCAGCGCTCGCCACATTTTGCCTGCTTGCAGACAGCGGCGGACCGGTGCTGGTGATGGCGCTTCTGCTTGCCGCGCGCGACTTCAAATTTCTCGATCAGGCACTGCGGAAAGCATGGCTGGAACCTCACGTTCTGCAGGCGCGCGCGCAGGGCATGGGCACAAGGCGTTTGCTGATGGCGCATCTGGGGCCGGCGCTGGCTCCGCAACTGGGAGCGTTGGCCTCACTTTCCATCGTGACCGCTCTGAGCGCTCTGGTTCCGGTCGAAGTTCTCTTCAACGTGCCTGGACTGGGCCAGCTGGCGTGGAATGCGGCTCTCAATCGCGACCTGCCGGTATTGCTGGCGGTGACGATTCTGATGGCGCTGGCGGTCACCTGTTCGGGAACGTCCGCGGCGCGCGCGGAGGAATGGAAGAGCGCATGAAGTTTCGCCGCTCCGTTCTGTGGCTGCTGGTGGGCCTGATGGTGGCCGCCTCGGTCGTCGTGTCGATGCCCGGCGCAAGCTACGCTCGTCAGGACCGAGAGGCCACGCTGGCCCCCGCATCGCTGCACCACCTCGCGGGTACGGACGCGGTGGGACGCGACCGGCTCGTGCGGGTGGCGGCAGCGTTCCTGCTGAGTCTGGCCGGCGCCATTGCGGCCTCCGCAGTCGCCACGGCCGCCGCCGCCGGAGTGGGAACCCTGGCGGCGCTTGGCCGCTCGGCGATGGGATGGGCGATGATGCTGCTCTGCGATGTCTTTCTTGCGCTCCCCTGGATGTTCCTGCTGATGATGGTGCGATCGGCCCTGCCGCTAACGACAGCGCCCGCTCGTTCCGCAGCGATAACGTTTCTGGTGCTGGCCGCGCTGGGATGGCCAGCCAGCGCACGCGCCGTCTATCGGGGCGTGGTGCAGCTCAGGAACGTCCGAGTGGATGTTGTACGCGCGCGCTTCGGGCCTGAACCGCGTCAGCGTCATCCGGCACGTCCTCCCCAACCTTTTCCCGTTGCTGTTACCGCAGTTTCTCATCAGCATTCCTGCATTTGTGATGGCGGAGGCGAATCTTGGAGCGCTTGGCCTGGGCGTTGGCGAACCGCTGCCCTCCTGGGGCGGAATGCTCTTCGAGCTGAACAACTCCCCCATGCTGATGCAGACCCACTGGGTCTACCTGCCCGTGATTCTGCTGGTTGTGGTGCTGCTCCTGCTGGAAGGAGTGGCCGTCGAGGCCTGATCGCATGCACTTCTCTCGCCGCATCCTGGTCTGCCTTGCCGCGCTGCTACCGATGGCGCCCGTTGCGACGTGCGCCGCTCAGGCCGCGCCGCGCATGCCTGGTGAACTGGCGTGGACCATCGGCTACGACCCGAAGACCTTCGATCCCGCCAAGGTCGACGACCAGGAATCGGAAACAGTGCGGGATCTGACCGCGGGCGTTCTGCTTCGCTTCAATCGGCTCACCCAGAGAGTCGAGCCGGAACTCGCGAAGAGCTGGACCCTTTCGCCCGACGGCAAGACGCTTACCTTCATGCTTCGGCCTGGCCTCGAATTCTCCGATGGCAGCAGGCTGACGTCGCGCGATGTCGTCGGGTCACTGCGCCGCGTTCTTTCTCTCGGCGAAAAGGCGCCCGCCAGCCAGGAATTCATCTCTCCCGCCGGCGTCACTGTCGATGCACCCAGCGAGACCACCGTCATCGTCCATCTACCGCAGCGGGTGATTGCCATCGGCAGAGTCTTCGACGAGATCGCCATCGAGCCCGCCGGTCGTCCCTCCGAGGCGCGCGTCACGTCCGGGCCATTTTTTCTCGCGGATTATCGGCGCTCCCAATACGTTCGCCTCCGCCGCAATCCCCACTATGCCGGACCCGATGCCGCCGAGCCCTACGCCACGGGCATCCGCCTCGACATCCTGGAAAACATGGAACAGCAGATCCGGCTCCTGCTGCGTGGCGACTACGACCTGATCGACAGCCTTCCCCCCGACTATTTCGAGCTTCTGCGCAAGAAGGCTCCCGGCATGGTGCGGGACCTAGGGCCGTCGCTGAACACCGAGCAGATGTGGTTCAATCAGTCGCCTGCCGCGCCGTTGCCTGCATGGGAGAAGACGTGGTTTCAGAGCCGCGCCTTTCGCGTGGCGGTTTCGCAGGCCATCCATCGTTCCGACCTGGCGCGCATCGCCTACCTGGGGCATGCCACACCGGCCTGGTCGTTTATTTCTCCGGCGAATTCGGTGTGGTATAACCGCGCCCTCACCGCTCCGCAGACTGACGTGGCCGCAGCCAAAGCGGGTCTGGCCGCTGCCGGGTTCCGCCTGCAGGGATCCGTGCTCGTCGACGCGGGCGGTCATCCGGTGAAGTTTTCCATCCTCACGAATTCCGGCAATGGCGCGCGCGCAAAAATGGCGACGCTGATCCAGCAGGATCTCGCGGCTCTGGGAATGCAGATCACGGTCGTAAGTCTGGACTTCCCTGCCCTGATTGAGCGCCTGATGCACACGCAGGACTACGAGGCGTGCCTGCTGGGGCTGGAGAATGTCGATCCGGAGCCGAACGCGATGATGAACATCTGGCTGAGTTCCTCGCCAAACCACCAGTGGAACCCTTCGGAGAAAACGCCCGCCACATCCTGGGAAGCGGAGATCGATCGCCTGATGCGTCAACAGGCTGCAACCGCGCTGGACGCAGAGCGAAAGAAAGCGATCGATCGCGTGCAGCAGATCGTCGCCGATGAGGCACCGTTCATTTACCTCGTCTATCCCAATGCATTGGTGGCCGTGTCACCGAAGCTGCAGGGTGCGCGGCCGGCGGTACTGGAACCGCGATTGACGTGGAATGTGGAACAGCTTCGCCTGCAGGGGTCGCGATGAACGAAGAAGCGTTGCTGCGCGTGGCCCTGTCTGCAGGCTATTCCGGGAAGATCACGCTGTCTGGAATCCGTTTCGAGCTGCAGCAGGGCGAGATTCTCGGTCTGGTGGGCTCCAGCGGCGCGGGGAAGAGTACGCTCGTCCTGTCCCTGCTGGGATTGCTGCCGTGGCGCGGCGGCCGCGTTACCGGCGAGGTTCTGCTACATGGCGAAAACCTGCTGACGCTCTCAGAAAAGCAACTGCGCCGCCTTCGCGGCAAAGAGATCGCGCTGATCCCGCAAAGCCCGATGACCGCACTTAACAGCGCCATCAGCCTGCAGAGACATTTCGAAGAGGCATGGAAGGCGCACGAGCCCCGCGCGCACGACGCGCTGGGCGAGCGAATCCGCGAACTGATGGCCGAGGTGCAATTACCCTCCGATGCGGAATTTCTGCGCCGGCGGTCCCGCGAGATCAGTGTTGGGCAGGCGCAGCGGGTACTGATCGCGCTGGCGTTGCTGCACCGGCCTGCTCTCATCGTGGCCGATGAGCCCACCAGCGCCCTCGATCCGGTAACCCAGTCGCAGATCGTCGACCTGCTGAGGAGCCTGAATCGCAGGCTCGGGATGACGCTTCTCTATATCTCGCACGACCTGACGTCAGTAATCCGGCTGTGCGATCGCGTCGCCGTTCTCCACGAAGGATCGATCGTCGAAACTATCCCGGTAGGACAGCTAAGTGAGGTTCGACACCCAGCCTCCGTATCACTGATGCGCGCGCTGCCCGCTCCTCCGGAAATGCTGTTGCGTTTTCGCGACGCCGCACTTGCAGAGGAGTTACTACAGACACCTGATTACCTGCGCAGATAACGGAAGCCCGCCCCTTTACCACAACACTGCCATTGTTGGTCCTGGTCAACCGAAATACCTTACGAAGTGTGCAGGGCATGCATGATTCCCAGGTCTCCCCAGAGACAACAGCAGCCCGCACAGGATCGCGAGAAGCAAGTTACTTCAGCGATCCCGGAGATCGTAAGACAATGTCCCGTTTCCTGGTTCGTCTGCCTGTTGTTCTCGGTACTCTTGTCGCTGTTTCCGCCACCAGCTTTGCGGCGGCGTCTTCGGCCAACAGCAAGATCGCGCCCGATCTGACTGCGTCGTCTTCCAACGCAAGCCAAACGGTCATCATTCAGTACTACAATCCGCCGTCGACGGCGGAGACGGGATTGCTCGGCCTGGTGGGCGGGCTGCTGAAGACCGTTCTTGGAACGATCAATGCGGTGGTGGCCGATGTAACTCCGGCGCGGCTCAACCTGATTGCATCCGACCCGAACGTCCGCTACATTTCTCCGGATCGCTCTCTCGGTGCGCGCGGGGCGGGCGACATCACCGCGGCGGAGTTCACCAGCGAGCCCATCAACGCGCCGGCGGTCTGGCAGCAGGGATATAAGGGCACGAACATCGGCGTTGCTGTGATCGACAGCGGTATCACCCCGGTTGCGGATCTGGGCCAGAACCCTGGTCTTTCTCTAAGCGCGGTTACCAACCTGCTCGACTCGCTCGGCGAAGTGGCGCCTGGAGCCACGGGGCGGATTGTCTACAGCCAGAACTTCCTCCCTAACGAGCACGATGCGCTCGACCACTTTGGACATGGAACCCACGTTGCGGGTTTGATTGCCGGCAACGGTTCGCAGTCCAGCGGATCACAGTACTTCCGCAGCTTTGTCGGCTCGGCTCCGAACGCCAACCTGATCAACCTGCGGGTTCTGGATGAGAATGGCGCGGGCACCGACTCTGCCGTGATTGCCGCCATTGAGCGCGCGATTGCGCTGAAGAGCAAGTACAACATCCGGATCATCAATCTTTCCCTTGGCCGCCCTATCTACGAGAGCTATACTCTCGATCCGCTTTGCCAGGCCGTGGAGCAGGCGTGGAAGGCGGGCATCGTTGTGGTGGTCGCGGCGGGCAATGATGGCCGCGATCTCAATCTGAATCCGGAAGGTTATGGGACGATCGACGCACCCGGCAACGATCCTTATGTACTGACCGTCGGCGCCATGAATACCAGAGAGACCGCGTCGCTTCAGGATGACATTATTGCGAGTTACAGCTCGAAGGGACCGTCGTTCATCGACCACGTGGTCAAGCCGGACGTTGTTGCTCCGGGCAATCTTGTCACCAGCCTGCAGTATTCCAACGATTCGCTGGCCGCGAACAACCCTTCGTTCTACACGCTGTATTCCTTCTATCGCACCAACGGCCCCGAAACACCGTCGGCGAATTACTTCCCCCTGAGCGGCACCAGCATGGCGACGGGCGTCACCAGCGGCGCCATCGCCGACCTGTTACAGGCCGCTCCACACCTGACCCCGGACCAGGTCAAGGCTCTGGTGATGGTCAGCGCCGATCGCAGCTATTTTCCTGTTTCGAGCAGCGTCACGGACGAAGGCGTCGAGTATAAGGCTAACTACGATGTGTTCACGATTGGCGCGGGCTATCTCGACATCGCCAGCACGGTAAGTGCGGCTACAAGTCGTAGTCTGCGCATCCCGGCTGGGACCGCTATGTCTCCTGTTGCTGTCTACGATGAGGGGAGCGGCAACACCACGGCGGTTATCGACTCCAGCGCCCTCTGGACCTCAACGGGACTCTGGTCCGCAGGCAGCGTCTATGGCAGCCGCGCGTTCTACACTTCGGGCAGCGGCAACAATGCGGTGTGGGGCTCGACCGCGCTGTGGGGCAGGAGCGATCCCGATGGTTACACGGCTCTGTGGGGCAGAACCGCCCTGTGGGGCAGAGGCACGCCGGATGCAGAGACAGCCCTCTGGGGCAGAGACGCAACCGAAGGCCAGACGGCTTTGTGGGGAAGATCGGATCCGGGGGACACAACCGCGTCTGTTCAGCATTAAACCCTGCGATCCGAGGTACTGGTTCCTTAACCGGCCGCTGGGCGCAACACCAGGTGCTCGTGAGCGGGCTGCCGGAGCGGATTGTCATCGATCATGGCACCGGATTCACTTCGAAGGCTGGCGCCTTCGCGACGGCCGCAGCACCGGTTCCACCGCGGCCCACTGTTCATCGCTCAGGTCCCGTCGACCGGCTCATTGGTTCAATGGCGGATCAGCGACCA
>CAVPCB010000121.1:0-7811 GCA_963702285.1 uncultured Acidobacteriaceae bacterium | reverse complement strand
CGTTGCTCTGGTCGACGAGAGTGGAGCCGGTGTCGATAAAAGCCGGGATGGGTGACGAGGGATCGACGGAGTAGTCCTTCGTAAGCGAGGGGAGCGGGTTGTGGTAGAGCTCGTCGAGCATCTTCACGCCGAAGTAGGCCATGGTGAAGGGCTTCTGCGCGATGGTGGCGGCGATGATGCCCTGTTTCACGTCTTCGAGGGTATCGGTGTTCAGGTCCATGGCGATAACGACGCGGTCCTTGGTATTGCCGCGGTGCAGGACTTCCCCGACCTCGGGGCCGGCTGAGGCTTCGAGGCAGACAAAGGCGTCGACGCGATCCTTGCCGGTAAGGGCCAGGGCGCGCTGGGTGTAATCGAAGGCCGCGGTGCCCTCGCCCTTGATGTCGACGACTTCCTTAATGTGGATGTTGGGCGAGTCGGCGAGGACATCCTTGTAGCCGCTGAGGCGCTCGTCGAGGTTGGGCTGGCCGGGGTTGGTGAAGAAGACGACGTTTCCCTTGCCGCCGAGTTTCTGGACGAGGGCGCGACCTCCGAGTCGGCCTGCCTGGCGGTTGTTGGTGCCGATGAAGTAGAGGCGCTTGCTGCTGGGGGCGTCGGAATCGATGGTGATGACGGGGACGCCGGCATTCAGGGCTGCATCGATTTCAGGCTGCATGAGCTTTTCGTCGGCGACGGAGACGAGGATGCCGTTGGGCTTAAGGGCGACGACGGAGCGAAATTCCGCGGCCTCGTCCTGAGGGTCGAAGCCCTGAGGGCCGCGCATGTCGGCATGGACGTCGTACTCCTTGGAGATTTTGTCGAGGCCAGCCGCAGCGGACTGCCAGTAGGCCAGTTTGGTGTTGGCGGTGACGAGGTAGAAATGTTCGGCGCTGCTGTGGCGGGCGCAGCCCATCAGGGTGGCGGCAAAGGTTGAGGTCGCGAGAATGAGAGCCAGTCGAGAAGAGTTTTTCATGCGTCACCTCTGTTCCGCGTGCGATTCCAGAGGGCGGAGATTTGCCCGAAAGCTGGTTTCAGCGACCCGCGGGATAGTGCAGTTTACTCTTTTCGGCCCAGGATTGGTTCGGGCAGCGGGATGGTGGCGGGCGGTGATGAGATTCAGCAGGGGGTGGCAGGCCGATTCTGTGAGCGAGGTCGGAGCCGAATGAAGGAAGTCGTTGGGAGCGCCCGCATGGGGCGATGAAGGGTGGGACTCGGATAGGTCAAGGCCGGATTAGGGAGCCGCTGGTGCCCGGCAGGTTTCTGAGGCAACCGGACTTCATTCGCTCCGCATCTCAAAACCGCCCGGCGGTTCGTCCGGCCTTCCCAGGGCGGGTGAGCATGCTTCGGCACATTTCGCGGGCTCGTTTGAATCCCTGGCCCTCGCAACGGGATAAATGCACGCCTTGATCTGCCGGTTTCCGAAAATGCGCAGGCTTCCTTCATGGAACTGGAGTCGGATGGGTACCCATGGGCGACGGCGCAGCCGTGCCTTGGATCCCAGCCAATCCGTCGGCGCAACCTCTATGCTGAATGAAGCTTGACGAAGTAGCGCAGCACGGGCAACGTGGACGCATGGTGAGAAGACCGGGGCAGCGGCGGGAGAAGGCGGGGCCGGGAAGAGTCGAGCGTGCGCTGCGGCGAGGCATCGCGCCAGGTCGCGAGCAGCATGGCCCTCGCGACGATGGCGCTGATGCTGGCTGCGCAGGCGGGACAAGCGCAGAAGACATCGCGCGATGACGTCCAGGCTGCGTATCTCTACAACTTCGGGAAATTTGTACGTTGGCCGCAGGGATCGATCGCGGTCCGATGCTGGTTTGCGTAGCCGGACGCGATCCGTTCGGGCTCGCGGTGGGGAAGCTGGTGGAGGGGGAGGAGATCGACGGGCGGCCCGTGGAGGAGCGGGATCTGGATAGCCCGGAGGGCGTGGGAGCCTGTTCGATTCTGTTTGTAGGGAACGGGGGAGCACGCACGGGAAGAGAGCTTTCTGGCGGCTGCGGAAAGCAAACCGATTCTGACGGTCGGAGACGGACCGGACTTTCTGGCACGCGGGGGCATGATCCAGTTCGTGCTGGTGGGGGATCATGTTCGCTTCGCGGCCAATCTCGCAGCGATTAATCGGCACCGCATCACCGTGAGTTCGGAACTGCTGAAGGTGGCCGTGACGGTAACCGGCAATCCTGGGACGGGAGGTGCGAAATGAGGCCCGGCTCCCGGTCGATTTCAGGAAAGCTGATGTGGATGAACATCATGGTCAGCGCCATCGTGCTGGTGCTGGCTGTACTGGCGTTCTTTCTCTACGACGTGATTTCCTTCCGGCAGAATCTAATCCTGAACCTAAGGACTGCATCGCAGATTGTTGGTGCCAATAGCGTTACAGCTCTAATGTTTGACGATCAGCAGAGCGCAGCGACGACCCTGGAGGCGCTGCGCAGCTCGCCGGATGTGGTGGCTGCAACCCTGGTGATGAACGATGGAACGCCGTTTGCAGAGTATCGTCGTTCGGCCAGTGCCCCGATACCCCCGGTGAGGCCGCTGACCGCGGGAAAGGTTGACGAGGAATGGGTGAACGGCAGCGGGGTCTTGCTGGCGCACCGGATCATCTTTCAGGGAAAACCGGTGGGGACGGTCTACATTGCTGCGCAGCTGACCGAAACAGGAACGAGGGCGCGGCGGTATCTGGTGATCGCGTTCGGCGTGCTGCTGATTTGCATGGCGGCCGGCGTCATGATCAGCGCGACGGCGCGACGGCTGGTGGCGCGGCCGATGGTGGCTCTGGCGGAAACGGCACGCCGCGTCTCGCGCGAGCGGGACTACTCCGTGCGGGCCGAGCCGCAGATGGATGGGGACGAAGTGGCGGTGCTGGTGGAGGCGTTCAACGAAATGCTGGTGCAGATCCAGGAGCGGGATACGGCTCTGAACCGGGCTCGCGAGGAACTGGAGGCTCGTGTGGAGGAGCGGACAGCGGCTCTGCGAGCGGCCAACCGGGAACTGGAGGCCTTCTCGTACATGGTGGCGCACGATCTGCGCGGGCCGCTCGACGCGGTGCAGGGGATGATTTACCTGCTGGAGAACTCCGGTCACGAGAGGCAGGAGGGGGAACAGACGGAGATTCTGGAACAAATGCAGGAGGTCACGCACGGGATGACTTCGCTGATCGACGATCTGCTGCATTTGTCGCGAGCGAGCACGGCACCGCTGCAGAAGGAGCCGGTGGATCTGACGGGAGTCGTGACGCGGATCGCAGAGGATCTGAAGCGCGGGGATTCGAAACGGCGGGTCGAGTTCATGATCGCGCATGTGCCGCCGGTGGAAGCCGACGAGGGACTGATGCGGGTGGCGCTGGACAATTTGATTCGCAATTCGTGGAAGTACACCTCGCATCACGAGCACGCGTGCATCGAATTCGGCGCCGTCAATCGCCGAGGCGAGACGCTTTACTACGTGCGGGACGATGGCGCCGGATTCGATCCGAGGCAGAGTGACGAACTGTTTCAGCCGTTTCACCGGCTGCACAATCGGAGCGAATTTCCCGGGACCGGCATCGGGCTGGCGACGGTGCAGCGGATTCTGGCGCGGCACGGCGGGCGCATCTGGGCCGAGGGAGCCGTGGAAAAGGGTGCGACGTTCTGGTTCACGCTGCGGAGTGGCGCGGCGGCGGTCTGAGCGGTGGGCAGCCGTTCGAGTGCTGCGGCGTGAGCGGGGCGGGACGACCACCTGGGCGGATGGGGTCATGAAGAGGGATCGAGGCGCAGGGATAAGAATTTTCTAATCTTTGTGTCTTCTTTTGGGGCACCGGCGCGCATGTATCCGGCTGCGATGCCGCCTGGAACCGAAGACAAAGTGACAACGAATGGGCCTGGGGTGGGACCGGCGGATGCTGGTCCGGCGGCCCCAGCAGAGGCGTTGGCTGCCAAGACCACGGCTGCGCCAACCGCCCCTGGAGGAACCGCGCTGGCAGTGCGGGAGGACTCCGCTGCCGAAGTGGCGGAGCCAGTGGAGGAGGACCATCGCCTGGAACGGCTGCCGATGCAGGTGGACGTGATGGTCAAGGTCCGCTCGTTTCGCGTGCAGGATTTGCTTGCGATGCAAAAGGGAACGGTTGTGGAAACGGTGCAGGAGCACACCCAGGATGTGCCCGTGCGCTGCGGCGGCGCGTTGCTGCTGTGGTCGGAGTTCGAGGTCCTGGATCAAAGACTGGCGGTGCGCGTGACCCGGCTGGCCTGAGGGAAGCGCGCGAAGGATGTGAGGCAGGTTGTGGAGAGTTTGCGATTGGCAGAGGAACCGCGAGGAAGAGGGAAGAAGAACATGGCCATGGTGCTGAATCCGGTCTTCGAAGGCAGCACGCCGATGCCACGTTACAGCTGGACGATGCGGCTGGGACTGTGGCTGCGGAAGCTGATGAGCCTGCCGACGGCCGGAGAGGTGCCGATTCGGCTGGAGGGACGGCTGAATCTGGGGCCGAAGAAGTCGCTGGTGCTGGTGAACTGCCGTGGCAAGAGCGTGCTGCTGGCGCTGGGCAGCGAGATGATTACCCCGATCATGGAAGTCCCTGCGCATCGGCGGCGGAAGCGGGAGCCGGCACAGTGAACCTGCTGCTGCTGGCGGCGGCAAAGGCGCCGCACGGGCTGCCGGGGCTGGACCTGCCCGGACAGCTGGGGAACAACAATTCGATTCCCTGGACCATCGTCTTTGCGCTGACCCTGCTGACGCTGCTGCCGGCGATTCTGCTGTCCATGACGCCGATGGTGCGGCTGCTGATCGTATTTCACTTTCTGCGCCAGGCGTTGGGAACGCAGACGGCGCCGTCGAACCAGGTGCTGCTGGGGCTGGGCCTGATGATGACCTGGTTCCTGATGCAGCCGGTGCTGGTGCAGGTGGATCAGCAGGCAGTCGAGCCGTTTCGGGCGGGGCAGATTTCCGGATGGGATGCGATCGAGCGCGGTTCGGATCCGGTGAAGACGTACATGCTGCGCTACGCGCGCGAGAAGGATCTCGCGCTCTTTGTTTCAGCCTCGATGACCTCGCGGCCGGCGAAGCCCGATGATCTGCCGCTGCGCGTGGTGGTGCCGGCCTACATTTTGAGCGAACTGAAAGCCGGTTTTGAGATCGGCGCGGTGCTGTTCCTGCCGTTCCTGCTGGTGGACATGGTGGTGGCTTCGATCACGACTTCGATCGGCATGTATCAGCTGCCGCCCGTGGTGATTTCGACGCCGCTCAAGATTCTGCTTTTCGTGATGGTCGACGGGTGGAATCTGCTGGCCGGCTCGCTGCTGAAGAGCTTCTGACCCTGGCCAGAGGGGGAAGGATGCGAAGAGGGAAAGCGGAGTGGCGCGGCAGCCGAGACGGTTGCGGAAACAGAACGCGCGGATCCGAAGGGAGGAAGCGATGGGACCGGATGAAGCGGCGGAGCTGATGCGGCATTTGCTGCGGGAGGCGCTAATTCTCGGCGCGCCGGTGCTGCTGGCGGCCTGTGTCACGAGTCTTCTGATCAGCCTGCTGCAGACTTTGACCTCGTTGCAGGATCAAACGATCTCGACGGTGCCGCGGCTGCTGGTCGTCGTCGGCCTGCTGCTGGCGGCTCTGCCCTGGTATTTAGGCCGTCTGATGAGCTACACGACGGGGCTCTTTTCCGACTTCCACCGCTTTCTGGGGCAGGGATAGCGATGACGGCGCTCGGGCCAGGAGAGAACTGGGAGCACACCCTGGAGGCGATGACGCTGGTGCTGGTGCGCATCAGCGGACTGATGGTGTTTGCGCCGGTCTTCTCTTCAACGGCCATTCCTCCGCGCGTCAAGGCCGGATTCGTACTGGCCGTGTCGTTCCTGGTGGCGCCGGTGGTTGCCGGCTTTCCCGGGGCCCACGCGGAGCTGGGAATCCTGCCGGTGCTGGGAGAGCTGAGCGTCGGTCTGGTTCTCGGCCTGACTCTTTCGCTGCTCTTTGAGGCGCTGGAGTTTGCCGGACAGGTGCTGGGGTTCCAGTTCAGTTTTTCGCTGGTGAATCTGATGGATCCGAACGCGCCGATATCGACACCGCTGCTGGGGCAGATGTTCGGATTGCTGGGCACGCTGGTGGTGCTGGGGGCCGGACTGCACCGCACCATGCTGGAAGCGCTCTTCCGGACCTTTGCCACCGCGCCGGTGGGGACGGTCACGCTCGATCCCAGGGCGGGCGGCGCTCTGGTGATGATGGCAGGCGGCATCTTCGCCGCGGCTCTGCAGCTTTCGGCGCCGGTGATCGCTGCGACCGTGCTGGCGGAGATGGCAGTGGCCCTGGCCGGAAAGCTGGCGCCGCAACTGCCGGTGATGACGGTCGACGTGCCGCTGAAGACGCTGCTGGGGTACGGAGTCCTGATCGGATCGCTGGCCCTGTGGCCGCACTGGATCGAAACGCATTTTGCCGCGCTGCTGGATGATGCCGGCCGTCTGCTGGCCCGGTCGGCGGGGACCACCTAGCCATGCCCGGAGACCGCACCGAACGCGCGACTCCCAGGCAGCGGCAGAAGGCCGCCGAGAAGGGCGATCGGGCGCACAGCCGCGATCTGATGGCGGCGGCCTCCATGCTGGCGGCTGTGTATGTCCTCGGAGATGCGGCACCGAAGTGGGTGGCTGGGTGGAACGGCGTCTATCAGGTTCTGCTGGGACTGGGGCAGCCCGCGCTCTGGGATCGGACCTCGGCGGCAGAGACGGCGGTGGCGATTCGCGGGATTTTCCTGAAGGCGCTGGCGCCCCTGGGCCTTGTCTTCCTGGTATCGCTGGCGGCCGCTGTAGCGGCGGGGATCGCTCAGGGTGGCGGCTGGGCGCTGAACTTCGAGGCGCTTGCTTTCAAACCGGAGCGGCTGAGCCCGGTCGACGGAGTGCAGGCCGTGGCGCAGGGCCGCATCAACCACGTCGCTTGGTCCGAGCACGCGGTATCGGTCGTGCTGCAGCCGGTCTGTTGCGAAACACTGCTGTTCGCCGTCCGGCCCAAGATAGTTCCCAGACTGGGCCTCGAACTCGCCTTCGACTAGACCGTGCAGCAGGAAGTACGGCGCGGTGCCGCCACCCATCCGCAGATTGATCTCCAGCCTGTAGTGCTGCCATCAGCTGACGCGGTGCGCGCCGACAGAAAATCGACGCTCAGCAACCGACATCTACTGGCCGCCAGCGTCTTCCCCACGCGTAACGCCAGCTCCTGAATTTCCCCGCCGGGCATCCGGCGTCGGCGGGAAAGGTACCACCCACGAAGATCTGATTCGCCGCGCCGGAGAACAACTGGTCCTGGGTAGACAGGATGCGCACAGTGCCGGCCGGAGTAGAGCATGAGCTGAGCGGAGGGCGGCACCGCGTCTCGCTCGCGGCCACGAACCGTTCGACAACAGCTCCCATCGCGACCAATTTCCCCAGGTAGTGCTCCCATGAGTCGGGTGGCGGAGCAAAAACAGCTCGACGAGGCAGCTCCTCCGCGATCCACCTATGCAGCCCAGCTTTGGGTGCGCCATCGAACGAGAAGAGCACATTTCCGCCGGCCCCGTAGCCATCATTGAGCTTGATCAAGGGCTCCCCGTCGAAGACACACTCGGGCTCACCTCCAGGAGTGTCGCTTCCGGATCACCAAGGTCCTCGACGCGGGGATCGAGACCACCGAGCCCTGAATGGCAAACAGTCCCAGAGCCCGGCCTTGTTCCGGGTTGCTCTGAAAATAGCGCTGGTGTGGCCGAGTTGTTGTCGAGCCTGGGTGGCTGGGGCGGAGCTTTCCGACGCCCCGGTGTGTCCGCCTCGGCCCCCCCAGACCGGGGCGTCGCGGACTCCGCCCCAGCCACCCGACCGCGCGTTGCCGCGGATTCCCCATTTTCA
>CAVPCB010000120.1:0-7459 GCA_963702285.1 uncultured Acidobacteriaceae bacterium | reverse complement strand
GTCGGTGGAGTGCGTGGGCTCGACGCCCTCGAAGCCTCGCCCCGCGATGCCAACCACCGTGAAGGGAACACTCTTCACCACCATCGCGCTGCCCAGAACGGCGGGATCGCGATCGAAACGCCGCGTCCAGTAGTCGTAAGCCTCCAGCACAACGACCCAGATGCGCTGGTGGATTCGTCTTCACGAGTGAACCCGCGCCCGCGCACGATCGGAACGCCGAGCCCTGAGAAAAAATTCCGGAAACCATATCCGCCTCGGCCTGTTCGGGAAGGTTACCGATCCGGATGCCCACCTTATCCGTAGACAGAAGCCCGACCGCCATCACGTCGCTCGGCTCCCGGGGTTGACGAAGGGCGCGATACACGGCGTACGAAATCGTCTCGTTGCGATCGATCGTGCCGGTGCCGTTCGGAGCGCCGGACGTCTCGAGGTAAACCACGCGCTGCGGATCGGCGACCGGAAGGGAACGCAGCAGCACCGCATTCATCACGCTAAGACCGCCGTGTTGGCGCCGATGCCCAGCGCCAGCGTCAGCACCGCGGTGATCGTGAAGCCGGGGCTCTGGCGCATCGAACGCAGGCCGAAGCGCAGATCGCGCAGAAGCCGGTCGAGCCACGCCCAGCGCCCGCGAAGATAAAAGCTCTCCTGCGCGGCGCGAACGTTGCCGAAACTCCGGCGCGCCCGGAAATGCGCTTCATCGGACGAAACACCTTCCTCGCGCAGCTCATCGGCTTCGAGTTCCAGATGCGAGCGAATCTCTTCGGCAAAATCGGCTTCCTTGCGGCGACGGAACATGATCAGACCTCCTCGTTTTGCGGCCCGGCGTTGAGGATGCGGCCCATCGCTTCGGTGAGTCGGTTCCACTCCGATGTCTTTTCCACGAGCTGTGCGCGGCCCTTCGGAGTGAGCTCGTAGAAGCGCGCCCGCCGGTTGTTTTCGCTCACCCCCCACCGAGCGCGGATCCACTTCCTGTCTTCGAGGCGCTGCAGCGCGAGATAGAGAGAGCCGTGATCGACGAAGAGCACTTCTTCGGACTGGCGCTGGATCGATCGCGCAACCCCCTGGCCGTGACACGGACCGAGGATCAGGGTGCGCAGGATGAGCAGGTCGAGAGTCCCCTGCAGCAGGGCAATACGGTCGTCGCTGGGCTGGGTCGGCATTCGACCCGAGTATGGCCCCGCTTTGGGTCGGATGTCAACCCGAGAACCCTCGGAGCAGGGCTTCAGCCCCGGCCGAAGAACCCCGGGAACCCAAAACGAGCCGTTAACCAGTCCGATAACAGAGAGGGGTCGACCCCTCCGGAAGTGCCTGATTCTGCATGCGGACAGGGGGGTTCATCCCCCCTGCCCCCGAAAGACCCCTACTGCACCTCCACGTAATACAGGACCAACTGCTTGCCGCCGCCCGAGTCCACAATGAAGTAGGCGAACTGGTGCCATCCCGGACCCACGTTCAGCTCCGTCTTCAGCGTGTTCTGCCCGAACGTCGAGTACTCCTTCACGCCGTCCACCCACACCTCCATCCGCACGATCGCCGTCCCGCTCGGTACCGAGCCTGCCGCGTACGCCAGCACCGGCTGGCCTGCCGGCAGCTCCGCGTTCCCCAACGGGCTGCACGCGAGCAGCCCTCCACCGTCCGGCACCGAGCAGGTGTCGCTTCCCACCGTCAGCGGGAAGGAGTCCAGCAGCAGCGAACCCTCCCATCCCACCGAGAACACGTCCACCTGGTGCTGACCGTTGCCCAGCGGCACGTTGGCCTGAACGAAGTCGTGATAGCTGTACGTCTGCTTCAGGTTCTCGGCCACTTTTTGGCCGTCCACCCAGATCTCCATGTCGCGCCCGGGCGATTCGTTGGTCCCCGCGAAGCTGAAGTTCACTGGCGAGGTCGCCCCCACCATCGACGTGGGTCCGCAGACCGCGATCCCCGCAGGCCGGTAGTTCAAAGGCGTGCAGGCCGGGAAGTTCCCCGGTCGTCGTATTCACCAGCACCAGTGCCTCGGGATTGGTGACCGTGTTGTCTGGCCCGTCCAGGTACTGCCAGACCGTCAGATCGGGTTTGCTGGAGTGGCTCGCCCTCATAACGTGCCAGTTATCGATCTCGTCACCCGTGGAATAGATCGCCTGCTCCGCCTGGAACGTCCCGTCGCCGTTGCCCTTCATGAAGTTCAGCGTGTAGGGCGCGGTGCCCTTGCAGTCCGAATCTTCTTCCACGATGATGTCGGCCTTGCCGTCGCCATCGAAGTCGGCCACCTGAGGTGGCGCAGAAGAGTTGGGGCAGTGTTGCAATGGGATCTTCTGACTGCTGAGCGTGCGATTGTAGTGGCCCCACTCGAGGTCGAGATAGTTGTTTGGTGTCACTGTCGGATAGCAGCCCATTGCCGCAGAAGTTATACGCTAAGCGGCGAGCCGATCAGGTCCATCGCGCCGTCGGAGTTGACGTCAAAGGCCTGGTACCATGCCAGCATTGGCGTGCCGATCGTCCCCACCGTCGGGCTGCTCGAAAACCGGACCCGGCGTGAAGTTCCCCGTGTTGTCTCCGTAAAGAACCGCGGCGTCGTAGAGTGCGCCGCCAGTCACCATGATGTCGCCCTTTGCCGTCTCCGTCGAAATCGCCGACAGCCAGAGATCCTGCTGCCTGCTGGCTCAGGTGAAGGGGGTGGTCGGGCCGGCAGTGAACGTCCCGTCACCATTGCCGAGCAGCGTGTAGAGAGAGCCTCCGTCTCCGGTGCTGGAGTTCCCGACGTCGTAAACCAGGTCGATGTGCCCGTCGTGATTCACATCGGAAGCCACAAGACCCACGGCTTCGCTCACCAGGCTGATGGTGTTCGCCAGAGTCAGTTCGCCATTCCCGCTCTGGTTTCGATAGATGTAGATCTCGCCCTGCTCGTTCGTGACCGCCAGGTCCATCGTGCCGGTGCCGTAGAAATCCCCGGCCGCGAAATACAACCCCACTCCGGCGGGAAGCGTGTAGCAGACCGGCGCGGCATACTGCCCGTCTCCGGTCGAGAGCGCGACCGCGAACGAACCGCTGCAGCCGCTCGCCCACGAAGCGGTGTTATCCGACACGAAGTCCTCTCGCCCGTCGCCGTTGAGGTCGACCCGCAACTGGCTGTCCGGTCCGCCGTTCTGGAACCAGAGATTGTTGCCGGAGTATGTCGTTGTGGTGAAGGTGACTTGCGCAGAAGCGGGGATGGCAGACAACACAAACGCTGCGGCCCAGAGCAAAGCCAGGCGGGGGGACATGGTGGACTCCTGAAGAAGTTTTGCGATTGGTCGGGCCAAGGGCCTGACGAACCGAGGAGCCCTCTTGCGCGTCCCTCAGTTCGTGGGCTTACTGAGGCATCGTGCAACTTCTGAGATGGCTCGACTCGATTCGCGGGTTGCGCCTCTCGCCGGGGGTTCGTGGCGCTTCCCTTCGGCGGATTGACCCACAGCGCATTTTCCCCATAAACTAAAAAGGTTTGGCGATTCTGCCTGTCCCGCAGGTCTCCGGGACTCTCCGGCTATCCGCTGGAGCCGAAGCACAGTTTCCGCCCAGCTAAGTTTTGATCGCGCCTGCCGTTTCGGTGGAGTCCTCGCCGCCCGGGCGCCGGAGGAATTATGTACGCGGTCATCCGCACTGGTGGTAAGCAGTACCGGGTCGCCCCCGGCGACGTCGTGAAGGTGGAGAGCCTCACGCCCGGCCATAACGGCTCGGTCGAGTTTGCCGATGTCCTCGCCTTCTCCGGCGAGGCGGGCTCGCTGGTCAAGCCGCAGTCGGCCAACGTTCTCGGCAAGGTGGTCTCCGAAGGCCGCGCCGACAAGATCCTGGTCTTCCACTTCAAGCGGAAGAAGCAGTACAAGAAGCTCCAGGGGCATCGCCAGGGCTATACGCAGGTGCGCATCAGCGAGATTCAGGTCGACGGCAACAGCTACACCGCCTAAGCGCGCGTAGCCCATTCAACTCCGCCCCGCGCGGATTCAGGTTGAGGACATGGCACACAAAAAAGGATTAGGCAGTTCGAAAAACGGCCGCGACTCCAACGCACAGCGGCTCGGCGTCAAGATCTTCGCCGGCCAGGTGGTCACCGGCGGCTCCATCATCGTTCGCCAGCGCGGCACCAAAATCAAGCCCGGCCTTAACGTCGGTCGCGGCACCGACGACACTCTCTTTGCCAAGATCGCTGGACGCGTGAAGTTCATCGATCGTGGCGCCCGCGGCCGTTTCGTCGCCGTCGAGGCCGTCGCCGCCGAGTAGAACAGCGGCACCCGGAGCATCCCAGGGGCCGGACGCGAGTCCGGCCCTTTTCATGAGCGGCCGAACGGCTCGCTTCCGGTTGTCCGAGTCTTAGCCCAAAGCAAAAGCCCCGAGATTCCTCGGGGCTTTTGCGTGAGAAGAGAAGCGGCTATCGGGGAGCCACTACTGGGTTCTTCGCCAGAACGCGATCGACGACGCCTTCGATATCCTGCAGGAAGAAGCCGGTTGGCGCACCCACCATCACAGGCTCCGGCATCTGTCCCAGACCCTTGGCGAGCGCATTCCAGCGAGCCAGCATCGAGCTGGGGGGCAGAACGATCATATTCCGCTCCACCTCGGGCTCAGGCATGAGGAAGTAGACGGCCCACGTCAGCAGCACCGCGGTCGTTGCCACCTGATCGAGCAGGTCGGCTGCGGAGATCAGGCCCGGGCAGATGACGGGCATCGCCGTATAGATAAGGTCAGCGGCAGCCTGCACGCCGAATCCGAGGCCGAGTCCGAAGAGCCGGCTGCGGAAGGAGCGTCCGAGGGAGTGGATCGAGAGAGCGAGGAAGGCGAGGAGGCAGATTTCCATCACGCTGACGCAACGCATCGTCTGCAGGCAAATGGGTCCGAACCAATCTCCCGAGTGATTATGCTGCGAGAGCGCGTTGGGCAGAGCGATGCCGCCGACCGCAACCACGACCGAGACGACGCTGATCCAGCGGAAGGCGAGGAGACCGAGGCGGCGGAGTCCTGGAACGGGCTCCATCACGCGCTTAAAGACTTCCTGGGTGACGAAGAAGATGGAAACCGTGATGGCAATGTAGCTGAACCAGTAGCCGTAAAAGTAAGCGTAATAGCGGATGGTGTGCGTATCGGAGATTCCGCCGCCGCCAAAGTTGTAAACGACCTCAAGATAGGCGAGGGAGGCGAGTCGTACCGCCAGGTACGTTGCCATCGCCGGGAGGCGCTGCGCCGATCTGGATTTGAAAAACGAAAAGGCCGCCAGCACCACAAGGATCGGCTCAAGTCGTATGAGTAGCTCCTGAAGATGCACCATCGCTTCCCTCTCAGAGCTTTGAGGATAGCGAAGTAACCTAAACGACTCAAGCGAAAAGCTGTAGAAAACAAAGAACCGCGCTGCCACTTTCGTGGTAGCGCGGTTACCGTAGTTCCTATCGAATCTCTAGGCTTTCCAGCCAGTTCCACCATTGCCACCGCAGTCGGCTCCGGGGGTGCAACGCGGGATCGGCATCGCTGCCACCCAGCCCGTTCCACCATTGCCACCGCAGTCGGCTCCGGGGGTGCAACGCGGGATCGGCATTGCTGCCACCCAGCCCGTTCCACCATTGCCACCGCAGTTGGCGCCGGGGGTGCAACGCGGGATCGGCATCGCTGCCACCCAGCCCGTTCCACCATTGCCACCGCAGTCGGCTCCGGGGGTGCAACGCGGGATCGGCATCGCTGCCACCCAGCCCGTTCCACCATTGCCACCGCAGTCGGCTCCGGGGGTGCAACGCGGGATCGGCATTGCTGCCACCCAGCCCGTTCCACCATTGCCGCCGCAGTCGGCTCCGGGGGTGCAACGCGGGATCGGCATTGCTGCCACGTTCGCCTGATGGCTGGAACTCATGGGAACTGAGCCGATGTGGGAAGTCGCGAATGCAGCGGTCGCGCCCGCAATACACAATCCGAGAATTAGGGTCTTGACGGCCTTCATGACTGAAGTACTCCTCAACAAAAGTTGTATGACTCTGCCCACTACTGTGGTACAGACTCCGCCATACATTGAGGACTATAGCTGTTAAAGTGGGGTGGAATATTTCCTCGACAGTATTATCTAAGTATTAAACAGAGAAGATTACCGGCGTACTGGTCCCGCCCTTCCGAACCTTCCGACTCCTGAGCCGCAGGCTTTCTCTGCCCTTCTGAAAGCGGCGGAGGATGTCGATTAATTCATTGATGGCTCAAGACTTGACCCCGATCCTTTGAGAATCGGGAATTCCAGACGCCAGTCCTGGTCGGTTTTCTTCATCGCCTGGCAGCGAGGGCGAACCCGCCAACCCCCTGGAAACATGGCTACCTCTCAAGGCGGCGTTCGGGGCTCACTGAACGTTCGACCTCCGACAATCACCCGGAACGGCTTCGCGGCTGGGTTCCGGGCCAACTCAACCACTACTCCCTGAAGCCTTTTTGGGTCCGTCGACTCGCCGCGCTTTGTCCGCAACCCGCAGGGCCTCTTCGATGGCCTTTTGCGCTCGCTTCTGCCGCGATTCCGGACTCTGGTAGTAGAAGATTCCCATCAGGTGCCCACGCCGCTGGACCGGTGTCATCGCACGCCAGCCATCCCGCGCCCGGGGCTGTCGCAGAAAGGCAGCTTCCAGAATGGGCGGCGTCACTTTCTCACCCTCCATGCCCAGCAGCATCCGTTCGGCCCACAGTTCCGCTCTGCCCGCGCGCGCCTCAGCGCTCTTCGGCTGCTCGACCTGATCGATGATGGCCTTCCGCATCGAATCGCTGAGCTGTTCATAGAACCGGTTGAGTGCGCGGTCCTGGCGCAGCAGCTTCTCCAGTTCACGCGGCGTGGATTGCGGACGCTCCTCGAGATCCGGCTCGAGCATCACCTGCGCGATGTGTCCTTGCCGGACGCCGGCTTCCTTCTGCATCTTTTTGTTGACCAGCAGAATGTAGCTGCCATCGCGGGCGCGGAACAGCGAGGTGCGGAACGCGAATCCGTTGATCGTGCCGCGGACGCGCAGGCGCTGGCGTTTCGGCCAGGCCTTCGTCGGATCGAACGGCAGGGTGATGACCGTCCAGTTCAGGCTTGTGCCATCGTGCCGCAGCGTGCCTTCGAATTTCCGCTTCGCACTCACGCCCTAAAGCATAGCCTGCATCGGCGGAGGGACTGATTACGGCACGGTTGGCATCGGCGGCATGTTCGGGATCGAGTGCTCCTGCTGGAGATTGTGCACATGCACGAATCCCCATATCGCCATGCCGGAAACGACGCCGATCCCGATGCAGTCACGATCCAGAACCCGCGCGACTGGGCCCGTCCGCAGATCGATCACGTCGGCGTAGTCGATCGTGACCGGCTCCGGATCGTTGAACAGCTGCAGCGTGAAGGAGTCGGTGTCGATGGCGATGATTCTCCCGATCAGCTCGACGCCGTTGCTTGTTTCCACCGCGATCGGGTTGTCGATGCCCCGTTTCAAAACACGGGCGTGAACGGTGGCTGCAT
>CAVPCB010000119.1:0-168010 GCA_963702285.1 uncultured Acidobacteriaceae bacterium | reverse complement strand
ACGGAATTTCGCCATTTCCAGCTTCTGCAGGTGGATGGTGTGCGCCAGCCGGCACCCTTCCAGCATCATGCGCCCATTGCCCACCGGGATGGTGCCCCAGGCCATCGCCCGCAGCGTCTCCGACAGCAACAACACGATGGAAGACACATCCTCCAGCAGCGGCACATCGATGGGCCGCTCGGTCCGCGCGTGCAGGAAAATATCGTGCCGGTGGCAGTAGTCCTGACCGCGCACCGTCCAGTCGCGGCACGGTTTTCCGTCCGCTTTGGTGTAGCGGCATCGCCGCTGCGCCGGCGCCGCCCCACTTGTGTTCGCCGCCTCGCCCTCTAAACTCGCCTGTTCCTGCTCGTGCTCGATCATCACTTTGGCTTCCTTTCGCATTCCGATTCAATCTCTCAGACCGCTTTTGAGCAGGCCGGACTTTTCTACCGCGCTTCTCTGCTGTCTTCCCCCAAAAACAGGCAAAGGGCCTGCACCCCTGCAGACCCTTCGCAAGTCAACCGGGGGAGCAACCCGGTTACGAACAGCAACACAGCAGAAAAAGGAAAAGCCCCGCCGCCATGCAGGGCTTTTTTTCTTTTTCTACTATAAGTTCAGAATAGCATGTTGGTGGGGGTAACTCGGCCAGGTTTCTTTGGATAAGTTGGCGTGTAAGTCGTTGTAAGTCAGGTCTCATTACTTTAGCTTTTTCCACAAAGTCTTGACAAAAAAGGCTTGTTTGGCAGTTTGGGCGAAATGGCAGGCCGTAGGCCGTAGGCCGGGGGCCGTGGCCGGGAGCCGGGAGCCGGGAGCTGGGAGCTGGGGGCGGCGGCTTCCTCTGCTGACCGGACGCCACACCTGATCGGCGCTTTCCCCTGGGGATTTGGCGAGGATCGGGGAGGGGTCGGAGGGTGGGCGACCTCTCTTGAACTTGTTGAATCCATGGGGTGGAGGCGAGGGCGGGCGCGTGCATGTTTACTAACAGGTACCCACGTACCAACTCAGCAATTTGAGGCACGCTGTGTACTTAGTAGTACACATGCGTGCGCTAGCCCCTCGCCTTCACCCATGCAATCAACAGTTTACCCAGGGGTCGCCCCGCCCTCCGACCCCCTGGAAAAGCGGCAGATCTCATGAGGGCGGAAGCCGGGACTCGTGGCGAAAAATGTCAATTGTGCTTGACCAGGAGCGTCGTGTGTCATGTTTACTTGTCTTCATGGAAAGGAGACTTCACTATGTGGTGCATGTCGAATCCGGCACAGAAGCGGTATGTGATCCGGATGATGGTTGCGGCGTTTTTCTGTCTTGTGTTCTCGGCGGCGGCGGCGATTGGGATCCGGCATGGTCATGTGGCGGGGTTGCCATCGTATCTGCTGGCGGTGCTTCCGGCGGTTCCGGTGGCATGGACGCTGGTGGTCACGGGCGCGTATCTGAACGAGGAGAAGGACGAGTTTCAGCGCAACCTTTATATCCAGGCGATTCTGTGCGGGGTGGCGGCGACCCTGGCCATCGTTACGGCGTGGGGATACATGGAGGACTTCGGGCGGGCTCCGCATTTGAGGCTGGCGTGGGTGTACCCGATGTTCTGGATCTTCACGGTGGTGTCGTTTCCGCTGGTGATGCGGAGGTATCGGGGATGAAGAACCGGCTGCGGGTGCTGCGCGCGGAGAGGGCGTGGTCGCAGGCCGATCTGGCGAGGGCGCTGGAGGTGTCGCGCCAGAGCGTGAATGCGATCGAGACGGGGAAGTACGATCCGAGCCTGCCGCTGGCTTTTAAGGTGGCGCGGTTGTTTGGGATGCGGATCGAGGAGATTTTTCTGGAGGAGGGGTGAGGCTACTTTTCCTTAGTAGCTTCGCGAACCGCTTCGGCGTCGGCTAAGTCGCGGAGGCGCCCTGCGGCGAGTTTGTTCTGTATGAGGTGTTCGGCGGAAATGACATGAACTGGAATGTCATCGATGAGGGCTTCAATCCGCTGTGGCCAGGCCTCGTCGAAGGTCACTCCGTCAATCTGCTGCAGGATGTCGACGCGCAGGGGCGGCTGGCCAATTTGAAAGACAGATTTGGGATCGTTGCAGAAGTCCTCGGGAACGACATCGCCCAGGGGCGCTCCGTAGGCGGCAAGGGCACGATAGACAATCTCGCTGTTGGAACGCTCGGGACGCACGAAGATGTCGAGGTCTTTAGTCGCTCGGGGTTCGGCGTGAACTCCAACTGCATAGCCGCCGACAAGAAGATACTCAACCCCGTGTGCGTTGAATGCGAGTAAGAGTTCTCTCAGATCGTTGGGAAGCATCGTAGCGAAAGCCTTTGGCTGACCAGGCGGCGAGGGTTGCGTCCCAGACCGCGGCGAGGCGCTCACCGGCGGGGCGGCTTTGCCAGTAGCGGTAGGTCTCCGCCTGCTGCTCTTCGTGGCTGGAGAACTTACGGATGGTCTTGTCGGCGCTCATGGGCTGGTTCGATTCTAGTCGCTGACGGGGAGAGGTGGAACCCAATTGTCTCCATGTCGCCGACGATGAGTCAGGAGCGCGGATTGACCTGCTAGCCTGATGGGGTTGCAAGGAGAAGAAAGCAATTGTCAGAGCGATCTGGAACTCGAGTGGACGATCCGTTGCGTGACCGGCCGGCGACGAGTCACGAACGGGAGTCGGGGCGGGCGTGGGATGCGTCGTATCAGGATGGGCCGGCGCCCTGGGATATTGGGCGGCCGCAGGGGGCGATCGCGCGCCTGGTGGAGGCTGGCGGGTTGACTGGTCCGGTTCTTGATGCGGGGTGCGGGACGGGGGAGCACAGCCTGCTGGTGGCGTCGATGGGATTGCCGGTGCTGGGGGTTGACGTAGCGGAAACGGCTCTGGCGATGGCGCGGCGGAAGGCTGCTGAGCGCGGCATCGCGGCTGAGTTTGCGGCGGCGGACGCGCTGCACCTGGAGCGATTGGGGCGCAGGTTTCAGACAGTGCTGGACTGCGGGCTGTTCCACACCTTCGAAGACGATGAGCGGACGAAGTATGTGGCGAGTCTGGCGTCGGTAACCGAGCCGGGTGGAACGGTGTATGTGTTGTGCTTCAGTGACGCGGGTCCGGAGATGGCTCCGCACCCGGTGCGGGAGGACGAGCTGAGGGCAGCGTTCAGCGCTGAGAACGGGTGGAAGGTTGTTGCTGTGGACGCGGCGCGGATTGAGACGCGGATCCATGAGAACGGCGCGCCGGCATGGTTGGCGACGATGCGGCGGGTGTAGAGGATCAGCTTTCGACGAAGGACGGGAGCAGGTCGGCGGATTGCGAGTCGGGAAGGTCGGGCAGTTCCCTGCTGGCGATCTCCTGGCTGAAGAAGCGGTCGACGGCTTCGAGGATGGCGGCTCCGGATCGGGCTTCGTAGATGGACTTGCGCAGGGCGGCTCCGCCGCGGACACCGTGGGTGAACCAGGAGGCGAACTGCTTCATCTTGCCTGGAGCTTCGGGGAGCGCTTCGGCGATGAGCATTTCAAAGTAGGTGCGGATCATGCGGTGGCGGTCGTCGTCGGTGGGCATGTCGTAGCGGCCGGTGGCGGTGTACTGGGCGATCTGGCGGAAGATCCAGGGATTGGCGGGAGCGGCGCGGCCGATCATGACGGCGTCGCAGTTGGTTTTGGCGATGAGGGCGCAGGCGTCCTCGGGGGTGCGGACGTCGCCGTTGCCGATGACGGGGATGCGGACCGCGTCTTTGACCTCGGCGATGTGGTGCCAGCGGGCCTGGCCGGCGTAGCCCTGCTCGCGGGTGCGGGCGTGGAGGGAGACGGCGTTGAGGCCGGAGTCCTCGGCGAGTTTGGCGAGGGGAACGCAGACGATGTGGTTGTCGTTCCAGCCGAGGCGGAACTTGACGGTGAACGGAATTGTAACCGCGGCACGCACAGATTCGAAGATTGCGGCGATGAGGGGCAGGTCGCGGAGCAGGCCGCTGCCGCCGTTGCAGGAGACGACGCGTTTGGCGGGGCAGCCGAGGTTGAGGTCGACCATGTCGAAGCCGGTGTCCTGAACGATGCGGGCGGCTTCGGCGAGGGTGGCGGGGTTGGAGCCGAAGAGCTGGGCGGCGATGGGGTGCTCGTCGTCGTAGAAGGTGAGGTAGCGCTTGCGCTTGGATTCGCGCATGCGGGCGAGGCCGTCGGCGGAGGTGAACTCGGTCATGATGAGGCCGCAGCCGGACTGCTGATTGGACACGAGGTCTTCGATGGAGCTGGGGTGGTCGGGGCTCGATGAAAAGACGCTGGCGTTGCGGAGTGCTGGCCGCACGGGCGAAAGCGCTTCGCGCACGGGATCGTCGGAGTCCGGTGCTGCTTGCGCCAAAAACATGCTTGCATTGCGGATGAAACGGCGGAAGACGGTATCGGTGACGCCGGCCATGGGGGCGAGGACGGTGGCGGGAGCTACGGTGACGTTGCCGATCTGGAGGGAGGCGGGCACACGGGTGCCAGATGGCATGGGGTGGTCGATCGGGTTGTCCCAGTGCTTCTTCATTCAGATACGGACTTCGATGTCGGGCGGATGCTGGCGGACGAACTTGTTCACCATTTCCGCGTATTTTCCCGGCATTTGAAAGCGCTCGGCTCGAACCAGAAGATCCGCCGCCGGCAATTCGCCCTCAATGTCGCGTAACGAAATCAGGCCGATCCGGCCGATGCCATTGCGGGCAAAAAGAGCGGCATGGTTTATAAGCTCCGCGAGTTCAGGATCATCCGACGCCACGTACATGAATTGCGCAGGATCCAGCTTCATTTCCTGAAGGACCGAGGAGTAACCCTTTACCGAACCGAGCTTTACATCCACGAGATGCACATCGCCTGCTCCGCCATCGTCGACCGCCATTACGTTGAAGGGTCGCCGATTCAGGCGGGGCCATCCGACCTGCAGATAGATATTGGGCACGCGGAGAAGTTTTCTCAGCAGTGTGGCAACCGCATTGACAGCTCTGCCTTGTCGCTGAGCGGGAGTAAGGATTGGCCTGCGAAGAGCGGATTGCGGCATGATTATTGTCCTCCCAAGATTCTTAGCGCCCAGGTCTCAAAGCGCTGCGCGTGGCTCCGTGCCTTATCCGCAGCGGATTCACGGATCGGAGTCTCGTCGTAAGCTACCGCATTCTTGCCGCCGAGAAGAGCTTCAAAATGGCGGACCCCATCCGCTTCGATACCGCGCGAGCCGCAAATCCGCCGCGTGTGATCGGCCGCCTGTCTATGGTTTTCGTATTTCACGCGCTTCCCTGTCAATCGAATCTGTATGACGTCATTCCAGGCAATCGCACTGTGCACAGCGAGTAATGCGACTGCCGATGCATAGCTGGGCAGATCCTCCCCAAGAAATTTCATTGCTTCGCTCATCTGCCGAGCGCGATGTCTGAAAACTTCAATCATCGGGAGCGATTCCGCTGCAGCTCTATGTTAAAAGGCCCCCGCCGCGGCGGAGGCCTTGGGTTGCGGGGACCGCTGGCTGACTACTTCGCGGCTCCAGCCGGCTCCGGCTTGGCTTCGGTTTTGGCGTACTTGCGGCGGAAGCGCTCGACGCGGCCCGCGGTATCGACCAGCTTTTGCTTGCCGGTGAAGAACGGGTGGCAGTTGGAGCAGATTTCCGCGTGGATGTCGCCTTTGTTCGTGGACTTGGTGGTGAAGCTGTTGCCGCACGCGCAGACGACGCGAATCTCGTGGTAGTTGGGGTGGATTCCCTCTTTAGGCATGATGCTGTTCCCTAAGACCTTTCCTGCAATCCTCTTATTTTACCGTGAATGGGCCGTTTGGCCAACGCGGGAGTATGGGATGCGCAGAGCTGAGGATCGGATTCAGCAGTCCGGGGAGACGCGAGCCTCCCGCCTGTCATCTAACCGGATCGATGGCTACGGCCTCTCCACGACTCCGAGCTGCGCCGCGGCGGAAGGGACCTGCCCGCGCATCGCGATGGGTGGGGGATCACGCCCTTTCCCTTTGCTTTGCGACGCTTTTCTTTGCGACGCTGGCGGGGCAAAGTGTAACCGGGGAAGTCAGCTACAACTCTCGGCTCGCAATGCACGGCTTGCCGGGGATCGGGTATCTGCGCTACCTGGGCACCGGCGATTTTCTGGACGGGATCTTTACAAACTGGCAGGCGGCTCTGCTGCAGCTGTGCTGCCTGATCGTGTTCGGCGCGAAATTGCGCGAGAAGGGCGCGCCGCACTCGCTCAGGCCGGAAAGGGCCGGGGGCAGGCGGCGGGAGGAGGGTCAGGACCGGCCGTGGGTCTACCGCCACTCGCTGTCGCTGGCCTTTGCGGCGCTGTTCCTGGTGGCGTTCGCAGCGCACCTGTTCTTTGGCAGGATGGAACACAACGCCGAATTGCGGTTCGTTCACCAGCCGCCGTTGACCGTGGCCAGCTATGGGCGAAGCGCGGCCTTCTGGTTCGCCAATATGCAGACCTGGGAAGCGGAGTTCTCAGCCATCGCGATCTACGTGGTGCTCAGCGTCTATCTGCGTCAGCAGGGCTCTCCGGAGTCAAAGCCGGTGGACAGCGGAAACGCAGTTACCGGCGAAGCGAACCATTAGCTCTTCTCTGACTCTCTGCTGTCTTCAGCCCATCCCTCGATCCCGTCTGGCGCGGCCAGTGCGATCCGGCAGCTCAGGAACCCTCCAAACTGCGATTGTGAATCGCCGGCGATTCCGATATTTCTACCGTTGCACGCTGCGGCGGGGTTGCGCGGTCGATTAAAGAAGACTCCGCTGGATCGGAAGAAGCGCAATCGAGGAAAGCGATTCACAATGCCGGGCCGGCGCCGGCAGCCGGGGAAAAAGAAACGGCGGCACCACGCCACCCACAGCAAAAAGCACCCGATACGACTCTAAAATCGAGGGAGTGAGAGCCGTAGTTTTGAAGCAGCGCCCGGCCCCGGGAACCTTTCCCGACGTTTTCCGGATCGAAGAAATCGCCGAGCCGGTCCCGGGTCCTCGTGAGGTCGTGGTCCAGGTGCTGGCCTCGACCATCAACATCGACGACATCCATGTGGCCGAGGGGACCTTCTACGGGGGGATCCCACTGGGTCCGCGCCCTCGGCCGGACCGGCCGGTGACGCCGGGGAGCGATCTGGCCGGCATCGTGGTTGCGACCGGGAAAGAGGTGCGTTCGGTGCGGACGGGGGACGCGGTTTTCGGCGTGCAGATGCCGCTGCGCCGGCGAGGCGCGTGGGCGGAACAATGCGCACTCGACGAGCGCTGGCTCACGCGCAAACCGGATACTGTCTCCTTCGAAGAGGCGGCGGCTTGCGGCGTTTCCGGTCTGGTGGCGCTATCCGCGATGAAGGCTCTGCGAATGCGGGCCGGCATGCGTTTGGTGGTGGTTGGGGCGACGGGCGGAATCGGGGCGATCGCGGTGCAGCTGGCGGCTCGCACGGGCGTTGAGGTCATGGGCGTTTGCGGGCCGGCCAACGTGGAACGTGCCTGCCAGCTGGGCTGCTCGCTGGTGCTGGACTACAGCCGTGGTCCGTGGGATCGGGCGCTGCGGCAGGAGGGCGTAACCGGGGTCGATCGCGTTTTCGATGCGGTGGGCGGCAAGGATACGGAGCAGATGGGGCGGCGCGTGCTGGGGAGCGACGGCATCTTTGTGACCGTCGTGGGCCCGGAACGCTTCATCGGCGACCGTCGTCTGGGGTGGAGCGGCATCCTTGGGATTCTGGCACGGGTGAGTGCGCGGATGCTGAGTTCCTATGTGCGCGGACCTCGCTATGTGCTGACCGGGCCGGGGCCGGGCGGAGGGAACGCGCTGGCGGAAGTGGCGGCCGCAGCGGCAGTGGGGGTGCTGCCCCCGATCGACTCGACGGTGGCTTTCGAGCAGGAGGCGATGCGGGAGGCGCTCGAACGGGCAGCCGCGCATCGCAACCATGGGCGCATCGTGATTCAGGTGGGCACTCCGGACTGACGCCCCGGGGACTTAGCACGGAGTTAGGTGGCGCCGAGTTTCCGGGGTAGTTCTGGTTCCGCTTGACAGGCCTGCTGCTGATTGGAGTTTCTACTTACCCACGCCTCACCATCGAGACATGGGGCACCCACTTTCGTTGCGGCGCTTAGCGATACTCGGTGGCGAATTGGTCGGCTTCGTGGTTGAGGGAGTCCGGCGTTGCTTCGTGCGAGACGAGGAGCACGCGATAGCGGAAGGTGGCTGTCTGTCCTTTCTCGAGGGTGTAGTTGAAGGGCGGCTGCTTTGGATCGAAGATACTGCGGCCGAGCGGGTTGGCTGCGAAGAGTCCGTAGCCGCGCGCGTGCCAGTAAGTCGGGTAGCCGGGGTTGAGGGGGTGATCGAGGATGGCGATGGTGACGGTGTGGTCGTCAGTGTGGCCGGTAAGGGAGCACCAGCGGCCGCGCGTGCTCCAGACCGCGCCGCCCTTGATGCCTTCGCTGGTGAGGTAGACGCCGGTGGCGTCGGAATTGTCGGCGGCGGCGACTTTGGTGGGGCGGCCGCTGGCGTCGAGGTAGACTCCGCCCTTTTCGTCGGGTGACTCGAGCCAACTGGCGACTCGCATGCCGAGGAGGCCTTCTTTGTCGTCGTTGAAGACGGCGCGGTCCAGAGCCTTTAGGGTGATGATCTGGTCGATGACGCGCTCGTGCGGGCGATGCGAGAAGATGTAGTGGGTGGTTTGGTCGAGTAACTGATCGCCTTTGCCTGTTACCCAGACCGAGTCGACGACTAACTCACCGCGGTCGGCGCCGCTTTTTGTAGATACAATTTTGGTTTCGAGGATGGTGCCCATTTTGAAGCGATTCTCGGGCTTGATGGCATCGGAGTTATTCCAGAAATCGAAGCCATTGACGTTGCCGTAGTTGAACCACATGCCGGCGTGGTGAGGGTGATCGACGCGCTCGTGGGGGCGGGGTGCGAGCGGATAGCCGCGGGTGACGGTGATGCCTTCGTCGGTGATGAGCGGATAGAGGACCGGCTTTTTCAGCGTGGTCGGCCAGATGTAGGAGGTGAAGGGCTGGCCGTCGATGGTGATGTCGACGCGTCGCTGCGCCTCGTTGGGGACGACCTGGACGCCGGAGGATTTGGCCGCGAGGAGTTGGTGGGTGGGAAGCAAGGTGGCTGCGGAGAGGGCTGCCAGCACAGCCATGCTGAGCACAGCCAACTTAGGCATAGACCTTGCCTCCCACCATGACCTGCTGCGTCTTGTCGTCGAAGGTGACTTTCTGGCCGGTTTGAATCGCAGCCACATTCATACAGAGAGCGATGGAGTGGCTGTATCCGGCCTCGATGGGAGCGTTGGGAGTTTTGCGCGAGCGCACGCACTCCATCCAGTTACGCATGTTCGCGGAGGTTTGCGGATCGGCGTGGGTGTCCGCGGCGGTGGAGACGGCTGCTTCGGGTTGATCGAGGAGCGAAGAGCTGGGCAGCAGATTCGGTTTCATCTTCATCTCGGCTGCGTACTTCTCGGTGAGCCCGCCGGTGGGAGTAACGGTCTTCTTATCCATGTCGATCATGCCGCCGTTGGAGTAATAGAGTTCCTTGACGCCGCCGGCGGAGTTAGTAAAACGCGAAGTGTACTGTACCTGGAAACCTTTGGTCGAGTCATCGAGAGGCCCGTAATCGAAGACGGCGGTCATGGTGTCCCAGTTCTGGCGGCCGTCTTTCCAGAGATAGATGCCGCCGTTGGCGACGACGCTGCGCGGGTGCGGCAGTCCGGTGAACCAGTGAACGGTGTCGATCTGATGGACGAGCCATTGGTCGGGAATGCCGGAGGAGTAAGGCCAGAAGAGGCGGAACTCAAGATACTTGCGCGCATCGAACGGAACGCGGGGGCGGTTGAGCAGGTAGCGGTGCCAGTCGGTATCTTCTTCTTTAAGGAGAGGCACGACGTCGGGGCGGCGCCAGCGTCCGGGTTGATTGACGTTCCAGGTCATTTCAACCATGACGATGTCGCCGAACTGACCGGACTTAATATAGTCGGCGGCTTTTTGATAACTCGGTGTGCTGCGGCGCTGGGTGCCGACCTGGACAATTTTGCCGGTCTTCTTCACGGCGGCAAGGAATTTGCGCGCGTCGTCCATGGTGTGCGCGGTGGGCTTTTCGACATAGGCATCGCGGCCGGCTTCGACTGCTTCGACGCCATGCAAGGCGTGCTGGAAGTCGGCAGTGGCAATGAGGACGGCGTCGACATCTTTGCGGGCATAGAGCTCGTCGTTGTTACGAACGGGATCGACTTTGAAGCCGCTGACTTTCTCGATGTAAGCGGCGCCTTCTTCGCGGCGGCGGTTCCAGATGTCGGAGACGGCGACAAACTCGAAGTTCATCTCTTTGGCATGCTGGCTGAAAGCGGGAATGAGAGCGCCCTTCATGCGATCGCCACAGCCGACCACGGCTGTTCTGACGCGATCGTTGGCGCCGACGATGGCTGCGTAGCTAGTGGCATTCCACGAAACAGCAGTGGCGGCCAGGGCAGCGCCTCCTGCTTTGACAAATTCCCTGCGCGTAGTCGGTGTGGGCGCCATGTCGGATCGATTGCTCCTTTGCAAAGTATGGGCGTGAGCAGTGGCCGGGGAGTGGTCAGACCTCCTGGGCTGCGGACCGATGGTCGCAGGCGCATTGTGGTTTTGTCAAGAACGACTGCGCGTCACGGCGATCTCTGGCGGAGCCACGCAGCGACTTCGGCGGCGTTTTGGTCGGGAGGAAAAACGGGATAGAAGACGTGCTCGATGACGGCGTCGCGCGCGACGAGGGTGAGGCGCTTGAGGAGGGTCATGCCGCTCGCTGCGAAGGTGGGGAGGCGCAGGGCGCGGGTGAGGGCGAAGGCCTGGACCACCCCATCGAGCAAAGGCGGCTCGCTGGGGACCCCGGGCGCGTCGGAGAGGATGGGGAAGGGGAGGTGCTGGCGCTCGGCCATCTCGCGCTGGTCGGCGGTCGATTGGGTGGAGAGGCCGTAGAGGTGGTCGACGCCGAGGGCTCGGAGATCGGCGAAGGCGTCGCGGAAGGCGTTGCACTGGGTGGTGCAGCCGCGGGCGCCGGGGATCTGATCCCAGCCGGGCGGGTTGGGCTCGTTGGGGCGACCGGAGCGGGGGTAGATGAAGAGGACGGTGAGGCCCCGGAGTTTGGCGAGGTCGACTGTGGCGCCGTCGGTTGCTGTGAGTGGGATCGAGGGGAGACGCAGGCCGGGGAGATGGCGGGCGGCGCCGTCGTCCTCGGGGGCGGGGAGGGTGGACCAGTCGGGGGTGGAGATGGAGGACATAACAGCGTACAGGGTACAAGGGGCAGACGATTTGGCGACGAATATGGGGTTAATCCGGATGGGGCGGAGGAGGGTGTCGGTGATGGTTGTGTCTCCGAAACGGGAATCGGGATTACTTTTGGCGGGGGCTGGGCTGATTTCTGTTGACTCGGGGGGTGGCAGAGGTATCCGCTGCTTGCTGTGGGGTGAACCTGGGCTGGGGGCAGTGGGGTGGGAGGGGGGGTGGGGGGCTGTGGTTCCAAAACGGGAATCGGGATTACTTTTGGCGGGGGGCTGGGCTGATTTCTGTTGACTCGGGGGGTGGCAGAGGTATCCGCTGCTTGCTGTGGGGTGAACCTGGGCTGGGGGCAGTGGGGTGGGAGGGGGGTGGGGGGCTGTGGTTTTCCAAAACGGGAATCGGGATTACTTTTAGCGGGGGGCTGGGCCGGTTTCGGTTGACGCGGGGGCGGGCGGAGGTATCGGCTGCTTGCTGTGGGGTAAACCTGGCCTGGGGCATTTGGTTTGCGAGGTGGAGGCGGCTGTAGTTCCGAAACGGGAAATCGGGATTACTTTAGCGGGCGCACTGGGCCGGTTCCTGTTGACGCGGGGGCGGGCGGAGGTATCCGCTGCTTGCTGTGGGGTGAACCTGGCCTGGGGGCAGTGGTTTTGTGGGGGTGGGGGCTGTAGTTCCGAAACGGGAAATCGAGATTACTTTAGCGGGCGCACTGGGCCGGTTCCTGTTGACACGGGGGTGGGCGGAGGTATCCGCTGCTTGCTGTGGGGTGAACCTGGCCTGGGGGGCAGTGGTTTTGTGGGGGTGGGGGCTGTAGTTCCGAAACGGGAAATCGGGATTACTTTTAGCGGGGGACTGGGCTGATTCCTGTTGACGTGGGGGTGGGCTGAGGTATCCGCTGCTTGCTGTGGGGTGAACCTGGCCTGGGGGCAGTGGTTTTGTGGGGGTGGGGGCTGTAGTTCCGAAACGGGAAATCGGGATTACTTTTAGCGGGGGCTGGGCTGATTCCTGTTGACGCGGGGGCGGGCGGAGGTATCCGCTGCTTGCTGTGGGGTGAACCTTGGCTGGGGCATTTGGTTTGCGAGGTGGGGGCGGCTGTAGTTCCGAAACGGGAATCGGGATTACTTTTAGCGGGGGGCTGGACTGATTCCTGTTGACGCGGGGGCGGGCGGAGGTATCCGCTGCTTGCTGTGGGGTGAACCTGGCTGGAGGCAATGGTTTTGCGAGGGGGTCGGGCCGTAAACCTGCTATTCCGCGGTTTGCGGCCAGTAGCTCAGCAGAAGAAGCAGGCCAGCAACGTAGAAGGCGGTGCTGAACCAACCCTGAGATGTCATGGACAGGACAAATCCGAACAGGACGATGCTCATGGCTGAGGCAAGGCCAAGGATTTGCGCCAGGGACCAGGCAGCTCGCGCCGCGCCTTCCTCGCCCCGAGTCAACTTTTCCCTCGACTGTTCGAGGATGTTGCGACGGATGGCACCGATGATGATGAGGTCCACGGCGCCGACTACGGTGAATATCCATTTGAAGGGTGGAGCGGGGGCAGCCGACGGAGGATGGCGCATGACGTGCGCAATCCAAATGAAACAACACGCGGCGAGGAGAAAAGCCAGCCAGACCATGCGGGCGGTTCGGAGCGAAAGGCCGGGAGGTCTACCGCTACTCACTTGAGGGTTCATTGTTCTGAGCAGCTCGCAACGCGGCGCCGATTTCTGCGACAGCTTTGCGGGCGGCGTCAGTGACAGCATACAGGCGGTGAGCGGGAACCTGATTGGGTCGGTCGCTTTGCTTTTTCTTGTTGCAGCATGTACGGCTTTGCCGGAAAGCTCGGTATCGAAACACCCTGGCGACGCGCCGGGTTCAGCGGCGATATCTGCTGCGGCTTTGTGGGCTTCGTCTTCTCGGTCGGGAAAAGAGATGACGCCGCCGCGGGCGTGGCGTCTTCGAATTCTGAGTATCGCTGCGGGCCGGTCGCCGAACTGGCAGGCGCGGACGGCATCGGCTTTGGAGCTGGGGAAATTGGCGGTGTTGAATTTCGAAGGCGAACCACCAGTCGATGGGATTTCTGTACTTCTTCTTCAGCGATAACTGAAGACGACGGAATTGCTTTGACCATTGGCGTTGGATATTGACGCCTGGAAGTATTGAAGCCGCGGCATGAAGCTGGTGCCCTGGGGCGCTGGAGCGGTGAAGGTGATGGTCTTGCCGTGGGTGACGTGATGCCGGCGACGGTGGCGGAGCCGATGTGCACGGTATTGCCGGTTGGAGTAAAGCCGCTGCCGCGGACGGTGATGGTGTCGCCTGGGCTGACGAGGCCGTTGGGATAGAGAAGAACGATCGAGACCGGCGGCGGCTGCGGCGCGGTGATTGTGAAGGCGACCGGCTCGGTGAAGATACCCTCCCCTGCTGTGACGGAAACCCCATAAGTAGCGGGTGGGACAGGGACGCCGCAGAAGTTAGAAGGGGCGCGAGAAGGGGGAGGACAGTCGTTCAGGTCAACGCGATGAGGCGGAATGGGGACGCACCATTCATTGATATCGATTCTTCCGGGAGGGCAACTGATTTTGTCGATTGAGGCGGGAACCTGGAAGGTAAGGGATTTTCCGTCGGCGGCGACCTGGGGAGGCGGCATGGAGTTATTCGGGAATTCGCGAAAGGAGACCTCGGCGGGACGGTCGAGCAATTTGAATCCGCTGCCGTAGATGGTGACGGTGGCTCCCGGAGGGGCGGAGGCGGGGACGACTTTTGTGATGACGATGGGCGGCTTGAGGCGCAGGGTGCGAGCATGCGAGTCACGTCGCTGATGACCTGCCGAAGCTCGGGGGAGTCCTTGCGAGGGAGGGCGTTGAGGTCGGAGGTGGTGGAAGTCAGCGCGACAGAGTAGTCGGATTCGGGGCCTTCGCCGCTGTCGAACGAGGCAAACCAGACGGGGTGTGGCGGGAGCGAGAGGTTGCAATACTCGCTTTTCTTCTCAGGGTCGATATAGAGATTCCGCAGCGTCACTTTTTTAGAGACAGGCGTATCCGACCACTGTGCGCATTGGCTGGTCACGTCTTCCGCGTCGTCATCGCCAATCACGGCGATGACGCTGGGCCGACCCGGGAGGATTTCGCCGACACGTCCGCCGTCGACGCCACTGGCATGGATGAAGACCGGGTTGATAGCGAGGACGTATTTGCCGTGGGTGATGTTCAGAGTGCAGCAGTCGCTGGATACCTTCTGCGTTTCCTGGTCTGGAGGCTCGACGGTCCAGCCGGGAAGGAGGTGGATGCGGAGGTAATGGTTCTGGAAGACGCGGGAGCGTAGTGGCGGGGTTCGCGGGGTGGTCCTGGTCGGCGTGATGAGTGGGCTGATGAGCGCAAGGCAGAGGACGATGACGATTCTGTTCACGGTTGTGGCTCCGTAATAACTCCGCAAGGGAGCACGATAATCTGCATTACTTTCGGCGGGTGCGTGGGGTCGATTCCTGTTGACCTGGGGACGACGGAGGTATCCGCTGCTTGCTGTGGGGTGAACCTGGTCTGGGGAGCGATTGGGGGAGTGGGCAACGGCTGTGCTTTCCCGAATCGGCAATGCGCAGTACTTTCGGAAGCTGGTTCCAGAGAGGCTGCAGGGGAGATTCGCGCTCTCGATTGGGGAGATCAGCCGCGTGATTTCTCACGGAGCCAGGCGGCGACTTCCGCGGCGTTTTGGTCGGGCGGGAAGACGGGGTAGAAGACGTGCTTGATGACGGCGTCGCGCGCAACGAGGGTAAGGCGCTTGAGGAGGGTCATGCCGCTGGTCTCGAAGGTAGGCAGGCGCAGGGCGCGGGTGAGGGCGAAGGCATCGTCGGAGAGGATGGGGAAGGGGAGGTGCTGGCGCTCGGCCATTTCGCGCTGGTCGGCCATGGACTGGGTGGAGAGGCCGAAGAGGTGGGCGACGCCGAGGGCACAGAGTTCGGCGTGCGCGTCACGAAAGGCGTTGCACTGCGTGGTGCAGCCGCGGGCTCCGGGGATCTGATCCCAGCCTGGCGGGTTGGGCTGATCGGGGACGCCGGTGCGGGGTACGCGAAGAGGACGGTGCGGCCCTGGAGGGTGGAGAGGTCAACCGTGGTGCCGTCGGTGGCGGCGAGAGAGATCGAAGGGATGCGCAGGCCGGGGAGATGGCGTGTGGCTCCGTCGTCCTCTGGGGCGGGGAGGGTGGACCAGTCCGGCGTGGCGATGAAGGACATGGCCAACAGGGTACAGTTTGCAGGCTGCAGACGAAGAATGGCGATGGCGTCTGCCCGCGCCCGGTTGCAAGGGACAACTGCGTTACCTGCGGAACAAACCTGCTGGTGAAGCGCTGTTAGATACACGTCTTATAATGACATAGTGCTTCGTCCTGTAACAAAGAGACATAACTTACTATCGGTGGCGTACGGCTGTACCGTTGCATCGTTGAACCTTGCTATTGCGCGGGTTGCGGAAAGTAACTTCGCAGGAGAGCAGGCCTGCGATGTAGAAGGTGATGCTGAGCCACTCCGGGCGCGTGCCCATCATGCTGAGAAGAAATCCGAAAAGAACGATGCTCCTCCTTCGGCAAAACCCAAAACTTGAGCCGAACGCCCAGCTCTTCTGACCGGCTTCGCTCTCACCGCGCTTATTCAGGTCGTCAGCCTTCACCAGCTGGCTTCGGGCGAATGATTCCCATGACGACGATGTCTGTCGCTTCAGCCGCGGCAATACTCCAGACCGAACGGATCGCAGAGGTAAAGGCGCTGGATGAGTTTGACGCGATGCGCGGACTGCGATGAGTCGCACAGGCAGAGCAGAGAAACGCCGCCCGCAGGATGCGGGCAGATTGTAGAGGAGCATACCCTTCGGATTTTGCGCCGCCTCCAGGGAATCGTCCGTTGATCAACGAGGCGCGGAGTTCCGGGACGATTTCGGCGGCGGCTTTACGGGCTTCGTCTTCGTGGTCGGGGGGGAAGGAGATGGCGCCGACGCGGGCGTGGCCTCCTCCGCCATAGCGCTCGCAGATGGTGGCGAGGTTGAGCATCTTTTCGGGCGGTTTTGGTCCAGGGATTGGAGCCGACCGCGACCTTGGTGCGGAAACTGGATTTCGAGAGCCCGACGGAGTAAGTCGCCTCGGGATGGAGATAGTAGGGGATGAATTTGTTGTAGCCCTCGAGGGGCTGGTCGGTGATGTCGAAGTAGATGGTGCCGTCCTTCGACTCGGCGCGGGAGCGGATCAGGTCGAGGGCGCGCTGGTGGCGATCGAGGAGCGGCGGCAGGAGCGAGGCGACCCAGGGCTGTTCGAGGACCTGCTGCAGGGACATGCGAGTGAGGGTGGGGATGAGGCGCGGGACGAAGGCTGGGTCCTGGGCGGACTCGATGATGAGGGTGAGCTTCATGGCGGGCTCGGGCATTTCGACGGCGAGCTGGGGGCTGGAGTAGAGGGCGCCGTCGACGATGTCGGCCCAGCGGACGAGCTCGGCGACGGGGGTGGGGTCGAAGCCGAACTGGGTGGACGCGATGTGGGCGAGGAAGCTGGTGCAGGAGACGTAGTTGGGGTCGTAGAAGCGGTGGCCCTGATAGCGGCCGTCGGCGATGCCGGTGAGGTAGTCCTGGTGATCTTCGGGGGTGAGGAAGGCGGAGAGATGGTGATCGAACCACCAGGTGATTTTGCGGCGAGGGGGAATATTTGAAGTCGACGATGGCGTTCTCGTCGCCGGTGAAGTCGGCTTCGTTGAAGAGGGCGCCGGCGCGATGGACGAGGCCGCAGAACTCGTAGGTGGAGTCCGGGTGGATGCGCTCCTGATGGAAGCGGCTGAAGAGGGAGGCCGAGCAGGCCCCGTCGAAACACTTATCGTGATAAAAGACCCGACCTTCAAGATCAGCCGCCCCCGCAAACCGCCAGCGACGAGCGCCGGTCGGGAATCTCTTAGCTTACCGGGTGGATGTGCTGTGTCAAGTTAGGAGTCGGGGAGGCCGGGCCTGAAGGCCCTGATTTCCGGGGACGGCTATTCCCCGGCCTGAAGGCCGGGGCTTCTACCGTCGTGCCGCTGCGCGGCACCTCATGCGCATCCGCAGCTCATTTTTTTGGACAGCTATTCCCCGGCCTGAACAGTTTGCGGAAAAAAAGCCGCCTCTGGCGCTGAAACAAAACCTCAGGGGCTAAAGCCCGGATTCATTTTTGGCGCTTTACGGCACGACCGAGGTCGTGCCCTGATACAAAAGCGGCTTCGTTGGCGAGTGGGTTTGCGGCTCACGGCGGGGCCTGGTTATAGTCGAAGCAGTAGCATGCGCTCGATCCTCTCCAGAATCCGGCTGAACTGGGTTTCCGCGCTGGGCATTCTGTGCATCGCGCTCGTGATGATGAGCGGGATGGCGCAGGCGGCGCATTTCCATGCGTCGGGCACGATCGATCATGACTGCGCGCTGTGCGTTCTGGCGCATCAGCGGGCGCATGCGGCTCCGCCGATGGCGCTGGACTTCAGCAGCCGGCCGGTGGCTTCACTGCCGTCGGCAATCCGGCTGGTGAGCCCGCGCAGCGCGGTATTCTTTCCGGCTGAACAGCCGTCCTCCGCCCGAAGGCTTCGCAGTTCTCGCGTAGCCATTTTTCACACAATTCGGGGCCTGGGGTTTCTCAACCACAGAGGAGGTCGTGCATGCGTACGCTGCTGCGTTGCGCCGTGATTTTTCTACCGTTGATTTTGATTGGGAATTTTTCGGGTCTGCCGTGTGGGGCGCAGACGGGGACGACGTCGGGAACCATCACGGGAACGGTGAGCGATCCGACGGGGGCAGTGCTGCCAGGGCCACGGTGAGGATTCGAGAACCCGGTGAGCCAGTACGAGCAGTCGGTGAAGACCGACAGCGCGGGCATTTCCAGTTTGCGAATGTGCCCTACAACTCGTACCACATGACGGTGACGATGGCGGGGTTTGGAAGCTTCGTTCACGACGTGGCGGTGCGCGGGGCGACGCCGGTGAATGTGCCGGTGACGCATGAGTCTGGGGCACGGCGGCGACGACGGTGCAGGTGAACGGCGAGGACCTGGTGAACAGCGCGCCGACCATGGACACGGAGATCGACCGGAAGGCGTTTGCGGAAATTCCGCTGGAGAGTGCGTCATCGGGGCTGAGCTCGCTGGTGACGCTGTCGTCGCCGGGGGTGACGGCGGATTCGAACGGGATGTTTCACGGGCTGGGCGATCACGCGGAGAATTCGTTTTCGGTGGACGGGCAGCCGATTACGGATCAGCAGAGCAAGGCGTTTTCAAACCAGCTGCCGGACACGGCGGTGCAGTCGATGCAGGTGATCGAGGGCGCGCCGCCGGCCGAATACGGGGACAAGACGAGCCTGGTGATCCAGGTGACGACGCGTTCGGGGCAGGGCAATTACCAAGCCGACGGGTCAGATCAATTATTCGTATGGGACGTTTGGGACGTCGACGGGCGGATTCGATCTGGGCTATGGGAAGGAGAAGTGGGGGAACTTTATTTCGGTGGATGGACTGAACACGGGGCGTTTTCTGGACGGGCCGGAGTTTGTGACCCTGCACGATAAGGGAAATGAGGAGAACGTGTTCGACCGTGTGGATTATCAAATCGACGCGGCCAATTCTCTGCACCTGAATCTGAACTATTCGCGGTCGTGGTTCCAGACGCCGAATACGTACGACAACCTGAACGCGGGCGGGATGAATCTGGCGGGAGCGGCGGTGACGGGGCAGACGGATCAGAGATCGAAGATTGGGACGATCGATGTTTCGCCGACTTATACGCGGGTGGTAACTCAGTCGTCGGTGTGGAATCTGGGCGCGTATTTCAGGAAAGACAACTATCACTATTATCCGAGCGGCGATGCGCTGGCGGATCTAGGACCGGTGCAGCAGCAGAGTATCGGGCAGGATCGGAGCCTGGCGAACGAGGGGCTGCACACGGATCTGAGTTATGTGAAGGGTCCGAACAGCATGAAGTTCGGAGCGATGGATGAGCAGACGCTGCTGGACGAGAGCGACGCGCTGGGGATCGTGGATCCGGGGTATCTGGATTCGCTGGGCTGCATGGCGGGAGGCGTGCCGGTGGCGGCGCCGTGCACGACGCTGGCTCCGTACGATCTGACGCGGGGAGGGAGTTCCTATAACTTTCTCGGGCACACGGACGTGAAGGAGTTGGCGCTGTACGCGGAGGATCAGATCCGGGCGGGCAACTGGGTGTTCAACGTTGGAATTCGCGGCGATATGTATAACGGGCTGGCGAACGCGCGCCAGGCGGAGCCGCGGCTGGGCGGATCGTACAACATCAAGAAGACGAATACGGTGCTGCGGGCATCGTATGCGCGGACGATGGAGACGCCGTTCAACGAGAACCTGGTGCTGGCGAGCCATGGGTGCCTGAATGCTGTGGTGAATCCGCTGCTGGGATGCCAGGCGGGAGATTCGGGAGCGCTGGCGCCAGGGTATCGCAACGAGTATCACGCCGGGTTGCAGCAGGTGGCGGGGCGGCACGTTGTGGTGAGCGGGGAGTACATCTGGAAGTACACGAGCAACGCTTACGACTTCAGCGTGCTGGGGAATACGCCGATCACGTTTCCGATCCAGTGGCATAACTCGAAGATTCCTGGGTTCGCGCTGCGGGCGAATCTGACGCCGATCCACGGGCTGAGTGCGTATGCGGTGATGTCGTCGGTGGCGGCGCGGTTCTTTCCGCCGCAGGTGGGGGGCGCGGGGGCGACGGTGGGGCAGACGGGGCTGCCGTTCCGCATCGATCACGATGAGCGCTTCAACGAGACAACGCATTTGCAGTATCAGATTCCGGGCCGGCACAGTCCCTGGTACAGCCTGAACTGGCGTTACGACTCGGGCCTGGTGGCGGGGTCAGCGCCTTGCTATAACCCGCTGTCGAACGATCCGAACAGCGCCTGCGATGCTACGTCGACGACGCTGAACGGTCAGCCGGCGGTGGATCTGAGCGGGCTGGATGCGGATGAGCAGTATGAGGCGGGATTGACGTGCAATGGTCAGCGGGCAACGCCGGGGCATCCGCTGCCGGATGCGTGCCTGGCGTCGGAGTATGGGTCAACGCTGATCAGCATTCCGAAGCCGGGGACGGGGGACAACGATCACAATCCGCCGCGGATTGCGCCGCGGAGCCTGATCGACATGGCGGTGGGGAACGACGATCTGTTTCACGGCGACCGGTATAAGTGGGGCGCGCAGATCACGGCGGTGAACGTGACGAATAAGTACGGGCTATATAACTTTCTATCGACGTTCAGCGGTACGCACTATGTGACGCCGCGGACGGTGGCGGGGCAGATCAGCCTGCACTTTTAGGGAGGTACGAGAGGGTTGGGACTCGATTCCCTGCCCCGTCTGCTTCACTGGCCGCATAGCTTGTTGCTGTGCGGCTATGTGGTGCGCGACATGGGCATAATATCCTTGAATGACAATGAGAGGATCGTGACATGTGCGTACAAATTAGACCGTGCAAGACTTCGCCGGAATCGAGGAAAGCTTAAACGAGCCGAAGAGAACATCCAGAATCTCTATGCCGAAATGGAGAGGTTCTTTCAGGAATGCGATTACCCCGTTCTCCCAGATGACGACAAGGAGTTGCTCCTTAAGGCAATTGAATACCATAAGAATCTGGTCATTCCACCACGATTCAGCGTGCTCGCTGGCGAGATCATCCACCATTTGCGATCCTGTTTCGATCATGTTGTTTGGCACTTTTCTGTAGGTCCCGTAAGGGACCCTCGGAGAATCGAGTTCCCGGTTTTCAAAGAGCCTCTCGATAAAAGAGGGCGCGAGCGATTTGAGGGAAAAATAGAGGGAATTACAGATGCCAATGTTCGGAGCCTGATCGAACGATTGCAGCCGCATAACGCCGCCGACCCTACGCACAATCCCCTCTGGCTGATCCACGACTTCGACATTCTCGATAAACACAAAGAACTTATTCTCTGCGTCGGTACGGGGGGTGTAGTTCTTCCCCGCACGATGCAGAGTGTCATCGAAAGTTATCAGCGGGCACATCCCGACCATAACTCCGCCCAAGTCGCACGTCACTTTAAGGCTATGGCCCCTCCCAACCTTTCGTATCGTTCAGGAATTTTGGTCGGCGGCCAATCGAGCCGGTCACTGAAGGATTGATAAAGCTGTTCAACTACACGATTAGCGCGATTGGTGAGTTCCGAGATATTCTGAAGATTTTTTCAGTCAAAGATATTATCGCCGCGACATGTCTTTGTTTGGGCTCCAGTTGATGACGTGATAGACAGCCTCGGTGGCGCCGATGTTGCGGAAGCCGTGGAGGCTGTTGGAGGCGTTGAAGACGACCGAGCCGGGACCGACTTTGATCCACTTGCCGTCGGAGAGGGTTTCGCAGTCGCCTTCGCGAATGATGATGAGCTCCTCGTTGACGTGGCGGTGCGGGGGGTGCGAGGCGGTGCCGGGGTTGAGCTTGCTGACGTGCATCTCGAGCTGGTCGAGGGTGGCGGTGGGCTGTTTGCAGAGCGAGCAGACTTCGCCTGTTGCTGTTTTGTGGAACTGCATCTGGTCCCACTGGAAGACGTGGGGGCCGAGGATTTCTTTGTCTGCCGGGGTCTGGCTGGGCTTCGAGTCCTGGGCGGCGGCTTCGCCGATTGCTGTGAGGACGGCGGGCATGGCCAGCAGTCCCACTACTGCGTTGCGTCGTGAAATCATCGTCGGATTCTCCTGTGTCGTGTGCCGAGATTAGAAATGCAGGTCCATTCGACTCGCGTCTTGAATTACTGTTGCGCCAAAAGCGGCGCAACGAAAGCGGATGCTTCGCTCAGGATGACTGAGGCTTTTGCTCCCCCCACCCTGGTTGCGCCCAAAAGCCGGCGCAACCAGAATGGGGCACCCGCAGCGTCGTACCGGTACAGCCTAACTGAGCCTATAGGGGGCGCGCTGGGGGCGCGACAGCATGCTGTTGGCTTCGTCGTCGTTGCGGAAGCGCTCATTCACCGGATCCCAGTAGAGCTTGCGCTTTGTGACCATGGCCATGTCGTGGATGAGGCAGGTGGAGCAGGCGCGGTGGCCCATTTCGCGCGGGCGAGATGGGCTGCTGGCGCGTGACGATGCAGTCGAGCCAGTTGCCGTGCTGATCCTTGCTTTCGTAGAGGTGAATTTCGTCGGGGCCGATGGTGGACTTGATGATGGCGGGATCGCTGGAGGCGAGTGCGGTGTTGTCGTTGAGCTTGGCGACGGGATCGCTTTTGGTGACCTGCTCGTTGCCGCGGGAGACGAAGATCCAGCCTTTGCTGCCGTAGAACTTGATGCCGTTGGGATAGTCGCCGCTGATGCTCATGTGGACGCCGTTGGCGTAGTTGGCTTCGGTTTTGAAGGGACCGTGGACGTCCCAGAGGCCGTGGTCGGGAAATTCGGCGTGACCCCAGATTTCGATGGGGCCGGTGTACTCGGTGTTCATGCCCCAGTGGGCGCTGTCGATGTGGTGGGCGCCCCAGCCGGTGATCATGCCGGCGCCGAACTGGCGGCAGCGGAGCCAGCCGGGGCGGTCGTAGCCTTTGGGCGGATGGACGCGGTCGACGGTGTAGTAGACGTACGGCGTTTCGCCGAGCCACATCTCGTAGTTGAAGCCGTCGGGGACGGGCATCGGTGTTTTGTCGCCGCCTGCGGGATCGCCGGGGAGTCCGATCTCGACGCGCTGGAGATCGCCGATGCGGCCGTTGCGGACGAGCTCGGCGGCGTAGCGGAACTGGATGGTGGAGCGCTGCTGGCTGCCGATCTGGAGAATGCGGCCGGAGGCCTGGACGGCGTTGGAGAGGGCGCGGCCTTCGGCGATGGTGAGGGACGCGGGCTTCTGCAGGTAGACGTCTTTGCCGGCGCGGACGGCGTCGACGCCGATGAGCGCGTGCCAGTGGTCGGGCGTGCTGATGACGACGGCGTCGATATCTTTGTTGGCGAGGAGTTCGTGGTAATTTGCGTAGCCGGTGACGCCGTCGTACGGCTTGCCGGTTTTCTTCGCGTAGAAATCGTTGACGAATTTTTTGCCGTCTTCGACGCGGTGGGCATCGAGGTCGCAGACGGCGACGATGCGGGCGCGATCGAACTGGAGGATGCCGGGCATGTCGTGGACGCGGGAGATGCGGCCGACGCCGATGGCTCCGACGTTGATGCGCTTGCTGGGCGCGAACTGGCCGAGGACCGAGGAGGGGACGATGGCGGGAAATCCGACGGCAGCGGCGGTGGCGGCTGAGGTTTTGAGAAATTTGCGCCGCGAGATTCCTTTGTTGGCCTGGTTCTTCATTTCACTCTCTCCTGTCAAAACCTGCCGCGCCTCAAGGCGCTAACTTCTATCAGGCTGTGTTCCCCCGGCCTGAAGGCCGGGGCTTCTACCGTCGTGCTGCTGACGCAGCATCGAATGCAATCGCCGATCTGTGATGCTCTGCCGGATCCTTGAATAGGTCGCCTGTCTGTGAAGCTCCGGCCCATCCTTCACAGGTCGCTTATCTGTGAAGCTCTGGCTATTCACAATTACGAATCTTGCTGCATGCTGTGCGGCCGAACGCCTTCAAGTTTTGTCAGTCTTCGAGCTTGACGACTTTGCGTTTTTCTGCGCTTTGATGGATAACTCCGCCGCGAGGAGGCACCCGTCCTGGTCCTGCGCGATGTGGGTGCGGTTGACGATGTCGGCGACGAACTGCGGGCCGAAGGGCAGCGGCATGTTGTTGCAGTCGATGTAGCGGGCCTTGTTCTTGTCGACGATGAAGAGGTTGTTGCCCTGCTTGCTGACGGCGACGTTGGTGTACTTGCGAACTTCGATATAGCCGTCGGTGCCGAGGATGAAGAGGCGGCCATCGCCCCAGGTGCCGAGGCCGTCGGGGGTGAACCAGTCGAGGCGAACGTAGCCGAGGCCTTTGTTGCCGCGCAGGACCATGTCGCCGAAATCCTGGAAGTGGGGATGCTCGGGATGGCGGACGTTGGCGATCTGCGACTCGGCGACTTCGGCCTGCGTCGAGCCGGTGTAGTAGAGGAACTGGTCGACCTGATGCGAGCCGATGTCGCAGAGGATGCCGCCGAACTGGACGTCGTTCCAGAACCAGTCGGGACGGCCGGTGCCACCGCCGGCGACGCCGCCATGCTGAAAGATCTGGTGCGGCGCGATGTTGATGGTCTGGATGACTTTGCCGATAGCGCCTTGCTGTATCAGCTGGCCGGCGTAGACAGCGGCTTTCACTTCGAGGCGCTCGCTGTACATGATGGCGTAGATTTTTTTCGTCTCGGCGATGGTTTTGCGGACTTCGGCGAGCTGCTCGAGGGTAGTGATGCCAGGCTTGTCGGAGAGATAGTCCTTGCCGTGGCGCATGACTTTGACGCCGAGGGGCGCGCGCTCATTGGCGATCTGCGAGCTGAGGACGAGCTGGAGCGAGGGATCCTCGACAATCTCATCCTGGGTTTTGACGATCTTCACATCGGGGTAGCGTTTGGTGAAGGCTGCGAGCTTGTCGGCTTCCCCGCCCCACGCTGCGACGAGTTCGCCGCCGCCGCGCTGCACGGCGCCGACCATGCCGTAGATGTGGTCGTGGCTCATACCGCAGACGCCGAATTTGATGTGGTACTTCGGCGGCTCCTGCTGCTGCGGGGCGAGCGACTCTTCGCTGACGCGGCCGGTGGAAGCCGCGGCGAATTCGGGAAGTCCTGCCATCATGACCATGGAACTCATCGCTCCGGCGCGCTTGAGAAAATCGCGGCGGCCTGTTGCTTTGTTCTCCATCATTCCTCCGACTGCACTTTGTTTGCGATGGCAACAATAACATTATGGAGACGGTTGATGCATGCAGGAAGTTTAGGGAAATGCAGGAGGGGGGCGGAGAGCGGGTTGCTGAACTGGATGGACGGGAATATAGGGAAGAGTTACGGTAACGTTCACGGACTGGCATCCAGCAAAAAACAAAGGCACTTTAAAACGGGCTGGATTCGGTTGTCAATCCGGTGCACCGCTTTCTCTGAGAGTCCGTGCCTTCCGCTTGTTTCTCCCAGATTTGTAGTGCTTCCGCCTTGGCCGGCAAATCGGCGACCGAGGACACTGGCGTTGCCGCGAAAGCTATTGCCAATCTCGATCGACTGGCGGTAACGTTAACGTGACAACCTGCCTGCTTTCGTTATGTCAAGTCAGACCCTGAATCCGCAAGCCAGCGCCGCCCGGCTCGTCCTGCCCGATGCCCCGGCGAGCGAAACCGGCGCCGTCAAGGCCTGGGAGGAGCCGGTCACGATGAAGACCTGGCTGCCTGCCGCGCCCGATCCCAATCCCCTCTTCCTCGAAAAGCGCGTGTATCAGGGCAGCAGCGGCGAGGTCTATCCCCTGCCGGTCATCGACCGCATCGCCACCGAGCCCTGCGACCACGCCTGGCAGGCAGTACACCTCGAAAACGAATACCTGCGTCTGATGATCCTGCCCGAGATCGGCGGTCGCATTCATGTCGGCTGCGACAAAATCAACGGCTACGACTTCTTCTATCGGCAGAACGTGATCAAGCCAGCGCTGGTTGGCCTTGCTGGTCCCTGGATTTCCGGCGGCGTCGAATTCAACTGGCCCCAGCATCACCGCCCCGCCACGTTTCTTCCCGTCGAAGTCGCCCTCGAGCGTGGACAGGACGGTTCCGTTACGGCATGGTGCAGCGATCACGATCCCATCTATCGGATGAAGGGCATGCACGGAATCTGCCTTCGTCCAGGATGCACCTATGTGGAACTGAGGGTTCGGCTCTATAACCGCACGTGGGATACACAGACTTTTCTCTGGTGGGCCAATGCGGCGGTCCGCGTCCATGAACACTACCAGTCCTTTTTTCCCCGCGATGTCCGCTACGTCGCCGACCACGCCCGGCGCGCCATCACGGAATTTCCGCTCAGCTCCGGCATCTATTATGGTGTTCCCTACGGCGAGCGGTCTCATCACGGGGTCCCGTCGGAAGAGTTGCCCGCCAACTTCGTTCCCGACGGCAGTTACCCGCCCAACGATCTCAGCTGGTACGCCAATATTCCGGTGCCCACCAGCTACATGATCGTCAATTCCGACGAAGACTTTTTCGGCGGGTACGATCACGCGGCGCGCGCCGGCATGGTACACGTTGCCGATCACCACATTGCCCCGGGGAAGAAACAGTGGACCTGGGGCAATCATGAGTTCGGCTACGCCTGGGATCGCAACCTCACGGAAAACGACGGCCCTTACCTCGAACTGATGTGCGGCGTTTTCACCGACAATCAACCGGACTTCTCGTTTCTCGCGCCAGGCGAGACGAAGACGTTCAGCCAGTTCTGGTATCCCATTCGGGAGATCGGCGTTCCCGACATCGCCAATCTGCACGCCGCTCTGCGCGTTGCCTGCACGAACCAGCAGGCGGAGATTCACGTGCTGGTTCCACGCGCTCTTCCTGAAGCTACAGTTCGCCTGACGGCGCCCGATCGAGAGCCGGCTCTCTGGATCGGCTCTCTCCAGCCCGAGCATGCCGCCGTTATCACTCTGGCACTTCCCTGCCCGGAGAAGCCATGGGTTCTGATGCTGGAATCCGCCGGCGAGATCCTGCTGCGCTATGCCCCTTCGGAAGTCCAGCCCGGGGCAAGTCCGGTTGCGGCCACCGAGCCTCCCGCTCCCGAAGAGATTGTAACCGTCGATGAGCTTTATTTAACCGGGCTTCATCTGGAGCAATACCGTCATGCGACTCGCTCGCCCGAACCCTACTGGCGCGAGAGCCTCCGCCGCGATCCGCACGACAGTCGGGCCAACAACGCCCTCGGCCGCAGTTATCTCCGTCGCGGCGAGTTCGTCGAGGCTGAAAGCTATTTCCGCACCGCGATCGCCCGGCTCACAGCGCGCAATCCGAATCCGCATGAGGGCGAGCCGCACTACAACCTCGGCATGGCTCTGCTTTTTCAGGACCGCATCGATGAAGCCTACGATGCTTTCTATAAGGCAGCATGGTCGGCGGCGTGGCGCGCACCCGCTGAACATCGCCTCGCCGAGATCGATAGCGGCAGAGGCCGTTTCGGCGGCGCCATGGACCACCTCGACCGCTGCCTGCGTGCCGATGCCGACAACCTGAACGCTCGCAATCTTCGCGCTGCTGTGCTTCGCCGCCTCGGACGCATCGCTGAAGCTGATACCGAACTCGACGCGATTCTCGCCCTCGATCCGCTGGATGCCTGGAGCCGTTTCCAGAAAACGCGCACGGCTCCATGCGACGCGGGAAAACGCCTTGACATCGCCTTCGACTGCATGCGCGCCGGGCTGCTCGAAGATGCCGAACAGATTCTCGCTCGCGGCACGGGTGCGATGGAGCTCTACACACGCGCGTTCATTGCGCACATGCGTGGCGATGCGGCGGCGAGTGCCGCACTGTACACCAGTGCAGCAGCGGCAGATCCGACCTGGGTCTTCCCGGCCCAGCTCGACGAGATGCGGATCCTCGATGCGGCCATCGCCGCCAATCCATCCGACGCGCGCGCTCCTTACTATCTCGGTAATTTTCTCTACGCCCGGCGGCGCCACCGCGACGCGATCGAGCAATGGGAGAAAGCCGCGGCACTCGACTCCAATTTCCCGACCGTCTGGCGGAATCTGGGCATTGCCTTTTACAACGTGGAGCACAGCGCGCAAAAATCACGCGAAGCTTTTCGTCGCGCTCGGGTCACAGCCCCCTCGGATGCCCGCATCCTCTATGAAGAGGATCAACTCCGCAAACGCCTCGGCGACGATCCCGCGCAACGCCTCGAAGATCTCGAAGCCCACTCCGCGCTTGTGGCTCTGCGCGACGATCTTTCCGTGGAACTCGCCTCTCTTTACAACCATCTTCGACGCCCGGCCGATGCCCTCAGGCTGCTGACCGGCCGGCAATTTCAGCCCTGGGAAGGCGGCGAAGGCCTGGTTCTGGGTGAATACGTCCGAGCCCAGCTTCTGCTGGGTCGCGCGCGTCTCGCCACTGGCGATGTCCGCGGCGCCATCGCGAGCTTCGAAGCAGCGAACCATCCGCCTCATTCGCTCAATGAAGTCCGTCATCTCCTTGCTAACAGCAGCAATGTCGAGTACTGGCTCGGCGAGGCGTGGGCTGCGTCAGGCGAACCCATCCGCGCGGCAGAACACTGGCACCGTGCCGAACGCCAGCGCGGCGACTTTCAGCAGATGAAGGTCCGCACCTGCTCTGAAATGACCTACTGGAGCGCCATGGCTCTCCGCCGCCTGAACCGCGAGCCTGAGGCCAGTGCTCTGTTCACGGAAATCCTCACCTATGCTCAGGCGCTGGATAAGGAAACGCCGAAGATCGATTACTTCGCCACATCGCTGCCCACCATGCTTCTCTTCGATGAGGACCTCGGGAAGCGGCAGCATATTGCTGTGACCTTTCTGCGCGCTCAGGCCCTTCTCGGTCTCGGCCGGAAGGATGAAGGCCACAGGGCGCTGAATGAAGTTCTCTGCCTCGATCGATCCCACGCCGCCGCGCGCGATCTGCTTGCAACCGACGCGGCCGGAGAGGGAGCGCGCTAATCGTGCATCACGCGACCGTATGGCGTGGAGGCGTCACGACGCATCCTCCGCCCTCGACCCCGTACGTCTGGGGGATCGCCGTGGTCGCGGCGCTCGGCGGGCTGCTTTTCGGCTACGACTGGGTCGTCATCGGCGGCGCGCGCCAGTTCTTCGAGGTCTACTTCCATCTCCGCACCGCCTCTGCCGTGGGATGGGCCAACAGCTGCGCGCTGATTGGCTGTTTCCTGGGCTCGCTGGTCGCGGGGGCGCTCGCGGACCGTTATGGCCGCAAGCCGGTCCTGGTGCTCTCCGCAGTCCTGTTCGCCGTCTCTTCCATCTTCACCGGATGGGCACCCAACTTCACAGCGTTCATCGCCTGGCGTATCGCCGGTGGCATCGCCATCGGCCTCAGTTCCAACGTGTCGCCGCTTTACATCGCGGAAATCAGCCCGGCGGCGCATCGCGGACGCCTGGTCAGCCTCAACCAATTCGCCATCGTCATCGGCATTCTGCTCGCGCAGATCGCGAACTGGATCATCGCCGCACCCATTCCCGATCATCTGTCCAACGATGCGCTGCTCGCTTCGTGGAACGTGCAGTTTGGCTGGCGCTGGATGTTCACGGCGGTCGCCGTCCCCGCTGTCGTGTTCCTGATCGCGTCGCTCGCGATCCCTGAAAGCCCCCGCTGGCTGCTCATCCGCAATCGCAGCGACGAGGCCATGCAAGTCCTGCGTCGCGTCACTGGCACGGCGGAGAAGGCCGCGACCGAAGCCGCGACCATCGGTGCCGCGCTGCGCCAGGAGCAGACCGCCGCACGCGGCTGGCGCGGTCTTGTTCAGCCTGGCGTGCGTCGCGTGCTGCTCATTGGCATCGTTCTTGCCGTCCTGCAGCAGTGGAGCGGCATTAATATCCTCTTCAACTATGCCGAAGAGGTTTATCGTGCCGCCGGTCTCGGAGCCGGCCAGATTCTGTTCGACATTGTCATCACGGGGGCCATCAATCTGATTTTCACTGTCGCCACGATGGCTTTCGTCGATCGCATTGGCCGTCGTCCGCTCATGCTGCTGGGCTGCTGCGGCATCGCCATCTCTCACCTGCTGGCCGGGCTCGCCTATCGCATCGGTTGGCACGGCACGCCGGTCCTGGTGCTCACTCTCTGCGCGATCGCCTGTTATGCCATGACGCTCGCGCCGCTCACCTGGGTCCTGATCGCGGAGATCTTTCCCAACCGCATGCGCTCCGCCGGCGTCTCCACCGCGGTCGCTGCGCTGTGGCTGTCGTCCTTCGCTCTCACGTACTCGTTTCCGTTCATCAATCGCTCCCTCGGCAGCGCGGGAGCGTTCTTCACTTATGGCTCGATCTGCGCGGCGGGCGCTGTCTTCGTCTGGCTCTTTGTTCCGGAAACCAAAGGACGCACCCTGGAAGAGATCGAAACGCAAACGGCCCACACCGCAGCCGCGCCTGCACATTAGAGGAGAATGTCCTGCGTGGCGTTACTTCCTCTCGCGTTCCAGCGCGAAGAACGCTGCCTGGAAATCTCCCCGCAGCGCAACCTCCACTCCATGCTGCATCCAGTAGTCGCCGCTTGCCTGCTCCACCGTCCCATCGGCAACCTTTCCGTCCCCGACATGAAGGCTGTAGATGGCGTTCGGATCCAGCCCCTTCAGATACAACACTGGAAAGGGTTGTCCCTCCTGGCTTGAATGCAGGTAGGCAAATACCACGGCCTCATGGCCATCGCGTGCCACCGATTCTGTAGCGGAGTATTCGCTTCCCGCGGGCGAGATCAGCCGATACAGCGCGCCTTCCTGAATCGTCTCCCGCACGGCTTTATACTCCGCCACCATCTTTTTAGCGATCGCGAAATCCTCCGCCGTCCACTTGTTGAGGTTCGCTCCGATGCCCAGGCTGCCCTGCATCGATGAGAGGAAGCGGTACTCGAGCGATGTCGAGCGGTTATTCATCCAGTTCGGCGAATCGGTCACCCACGCCATCATCAGCCCCGGCGAATACGCATAGGTAAAGCCATTCTGGATGGTCAGCCGGTCGAACGGATCCGTGTTATCCGAAGTCCACACCTCATCCACATAGCGCAGAATGCCCAGATCAACGCGACCACCGCCCCCTGAGCACGACTCGATCTCCACATGCGGATGCTTCTGGCGAAGTTCAGCAAGAATGCTGTAGAGGTTGTCAACATATTTGACGTAGACCTCCTTTTGCTCGTCCAGCGGCGCTGCCGGCCAGCCCGGTTCGGACCAGTTGCGGTTGTAGTCCCATTTCAAAAACGCAATATCGTTTTCGGTCAGGAGCTTGTCGAGAAATCCATAAACATAGGCACGAACATCCGGCCGCGCCAGGTTCAGGACCAGCTGATGACGACCCTCGGTCCGCGGCCGTCCTGAAAAATTCAGCACCCAGTCCGGATGCTTGCGGTACAGATCGCTGTCCGGATTCACCATCTCCGGCTCGACCCACAACCCAAAATCCATTCCCAGCGCATGCACCTTGTCGATGAGCGGCTTGAGCCCATGCGGAAACTTCTGCGGATTCACATACCAGTCGCCCAGTCCCGCATGATCATCCTTACGCTCGCCGAACCACCCGTCGTCCATCACAAAGCGCTCGACGCCGAGACTCGCCGCCTTCTCGGCCAGCGCCTCCTGGCCGGCTTCGCTCACGTCAAAGCCGGTCGCCTCCCAGGAGTTGTACAGCACCGGCCTCAGCCGATGCGGCTGCGGCAGGATCGTGTCCATTTCAAATCGATGCAGCAATCGCGATGCGCCGCCGACCCCGCTCGCCGAAAACCCGCCATAGAACTTCGGCGTCTCCAGCGATTCACCCGGAGCCAGCCGGTAAGCGAAGTCGAAGGGCGTGTATCCTCCCGTCACGCGCACGCGGTTCTGCCAGTCTTCTTCGACATTGATTTGCCACGATCCACTCCACCCCAGCGCGCCGAACCACACATCGCCCGTGTCCTGATCGGGTTCCTCTCCCCGCTCGATGGCGAACCATGGATTGGCCTCGTCCCCGGTTGACCCGCGCCGGCTCTCCAGAACCACCTTGCCCGGATGCAGCGGCCCCTGTTGCAAATTCCATTCGCCGGCCCAGCGCCCGGTGAGAGATCGCAGCCGATAATCGCGGTTCGCCGGCAGATTCCACGTCGCCGCGAACGCCTGCTCCACGGTCAGCGGCGCCGCTGTGTGGTTCTCAATGCGCGCGGAGCGGGCGACAATTCCCGTCCTGCTATCGATCTGGTACAGCAGTTCCACCGTCACATCGCGGCTGATGTCCTTCATTGCGATGGTCAGCGTATTGCTGTCAATGCGGTGCGAGACATACCGCAGCACCAGGTCCCGGTTGCCGTCCGGAAACGTGATCTTCACGTCCGGCACGACGACCAGGCCTCCGCCCCACCCAACGAATTCCTGCGGCGTGGCATTCACCGGCAAATCAAACGACGAGCTTCCGTTGTCGGAGCGCGCCTCCGGAATCGGATCGGACGGCTGCAGCCGCTTTCCCCAATACAGCGATTGCAGTTCGCCCTCCTGATTCACGCCCAGCACGCAGGAGACATCCGCAGCTTCCAGACGAAACGTTCGGGCCGTGCCGTCATAGCGGATCGAAGCAGCGGCGTCGCTTTGCGCGCGTGCCGTGTGCAGCCCCGCGAAGCACAGCACATACAGAGTGGTCACTACCCCCAGGCGGCGCCAAAAGTCGCAGCCATCGTTCTTCCTGTTGCAATGGGCTTTGGTCATTCTTCTCTTCTCAGGCGCAGAATTTTCCCCGCCATCAGGTTTTTTGCTTTTGAGGAATCGCGGCCACGATGCACAAGTGCGGCGTCAGGGTCGACGACTTGACTTTCGCATCGCAATCGAAGGCGATAAACCTGTGCTGTGTACGTTAACGTCCCTCACGTTACATGCCCCCGTACGGCACTGTCAAAAGCAGTTTACCTTCCGTCTTCCTGTGCGACACTGGTGTCCATCAGTCTCATGAAAACCAACAAAACCGGGAAAGCTGCCGGCATCCGCGATATCGCCAAAGCACTCGGCACCTCGATCGGCACGGTGGATCGCGCCCTGCATGGACGCAGCGGGGTCAGCGCCCGCACCAAAGCGCGGGTGCTGCGCATGGCCGAACAGCTGGGGTACAAGCCCAACATCGCAGCGCGTTCCCTCAAGCTCAATCGCAGCCTGCGCATCGCCGCCGTCCTTCCTCGCGAAATCGCTGCCTTCTTCGATCCTCTCCGTCAGGGGATCCGGCATGCCGCGGAGGAAACCGTCGGCACGCAGCTCACGCTGGACTTCATCGACTATCCCCGCCTTGGCTCCGGCGATCGCGCCGCCCTGGAACGCGCCGCCGCCCAACACTACGACGGCATCCTCTTCGTCCCCTTCCGGCCCCGGGATTTTGCCGACGTCATGCGGCGCATCGTGGCGGGCGGCGCATCCATGTTCTGCGTGGCCAGCGACGCACCGGACAGCGGGCGCGTGGGTTGCGTCACGGTCGATGCCTACACCAGCGGTGCGCTGGCCGCTGAGTTGCTCTCCCACAAGCTTCAGTCTCCCTCGCGCGTGGCCACCATCACCGGGGAGCTGGCCACCTTCGACCACGCCGAAAAGCTGCGCGGCTTCGCTGCCGGACTCGCGATGCTGGCTCCTCATCTCACCCTGCTGCCGGTTGTCGAAACGCATGAACGGCCCGAAGACGCCTACCGGCAGGCCCTCACAATGCTTCGCAGCAGAACCCGTCCTGACGCGATCTACATCAGCACCGCCAACAGTCTGCCGGTGCTCCGCGCCCTTGAAGAACTCAGGCTCCTCGGCCGAGTCCAGGTGATTACCACGGACCTCTTTCATGAACTGGTGCCCCTGCTCGAATCCGGCAAAGTACTGGCGACCCTTTATCAGCGCCCCGAGGCCCAGGGAAAACTCGCCTTCGAAACCCTCATGGCTCACCTGATGGACAAGGACAAGCCGGTCCGGACTCACCGCTTCGCTCCGCACATCATCCTGCGGAGTAATCTCCCGCTCTTCACCAGCCGTCTCGCTCCTGCTGCGGCCAACGCGAGCTAATTGCGCGTTGCTCTGCGGCGCCGGTACAAATCGGATCGTTCACGGATCGCATGTCAACAGCACGGGCAGGCCTATAATCGCATTCGATCCACACCCCCTGGAGGCTGCTTATTTTTGTTCGTCAAGTCTCCGCTGTTGCCGGCCCCCCAGGGTCGGCGATAAGTTGGCCGGCAGCGATCAACAACCTCAGCAACAACACTTCAGGAGTGCGATCAGGATGAAGAGTGTGGGGGTGGCTCTCGCGGGCGTTCTGGGAATTGGCATGGCTGCTGTTGCACAAACGGCCAGGCAACCCGTCGACTCCGTGGATCCCAACATCGGAGGCATCGGCCAGCTGCTGACGGCGACGGTTCCGTATGTGCAGTATCCGTATGGTATGGCGCGTGTGGCGCCGATCACCACGCCGGGAATCACGGATCGGTATCTTGCCGACAAGATCTATGGATTTCCCGCCGGCCCTGCCCTGCTGATGGCATCCGATGGACCCGAAGTGACTAATCCAGCGGCTTACGCTTCCGACTTCGATCACGATTTCGAGAAATCGACTCCCTGGTATTACGAAGCCAATCTGCTGACGTGGAAGATCGGCGCTGAGGCCACCACAACACAGGAAGCCGCCTATTACCGCTTTACTTATCCCGCCAGCCAGCACAGTTCTCTGGTGGTGAGCCTGCGCAAACATGGTGAACTCGCCGTCGTGGGAGCGAATGCCGTGGAAGGCAGCGAGGCGGTCGGCGGGGATGTCGCGAAACTAGCCGAATCCCATGGTGAAACCCGCGAGTACTTTTACCTCGAATTTTCCTCTCCACAGAATTCCTGGAAGACCTGGCAAAACGGCGCGTTCGGCCACGAAGCTAAGGTCAGCGGCGACGACATCGGATATGTCACCGACGCGGCAACGGCTGCCGGAGAGACGATCGAAGTGCGAGTTGGCCTTTCCTACATCAGCACGGAGCAGGCACGGCGCAATCTTGAGCGGGAGATTCCGCATTGGGACTTCGATGCGGTGAAGGAACAGGCGCGCGCGGTATGGAATCGGGCGCTGGGTGCCGTTGCGACGGTGGGCGGGACGGAACGGCAGCGCACCATCTTCTACACCGCGCTCTATCGCTCACTGGGCCGGATGACCGACATCACCGAAGAGGGGCGCTACTTCAGCGGTTACGATCACCAGGTACACAACTCCGAAGGCCACGATTTCTATGTTGACGATGGCCTGTGGGATACTTTCCGCTCCCTCCATCCGCTGCAGACGTTGCTGGATGCGCACCGGCAGGAGGATATGGCACGTTCCTACATCCGCATGGATCAGCAGAGCGGATGGATGCCCTCCTTTCCCTCGGTCGCCGGCGAGCAAGCAGTAATGATCGGACACCATGCCGCGGAGTTCATCCTCGACCTCTATGAGAAGGGCTACCGGGATTTCGATGTGGAGCAGGCGTACGAGGGCATTCGGAAGAATGCTACAGAGGCGACGCTGCTTCCATGGAGCCGCGCGCCGCTGACGCCGCTGGACAGAATTTATTTTGAGAAAGGATTCTTTCCCGCACTGGCCTATGGCGAAAAGGAGACCATTCCGGAAGTGACGGGCGAGCGCCGCCAGGCGGTTTCCGTGACCATCGAGAACGCCTATGACGACTGGTGTGCGGCCCAGTTGGCGCGCGCGCTGGGCAAAACGAAGGACGCCTCGTACTTCACCGGCCTGGCCCGCAATTACCAGAACGTCTTCAATCCCGCGATTGACTTGATGGCCCCGAAGAGCGCCGACGGCCGGTGGGTGGAACCCTTCGATCCGAAATTAGGCGGAGGACAAGGAGGGCGCGACTATTTCACGGAAATGGATTCGTGGGTTTACACCTTTGCTGTGCAGTATGACGTGGCGGGCCTGATTCATCTCTTCGGCAGCCGCGATGCCTTCAATCAAAAACTGGATCAGCTCTTTGTGGAACAGTACGGAACCTCGAAGTTTCACTTCCTGGATCAGTTTCCGGACGCCACGGGTCTGGTGGGGCTGTATGCGCAGGGCAACGAGCCCAGCTTTCATATTCCCTATCTGTACGACTTCTCTGGACAGCCGTGGAAGACGCAGCGGCGGGTGCGCCAGCTGATGGACCTCTGGTACGGCGATGGGCCTCTGGGAATTCCTGGGGACGACGACGGCGGCGAGACATCTTCCTGGTACGTCTTCAGTGCGATGGGCTTTTATCCGGTCTGTCCAGGAAGCCCGGTCTACGAGATTGGCAGTCCCATTTTTGCGAAAACGACGATCCGCCTGGGGAACGGCAAGGAGTTCACCATCGTTGCGAATCACGTTTCGGCGCAGAACAAATATATCCAGTCGGCCGAGTTGAACGGGCACCTGCTCAACAAGCCATGGTTTCGGCACAGCGATATGGCCAACGGAGGAACGCTGACCCTGGAAATGGGGCCGGCGCCTAATCAACGATGGGGCAGTGCTCCCGAGGATGCTCCACCCTCTATGTCGGCGGAGTAACCCTGGTGGACAGCTGTGCAACTTCCACCGGCAGCCGGCGCCACTCGGCTCAGTCCAGTTCCAGCATGAGGCCCCACCTGCTTCGTGGGGAACGCCTCCGCTACGCCGGCTCTCGGCGGTACTCCGCTGCATAACGAACGAGATATGCGCAGCACGGTCAGGACGTGAAATCGTCACTTCGAAGACGACTTTGTGAATCCACCCTTGCAACCGGCTCATCAGAACTCAAAACGCATCCCTGTTTTCGCGGTGCGATCGATCCCCCCTGCAGAAAAACATCTTTGCGCTTGACTGGAGAATGAGTATGGCTGTGCGGAAGAAACAATGGGCTGGGAGTACCTTCCTCCGCGGTGCGATGCTGGTGGCCGGCGTGGGAGCGCTGGTGGCAGGCGCCGTTCTGACTGCAGGGTGCGACAAGGACGTGAGCGCCACGACGTCTGTCCCTCGACCGGCAATGAAAGTGACGGTCGTAAAGGCCGAACCGAGCGATGTTGCGCTTACAGGTGAATGGGTGGGCACGCTCGATGGATACGTCAACGCTCAAATTCAGCCTCAGGCGAGTGGATATCTGATCCGCCAGGATTATCGCGAAGGATCGCAGGTGGCAGAAGGACAGGTGTTGTTTGAGATCGATCCGCGGCCCTTTGAAGCGGCGCTTGAGCAGGCGCAGGGACAACTGGGGCAGGCGCAGGCGCAACTAGCTCTGGCCCAGATCAACGTGAACCGCGATACGCCGCTCGCCGAAGCGCACGCGATTGCCAGGAGCCAGCTGGACAACGAGATTCAGCAGAAGGCCGAGGCGGAAGCCGCAGTGAAGACCGCGGAAGCCGCAGTGGCTACGGCGAACCTGAATCTCGGTTTTACGAAGGTGCGGTCGCTCATCACGGGCGTCGCGGGACAAGCCACCACGCAGGTAGGAAATCTGGTTAACACTCAATCCGTTCTGACGTCGGTTTCGCAGCTGAATCCAATCAAGGTTTATTTTTCAATCAGCGACAGCGAATACCTTGCGCTGACGAAACGGGCTGCAACCGGTGGCAGCGACTTACTCCACGGAGCGTCGAAGCTTCCTCTGACACTTACTCTGTCGGATGGGGAAGTCTATCCGCAAAAAGGTCGCGTGGTGTTTGTGGACCGGCAGCTGAACTCGCAGACGGGTGCGATTCGCATCGCGGCTTCCTTTCCAAATCCGGGAAACATTCTTCGCCCAGGACAATTTGGCCGGGTCAAAGCGGAGACCGCAGTACTCCACAATGTGATTCTGGTGCCGCAGGCTGCGATCACAGAACTACAGGGGCAGGAGCAGGTGTATACCGTCGGCGCGAACAATACCGTTCACGTGAATAATGTGACGCTCGGTCCCCAGCACGGCGATAGCTGGGTGGTCGAGAGCGGTCTTTCCGGCGGATCGCTGGTCATCGTCGACAACCTTCAGAAGCTTCGCGAGGGTGCACCAGTAAGCCCGCAACCCACGAAACTACAGGTCGCCGGGAATTCAACCGCGACGCAACTGCCGGAGAACAAGTAGATGTCGAAATTCTTCATCCGCCGGCCCATCGTCGCAATCGTCATCGCCATTTTGACGGTGGTGATTGGCGCTGTTTCCATGCTGATGCTGCCGATTTCGCAGTATCCCGACATCGTGCCGCCGGAAATTCTTGTGACGGCAACTTATCCTGGCGCGGACGCGAAGACAGTCAGCCAGGCAGTATCGACGCCGATCGAGCAGCAGATGAATGGCGTCGACAACATGATTTACATGAACTCCGTCAGCGCTAACAACGGCGTAGTTCAGCTGTTTGTGGATTTCGACGTCAAGACCAATCCGAATATCGATCAGGTTCTTGCCCAATTGCGCGTGGACCAGGCCCAGTCGCAGCTCCCGGCGCAGGTGACGACCGCCGGTCTAACCGTGCAAAAGGCGCTTACTTCGCCGCTGATGCTGATTGCCATCAACTCGCCAGGCGGTAAGTTGAGCCAGGACTTTCTTACTAACTACGCCATCATCAATCTTCAGGATCAGATTGCTCGCGTCAAGGGTGTTTCACGCGTGCAGGTGTTTGGCGGGCAATATGCGCTGCGTGTATGGGTCGATCCCGATAAGCTGGCGAAGCTTGGAGTTACAGCCACCGACGTCATCTCCGCGATCCAGACGCAAAACAATGTCAATCCTGCCGGTCAAATCGGCGGCGAACCGATTCCCAAAGGCCAGCAGTTCACCTTTACGGTCCGCACCCAGGGCCGTCTGGTCAGGCCGGAGGATTTCGGAAACATTATCCTTCGCGCCAATCCCGATGGCTCGGTTCTCCACCTCAGCGACGTAGCGCGCGTCGAGCTGGGCGACCAGGCGTATGGAGTTTCGGCCCGCTACAACCAGGCTCCATCGGGCGTGATGGCCATCTATCAGCTGCCTGGATCGAATGCCGTGGAGACTGCGGCTGCCGTCAGCCAGCGCATCAAGGAACTGTCTGCCACGTTCCCGCCCAGCATCTCTTACAGCATTCCGCTCGATACCACCAAGGCGGTGACGGCGGGCATCCACGAGATTCTGTTGACGCTGTTTGAAGCTCTGGGCCTGGTAGTTATCGTCGTTTTCATTTTTCTTCAGGGTTGGCGGGCCACCCTGATTCCTCTGCTGGCCGTGCCTGTTTCGCTGATCGGCACATTCGTCATTTTTCCTGCGCTGGGGTTTTCGATTAATACCCTCTCGCTGTTCGGTCTGGTTCTGGCCATCGGCCTTGTAGTCGATGACGCCATCATCGTTGTCGAGGCCGTCGAGCACCATATCGACGAGGGCATGGATCCGAAGTCAGCTACCGAGAAGGCAATGCAGGAGGTTGGCGGGCCGGTGGTTGCGATCGCGCTGATTTTGGCGGCTGTGTTCATTCCCACCGCGGCCATTCCCGGCATCACGGGACGGATGTATCAGCAGTTCGCCGTCACCATTGCCATCTCGGTTTTGATCTCGGCCTTCAATGCGCTCACACTTTCTCCCGCACTCGCCTCGCTTCTTCTCAAGCCGAGAGAAGAGGGCCGCCGAAAGAGCCTGCTTGACAGAGGGTTCGCACATTTCAACAAATTCTTCGGCCGCACGACTGACGGATTCGTTCACACGTCCAGAATTCTGATTCACAAATCGGCTCTGGCCATGCTCACCCTGGTCGCGCTCGCCGCACTGGCGGTCTACCTGGGCAGCAACCTTCCGGGCGGATTCATTCCCACTGAAGATCAGGGCTATATGTTCCTGGCTCTGCAGCTTCCCGATGGCGCGTCGGCGCAGCGCACCGATGCCGCCGAACAGAAGATCACCCGGGCTTTGCTCAAGACTCCGGGGGTCGAAGGCGTGATCGCCGTCAATGACTTTTCTCTTCTCACCCAGGTGCAAAGCACCAATGCCGGATTTTTCTTCGTGAATCTCAAACCCTGGGCGGTCCGCAAAAGCAAAGAAGAGCAGCTCGAGTACATTCAGAGCCATCTGCAGCGCCAGCTCGCCGCCAATCCCGACGGCATAGCTTTCGCGTTTCCGCCGCCTTCGATCCCGGGTATTGGAACTTCAGGCGGTGTGACCATGATTCTCGAAGACCGCTCGGGTTCGGACGATCCATCGATCCTGACAAAAAACGTCTTCACCTTTTTGGGCGCGATTTCAAAACGTCCTGAGATCGCAGCCGCCATTCCTTCCTACCAACCCGCCGTACCCCAGCTCTTTGTCGACGTAGACAAGGAAAAAGCGCTCCAGCAACAAGTGAATCTATCGACCATCTACACCACTATGCAGACTTTCATGGGCGGCTACCTTGTGAACTACTTCAATCGATTCGGCCGCCAGTGGCAGACTTACGTTGAAGCGGAGGGCACGTCGCGCACGAATATCGCGAACATCGATGAGTTCTATGTACGTAGCGCCAACGGCAGTCAGGTGCCACTGAGCTCTCTGGTCAAGGTCAGCCGCACCACGGGCCCGGAGTTTATCTACCGATTTAACGAATTCAATGCTGCGCAGCTGAACATCACCGGCGCGCCTGGTTATAGCTCGGGCCAGGTACGAAAGGCGCTCGAAGAAGTTTTTGCACAAACCATGCCGCCTGGAGCGGGCTTCGACTATTCCGGCATGTCGTTCCAGGAACAGCAGGCGGAAAAAGGCGTTCCGTCATGGGCGGTGTTCGGCCTGTCGCTGGTTTTCGTCTTCCTGATTCTTGCGGCTCTCTATGAAAGCTGGACTCTTCCCTTCAGCGTTCTGCTCAGCACGCCCGTCGCAATTCTGGGTGCGTATCTTGCGCTGCATGCGCGGCAGTTCGAGAACGACATCTTCGCGACCATCGGACTTATCATGCTTATCGGCCTCTCGGCGAAGAATGCCATTCTCATCGTCGAATTTGCCAAGACGAATTATGAGCGCGGCGAAAGCATCTGCGACGCCGCGCTGGATGCTGCGCGGCTGCGCTTCCGGCCAATCGTGATGACCGCCCTGGCCTTCATCGTCGGCTGCCTGCCGTTGTGGGCGGCGAGCGGTTCGGGGGCTGCCTCGCGACGGATCCTTGGCACCGTCGTGGTCGGCGGCATGACGCTCTCGACGATTCTTGGACTCATCTTCATCCCGGTCACCTTCGCCGTGGTCGAATTCCTGTCGCATCGCTTCGTCAGAGGTGGGCAAGGCACCACGATGGATTCCATCTGCGGACCCGGTGTTCCATCGGGTGGGCGAACCGACGCGCTCGACACCCAGGGCGCTGAAGGAGATCAGGCAGCATGATCAACATGTCACACTTCCCCCGGCTTATCCTGCTCGCGGCTGCAGTGGGTATTCTGTCTGGCTGCACGGTTGGACCCAACTATGCACGGCCGAAGTACCCGGCGCCGCCCGCTTTTCGGGGCGCCGACGATGCCTCGATCACCAGCGACGCCAAACCCTCGCTGGGCGATGAACAGTGGGCCTCTGTCTATCGTGAGCCGGAACTGCAGGACCTGATCCGCAAAGCTCTCGCCAATAACTACGACGTGCGCATCGCGGCCCAGCGCATTCTCGAGCAACAGGCGCAGGTTAGAATTACCCGCTCGCAGCAGTTTCCCAGCGTCACCGTAGGCGGAACGGGCATTGGTGCTACCCTGCCGTCTTCTCTCGGTACGCAAATCCCCAGTCCGCTGGTCGACGGATCCTTCAACGTGTCGGCTGCCTGGACGCCGGACTTCTGGGGACTCTACCGCAGGCAAACGGAGGCGGCGCGAGCCCAGTTGCTGGCGCAGACCTGGGCGCAGCGCGCGGTTCAGTTAACCCTGGTACAGCAAGTAGCGACCACCTATCTGCAGATTCGCGCGCTCGACGCCCAACTTGAAATTACGCGGGGAACCATCAAAGTCCGGCGGGACTCAGTGAACCTGACGAAAACCCTTGAAGGAGGCGGATCGGTGCCACTCTCCGATGTCCGCCAGGCCGAACAGCTGCTCTACGCCGCAACCTCCGAGGTGCCGCAGCTCGAAGAGCAGATACAGCAACAGGAAAACAACCTCGCACTCCTGATGGGAGAGAATCCCGGTCCCATCGTCCACCAGGACCCGAATGCGCTTGCCCCTCCGCCGCAGGATCTGCCTCTGGGGCTGCCTTCTGAGCTGCTGGAACGGCGGCCCGATATTCAGCAGGCAGAGGCCACACTTATTGCGGCCAATGCGCAAATCGGCGTGGCCCGGGCACAATTTTTCCCTAATCTTTCCATCAGCGCGTCCGGCGGAGTCGGGGGAGATAGTCTCTCCAGCATTTTCGATCCAGCGGGAAAGACCATTTATGGCATCGGAACCCTGGCGCAGCCGCTCTTCGAAGGCGGCAAACTGCGCGGACAACTGCAGCTTTCGCAGGAAACCAAACAAGAGATGGTGCTGAACTACCAAAAGACTATTGCCGGGGCATTTCGCGATGTTTCCAATGCCCTGATTGCTCTGAATAAAGAGCGAGCTTATCGCGAGCAGCAACAGAAGCTGGTTGAGGCGGCAAGCGACGCCACCCGACTGGCTCGCCTGCGATATCAGGGTGGCTCGACGAGTTATCTCGAAGTACTCACCACGGATTCAAATCTGTTCGCGGCCCAATTGAACCTGGTAACTGCGCAGCAAGCTGAAGCGTTGACGCTGGTGCAGCTTTACGGTGCGCTTGGCGGCGGCTGGCAATCCTGATTCAGGGATGCGCTCCCCGGAGCCAATTCTTGTCTCGATCGACCGGGCAAAGTCGCAGGTTTTCATTGTAAGCGCGGGAAAAACGAGAAAGCGCGTGGCGGAGGTCACGGGATGTGCCGGCGTGCAATGCGACGATCCCTCGACGACGCATACCGCAGCAGCCCCGCGTGGAACGAAGCCATCTTCGCTACTGCTTTTTGAGGACGGCGGAGTTGTTTTCGTCGGTGGTGATAGCGGATTCGAGTTTGTGGAGCTTCGCGTAGTCGGCGGCGTCGAGCTGGACTTTCTTCAGGATGTATTCGCGCTTGTAGTGGAGCTCGCCGGGGTCGGCTTTGACTTCGCTGTGATAGGTCGCAAAACCCACGTCGACATTGACCGGGTCGGGCAGGTCGTCGATGGTGTAGCCGGCGGGGAGCTTGAAGTCGAAGTCGTCGCGCCAGGTGCCCACGCCTTCGAAGCTGATGGGGATGGTACGGGGCTTGTCGTCGATGCCGTCGGCATCGGTGCCGACGGCGCGGGGGCGGACGAGGAGCAGCGTGCCGGCATTTTTAGCGTAGGAGGGCGCGGTGACGGAGTAGTCCATCTCGAGAGGCTGATCGAGGTCGCGGATGTGGGCGATTTTTTCGGTATCGAGGGTGAAGCTGGAGAAGTCGTGCTGGAGGATGCGCTCGACGCGCTCGCGCTGCTCCTTATCGCTCTCCATAGCAAGGCGATAACGAAGGGAGCCGGAGAGGGCGCCGGAGCGAAGCACGACGATGTCGCCTTTGAGGGTGCCGTCGGCGGCGAGGTCGAAGGTGGCTTTGCGGTCGATGGTGGCGGTGGAGGGCAGAAGGACGGGGAGCTGGATGATCTGACTGTCTTGACCGGCGGCGAGGAGGCCCCAGCTGCCCTGCTCGTAGGAGGGGAGCTGGCCGACGGGGACGTATTCGTTGGTGGGATCGAAGATGAGATAGCGGCGGCCGTTCTTGGCGGTGACGATGGCCTGGAGTCGGGGGTCGTCGACGCCTTTGGGAATTTCGATGGCCATGATCATGTGATCGCCGATGAGCGAGGGCGCGTCGGGATCGACGACGCCGCGGCGGTCATCGACGGGAACCCAGGTGGCGCGGATGCCGACCGCGTCGAGCATGGTGATCATGAGGGTGGCTTTATCTTTGCAGTCGCCGTAGCGGGAGCGGAAGATGTCTTCGGCGAGGTGAGGCTGGAGTCCGCCGATGCCGATTTCGATGCCGACGTAACGGATCTGCTGCTGCATGAAGGCGGCAACTTTGGTGAGGCGCGCCATGAAGTCGCCGTCACCGGCGAGGGATTTGGCGGTGGAGGCGATGTCGGCGCCGCCTTCGCTGCGCGGGCGCGGCGAGGCCGGTATACCAATTGCCGAGGCGGGCCCAGAGGGCGTCGCCCTGCGGGAGCGGATCCTGAGCGAAGTGGACGGTCATGCGTCCGGCAAGGGCTTCCCATGCGGGCGGGAGCGGGACGTTCTCAAGGTCGATGCCGTCGATGTTCTGCTGCTCCCAGCGGAACTGGTTGGGAGTGGTTTGAATGGGCTGAACGACGGCGTGGCGAGACCAGACGGCTTCCTGATGCCAGCCCGCGGGCAGATCGATTTCGTAGACGGAGTGCAGCGTGGGGATGGCGTTCTGAAAGCCCCAGGTATCTTCGGCGAGGTAAGTGGGGAGCTGCTCTGATCGACTCCCAGGCGACGACGCCGCCGGGATCGGCGGCAGGAGGCGAGGCGATCTTGCGGCGGAGGTCGACGTAGAGCATGCCGTAGGCGGGATCGCCGGCCTCGATGTATTCGCTGTCCTTCATGGAGTAATGGTGGCCGTCGGCGCCGATGGTCCAGACGTGGAAGGATTGCAGCTTGCTGTCGCTGGAAAAGGAGGCGACAGGGGTGGCGTAGTCGCGGCCCTGGGGGCGGAGGATTTTGATGACGGCGCGATAGCGCTGGACGGCGTGGCCGTCGGGCTGGACGGTGATGAGGGTGTCTTCGAGGAGATAGACGGCTTTGGCGTCGCGCCATTCGGGTTTGAGGGGCGCGGCGGTAGCGGCCTGGAGGACCCAGTCGGGAACGGGAGTTTCTTTTGCGGCGCGGGCGAGGGGTGCGCAGGCCAGCGCGAGAAGAGCGGCTAAAGTACGAGTGCGGGGCGATGCGATGGCTTCGCGTTCAGCAAGAGCGGTCGCGCTGCGCGCGAATCCCATGTCCCCAAAGCAAGGTCATGGTGGCACCCGGACTTCAGGGGCGGCGCTGGGCGCGGGCCGCGGGTGGATACTGCAGGTTTCCGCGAGGGGTCATTGGGCTGTGCCGGCGGCGGTTTCGACGGGGGAGCGCTTGAGGACGAGCTGCTGCTGATCCTGAGCGCCGGCTTTCTGGAAGAAGTCGCGCAGCGCTGGGTACTCCTCCTTTTTATAGAGGGCGGAGCCGACGGCGATCACTCGATCTTCGGTATAGGTGTTGGCGTCGCTCTTGTACTTGACGGTGTAGGCGGCGAGCTTCTCCATGGGCACGGAGGCGTCGGTGGGCAGGCCTTCGAGGGAGAGGCCGGGGGCGAGCCTGACGGTGACGGTGTCTTCACTGGCGTAGGGATAGCGGAGGTCGACGGGGTTTTCGCGTTTGGTTTGGGCGAAGATGGGTTTGACGCGGGCCTGAAAGAAGGAGCTGGGCAGGACGACGCGCTTGCCGGTGGCGGTGCCCATGCTGCCGCTCACATCGAGGATCGCCATAAGGTGGGCGCTGTTGTCGGCAATGTCGATGAAGTGGTTCATCTTCACAATGACGCCGTCGGGGACCTGGTCCTGGATTTCTTTTTCGAAGTCGGACTTAGCTTCCTGCTCGTCGGCGCTGAGGGCTTTGAGTCTCCAGCGGAGAGCGTCGGCGCCGGTCATGGAGATGCGGATGCCGCCTTTGAGCGAGCCATCGGGAGCGAGGCTGAGGTCGGCGTTGCGCATGGTTTCGTTGTCTTTGTAGGAGCCGGGCGGGGTCATGAAGGGAACGACGCCGTTGTCGGCCTGGCGAATGCCGAGGACGTTGGCGTGCATCCAGTGGAGCTGGCCATATTCGCAGTAGCGCTGGCCGGGATCGAAGAAGACGTCTTTGCCGCCGAGGTTGACGATGGCGATTTCGTCTTCAAGCTGGCCCCAGTCGAGGTAGCCGCTGTTGAAGATGGCCTTCTGACGCTCGGTGACGGCCATGGCGGAGGCTTTGAAGCCGGCGGCGCGAGCCATGGCGATGAAGAGGCGAGTGATTTCGTCGTCGGAGCCGCGCTTCTGCGCCCAGATGTCGGCGGCAGTTTTGACGCGCAGGCCCTGAGCTTTGTTTTCCGCCGCGGTGTGCTCGCGGGTGAAGCGGGTATTTTCGACGGTCATAACGGCGGCGTAAATCTTGTGCAGCTTCTGGTCGTCGGTATCGGAGGGAGCGACGATGCCGGCAACGGCCTGGCGGATGGCGTCGTTGGGATTGGCGAAACGGTCGACGTCTTTGGACCATTCCTTGCCGATGGTCTTCCAGTAGTCCGCGCCGTTGGAGGCGGAGGAGTAATAGAAGGTGAGCCGGTAGGAGAAGCTGCCGATGGGGGGCGAGTATTCTTCATCGGGCAGAGGGGGGATGTTATCCACCACGAGGTCGTAGGTGCCGTCGATGGAGTAACTGACCTTGTTGCTGCCGGGGGGCAGCCAGGAGAAGTAGAGGAGTTGGGAAGCGGATCTTTCTTTGCCGAACCGATCTTTGCTGGAGATTTCACCCAGAGAGAAGTTGATGGGGACGAAATGGTAGTGGGCGTGGTGGACAAAGACGGCCTGCTGGAGGTCCCAGTCGGGTGAGATGACGATGTTGTCGCCGTACTGGAGGTCGTAGGTGTATTCGAGAATGCTGCCGACGGTGACTTCGGGCATGGTGAAGACCTTTTCCATGATCTTCGTATCGCCGGCCTTCACGACTTCCTTGCTATAGGGCTTGCCGGTAAAGGGGACGACGGAACCGTCGGGGTGAATGGTGCGGCCTTCGATGGAACGGACGTTGGTGACGCCGGATTCGTAGGGGATCTCGATGTCGCTGTATTGCTCCTTGCCCTTATCGTTGAGGATTTTGATCTGGGCGTAGAGGTGGTGGTAGTGGAGCTTGTCGTCGACGGTTTCTTCGCGGAAGAGATAAACGGCGGGCGCGTCGGGAGCGGCCGGGTCGGCGGTCATCTTCAGCTCATCGGGAGTGGGTTGTTTCCAGGTGGCGGCGAAGGCGGGAACGGAAGAAGCGACGAGAAGGAATGCGGGCAGAAGAATACGGCGCGACGAGCGAAACACGGTAGAGCCTCACAAAGAACCAGCGTTAGAAACGATTGCATGCGGAGTGTTTTCGATCCGCAATGACCTTTTCGGGGAGTTGTAGTCTTTGTAAGTCCTCGGGGGCGGTTAGGCAAGTGGTTTTTTGGTGACGGGGCGGAGTTACTGGGCGGGGGCGGAGTGGCGGCGCGCGGGGGGCTACGAAAGAGTGGTTACTTTGCGGGGATTGATTTCGATCAGTTCAGGTTGGAGCCGAAGGCGAGGAGGCGGCCGTCGCAATCCTTCACGACAAACTCGCGGGCGTGCCATGGAGCGGTGGCGAGTGCGCGGGTGAACTCGACGCCTTTGGCAGGTCCGCGCGACTGGGATTATATTGATATCAACTTATTTTCCCCGGGGCCCGAGGAAAAGAGTCGCCGCACGGATTCGTATCGAGACGAATCGGGAGGAATCGATGAAGCCAGTGAGAGTCGGCAGGATCGCGGTACCGGTTTTTGTTTTCGCCTTGCTGTCGGGCGCGGCGTGGGCGCGACGGCATCGAGCGCCACAACGCCGTATCCGACCATGGCCCCGCTGCAGCAATACCTGATGGCGGAGGCGGATGAGATTGCGCTGGCGCGGAGTGCGGGTCCGGAATCCATCTCGCGCGACGCGGAGGTTTTAGTCCTCGGGGAGCACGGTTACGCAACGGCGGTGCATGGCAGCAACGGATTCGTGTGTCTGGTGGAGCGAGGGTGGGTCGCGCCGCTGGACAATCCTGACTTCTGGAATCCGAAGCTGCGGGGTCCGCTGTGTCTGAACGCGGCGGCGGCTCGAACCTATCTGCCCATCACGCTGATGAAGACCAAGCTGATTCTGGAGGGAAAGTCGGCAGCGGCGATGGCGCAGGCGATCGGATCGGCGCTCGACAGCAAGGAGTTGCCAGCGCTTGAGCCGGGCGCGATGTGCTACCATGCTGTCGAAGCAACAGTATCTGGGGGACGCCGGGAAGAACTGGCATCCGCATGTGATGTTTTTTGTGGCGAAGGGCGCGGCGAAGGACAGTGACTGGGGCGCGAATGCGGACGCGTCTCCGATTCTTGCTTCAGACGATGCGCAGGACCGGATGATTATTTTTATGATTCCGGTTCGGAAGTGGTCGGACGGGACGGCGGATACTCCGGCCGCGCACTGAGGGGCGATCCTGACAGTCGGGGGAAACGGGACGCCACAGCTCAGGGGATCAGCCCGGACGCTGAAAACTGGTGGCAATTTGTCCCGCAAGGACGCCGGCTCAGTGTGCGGTGCCGCACGTGCAGTTCGTGAAGTCGGTTGGCGTGAAGTGATCCATCAGGCAAACGTACTCATGCCAGTTCCCCGCATCCAGATAACTCGGGACGCCTGTCTGGTAATACTTCCGGTAAAGCGCGTCAAGGTCTGGATCGGTGCCCGCGCCAAACTTGTCGATGAGTTGGCCCAGCGCAGCCGCGGAGAGCGCCGGTTTCCCCGCCGGCATCCCGTACTTCTCCGCAAAGTCGTACTCCGTGGTCCACTTCGGATTCACGCCGGTCTTGTCTGGCGCCGCGATAACGCGGTAATCCGCCAGCGTCGCAGTCGCGGGATCGATCATGGCGATGGTGATCGACGGGTTGTTGCCGTTGAAGGGCGAGATGGAAGGGACCATTTTTATCGCCACCGCCGGATCGCCTGTCTGCGCCCCCGAGAGCAGCCGCAGCTCGTCCATGTGCGAGTGAGCGAAGATGGCCAGCGGGATGACGTCGCCGAATGGCGATAACGCCGCCTCGAGTTGATCCGGACTCCCGGGATCCGGGGTGGGCAGAAACTCTTCGGCGGCTTTGCCCCGGTCCCGCACACCTTCAGTTTTTTCTTAACCGTGTCGTAGGGATCGACACCGGACGGAATGTGGCCCATCACCCATGCCTTGGCGTCGTCTTTCTTGTCCGCGCGCACCGCGGCGAGCTGCTTTTCGAGCCACGGTATCCAGGGCCCCCCAACGAGCGGCACCGGCTTGCCCGCCGGCGGTTGCGGGCCGCTCGGGCATGGCCCGTAACTGCTGGCCAGGAAGATATCGTCCACCACCAGCAGCCGCGTGTTCTGCATCGGAGCTGGCAGCGTCACGCTGTAGTAGCCCTCGCCGCTGAAGTCGATCTCGGCCTGTTGGCGCTCCCTGGCGGGCACATCCTTCGTGATCGTCTCTCCCACCGAGTGCAGAAAATCGCTGCCGGGGGTTAGCGCGTAGTCGTGACATGGCGAATCGTTATTGCCCAGCGCCGCATAGACCGGTACGCCCAGAGTAGTGCGCACTTCGTGCAGCACGTAATCGATAGTCTTCTCGGCAAAGGTTGCCAGATCGCCGCAGTTCCCGTTGCCGCAGGCGGTGAAAAACTGGGTGTCGAAATCGTGCGCCATCAGATCGCCGCTCAGCGTCACAAAGCGCACGCCGGCCGCGTGGGTCTTCATGGTTTTGAGGCTGGTTTGCCACAGTTGGTACGAAGTGTCGAACCGGCCGCCCCAGTTCGCCTGGCCGACAAAGTGCTTCGCGAAGATTTTGTCCCAATCTGCCGGCTGCGCCTGGGCGAGCTCGGCAACCGCATTTGAGTCCATTCCCATGAACGGATCGAAGTGGACGTCGCTCACCATCAACACCGGCATGGATAGCGGCAGCGGCGCCGTTGGCTGCGCTGCGGCTCCGGAATCTATCGCCGCGCCAACAGCGAAGAGCAACAAACCAGTGGCCGGCCACCACGCACCGCAGCGCCTCGCACCGTCGATAGCAAGACGCAATCCTGGACGCAATTTCATTGATCCTCCCGGAGGCCGATGCCCACGCCCGATTGTCTTGGCCATAGCAGTATAGCCACAGCCGCGGATGCGGGGCTCGGGACATCACGCGGTGAACGGGGGTGTCGCCAGAAAGCCGAGCTTTCCAGCGACTCGGGTAAGCCCACCGTCGTCCGTCCAGAGTTCGGTCGGGGTATGGACGATGATGAGCGAGGCGATCAGGTGGGCATCGACCAGGCCGATGCCCTCCGTGTAGAGCTTTCGCATTTCGATCAGCTGACGGACTTCTGGAAGTTCGGCGACCGGCAACTCGGGAAGGAGTTCAAGCGATGCGAGCGTCATCCTGCGATCGCGGAGACCGCCCAGGGCCAGCTCGGCAATGATGAAGGGGTGCATCACGACTCTGCCGGCTTCGAGCAAGGCCGCAACTTCCTTGTTGGCGGACTTGAAATGTTCGATCCAGATGTTCGTGTCGATGAGGATGGGAGTATCTGTCATTTTCGTGGGAGTCTGCGGCGCGGAATCCTCTGCAGATCGGGCATGGTGCCGCCCAGCGCTGCGAGCCTCCTGGCCGCTTCCCGGCGGACCAGTTGCGCCAGAGCCTCCCGAATCAGCGCCGATTTCTCCTTAAGCCCGGTATACGCCTGGGCTTTTCGGATGAGATCGTCGTCGAGCGTGACCGTGGTCCGGGTGCGCTTGACAACGGCTCCCGCTCGGCTGGAAAGATCTTCGACAGTAACCGAGGAACGGCGTGGCATACTTGCCTCCTTTGCACACAATTCCAGCATCACTTGATGCTGTTTTTAGCATACTCTCATAGGCGCGGGGGCGACCAGGTGGTCCGAGCCTGACGCCGAGTGGGCTGTAAGGTCGGTAAATCAGGCGATTCGGTGTTGGCTTACCGATGATCAGCCACACCTTGCCTCCGTCGGGCACATCTGCAATCTGACGATGGATGTCGCCGAGGAATCGGACATGTTCATAAAGCTTGACGATATATGCCGCAGATCGGAAATGCCCTGCACCTTAGACAGGTCCAAGGCAGTAAATCGGGTATGTCCGATTATGGATCCGGCAATGGAGGCCCCCGCCAATTCTGCTCCGTGAAAGTCGGTCGCAATGAAGATGCAGTCGCGTAGGTTCGCCCCTGAGGTCCGCAAAACCAAAGTCAACGATACTAAGTTGCGAACCGAACAGATTGCTCCTCGGAGATCAGCATTCCGAAGATCGACCATCCGCATATAGCTTCCTCGCAGTTGGGCGTTTCTCAACCCTGCACTACGAAGATTCGCCGGGTTCTCGTCTGGAGTGGCTGCGCCAAACTTTGCGCCTGAAAGATCGACCCCAGTCAGCTTGATACCTTGGAAATTAGCCCCTCGTAGATCAAGGGTGACCCGCGGATGAGCCTCCCGCCACTTGCGAATCGCAGCCAAACCGTGTTTTACAACCCCGATGTGTTCAGAGTTGCCGAGTGTCTGTTGCACATTTGCGCTCCCGTAGCCATTATCCACAGGCTGGCCACTTTCGCGATAACGGGTAATCTCTGTCTTACAGGGCTTCGCCGTTGAAAACCTCGCAGCGCTCATTGATGAGTTCTGGGAGTGTTGTCGGCAATTGGGAAGTTTTCGCCGCCTCGGCTCACCCGTCAACTTTTTCGGTTAGTTTGACCCAGCGCTCGTAGACGGCGTGGTGGTCGGCGGTGGCTTGTTCGAGGTCGGCGAGGGCTGCGGTTAGGGCGGCGGAATCGGTGACGACTTCGGGAGATTCGGTGCGTTGCTGGGCGACGCGGAGGCGGGTGTCGGCTTGCTCGATGCGGGCTTCGATGGTGTCGTATTCGCGCTGCTCTATATAGGAGAGCTTTTTGCGCGGCTGCTGTGAGGCGGCGGCTGGGGTGGCTTGCGGGGCTTTTTCTGTAATGGCTTGCGATGCTGCTCGGGTTTGCTGGTCGCGCCAGGTTTCCCATTGCAGGTAGTCGGCGAAGAGGGCTGCGTTGCCGAGTCCGTCGAGGCCGAGAACGGCGTTGGTGACGCGGTCCAGGAGATAGCGGTCGTGGGTGACGAGGACGAGCGCGCCGGGAAATTCGAGGAGGGATTCTTCGAGGATTTCGAGGGTGGGGATGTCGAGGTCGTTGGTGGGCTCGTCGAGGATGAGGACGTCGGCGGGCTGGAGCATGAGGCGGGCGATGAGGACGCGGGCGCGCTCGCCGCCGCTGAGGCGCTCGACGGGCTGGTTGAGCTGCTCGCTGGTGAAGAGGAAGCGCGAGGCGTAGCTGGCGACGTGGACGACGCGATCCTGATAGACGACGGAGTCAGAGTCGGGCGCGAGGGCGCGGCGGAGGGTGACGGAGTTGTCGAGCTCGCGCATCTGCGAGAAGTAGACGATGCGCAGGCCGGGGGCGCGGCGGATGGCGCCGGCGCTGAGGGGGAGTTCGCCGGTGATAGCGCGGAGCAACGTGGTTTTGCCGGAGCCGTTGGCGCCGGCGAGGCCGAGCTTGAGTGCCGTTCATCAGGGTGACGCTGACGTTCGGAGGATGGTGCGGTCACCCAAAGTCACGGCGGCGTTCTCGACTTCGATGAGGCGTTTGGTCTGGCGGCCGGTGGCGTCGAAGGCGATGCCGGCGGTCGCGGTGCGGGAGCGGGATTCTGAATCCTGCAGCTCGGCGATGAGGGCGTTGGCGTTGTCGATGCGGGCTTTGGATTTGGTGGTGCGGGCCTTGGGGCCGCGGCGGAGCCAGTCCATCTCGATGCGGACGCGGTTGCGGAGACTTTCCTGGGCGCGCTGCTGCCATTCGACGTACGCTTCGCGGCCTTCGAGGAATTTGGAGTAGCTGCCCTCGATGCGGAGGAGGCCGTCGGAGTAGATGCGGTTGAGCTCGACGACTTCGGTGGCGGTGTTTTCGAGGAAGTAGCGGTCGTGGGTGACGACGACGCAGGCGAATGGGGCGGCGGTAAGGAGGTCTTCGAGCCACTCGATGCCTTCGAGGTCGAGGTGGTTGGTGGGCTCGTCGAGGAGGAGGACTTCGGGATCGGTAACGAGGGCTTCGGCAATAGCAAGACGCTTCCGCCAGCCACCGCTGAGGGTGGCGGCCTCGCGAGTCATGCCGGGATTGCCGGGGGTATCGTTGTCGACAAACCCAGTCCGGCCCAGGGTTTCGCGGAGGCGCTGCTCGCGGTCGGCTTGCGGGACGGCGGCGCGGTCGAGAGCGGCTTCGAGCGATCTGGCGGACGGTGAGGCCGGGGGCGAAATCGGAGAGCTGGTGGACGTAGCCGATGCGGGCTCGCTTGCGGAAGGAGACTTCGCCCGAATCGGGCTCCTGCTCGGCGGCGAGGATGGCAAGGAGCGTCGACTTCCCTGCTCCGTTGGGACCGATGAGGCCGATGCGGTCGCCGTCGTGAACGGCGAAGGAGATGTCGTCGAAGAGGGGAGTGCGCCGAAGCGTTTGGAGATGTTCTGGGCGATGAGGATCGGCGGCATGTCTTCAGTTTATGGGGAGGCTTCGTCCTGAAGGCGTGCGGGCGGATTCTTCGATCGAGATGGTGGGAAGCGCAGTCGTTCTTAAAAGAGCGCAGACGCGGCAGGGCCGAGGTAGTCGACTTTGATGTAGAGGCGAGCGGGCGGGGCGCTGGCGTTCGAGAGCCGGGCCTCGAGAATGTAGCGACCCTCCTGGGGAACGTTGGCGTGGAGGGCGAGAGGGACGGTGGGCGTCGCGGGGCCGTGGCCGGCAGCGATGGGCGCGTTGCCAGGCATCAGCATCTGGAAATCGACCTGCTGAGGCGCGTCGGCGTAGACAGAAATATTGACCTGGGAACCGGCGGCGGGCCAGATGGCGCCGGCTACGCGAAAAGTGCCGGGGACAGCGTTGCCACCGTAGCCGAAGGTGGCGTTGTTGTCGCCGAGGTCGTCCGCCATTTCGAACTGCTGGACGGTGCGGCGCGGCGTGGGCGCGAAGCCTCCGCTGATGCCGGCCGGACCCCATACGGAATAAGAAAGCGGCGGCTGATTGATGAACGACCCAGGCATCGGCGTTGGTCCAGAGGTCGCCGGGGCAGGTGCCGCTGTAGTCGTGGAGGCGGGTGTTGGGGAAGAAGGCGGTGGAGATCCACGCGCTGTGCCAGTTGGCGCCGTCGTTGTTGATGGCGACGATGGCGCGGGCGCCGCGTTCAAGGATGAGAAGCTGCTGCGAGTCCTGATAGCGGACGAAGTAGTCGCCGGTTTTGAAAGCGAGTTTCTGATGGCACCACACGAGGTTGACGAGCCAGGGGCGGGTGGGAATGGCATCGGCGGTGGTGCTGAGGATCCAGGGCGAGACGTTGCGGAAGAGGTCCTCATAATAAAGTTGAGGACTGCCGTCGACGGTCATGGCGACGGCGTAGGCCAGGGGGAGGCGCGGATTGTCGGGGTCCAGCGAGGGCGAAATATGGTTGTCGGCGGTGTCGTGGTTGCTGACGAAGGGCACAGTCTTGACGCGGTTCTGCTGCTGCTGACTGGGGAGGTTGCCGACATCGAAGAAGCCGCCGGACTGCACCATGTTGGCCAGGGCGTAGCGCAGGGGATAGTCGAAGGTGCCGCAGCGGTTCCGGGTCTGCGGAAGCCCAGGCGTCGACGGTGGCCTGGGAGCCGGTGACATACTCGCCGACGGCAGAAGTATTCGATGCGGCCGCCCATGGCGTTGTAGAGGATGTCTTCGACGACTTCGGCGGGATAAGCCGTCGACGTCGTCGAAGCGGAAGCCATCGACGCCGGTCTGGCGGACCAGCCATGTGAGCCAGGCGCGGGCATTGCTGCGCGCGGCGCAGTTGGTGCTGGCGTTGCCGGAATCGCTGCAGCTGCCCTGGTAGCAGAAGTCTGCGCCGAAGCTGTTGGTGGCGGTGGGAGTCCAGTCGCCCTCGGCGTGCCAGTGCTGGGGATTGAAGTGGAAGTCGAGCCAGTTACGCGGCCAGCGACCGGTGCCGGCGCCGGCGTATCCGTTGGGATGGAAGCTGGTGAATTGCTGGTTGCCGGACTGGAAGGGCGAGGCTGGGTCCGGATCGCCTCCGGAGCAGTGGTCGAGAACGATGTCGGGGTAGACCTCGAGGCCGTTGGCGTGGGCCACGGCGACGAGCCGGAGGAAGGCGTCCATGGTGCCGAAGCGGGTCCACAGGTCGCCGCGCTGGTCCTTCTGCCCGAGGTCGTAATAGTCGTAGGGCGTGTAGCCCATGTTGGCTTCGGCGTTGGTGTCTTTACAGGGTGGCGGGGTCCAGATGCCATCGAAACCAAGGGCAGCAAGGCGCGGCGCCAGCTTGGCGATATAGGTGTACCAGTCGTGGGGATAAGTGGCGTTCCAGCAGCCCCACCAGAAGGTTTCGAGGATAACTTTGCCGTTCCAGGGATTGGCCATGTGTTTCTCCTCTGTCGACGGGGCCGGATTCGGCGTGCCGTGGGGTGGTAGTGTGCTGGGTCTTGCTGAGGAGCCACCAGTATGCGGCAGTTGGCGCGTGAAGGCAAGACATCCCTGATGCCGGGCTTCTATAACTGGGGACACACCGGGTGTTTCAGGTACTAAGTTGTCCTTAGTTCGCTCATGGGAGGGTGTTTTGCTGACTAACAAGGGCAGTTACTCAGCCATCATGCTGGGTTAGGTGGTGGAGGCGAGGGCGACGACGTCGCGCAGCGGATCCGGTTCGTCGGACAAGCGCACGCCGAAGGCCCAGCCGAGCGCTCCCAGCGCGACAAAGGCGGCTGCGAGCATCAGCGCGGCGCTGAAGTGTCCGGTTCGCTGGACGAGGAGACCGGTGAGCAGCGGAGCGAGGATGCCGGCGCTGTTGGCGACGCAGTTCTGCAGGCCGACCCAGCGCCCGGCGAGGCGCGGCCCGGCCAAGGTTTGCGGCACCGCATAGACGCCCGAACAGGCGATTCCACAGCCGATGGCCGTCCCGACGAGGCAAGGGAACCAGGTCTTGGGTCCTGCCAGGGCGCAGCCTAGCAGCGAGACCGCGGCAAGGAGGTGACCGGCGACCATGAGTTGCTTGCGCGCGGAGCACGCGCCTGCTCCGCGGCGGATACGCAGATCGGCGATGCGCCCGGTGACGATGGCGGCGGCGGAATCGATGGCGTAGATGGAGCCGGCGGTCCATGCCATGGAGGTGGCAGAGAGATGGCGCTCGTGCACGAGATAGAACGGCAGCCAGCTCATGAGCAGATAGAGGAGGTAATTTTCGCCGAGGTGGCCGATGGACGCACCCCAGAAGGGCCGCAGGCGGAGAATGCTGGCGAAGCTGGGCAGTTCGTACGCCGGCTGTGGCGTCTCGTGGATCACGCGGCGCGGCTTCCAGCGCTGCCATGCGGGCAACCAGAGCAAGCCCAGGAGGCCGATGGCGAGGAAGGTTTTTCGCCAGCCGAAGTGGGCCATCAGCAGGCCGCCGCCGAAGGCTCCGAGGGCTGTGCCCCAGCGGATAGCGGCGACGAGGACGCCGTTGGCGAGGCCGCGATCTTTTTCTTCGAGGGATTCGCTGAAGATTTTGGAGCTGGCGGGGAAGATGACGGCTTCGCCGACACCGAGGAGCAGGCGCATGGCGAGGAGGGTTGCGAAGCCGCGCGCGAGGCCGGTGAAGATGGTGGCGGCGGACCATGCGAGGAACCCGACAGCAAGGAGTGAGGCGGCACTAAAGCGGTTGACCAGCCAGCCCATGGGAATCTGGAGGACCATATAGGTCCAGAAAAAGGCGGAGAGCAGAATTCCCAGCTGGGAGGCCGACATGCCCCATTCGCGGCTGAGGAGGGGAGCGGCCAGGGCGAGGTTGCCGCGATCGACGTAGTTGATCAGCACTGCGATGACCAGCAGGGTGATCATGGGGACTACTTTTTTCGGGTTGCGCATGGTGGGGCCTGTGTGTGTTTCCGGGGTCTTGCTCAGGGAGGATCAGGATACATGGGCGGGGCGGAGACGGGTTGGGAGGATGAGGCCGTTGGGGGTAACCCCTCCGGAAGTTGTTGACTTCACTGTAGCCCTGAACGACCCCCCTTGGGTTACTGGTTGGTATATAGATCCCGATTCGAAACCCGACCTCGGTTCGCCGTGACTGGACTATGCCCGGGGGGTGCCGGCGGAAATTCGAATTCCGGGGGTTCGACCCCCTCCGCTTTCTAATGCAATCAACAACATCCGGAGGCAATAATATAGTTGACAAATCAAGTCCAAAGGTCTAAAGTCTTTTATATGAAAGACCCCAAGACTCTTCAGGACGCCATTATCTACTTCGCCGATCCAGACAACTGCCTGGAGTATATGGCCGCGCACCGCTGGCCCTCTGGTGTCATTTGCCCCACCTGTGGCCGCACCGATGTGACCTTCCTGGACCCAGCGGGTGGCTGCGGCGCGCCGCCCGCCGTTCACCGCGGGTGGCACCGTGTTTGGGTTCGCCCTCTCGCCTTGGAGTGGCTTCCGGCGTGTGGTGGTGCGCTCGGACGGGTCAGCTCCTCGACTCCACCGCGCCCTGGCGTGCTCGGACCGCCTGGTTCGCTCCACCGCTCCGCCATGGCGAATGGATCGCTCCTGAAGATGGGCGGATCGCAGGGCGGCGGACCCGTGGAAGTCGATGAGACTTTCGTGGGCGGGAAGACCAGAACGTGCGCCGCGAACGCCGCCTGAGAATGCAGACCGCACAGAAGCAGCCCAGAAGACCATCGTCATGGGAATGCTGGATCAGGATATCGCCAGGTTCGCGCGCAGGTTGTGCCCAACGTGAAGCGCGAGACTTGCAGAACGCCATTCTGGAGCAGATCGAAAAGGGTTCCACCGTCTATACCGACCGCTACACCGCCTACGAAGTTGACCGCGCCAGTTCATTCACAAAACCGTGACTCACATCGATGAGTATGTGCGGGCGAAGTCCACACTCAGGGCATCGAGAATTTCTGGAGTCTTCTCAAGCGGACTCTGAGCGGAACTTACGTTGCTGTGGAACCTTTTCATCTTGATCGCTACGTCGCAGAACAGATTTTTCGCTATAACAATCGCGCTACCAAAGACAACCCTCTTAATGACTCTGACCGCTTCTCTGCAGTCCTGATGCAACTCGCTGCAAGCGCCTCACTTATGCTGAACTCACTGGCAAAACAGGTGAAACGACGCCTTTCTAGTCCGTGCGGAAGAAACGGGGCGGAAGCGATAGAATGAACGCCCCGCAATATGCCCCACAAGAGGAGGACTACTCCGCATGTCACCATCAACAACTTAAAGGGGTATCCTGTTACAAATCCTGCTGTCCTGCAACAGCAGGAAAAAACTCTCTTCTTCGCACGGAAGCGTCTCTTGATGCTGTCGCTGGGTATTTCGATCACCGATATACCGGCATTTTCCGACATCCACGCGCGATTATTGAACGAATGCGAGCGTCGGCTCGCTTCCGATCCTCCTCAATCGCTAACGATAATTTCCGATTTGCTTCAAGGATTGCAGCGAATTGAAAGCAGCGAGCAATCGCAGTCCATCGGCACACTCCAGTGATACCATTGGATGCGCCCAGAATGGTTTCACAGAGCCGCCCGGTTCCCGCCGGCGCTTCTGCGTTTAGACATATTCGCGCTCGTTAGTTTTCTTCTCTTATCGCCTCCAGAAAAGAGACGCTGGCTATGAAATCCTTTGGATCAGCGTCGTGTCTTCCTGACTGCAAACGTCGTTGCGTGAATATCTATAGCCTTCATGCAACCCGAGCATGTCACATTAAAATCCTGCAACGCTTAAGGAATACAACGCAGCCTTCTTTGCAGGGCCGATAAAAGAAAGCAGTAAACGGTCACAATCGGAGTCTTGCATTGACGACCCAGTAGGTAAAGCATGCTTGCTCAGTCATAGCGTTGCTTGCCTTCCCCATGTGAGAAATAAGCCCCCACGAAGCATTCACCCATGCGATCTCTGCCACCATCCGCTTGTAGTCTACCTCTGCAAATGTCCACCTTGTCATCGAACGGCATTCGGTAAAGGGGTGCGTGCCAAAGGGGTACGTGCCGAGCGCCACGTGTTCCAGGATACTCAGCAATCTGTATCCATGCGGAAGAGCGTCAGAGTGAAGATGACAGCGAAGCCTAGCCACACGCACAGCCCGCGCCTTCGAGATGCGGCGAAGTTAGTTATCACTGCTAATAGCCTGCCCACCTTACGAATTTCCCTGAATGCTGGTGCAGCGTTTCGCTTCTCTTGTTGCTTCGCCTTTCGCTTCTCGGCATTGGTCCGTTTGTCAGCGTCCATTGCTTCTTTCACGGCCTTGGATCGGCGCGAAGGATTGCGCCCATTGCCCTGTTAAACGCGCGGAATTCTCGGCTTTTGTTCATTAAACGATCGCCGCCAACTTGTCCATGAAGGTTTTTACCAACGAATAAAGCTCTCCGCCTCTTCCAGCGTATACGTGTCGTTCGGATGCATCACTTCGTTGCGCCACGCCAACTTACGCTGTAGAGGTTCGCGGAAGCCTAGCTCATTCCCACTGTGCCTGGAGTTTTGCGGCAACAGTTTGATCGCCTTATTTATTTCGTCCAGATACGCCAGTTTTTCTGATCAGCAAACGTTACGCTCAGTTTCTTTCCGAACTCTTAACGCCAACCTCCATGATTCGCATCAGTGGAAAACGCAAGCAGTTCCACAACCCAGAGCATAGCAATTCCCCGCTTCCACCATGTCGTACTGAATGGTCGAAATCTCATACTCACTGGAGTTCCGAACAGTTCCTTTTGATCGTAAACGCAGCCCTTGCAGTTGGGAGATGAAAGAACAAACGTTCCTCCATTTCCCATTCTATATTTTGTTCAAGAGTCTCCATGCTGTAACGAAACCCTTACGGTCTATCTCGAATCGAGCGCCAAATCAGCCGCCCGCTTAGCCGCTTTCGCGGATATTTTAAGTTCAAGAAGATCGCACTGCTGCTCTATCTGCATGAGCACATGCTGCACGTAGTCGCGAACCTCTGAGGTCCAGTCGTCTGCGCGTTCGTCGCGAATCTCAGCTTCAATCGCACAACGCATGCCGGTCATTAGCCCGAGAGAACGTAAACGCAGCAGCAGAGAATCGTTCCATATCCCACCAATTTACGAGATGAGGAGCGACGCATTCCACAGCGCAGCAGCGGTCCAAAACAGCGACCATCCCCCATCCCGCCCACCCCCATCATCCGCCCCTGGAGATGATTCAGCAAGTATATTATTGCCCATCCGAGAAGTCGACCCCCCGGTGTTATCGAGATTGTTAACAAACAACCGCGATCCTTTGGGGGAGGAAAGTGTCCCCTTTCTTTGCTAAAAGCGAAAGCTCTGTTCGCAGAACAGAGCTTTCGATGTTTTCAGGTAAGGATGCGAGAAGAAAGCAAGCAAAATAACAGAAGAACGGTACGAGTCATCGAGCACGTCAGCCGCGCGGATAGCGAGCAACCTGATCTGCCTGCGCCGCCGAGCCGAGCTGCTGCCTTAGTCCTTCAGTGATACTGAAGATAAAACCTGAAACCAACGTAACCGTGTTGTTCGGTGATCCAGCAACGAAGTCGCCGCTCTTGCTGTCCGCAGCGAACGAAACGTCGATCTTGATCGTGAGCACGGTCGAAACGAGTATCGCGTCTCGTCTCGGTAAAAACGCCTCCATCCCTGATAAATTGCTTTTCTACTTCAGCTCGCGTTACGCCTTTGTGAATTTGTTCGACAACCTCAACAGCCCAACTTGTAATCGAACAACAATCCGTTCCGTGATCGTTTGAACTCTGTGCCTAACTAAGCGAGAACAACAAAGCAGCGATAGAAACAATGCGTCGCAGGATTCGATGAACATTCATGTTCTGAAACCTCGCTTTCTTCACTACCAGTCTCTGTGTCTACTCAGATGTTTATTGATTCGAGCACTATGGTGTTGAATAAGTGCCTTTCTATCTATATCTCATCCTGGGGCCTACTTGTGTTTCCGGGGTCTTGCTCAGGGAGGATCAGGATACATGGGCGGGGCGGAGACGGGTTGGGACCGATGAGGCGGATGCGGCCGCCTTCGTGGACGGCGAAGGAGATGTTGTCGAAGAGGGGGGGCGCGGAAGCGTTGGGAGATGTTCTGGGCGACGAGGATCGGCCAGCCTAGGTTCAGTCTATGGGGGAGATGGGAGGGTTCGCCGGTGCTGAATCCAGGCTCTCCGCGCAACAGCCGAGACCAACCTGCCGGTGCGGATTGGAGTGCTGCGTGTTGCACGCACCCGGCGATTTGCCCGGGGATCAGGTTTCAAGACAGAAATTTGCTGGCATTCGGCCATTGGGTCGGCTACATTGGCAGCACGCGCGCCATTAGCTGGCACTGATTATGTCCACCAGGGATATTTGCAGACGTTGCTTTCTTGTGTTCTTTGGCCTTGCAGCTCTGACTCTTACATCGTGTGGGGGCGGGAGTTCTTCAGGGCAGTCCGATAACTCCGGCTCCAGTCCGAGTCTGACAATCAGCGTATCGCCATCCACGGTGATGGTTTACGCCGGCTTTACCTTCACGGTAAGCGTAAGCGCGACGGTGAACCAAACCAGTGCCACGCCCACTGTGACACTCGCGCAACTGCCCGCGGGGATGACCTCGACTACGACGTTTCCCCTCAGCGTACCGCCGGCTGGCGCACAACTCACTTTTGTTACTGACAACAAGCTGGCGGCGGGGACTTACAACATTTCCTTACACGGCACCGCCGGGTCAGCTTCGTCATCGACCAGTCTGCAGGCGACGGTTGCAGTGGGGACGCCACCGAACTTCTACCTGATCGATCCGAATATCGGCCCACCCTTTCTCAGCGGCGTCGCTGTCTATGCCGGCGGGACAGCGAAGATCCAGTTTTCGAGCTACACCAACAACAATGTGCCAGCCAACTACTCCGTGCAGATGGGAGTCAGCGGATTACCGCCGGGTGTGACCGCCGCAGTTTCGCCTCAGATTTTGACCCCAGGGCAACCCGTATCGGTGACCCTGTCGGCGGCGGCCGGCGCTCAAGTGTCGCAAAACGCCACCGTCACTCTCACCGGAACGCCGTGGGCGCCTGTTCCAGCTGCCAGCGTGAGCTTCCTAGCCAGCGTTGGAGCCTACGGCGCCGCTGCACCGGTGAACCGCACGGACTATGTTTCCACAGAAGGATCGCCCAACTCAGCCGTTTACGATCCGGCGCATCACTATATCTTCGCGAGCAATCCGTACTGGAACCGGATCGACGTCATCTCGACGACCACGCACGGAATCGTCCGCACTATTCCGGTGAGGGGACCGAGGGGCGTGGATATTACGCAGGACGACAGGCAGGTTTGGGTCACGACGGCGTCACAACAGGTCTATTCCATCGACACGGGATCTTTTGCCGCCACGCACTACACGCTTCCGAACTACGCACCGCTCAGTGGCCTGCCCAGCAGCGCCTGGCAGGGACAACAGGTCTTCGCTCTGGCAGACGGCACGCTGTTTCTACTGATCACTCCACAGTCGCTGATGGGCTCAAGTTATGCCATGATCTGGAATCCGGCGGCCAACTCTATTACGGGAATTGCGCCACCCACCGGCAGTCAGTGGCCCGCGATGTGGGAGGATGTGATGCGTACCGGCGATGGCAAAAGAATCTATTCCATCGGCGAGGACTCCGCGGGTGAGTCCTTCTGGTATGACGTCCTGACAAAGGCAGTGAACCCGGCGGTCAAGCTGGGAGGCTATGCGTTCGCAGCAGCGGTGAACTTTGACGGCACACGCGTGGCGGTGTCCGATGCCGATGGGCTGAATCTGTACGACGGCAACTTTAATCTGCTTGGACCGCTGCCCGGCGGAGGGGATCTCGGTGGCGGCGGTTATTCCGGAGGACTGCTCTTCAGCGCGGACAACAGCACTCTTTACGAAGAGTCGATGCCTATCTACACCCCGATCATCTTCACGATCGACGTCAGCAGCCGAAGGGTTCGGGGAACCGCGCCAGCGATGCCGATGATTCCGGTATTCACGGAGATTAGTCCAGCATTCTATATACCGGTTCCGTTTGCGGTGGATGATACCGGGATGCTGCTCTGCCTCGAGGACTGGGGAATCGCGTTCGACGATTCTGCGTACTTTCAGAATCTCAATCCGCTGCAGGCAGGCACGCCCACGTTTCTGCAGCATATGTCGCCTTATGCGGGACCTCTGAGCGGTGGCACCTCTTCGGGCGGCTTCGGGAATGCTTTCACGAACGCTCCGAACGTGTGGTACGGCACCAGCCAGGGGATGGCTAACGTCGATTCCTCCGATACGCTGACCATCACATCACCGCCGGCGTCCGTAGCCGGGCCCGTCAACGTGAAGATGCTCTTTCCCGACGGCATCGAGGTGTACGACCCGCTTTTCTTCACCTACGGCGCCGTTCCTCAATATGCGTTTCTATCCGGAGCCTCGCCCGACGGCGGAGTCCCGGGTGTTATTGCCGGACTTGGCTTGCCCTATGACCCAAGCGGCGGGACGGTGACCGTCGGGGGCAACAGCGCGGCCATCACTTCGCAGCCGGCACAATACCCGCCGTTCACCGGTTCACCGTTTCCTTCCACCTTTCTTCAGTTCACGGTGCCCGCGGGGCAACCGGGATGGTCGGATGTTGCGGTCAGGACGGCAAGCGGCACCGGCGTTCTTTCGAAGGCTTTGTTCTATGCGCAAAGCGTGAAGGATTACGCCTCGACGGATTCCTTCAGCGCAGTTCTGCTGGACAGGAAACGCCAGCAGCTCTATCTTTCGGCGCAGGATCACATCGACGTCTTCTCCCTGACTTCGAACCAGTTTGTTACGACCATCAATCCCCCAGCTCAGGGAGGCAGGAAGGAGATTGCAGGGCTGGCGCTAACTGCGGACGGCAGCCTGTTGCTGGCTGCCGACCTCGCCGACGGGTCCCTGGCGGTCATCAATCCCGATAACCCTTCCGCGGATTACGTGATTCCCGTAGCGACCGTGACTACGGGGAACTACGGATGCGCGGTGGGGCCGCTGTATGTCGCAGCGAGCATCAATCAAGAGGCGTATGTTGTGAGCGGTTCATTTCCAAACGGCAATACGTGCGGCCCGGGAGGAATTGTCTATCAGGTCAATCTGTCCACAAGAGGCGTGACGGTACAGCCAAACGGCTATTGCGGAGGCGGGAATGTGGTTTCCTCGCTGGACGGCTCCACACTCGCGTTCGGTGAAAATCCTGCGGGATACGGCGAGTTCTGCACTTATAACGCCGGCCAAAATATCTACAACCGGGGTGGGGACTATCGAGCAAGCGCGGCTCTTGCCGGCGATGGGAATGTCGCATCGTCGGGGTGGGTACTGACAGACGCGAATGCGAACGTGGTGGGATGGGTGGCACAACCCCCCATCTACTATCCATCGGAGGCTTCGGCTGTGGCGATATCAGGTTTCACAGCGCCTCTCCTGCAGCCGCAGATCAATGATGCGGGCAGTCTCTACTACACTGCTTTTCCGAATCATGTGGACATCGTGGATGTACAGCACGGGCTGCTGCGGCTCCGCTTCTCCCTGAATGAGACGATCACCAACACAGTGGCTCCGATCGCGATCGACAGCGGCGGAAGCCACATCTATCTGGCGACGAAGCAGGGGTTGACCGTGGTGGATTTGGGAGCGGCGCCATTGTCCATTGGTCACCTCAACCCGGAAGTTGCGTCGATTGGGACCCAAGTCACCATTCGTGGCAGCGGTTTCGGAGCGGGTCTGACGGCATTGGTCGGAGGGCAGGCGGCTTCGATTGAGGTCGACGACGAAAATACCCTTGAACTGACGATGCCGGATGTGCAAAGCGGTCCTCAGGACATCGTACTCGCAGGCCCGAATGCTTCCATTTACACACTCGAGAATGCCGTGACTGTACCGTAGGAACCTTCCGCAAAATGGATTGAGCGGGTCGACAGTGCCCGTGTACCCGATCATCCGACGGAGGCGATGGCGGCGCGCTGCAACTCATGCAGCTCCCGGATGCCGGCTTCGGCGTAGTCCATCATTTCGAGGAGGCGGGCGCGGGGGAAGGCGTGGCGCTCGGCGGTGGCCTGGACTTCGACGAAGTTGCCGTCCTCGGTCATGACGAGGTTCATGTCGACTTCGGCCTGGGAGTCTTCCTCATACGCGAGGTCGAGCAGGACGGTGTTCTCGACGATGCCGACGCTGGTGGCGGCGACCAGCTGGCGGAGCGGCGTGGCCTTGAGGGCTTCCGTCTTGACCATGCGATTGAAGGCGATGGCGAGCGCGGCGCAGGCTCCGGTGATGGCGGCGGTGCGGGTGCCTCCGTCGGCCTGGAGGACATCGCAGTCGAGGATGACGGTGCGCTCGCCGAGGGCTTTCATGTCGACGACGGCGCGCAGCGAGCGGCCGATGAGGCGCTGGATCTCGTGGGTGCGTCCGCCGACTTTGCCGCGTTCGGATTCGCGCGGAGTGCGGGTGAGGGTGGCGCGGGGGAGCATGCCGTATTCGGCGGTGACCCAGCCGCGGCCGGAGTTGCGGAGCCAGGGAGGAACGCCCTGCTCGACGGTGGCGTTGCAGAGGACGCGGGTGTGGCCGCATTCGATCAGGACGGAGCCTTCGGGGACCTGGGTGTAGCCAGGAGTGAGGCGGACGGGGCGCATCTGGGCGGGGGTGCGGTCGCCGGTGCGGAAGAAGGACGTTGTGGCCATCGGCTCATTGTACGAAGTTTCGAATCGGGAAAGCGGGAATGGAGTTCTGAAATGGAACGGATGTGCGGAAGTGGATGAAGGGAGAGAGGTTGGGTTCGCTGCGGACGAAGTGCGGTTCCAAAATGGAACGGATGGAGGGGGGCGTGCCGGATTGGGGTGAAGGGCGGTGAGGACCGAAGTGTTGGGGTTGTTGGGGTTGAGGGCAGCGGAGGGTTTGGCCCCTGACGTGTACTGATGTGGGACAGTCGTGAACCGGAACCGGAAGCTGAGGCGATCCAGAGCGCCGCGGCTTCCCAACCGGAGAAGGAAGGTCCTATGGAAAACGCCACGCCTGCAACGAGCACGAAGACGGTTCATCAGATTCTGTCGGCCCCGACAATGCAGCCGGCTTTGCTGCCGCGCCTGGGAAGTGCGCCGACGCTGCGGGAAGAGGGGGGCGAGGCGCTGGCGCTGGCGGGGATTGCGCATGACGCGCGCAATCTGGTGACGGCGATGGGACTGTGCGCGGAGCTGATCAGCGCGCCGGGAGTGCTGACGCCGAAGCATGGACATTTTGGGGCGGAGATCCGGTCGATCGCGGAGTCGTCGGCGCAGCTGGTGCGGCGGCTGTCGGATCTGACGCAAAAGACGGCGCAGGCGCAGACGCGGTTCGAACCGGAAGCGGAAGTGACGGATCTGTCGGAATCGGTCGACAAGATGCGGAGCCTGCTGACGGCGATTGCAGGGCCGGTGATGGAGATGCAGTTCGCCTGCCTGCCGTGCGGCGGGCATCTGCGGCTGAGCGAGGAGAGCCTGTCGCGGATTCTGGTGAATCTGGTGCGGAACGCGGCCGATGCGATGCCGACGGGAGGACACATCCGCATCACGACGCAGCAGGGCAACGGCGCGAGCTTTCTGTGGACGGTCGATGAGGAGACGGAAGAGCAGCAGGCCACGGATTATCTGTGGGACGATCTGCCGCACACGCGGACCGCGGGGAGCGGGACGGTGGTGCTGACGGTGGAAGACAACGGGCCTGGGATTCCGACGGAATTTCTGGAGCGGGTGTTTGACGCGGGCTTCACGACACGTCAGAAGGGCCGGTCATGGCCGGAGTCGCAGCATCGCGGGCTGGGGCTGAGCATTGTGCGCGAGCTGGTGCAGGCAGCGGGGGGAACGGTGCGCGCTCTAACTTCGCCGGCGAATGGAGCACGCTTCGAGATAGAGCTGCCACTTACAAACGTAACGTCTGACTTACTTTCGGAACCGCAGCAAAACAGTACGAATGACGGCCAATGATGCGAGGATGGGGAACAGTATTTCAGACAGCAGGAAACCCGATGATTGCACCATTTCAGCCTGAGGTTGCTCCGCTTCACGTACTGATTGCCGACGATGACGCGTCGATTCGACGCGCGTGCTGCGAGATCGCGGAGGGCGCGGGAATGGTCGCGCACGAGGCGGAGATATCCAGCCGCGAGCGTGGGCTGCTGCTGGCCAAAGGGGCCGACATCGTGCTGGTGGACGAAACGATCGCGACCGGGACAGGGGCGGAGCTGCTGGAGGAGATGCGGCAGATGCGTCCCGACGTTGCGGTGGTGTGGATGACGTCGGCATCGACGGTGCAACTGGCGGTGGAGGCGCTGCGGTTCGGGGCCAGCGACTATCTGATCAAGCCGTTCTCGGCGGAGGAGCTGTCCGGAGTGCTGCGGCGGCTGGCGGAGCGGCGCACGGTGGATGTGGCGAGCCGCGGATTGCGCGAGCGCCTGCGGGGAGGCCATGGAGTGGGCAATCTTCTGGGGGAAAGCCCGGAGATGGAGAAGCTGTTCCGGATCATTGCGCGGGTGGCGCAGACCGTGCATCCGGTGCTGATTCTTGGCGAGAGCGGAACGGGCAAGGAGCTGGTGGCGCGGGCGATCCACGCCAACGGATCGGGAGCGGGCAAACCGTTTGTGCCGGTGGACTGCGGATCGCTGGCACCGACGCTGATCGAGAGCGAACTGTTCGGGCACCTGAAGGGCGCGTTCACGGGAGCGCATCGTCCGCACGATGGACTGATGGTGGCGGCAGGGAGCGGAACGGTATTTCTGGACGAAATTGGCGAGCTGCCGCTGGACCTGCAGGCGAAACTGCTGCGGGCTCTGCAGGAGAAGGAAGTTCGGCCGCTGGGAGGCAGCCATGCGGTGCCGATCCGGGCGAGGATTCTGGCGGCGACGCATCAGGATCTGACGACGATGGTGGAGCAGGGGAGGTTCCGGCGGGATCTTTATTACCGGCTGAATGTGGTGAAGCTGACGCTGCCCTCGCTGCGGGAGCGGAAGGAAGACATTCCGCTGCTGGCGGCGCATTTTCTGGAGCGGAACAGCGTGGAGATGCGGCGAGCGTTCCGGCTGAGCGCGGAAACGCTGGCCTTCCTGATGGACTACTCGTGGCCGGGGAACGTGCGGGAGCTTGCGAACGCAATTGACGGGGCATGCAGCATGACCTCGGGTGAAGTGATCGAGATGGGCGAGATGAGCACGAGCATCCGGGACGCGTGGATGCATGCGACGGTGAGCCGGCGGCAGCCGGCGCAAACAGCGGTGCCGGAAACGGCGGTGGAGACGCTGGCGGAGTTGGAAAAGCGGGCGATTTTGACGACGCTGGAACAGGTCCACGGCGACAAGCTGCTGGCGGCGAGGCTGCTGGACATTGGAAAGACAACGCTCTACCGGAAGCTGAAGGAATACGGAGAAATGGCATGAGCTCTCCTGCGAACCGAAGCGAGGAAGCGCAACCGGCGACGCGAACAGCGGTCCTGATCGTGACCTCGGTTGAGGGGATCGATAGCCGGGCGGCGGAACTGGCGGGACGCCTGCGCGTGACGGTCGAGATTGCGTCGAGCCGGGCGGGGGCGTTGCGGCTGCTGTCGCGACGCGGATACGCCATGGTTGTTGTGGATCAGATTCTGGCCGATTCCGATGCGGAGGGTTGCGAACTGATCTGGAAGACCGCGGGGATGGCGATCCCGCTGCAGATCAATTTCGCACTGGCGGGCAGCGCGCGTCTGGAGCGGGAAATGCGAGGAGCACTGGGGCGCCGGGATCGGGACCAGCAGCTGGCGGCGGCGGCCGCAGCGGCGGCTCTGGATAACGAATTGAAGAACGCGGTCACCGGGTTCCTGCTGGAGTCGCGGCTGGCGCTGGGGGAGGAGAATATTCCGGCGAGGGTGGAGAGCCGGCTGCGGACGCTGGCCACGATGGCGGACCAGCTGCGCGAGCGTCTTCAACCGACAGTGGTACCGGGTACCACGAGCGTGGCATTGATGACTCCACCGAAGTGACCTACGCTGGTTACCGATACGCCAGAAAATCAGTTACGAACAGCGGCACCAAAATTCACGGCCTTCGTTTCTGCTTTTTGCCACCTCCGTAAGGGAAGAGGTTTGGAATCAAACGGTTCCACCGTGAGATCGAACGGCGTTTCATTTGCATTCACAGAATTGAGGAGTCCTCCCCCTATGCAGCGCATTTCTCTGACCTTGGTTGCTCTGTCTCTGGCTTTGCCGGCGGCGTATGCCCAGCAAAGCAGTTCGTCTCTCATCAGCCCCTCCTATTTGTCCAACGATTCGGCATCCGGGACCGGAATCGGGGCGACACGCCCGGTCGCGGCCAGCTCGACCGGAGGGTTTCCCGGTGTTGGCATTGGCGTCAAAATCGGCCTGCTTGGGCCTGGGGTTGAAGTGGCTGTACCCCTGGCGCGCAACATCAACGTGCGGGGCGGCGGCAATTTCTTCAGCTACAGCGATTCTCTGACCACCGACGGAATCGCCTACAAGGCGAATCTGCGTTTCCGTTCGGCGGAGGCAAGTGTGGACTGGTTTCCGTGGGGCGGTGGATTCCATATCAGCCCTGGCGCGCTGCTGTACAACGGCAATCAGGTGACGGGAGGCGCGAATGTGCCGGGAGGCCAGACGTTCACGCTGAACGATCAGACGTATACCAGCAGCGCTTCGGATCCGGTGACGGGTTCGGGCAGCCTGACGTTTGCCAAGGCGGCGCCGAAGATCACGGTGGGCTGGGGAAACCTGGTTCCGCGAGGCGAGCGGCATTACAGCTTCCCGTTCGAGGCGGGGTTCGCGTACGTGGGTTATCCGAAGTTCCAGCTGAATCTGCAGGGCACAGCGTGCTACACGTATGAGGGCACGCCGTACTGCGACAGCGTGGCGACGGACTCGAACATCCAGTCGAACCTGGCGACGGAGATCCAGAAGATCAACAACGATGCCGCTCCGGCGCGCTTCTACCCTATCCTTTCGCAGGGGTTCGCGGTCCGATTTTAAGGAACGCGCAGGGGCGCGAGGGAGAGGTCGATAACGAGATCCTCCAGGCGCCCCTGAATCAACTCGCAGCTAACCGATCGGCTGACCACCGGCGGTCAGTTGCTGGAGTTGCTGCTGGTCGTACTGCTTGACGCTGTCCGGCAGCGGAGCATAATTGAGCGACTGGGCGGCTGCCTGGCCATCCGCGATGATGTACTGGACGAACTGCTTCAGCGCGGTACGCTTTGCCTTGTCCGGGCCGTCCTTCGGAATGATAAGGAACGTGAGGCCCGAGATGGGGTAGGCATCGGGCGCATTGGCCGGCGGATTGACGATGGGCTTGCGCGGGTCCTGCGCAAGTTGCGCGGCGAAAGCGGCAATGTCGGCCGTGGTGGTGGCGGGCGAGGGCTCCACGTACTGGCCGCCCTGGTTCTGAATCGCCGCTGTAGGCAGGTGATTTTGCTGAGCGTAGGCCAGTTCGACGTAGCCCAACGCTCCGGGCGTGTTGCGAACGTTGCCGGTAACCCCCTCGTTGCCCTTGCCGCCGATGCCGACGGGCCAGCTTACCGCGGTGCCTGAACCCACCTTCTGGCTCCATTCCGGGCTCACCGCCGAGAGATATTCGGTGAAGATCCCAGTGGTGCCGCTGCCATCGGAACGGTGCGAGACGATGACCGGCACGGCGGGCAGCTTCACACCGGGATTGTCTTTGGCCAGTTGCGGATCCTTCCACGTCTTGATGGTGCCAAGGAAGATGCCGGCCACCTCTGCGGAGGAGAGATGCAGCGGCTGGGTGAGGCCGGGGAGATTATAGGTGATGCATACCGGACCGGACGTTTCGGGGATCTGCACCACCGGCGCCATACCGCTGAGCTGCTGATCCTTCAGGGCGACGTCGGAGGCTCCAAAATCGACGGTGCCGGCCTTGACCTGCTGAATGCCGCCGCCGGATCCGATGGACTGGTAGTTGACGTGAATATTCGGATGCGCCTGGGAGAAATCGGCGGTCCAGCGAGACATAGCCGGATTGACGAAGGTGCTTCCCGCTCCGGATAAGGCGACGTTGTTATTCGTGCTCGACGAATTGCAGGCGCTCAACGCGCCCAGGGCCGCAACGCCGACGGCCACAATGCTCACTCGTTTCAACATGAAAGTTCCTCCAGAGATGTTGCCGATTCGTTACCCCACGGAACTCTACACGATTTCGTTTTACGGTTTGTTACAAACCGGAGAATGGGAAATTTGGCAACGCGGCGCCGGCGGCGGCACGTCCTGCCAGCAAGAGCACGCGAAAAGATGGAGGCAACGATGGCGGAGAATCTGCATGGGAAGGGATCGCGATTCTGGCAACCGATGGATTCGAGCAGGTGGAACTGACACAGCCGCGCAAGACGCTGGACGAGGCTGGCGCGACGACGGAAGTGATCGCGCGAAAGAGCGGCGAGGGCAGAGACACCATTCGAGGATGGATTGAGGCGCTGGGAAGGGCGCGGGAAAAAGCAGCCTAAGACAGAGAGGATCTACGACGGAATTTCGGGGCGAAGAGGTGCTTCTTCGGAAGTACCTCTTTTTGGTGGTGGTGAGGCACGCCGGTGGGGCGTTTTTCTGGCGCTGGAACTGTTGGCATGTTCTTAAGTTGTATAGCGAGGAACGTGCTGATCGCGGATGATTTCATCTGTTGCGCGATGCGTGGGAGACGGGGCAGAACTGGTGACTGCGGTCATCGCGCCTTCAGCCCGCGCTTCGAGTTGTGCGATTCAGCCGAAAAGTACACGAGGGGAAGCGTCAGCAGGACTGGCGCAGGATCTATGCTCGCTGGATGGGTTCGGCCCGACGGAAGAAAGCGCGGGTCCGATCAGAAACGAGAACTGTGGTCGCCCTTCGGATCGTCTCCGAGGTGCGAACGCGGCGGCTTGTCCTCACGATTTCACCCCCTCCGGACGCTTCTCGGGCCTGGGGTCCTGCTGATCTTTCTCACCGCGAATGGTTCCGCCGCCGGCCGGCCGGATGTAACGAATCCGAACGGGAATTTGTCGAGGGTGAGCACGGCTCGGACGACGGGCGTTCATGCTGCCCGCAGCGATATGCAAATGAGTCATGTGCGGTCGCTGATCGAGCAGGTGCGCTTCAATCAAGCGGTGCTCAACTTCGAACATGGAGTGACGGTGGGTCCGGACGCGGGAGACCTGGAGATTCATTTCGCGGCTCCGGCATCGAGTGCGTCCGACCTGCGTTACCGGTTGCTGGGTGTCGACACGGAGTGGAAAGAAGCGGGGAAAGAGCGCGAGGTGCTGTACAGCAACCTGGCACCGGGGCGCTATGAGTTCGATTTCCAGCAGGCTGACAGCAGCGGGCTGCGCGGCTCCGTGGTGGAGAGCATTCCGATCACGGTGATTGCGAACTACTGGCAGACGGCATGGTTCAGAACTCTGTGCATCGTTTTCCTGATGGTGCTGATCTTCATTCTGTACAAGCTGCGGGTCGGTTATCTGGTGCGACATAACCGGCAGCTGCAGCAGGCGGTGAGCCAGACGAAGGCCGAACTGACGCTTACCGCGAAGGTGGCGGGCGACGCGCAGGAGGCTTTAAAGGAGCAGGCACTGAAGGACAGCCTGACGGGGCTTTGGAATCGAAGGGCGATCTTTGCGATGCTGGAGCGGGAAGTCTGCCGGGCGCAGCGCGATCGATTCCCCATCGCGCTGCTGATGATCGATCTGGACCATTTCAAGAGCATCAACGACAGCTATGGTCATCTGACGGGGGATGAAGTCCTGCGCGAAGCGGCCGGCCGCCTGATGGAGGTCATGCGTCCTTATGATTTTGCGGGGCGCTACGGCGGGGAGGAATTTCTGGTGGTTCTGCCCAGTTGTTCCCCGCAAAACGGAATCCAGCGCGCCGAGGACTTCCGGCGCTCGATCGCGGAGAGGCTGATGCCCACAGCAGTAGGCCCGCTCGCGGTAACGTGCAGTCTGGGCGTGGCGTCGTATGACGGCGCGATGCCGCCGGAAGATCTGATTCACCGGGCAGACGAGGCGCTGTATCGCGCGAAGCGGCTGGGGCGTAACCGGGTTTGTGCGCAGGATCTGAAGGCGGTTGCGGAACGTCGTTAGGGATTGGCGGGACGCGGTCTAAAACCCTTTGGAATCGTGGGTAATAAAGAAAGTGCGCGTGATCGCGCACTTTCTTGATGGGTGAGTGCACTGCTCTGCTTCAGGCGGGACATGATGTCGTCGCGGGGCCTCGACTCCTGTGGGATTTTCACCCCTTCGCCTACCTTCAGCATGAAGTTCAGCAGGATCGTCCTCATCGTTAGGCCCTTTTGCCAACGACATGCTGTTCGGTGACGCGGGGAACCTTTGCCGGTAGAACGAGATGCACGAACGCCGAACGTCATCATACGTAAAATCGAGCGCGTCGGAATACTAGCGGGAAGTTGGAAACTCAATTTCAGTCAAGAATCGCGGGGGCAACAGAGTCAATTGGCGACGCGTCGCATGCCCCAATGATGGCCAATAAGCGTTGATCGTAGCCTGATCTCTGACGAGAGTGGGGAGGATTTCTGACGTTAATAGAAAAGTTACATGTGTGTCTGACGAAGCAGCCATCTCCTCCAGAAACGCCGCCGCGCCCTTCTTAGCCTCACCGTCGTCGCTATGCACAAGCTCGATCAAATAGTGATTAAGTACGACTCCGTACAGAACAAACGGCTCAGCGTCTACGTCAATGTTTCCAACGAGACTCGTGTACTTTTGCTCGGCGAGCTGAGGGAAACGGTGATGAAGCTGGCTACTCAGCGTGTCGTATACGAGATTCAAAGTTCCTCCGATTTACGCAATACGTTTCTCACGTCTGAAATGATCTGACCGGTGACGTCTGATCGCTACCATTCAGATCTTCGGAGTTGATGAGCTCTTTCATCGCTCTTATTGTGTTCCGCTTTCTCGGCGTGACCTTCGAGGCAGGTGATGTAATCGCCCGTTGGGGCCTCATTTCGCAGCGCGCAGCGCCCGGTTGTTGTTGATCGTAAGGGTAGAGGGCCGGGTGGGGCGAGGTTGCGATTCGCCGGGACTGGCGGCATGAAACGGAAAAGGTGCGCCTGGGATGGGCGCACCTTTTGTCTTAGAGAGTCCGCAATGCGCGGCTGCGTTCATTTCAGCCGGGCCATGATGTCTTCGAGGACTTGTTTGCCGGGGCGGGTGCGGTCCTGAGGCAGGGTGGCGAGGGGCTCGTCGACTAAGTTGAGTAAGTCCGTGAAGGTGGGCTTCTGCGTATCGATGTAGAAGACGCCGGTGAGGACTTCGCCTTTTTCGTGCGCTTCCATCAGGGTTCTGACGGCGACGGCGCGGTTGGAGGGGTCGTAGTTCTCGGGGAGCTTGGTGAGACGCAGGTGCGAGCCGTCGTGCATGGTGACGTCGAAGCTGCTGCCCGCGTCGTATTCCACGTCGATTTCTTCGAAGGCCGGGACGAAACCAACTTCGGAAATTGGCTCCTCGTGATCCTGCATGTATTTGTAACTGCGGGTGGAACCTTCATGGTCGTTGAAGGTGACGCAGGGCGAGACGACGTCGAGCATGACGGTGCCGTTGTGGGCGATGGCGGCCTTGAGCATGGTGAGCAGCTGCTTCTTGTCGCCGGAGAAGGAACGGCCGACGAAGGTGGCGCCGAGCTGGATGGCGAGCGCGCAGGTATCGATGGCGGGGAGATCGTTGACGACGCCGGTTTTGAGTTTGGAGCCGATGTCGGCGGTGGCGGAAAACTGGCCTTTGGTGAGGCCGTAGACGCCGTTGTCTTCGATGATGTAGATCATCGGGAGATTGCGGCGCATGAGGTGCACGAACTGTCCGATGCCGATGGAGGCCGAGTCGCCGTCGCCGGAAACGCCGATGCCCATCATGGTTTTGTTCGCGAGGAGCGCGCCGGTTGCGACCGAGGGCATGCGGCCGTGCACGCTGTTGAAGCTGTGCGAGCGCGCCATGAAATAGGCGGGACTCTTGGAGGAGCAGCCGATGCCGGAGAGCTTCATGACGCGCTCGGGCTGGACACCCATCTCGTACATGGCGTCGATGATGCGCTCGGAGATTGCGTTGTGACCGCAGCCGGCGCAGAGCGTGGTCTTGCTGCCGCGGTATTCGAGGACGGGCAGGCCGATGCGGTTGGTTTTGGGGGCTGGATTTGTAACCGTCGCTGCCATAAATTAAATCCCTTCCTGTAAGACGATCTCGTCGGTGACGGAGCGGGCGTCGATGGGCAGGCCGTTGAAGTGGCGGACGCTGCGCAGTTTGGTGGTTTCGGCGGCGGGCAGATCGAGTTTGAGGAGGCTCAGCATCTGCGCGTCGCGATTCTGCTCGATGACATAGACGCGCTCGTGCGAGGCAACGAAATCGCGGACATCTTTATTGAAGGGATAAGCGCGAAGGCGGAGGTAGTCAGCCTCGACACCGTATTCCTTCTTGAGCTGGTCGCGGCTTTCCATGACGGCGAAGTCGGAGGTGCCGAAGGCGATGAGGCCGACTTTCGACTTGCCGGTCTGCACGATAACCGGCGCGGGGACCAGGGTGCGCGCGGTGTCAAACTTGCGGGCGAGGCGCTCCATGAGGTTCTGGTAGTCCTCGGGACGCTCGGAGTAGAGAGCCTTTTCGTTGTGGCCGCTGCCGCGGGTGAAGTAGGAGGCCTTCGGATGATCGGTGCCGGGAAGCGTGCGGTAGGGGATGGCGTCGCCATCGACATCTTTGTAGCGGGCGAACTCGCCGAGCTTCTTGAGATCTTCGGCGGTGAGAATCTTGCCGCGGTTGAGCGGCTTGTCGGGATAGTCGAAGGGATCGGACATCCAGTTGTTCATGCCGAGGTCGAGGTCGGAGAGGACGAAGACCGGGGTCTGGAGCTGCTCGGCGAGATCGAAGGCGGCGCCGGAGAATTCGAAACACTCCTTCACGCTTGCGGGGAGAAGCATGGGGTGCTTCGTGTCGCCGTGGGAGAGGACGGCGATGGAGAGGAGGTCGGCCTGTGCGGTGCGCGTGGGCAGACCGGTGGAGGGGCCGACGCGCTGAATATCGAAGATGACGCCGGGGAGCTCGGCGAAGTAGCCGAGGCCGGTAAATTCGGCCATGAGGGAGATGCCGGGACCGGAGGTGGCGGTCATGGAGCGGGCGCCGGCCCAGCCTGCGCCGAGCACCATACCGATGGCGGCGAGCTCGTCTTCAGCCTGGACGACGGCGAAGTTGGCTTTGCCGTCGGGCTCGATGCGGTACTTCTTGAGGTAGTCGATGAGCTGCTCGACGACCGAGGACGACGGGGTGATCGGGTACCACGTGACGACGGTGACGCCGGCGAACATGGCGCCGAGGGCGCAGGCGGCGTTGCCGTCGATGATGATTTTGCCTTCGGTGGCGTGCATGGGCTCGACCATGAACGGGTCCTGTTTGGTGAGCGACTGCGCAGCGTAGTTATAGCCGGCTTCGACGGCGGCCCAGTTGAGGTCGGCGGCCTTCTGCTTCTTTGCGAACTGCCTGCGGAGGGAGGCTTCGACGGCCTTCATGTCCATGGAGAGCAGCTGGGCGGCGACGCCGACGTAGATCATGTTCTTGACCAGCTTGCGCAGCTTGGCTTCGGGACAGACGGCGGCGGTGATCTTATCGAAGGGCACCGGGTAGCAGGTGACGTCGTCGCGGAACTGTTTGAGGTTGGCGCTGTCCTCGTAGATAGCGACCGAGCCGGGACGCAGGGAGAGGATGTCCTCGCGCGAGGTTTCGGCGTTCATCGCGATGAGGATGTCGATGTCTTTTTTGCGCGCGACGTAGCCGTATTTGCTGGCGCGGATGGTGTACCAGGTGGGCAGGCCGGCAATGTTGGAGGGGAACAGATTTTTGCCGCTGACGGGGACGCCCATGGCGAAGATGCTGCGCAGCAGGATGCTGTTCGCGGATTGGGAGCCGGAACCGTTGACGGTTGCGATCTGGATGGAGAAGTCGTTGACGATGGGCTTAGGAGAAGCCGATGGTTCTGATTCGCCTTGCGCGGACGGGGCGCCGGCGTTGGTGGTCGCCATGGGGGCGGAGTTCCCTTCGAGTCGAAAATCGAAAGATCTGAGGGTCTTTCTACAGGATTCATTATAGCGGTTTGGGGAGGGGGGATTGTGCGATGGATCACCGTCTGGAAAATGGGCGCGGATCGAGGTGAAGGGCGAGGAAAGGGCGCCGATAGGGGAGGTGAAGGAGTTTCGCGAGTCATCGGGTCTGGGGGGACGCGGGGAAACTGCGCGCCCGGGCGGCGGTGGCGGGAAAAATCGCCGGCTCCTGGGGAAGACTGCGTGAGCACACTGGCGGAGAACGGCCTGCGGGGCACCATCGAGGCGGAGGGAGAGACGGGCCTCGGGCAGGCAGGGTTGTGGCTGGGGAAGAGCGAGGAGCGGTATCGGGCGTCGTTCGACCAGGCGGCGGTGGGCTTCCTGCACACGTCGCTGCAGGGGAAGATCCTGAAATGCAACGAATCGTTCGCGAGGATTGTGGGGTATTCGCCCGAGGAGCTGGTGGGGTCGGATTTTCAGGCGATCACGCCGCCGGAAGACCGGAATTCCGGCAAGAGCGTCGCGATGAGCCTGTTGCGCGGAGAGGTGAGCAGCGCGAGTTTTGAGAAGCGGTACGTTCGCAAAGACGGGTCGCTGACGTGGGTGATGCTGACGATTTCGATCCAGCACGACGAGGCGGGGCTGCCGGTTTTCTTTCTGACTTTGGTGCAGGACATTAACGCGCGCAAGCGGGCGGAGGAGCAGCTGGCGGCGGCCCAGGAGGCGCTGCGGCTGAGCGAAGAGCGTTACCGGACCGCCTTCCAGATGTCGCTGGACTCGATCAACATGAACCGGCTGAGCGATGGCCTGTATGTGGACTGCAACCATGCTTTTCTGGAGAGCACGGGATACACGCTCGAGGAAGTGATTGGGCACAGCTCGGCGGAGCTGAAGATCTGGGAGGATCTGAGGGATCGGGAGAGGATGCTGGAGATGCTGCGCCGGGAGGGGGATTGCCGGAACTTCGAGGCGCGATTCAGGAAGAAGAACGGGGAGACGGTGTGGGGGCTGATGTCGGCGACGGTGATCGAGCTGGAGGGGGTGCCGTGCGTGCTTTCGATTGCGCGGGACATTTCGGATGCGAAGACGGCGCAGGACGAGATCCGGCATCTGGCGTTTTACGATCCACTGACGGAGCTGCCGAACCGGCGGCTGCTGCTGGAGCGGCTGCGGCAAACGATGAGCGCGGGCAAGCGCAGCGGGCGGCAGTGCGCGCTTCTGTTCATCGATCTGGATAATTTCAAGACGCTCAACGATACGCTGGGGCACTCGGTTGGCGATCTGCTGCTGAAGGAAGTGGGGAGACGGCTGAGCGGCTGTATTCGCGCAGTGGATACGGCGGCGCGGGTGGGCGGCGACGAGTTTGTGGTGATTCTTGAAGATCTGGGGGGAACCCTGGAGGAAGCGGCGCCGCGGGCGAGAAGCGTGGCGGAAAAGATTCTGGCCAGCATCAACGAGCCCTGGATGCTGGCGGGCCGCGAATGCCGGAGCACGTCAAGCATCGGGATCACGGTGTTCAGCGACGGGAACGAACGCTCGAGCGCGATCCTGCAACAGGCGGATATCGCGATGTACCAGGCGAAGGCAGCGGGCAAGGACGCGATCCGCTTCTTCGCGCCCGAACTACAGGTGGCGGTGAACGCGCGGGCGGAGATGGAAGCCGATCTGCGCGAGGGGATCCGGAACAAAGAATTTGCGCTGTGGTATCAGCCGCAGGTGGAGGGGGGGCGCGTGATCGGCGCAGAGGCGCTCTTGCGGTGGAATCATCCGCGGCGGGGCGTTCTGCTGCCAGCTGAGTTCATCGGTCTGGCGGAGGAGACGGGGCTGATCGTAGAGCTGGGAAGTCAGGCGCTGGAGAGCGCATGCCGGCAACTGGCGATTTGGGGACGACGGCCGGAGACGTCTTCACTGTCGGTGGCGGTGAACGTGAGCGCGCGGCAACTGCGGCAGCCGGGATTTGTGGAGCAGGTGCTGGATTGCGCGAAGAGCGCAGGAGCGAATCCGGCGAACCTCGATCTGGAGATTACGGAGAGCCTGCTGATGGAGGATCTGGAGGAGACGATCGGGATCATGACGCAGCTGCGAGCGCGGGGAGTGCGGTTTTCGCTGGACGATTTCGGGACCGGCTACTCGTCGCTGGCGTATCTGAAGCGTCTACCGCTGGATCAGCTGAAGGTGGACGGCGTGTTTGTGCGCGACATGCTGGGGGACGCGACGAGCCGGGCGATCGCGCAGGCCATCATCTGGCTGGGCCGGGCCATGGATTTATCGCTGGTGGCCGAAGGGGTGGAAACGGAACAACAGCGCGCGTGTCTGGAGGAGCTGGGATGCCGGGCTTACCAGGGATATTTGTTTAGTGCAGCGGTGCCGGCGGCGGAGTTCGAAGATTTGTTGAAGACAGCTAGCGCTAAGGGATCAGAGGGGCTCCGGGGATTTTGAGGCGCACGCGATAGATGCTGCTGCTGGCTGTGATGTAGAGGGTGGTGCGGCCGGGGCCGCCCCAGGCAACGTTCGAGGTGCGCTCCGGAATGAGCAGGGTGGCGAGCAGCTTGCCGTTGGGCGACAGGATGGTGACGCCGCCGGGTCCGGCGCTGTAGATTTTGCCCTGGGAATCGACTTTCATGCCGTCGGGTGCGCCGCTGCGCTGGTCCGCGGTTGCGTCGTAAAGCAATTTGGGATCGGCGAGGGTTCCATCGGGCTGGACGCGGTAGCGCATCCAGATCTTGCGCGGTTCGGAATTATCGACGTAGAGAAATTTCTGGTCGGGTGAAAACGCGATGCCGTTGGGGCGCGGGAGGTCCGTGATCAGCTGCTGGAGTTCGTTACGGGCAGGCTGCGTGCCGGGTTTCTGGGCGAGCGCGTGGGGGATGCGATAGACGCCGTTTACCTTGATCTGTTTCTCGGGATCGGTGTCTTTCTGGGTGCGCAGTCCGTAGGGCGGATCGGTGAAGTAAAGCGAGCCGTCGGAACTGTAGACGAGATCGTTGGGGCTGTTGAGCTTTTTGCCCTGGTATGAATCGGCGAGGACCGTAATGGCCGATTGGGGGTCGAGCGATTCCAGGCGGTAGATATTGCGGCGCGCGTGCCCGGCGACGGTGAGGCGTCCACGCGCATCGAGGGTCATGCCATTGGAGCCGGATTCGGGACCACCGTAGGGCTCGGCACCCTGGTAGCCGCTGGGGTGGATGAAGACGCTCACGCCCGAGCCGGGGATCCAATGGCGAATGGTGTTGCTGGGAATTTCCGCGAAGAAGAGGCTGTCTTTGACCCAGACCGGACCTTCGACCCATTTAAACCCGTCGGCGACGCGCTCAAGCTGAGCATCGGCGGGAACGATGGCGGCGATGGCGGGGTCCTTGCGATCGACCTGGAGCGGGGCGGAGCTGAGGATGCCGGCGGAGGCGGCCACAGCAACGGAGAAACCCGCGACGATGGTGAGCGCGAAGGCAACGACGATTCCTGCGACAAGAAGCTGCGGAGTGGTCTTCTTCATGGAGTCTTCTTTGAATTTGGTCCGGGGGTGGACGCGACACGAGTGTACCGCTTGCAGGCATCCGCGCGAAACAGAAAGGAGCGGCTCGGAGGCCGCTCCTTTTTTGCTGCTAAAGACTGCTGCTAGCGCACCACGTTTTGGAAGAGCGGCGACTGGAGGAGTGCGGAGAACTGGCTGTCGGAGGCGGCGAACCTGACGTTGAGGGTGCCGGCGGTGGAGTCGATGGTGGTGGCGTCGATGGCCTGCTTCTCGGTCGGATTGCCGCTGACTTTCTCGTACATCGCGGCGGCATTGAGGAGGGAGGACATGGTGGCAGCGGTGAAGGTATCGGAAGTGGCGACGTAGAGGTTGAACTTGACGCCGTTATTGAAGTCCATGGTGTAGCTGGAGTTCAGGAGGCGCTTGCGGACGGTCTCGTAGTCGGTGAGCTGCGAGGCCTGGCCGAGGAGGGAATGCATCATGTACTGCGTGCCCTTCTGGTCGAGGATGCTCCAGATGGGAGCGGTATCGACCTTCTGCATGGCGGCGAGCATTTCCTGGTTGGTGAGGAAGCTGGGAGCGAGGCCGTCGCGGGAATCGAGCGCGGGCTTGAGGTCGTCGCTGGTGCCGAAGAGCATAGTGGTGGGGTTGAGGAAGGTGACGAGCATGCCGCTGGCGCCCATGGGATAGAGCTTGTTATTGCGGATCATGGTGGGCTTGACCTTCTTCTTATTGAGGATGGCCATGATGTCGCTGATCTGGAACTGGCCCTGGGCGAGGCCGACGATGCGGACGTTATCGCTTCCAGCGACGCGGTAGGCGGCAAAGGCGAGCTGTTCGATGTCGTGATTCTCATCGAGGCCGGAGGTTTTGAGCGCATTCTCCAGCTGCTTGAGCTCGGGCGGAAGGACGCGCGCCTTGAGGTCCATGGCAGCGGGGGAGTTCTCCATCACGCCGTAATCGACGACGATGAGTTGCTGGACGTCGCGAGGGATTGCGGACCGGGCGTCGGTGTCGATTTGCGCAGCGCGCGCGGGGAGAGCGATGGCGGCCGCCGCTGTAAGAGCCAGACCGAAGACAAGATGCTTACCGAATTTCACTGGTGAACCTGCTTCCTCGGCCGAGCGAGCCGGCTGAGTATAAAGATTTAAGGACCGCATGGTCTTTGACCCCGAAGAGCGGCGAAAGGACTCGCCTGGGCCACACGATAAGTCAATTTTACGCTGGGCGGCCCGGCGGGGGGTCTACAACTATGGTTGCTCGGGAACTATCGTTACTCAGGCGGTTTTGGGCCATTGCAGCGGATGGTCGAGACGCCGTTCAAGGACCTTCTCCTCGGGATCGAACCCTCCGTCACTCAGCAGACGCAGCCATTCACTGTTCCGCTCAAGGGCGGCTTCGGGGATGAGGCCAATCAGCTCGGCGCGGGCGGGAGCGGCGCCGTGTTTGCGGGCCTTTTCTTTGACGGCGTTGAAGACCTGGCCGACCGGGGTGCGGGTGAAGTCGGTGATGTTCATGGAGACCTGAGCCTGGTCGTGGGCGGAGACGCCCATGGCTTTGACGCCGGCCAGACCGCCGCCGGACTGGCGGATTTCTTTGGCGATGGCGCGGGCAACGGCGACTTCGGGCGTATCGAGATAGAGATTGAAGGCGATGAGGAAGCGGCGAGCGCCGATGGCCGATGCGCCGGCGGTGGGATGAAGCGAGGGGCCGCCGACATCGGGACGGCGGGCAGGCTCGCGGAGGACGGCATCGCGAAGACCTTCAAACTGGCCGCGGCGGACTTCTTCCAGCATGGCGCGGTCAGGGCGGGCGGCGGCGGCTTCGTAGAAGTAGACAGGGACCTGGTGACGCCTCCAGATTTCGTTACCGGCCTGGCGAGCGAGGATGACGCACTGCTCGAGAGAGATATCGCGAATGGGGACAAAGGGGATCACGTCGGCAGCGCCGATGCGGGGGTGGACGCCTTCCTGGGAGGTGAGGTCAATGAGTTCGGAGGCGCGGCCGGCGGCGCGAACAGCGGATTCAATGACAGCAAGGGGCGGACCGGCGATGGTGACGACGGAGCGGTTGTGATCGGCGTCGAGAGAATAGTCGAGGAGGCGGACGCCTTCGACATTCATGGCGGCGACGATGGCTTCGACGACTTCGAGGCGCCGGCCTTCAGAGAAATTGGGAACGCATTCGATGAGGGGATCAGGCATCTTCGTTCGCGGTTTCGACGAGGTTCGCCACGCGCGATCATACGCGGGTTGGTGGCCGCCCCGCTTTTTTCGTTATAAAAGTTATTTGCCGAAAAACGTATAGCCGATCTGGAAACTGACGCTGGCGTTGACGCCGGGATTCTTGTCGCCGAGCGAGGCGGAGGAGATGTGGACTCCATTGACCGAGAGCGTGATGGCGCGCCCGGGACGGATGAAGTAGTGAATACCGCCGCCGCCCTGGGGGGAGAAGTTCCAGACGCTGGTGCCGCCGGGCAGGCCGTGCTGGACGAGGACGTCGGGGGGAAATTTGTGGGTGGTGTAGATGAGGCCGCCGGCGGCCTGAAACCAGGGAGCGATGCGGCGGCCGGGTTTGAAATCCCAGCGAAGGATGACGGGCGTGATGCTGGCGCCGGTGAAGGTTCCACCACCGACGGGCACGTAATAGGTGTAGGCGAGACCGGTGGCGGGGTCGCGGAGGGTTTCGGCCTGGATGTGCGGAGCCGGGGTAAAGGCCTGCCAGTACGGCATGATTTCGCCTGCGAGCTCGAACTGGCCGCGGAGCAGGCCGCCGAGGTGCTGATCGGTGATGACTTTGCCGAGACGGAAGCCGGCGGCGGTGAATTTGTAACTGTCACGATCACCAATGCCGGTTCCACCCTGAAAGAAGGGGCCGTACTCCCAGGGCAGGCGGGCGAGAGCGGCGGCGGCCGGCGCATCGGTAGCAGGCTCGGTGGACTGGGCGCATGCGGGGATGGCAGCGGTGGAGAGGGCTGCGAGGACAAGAAGCAGGCTGCGGATTTTCACTGCGCGAATCGACTCCCATGAAAAGGGCCGCCACGGAGGCGGCCCGCAAATAAAGATGCTCCACGATGGCACGGCGATCCATGAATCCGCAGAGCGCTACCAGACATGGCATGCGTTGACAGGCATCATGGGCTGGCCGGAGGTGCAGCCGAAGGCACGGCCGAATTCCGGCATGTTCTGCACGACACCATCGAGGCGAAACTGGCGGGGTGAGTGGGGATCGGTTTGCACCTGAAGGCGAACCTGCTGGGGACGGGTGCTGCCACACCAGTTCTGACCGTAGCCGACGAAGAACTGCTGCAGGGGGGTGTAGCCGTCGGGTTGTTTTGCGGTGAGATCGATGCCCTTGCGCTTCGCATCGGCAAGGAAGGCTTCATAAGCAAGGCGGAGGCCTCCGTTGTCGGCGGTATTTTCGCCGAGGGTGAGCTTGCCATTGACTTTGAGATCGCCGACAGCGGTGAAGCCGTCGTATTCCTTGACCTCGCAGTCGGTCATGGCTTCAAATTTCTTCGCGTCGTCGGCGCTCCACCAGTCGGAGAGATTGCCGTTGCCGTCGAACTGGCGACCCTCATCGTCGAAGCCATGGGTAAGCTCGTGGCCGACGATGGCGCCGATGTGTCCGTAGACCATGGCGTCGGACGCATGCGGATCGTAGAGGGGAGCCTGGAGGATGCCGGCGGGAAAGTTGATGTCGTTCATGCTGGGGTTGTAGTAGGCATCGACGGTGGACGGAGTTATGTCCCATTCGCCGCGGTCGACGGGCTGGCCGATTTTCGCGAGCTGGCGATAGTTTTCAAACTGGATGGCACGGGTTGCGTTGCCGATGGCGTCGCCACGAACGATGGTGAGCCTGGAGTAGTCGCGCCAGCGGTCGGGATAACCGATTTTGTCGGCGATAAGGTGGAGCTTGGCTTTTGCTTTGACTTTGGTCTCGGGGCTCATCCAGGCGAGGGTGTCGATTTCGCGGTCCATGGCGTTCTCGATGTCGTGGACCATTTGCAGGGTGGCGGCTTTGCTGGAAGGCGGGAACTGCTGGGCGACATAGACCTGGCCGAGGGCTTCGCCGAGGGCGGAATCGGTGGCGGCAACGCAGCGCTTCCAGCGCGCCTGCTGTTGTGGCTGGCCGCGGAGCTGATGGCCGACGAAGTTGAAGTGCTCGTCGTCGAGGGCCTGAGGGAGGGTCCAGCTGGGCGTGGAGTTGATGAGCTGCCAGCGAAGGTAGGTGCGAATGGTCTCGAGATCAGTGGAGTCGAGCAGGGACTGGAGACCTTTGAAGAAGTCAGGATTGGTGACGTTGAGGTCTGTAACAGGCGGCGTGCCGGTGAGCTGGAAGAAGTGAGGCCAATCGATCGCCGGAGTGAGGCCGGCGAGTTGAGTGGTGCTCATGGGGTGGTAGATCTTGTTCGGGTCGCGCTCGGAGGTGACGTCGAGCGAGACTTTGGCGAGCGCGGTTTCAAGCTGCATGATCTTCTGCGCGTCGCTGGAAGACTGGGCGTCGGGCTCACCCATGAGCTTGAGCGTGGCAGAGATGTGCTGGACGTATTCGTCGCGGGTTTTGACGGCCGCGGGATCGGTGCGGAAGTAGTAGTCGCGCTCGGGAAGGCCGAGGCCACCCTGATCGACGGCGGCAATTTGTTTACGCGCGTCTTTGAAATCCTGCTGCTCGCCGTAATTGAAGAAGGCGTTCACGTTGATGAGCTGGAAATGGGCGAGGAGGCCGGTCAGCTGCTTTTTGCCGGTCAGGGCAGCGATGCGGTCGAGCTCCGGCTGAAGAGGCTTGAGGCCGGTGGCGTCGATGGCAGCGGTGTCCATGCAGGTGGCGTAGAAGTCACCGATTTTTTGCTCGTTGGGCGTGCGCTGAGCAGAGGCTGCAGCAGCTTTTTCGAGCAGGTCGTGGAGGACCTGCTGCGTGTAGTCATAGACAATGGCGCCGGTGCCGTATCCGGATTTGTCGGGAGGGATGGGGTAGAGCTTGTCGAAGTTGCCACAGGCGTAAGCGGCGAAATCGACGCAGGGGTTGGCGTTCGCGTCGATGAGACGCTGATCGAGGCCGGAGATGAGTTGTACGGACGGGGTGGCGTCGGCGGCGACGCGGGAAGCGGTTTGTGCTGCGGCAGAGTGTGGCTGGGCGAATGGCAGCAGAGTGGATGCGAGCAGGACAGCGATGCGGGCGGACGTTCTCATTGGGCCTCTCAGGGTTTTTCTACCTGTCCATACCCAAGCCGGGTGGATTGTTGACCCGGTAAAAGCGCGAGCTTCATGAGGCTCTCGATGAAGTTTCCCAAACAGCCGGTCAGCCGCGTAATCGCAGTCCGCCGATGGAAGAGAACGCGAACTAGCTGGTGACTTCCTCCAGCTGCTTCGCGTCCATGTCGAAATTGGAGTAGACGTTGCTGACGTCGTCGTGATCTTCGAGCGCTTCGAGCAGACGCACCATGGATGCGGCCTGCGGGCCTTCGAGTTTGGTGTAGGTGGAGGCGACCATGGTGACTTCGGACATGACGGTCTCGACGCCTGCCTCTTTGACGGCTTTAGCGACGGCTTCGAAGGAATGCGGATCGGTGATGATTTCCCAGGTGTCGCCTTCGTCGTTGAGGTCTTCACCGCCGTTTTCCAGCACGATGTTCATCAGCTTTTCTTCGTCGGCTGCGGCTTTGGGAACGGCGATGATGCCTTTCTTGGAGAACATGAAGCGGACTGAGTTGGGCTCGCCGAGGTTGCCGCCGTGTTTGGCGAAGGTGTGGCGGATTTCGCTGACGGCGCGATTGCGATTATCGGTGGTGCAGTCCACGATGATGGCGACTCCGCCGGGGCCGTAGCCCTCGAAGGAAATTTCCTCATAGACAGCGCCGGGGAGCTCACCGGTGCCACGCTGGATGGCGCGCTTGATGTTGTCGTTGGGCATGTTCTCGGCCTTAGCGGCGGCGATGGCGCTGCGCAGGCGAGGATTGCCGTCCGGGTCGCCGCCGGATTTCGCAGCGATGGTGATTTCCTTGATCAGCTGGGTGAAGATCTTGCCGCGCTTGGCGTCGAGCGCACCCTTTTTGTGCTTGATTGTCGCCCATTTGGAATGGCCGGACATGGGAACCTCTGAAAGCGATTTTGGTTGGAATTTTGGGGCGAAAGGCCGGAAATAGAGGGCTTTCCGGGTTGGCCCGCAACGGTTGAGTATAGCAGGGGTGAGCGGTCAGCGGATAGCGGTCAGCGATGAGGCGGTCGGCTTAAAACCGGTCAGCAATGGAACGGTCGGCGGAAGGCCGGGCTACGGGTTCCATACACCGGGCAGTCAGTGGATCGCGAGCCGAGGAAACGCGTGGAACGCAAGCCTGACGGAGAGAGTGGATTGACACGCAAGTTGGTATCTATCATGATGGATATCAGAGGCAGACCCATGGCATCGGCACAAAAGGCGCGCGTGTTTCGAAATGGCCGCAGCCAGGCGGTTCGCATTCCAGCGGAGTATCGCTTCAAGACCGAAGAGGTGTATGTCGAGCGCGATGCAGCGACGGGTGCGTTGATTCTTTCCGAGAAGCCGTTGCGGCGGCGGGCCTCGCTCGATGCGGTTTTTGCGGCGCTGGATGCCGCCGGCGCTGCGGACTTCGATCTGCAACGGGACCTCTCGCCACCTGTGGAGCGGGAGTGGATGTGAGCGGGACGCTGTTCCTGCTCGACACCAACACGGCGGGATACATCGTCAGCGGCCGGTCAGCATCAGCGCGCAGTCATCTGCGGGCGACTCTGGCCGAAGGGCGCGTAGCAATCTCGACGATCACAGAAGCCGAGATTCGTTTCGGTCTTGAACTGAAACCAGGTGCTGGTCGACTGCGTGCCGCCGTTGACCAATTGTTCACACGCATCGAAGTACGGCCCTGGGACTCAGCGGCAGCGCTGGCCTATGGTCGGCTTCGCGCAGGGCTGAAATCAGCCGGCACACCACTCAGCGCGATGGATCTAATGATTGCCGCACACGCGCTGGCACTGGGCGCGACGTTGGTTTCGCACGATGGAGCTTTCCGCCATGTGAAGGGCTTCGTGACGGTTGTGGACTGGGCCACCGATCTCTAAGAGGATTGGCGCCGAGAGATTCGGTTCGCGCCGCTACGCTACAATTTGCGGGTTTGAGTTTGCCGAGGAGAAAGCATGGTTTCGAGGCGGGGGTTTTTGCGGGTTGCTGGAGCGGTGGTCGCGGTTGGGGCGGCGGGTTCGGTTTCGCGTTGGGGTGAGGACGCGGGCGAGGCCAGTTCCCTTCCCGCTCCGATTGCGGCTTTGCCGTTGTTTGCGGGGAAGGTTGCGCCGATCAGCAACGATGAGCGGCGGGCGCGGATCGAACGGGCGAAACAGTTGATGGGCGAGAACAAGATGGACGCGATTGTGTTGGCGAACAATTCGACCAGCTCGATGTACTTCGCGAATATCGGACTGAACGGCGGGGAGCGGTTGTGGGCGCTGGTAATTCCGGCCAGGGGGAAGGCGTTCGTAGTTTGTCCTGCATTTGAGAATGTGCGGGCTCATGAACTGCTGAGTTCGGGGCCGTTCGGGACCGACGCCGATGTGATGACGTGGCAGGAGGACGAGAACCCGTTTGCGCTGACGGTGAAGGGCCTGGCCGATCGCGGGATCGCGACGGGACGCGTGGGGCTCGATGAGGAGATGAAGTTTGTCTTCTCCAATAGCCTGGCGCTGGCCGGCCCGCAGCTGGCGTTTGTGATTGCGACGCCGGTGACGGCAGGGTGCCGGATGATCAAGGACGCGCATGAGATGGAGTGCCTGCGGACGGCGAGTGCCGCGACGCTGGCGGTCTATAAGGCTGTGTATCAGTCGCTGAAGGAGGGGATGACGACGATCGATGTGCATGGGTTGATCGATGCGGCGTACGCGAAGGTGGGGCTGCGGGGCGAGGCGAGCCTGAATATTGGGACGTTTACTGCATCGCCGCATGGATCGGGGCAGGTGCAGACGATTCGAGAAGGCACGGTGCTGATGGTGGACGATGGGTGCACCGTCGAGGGGTATCAGTCGGACATCACGCGGACGTTTGTGCTGGGCAAGCCGACGGAGAAGATGAAGCAGGTTTTCGATATTGTTCACCAGGCGCAGCAGGCGGGGCTGAAGCAGGCGCGGCCAGGCGTGGAGCTGGCGAGTGTGGATGCGGCGGCGCGGAAGGTGATCGTGGACGCGGGGTATGGGCCTGGGTTTAAGTACTTCTCGCATCGCGTGGGGCATGGGCTGGGCATGGATGGGCACGAGTGGCCGTATCTGGTGAAGAACGATATGTTCGGCTGGGATCTGGCTCCGCACATGCGCGCGGGGATGGTGTTCAGCGACGAGCCGGGGATTTATATTCCGGGGGAGTTTGGGGTGCGGCTCGAGGATGACATGCACATCACGGAGAATGGGGCGGAGTTGCTGACGCCGGCTAGTCCTTCGCTGGAGGATCCGTTCGGGGATTAGTCGTCCAGGCGGGCGGGCTTCGCGCCATGCGTGCGAAGTCCTCCCTCAGCGGCTGAAGCCGAATCATCTTGCGTTCCAGATGGCACGGCTGAAGCCGTGCCCCTTCAAGGCCTACTTCGTTGCGTAGTCCCATTCTTTTGCGCCTTGATCTTTGAGGGCTGGTGCGTCTTCGGGGAGGATCCAGCGCTGGCGGACTAGGTCGTCGACGGCTTGGTTGTAGCGGGTGAGGTAGTCCTCGCGGCTGGGGTAGCGCTCCTGAATCGACGGGCGCGGATCGCCTGATGCTTTGCGGTCGGCGGCCGTTTTTGCGAAGGGGATGTACGAGCCGAGGAAGGAGACGCGCTCGTCGGGTGCTCCGGTGGCGGGGTCGCGGAGATTCCAGCCGGTGTAGGTGGCGAGGGGGGCGGCGATCGCGGGGAGATGGATGCCGGCGCGGTCGGTGCCGTCGGCGTTGACCTGCGGAACGAGGATGGGGAACGGCGCGCCGACGGTAGGCGGCTGGATCGCAAGGATGCGGGTCTGGCGCCAGTTGGGACCGTAGTCCAGATGGAAGGCCTCGTTGTAGTTGTTGGGCGGATGCATGCCGGGGATGGCGGGGAAAGCGAGTTTGTCGCGCGGGACGAGGGTGCCGTCGGCGACGTGCGGGTAGCTGCTCGCCGGCGGAGCGAGGTCCTCTTGAACCCAGGCGTTCATGTTGGCGATCATGGCGCGCCAGAACCAGCGGATGGGGAGCGGGGTTTCGAGGTTCTGGCTGGCGAGTTCGCCGGTACCGCGCGCGGGCGGCCAGGGGCCGGAGAAATGCTGGAGTCCGGTGAAGAAGTAGACGTGGACATTGGGATTCAACGTCTGATCGCGTTTGCCGTCGGCGGTGGTGGTGATGAGCGACGCGGCGCGTCCCCAATATTCATAGGAGGTGTGGGAGAGGAAGATTTTCGGGAGGTCGTGCTCGGCTTTGGCGCGGTCGAGCAGGCCTTGCGGAGGCGCTGAAAGATGGGCGGGGTCGCGCTCGTCTTCATCGGTGAAGGGGAAGATGTCGGTGGGCCAGAAGATGGACGACATGGGCTGGGAATCACGCGAAGGCTGGGCGAATCGGTAGTTGAAGTCGCCGCGGCCGGCGCCGCCAACATGGGCGAGGATGCCATCGAGGGCCATGCGGCCGGACTCATCCTGATTGAAACCTTCGTAGAGGAAATCGCGGAGGAAGCGGCCGCACTGGGAGATGCCGGCGGCGTAGGCGCGGTCCACATGGGTAACAGCGGCGGTATCAAATTTGAGCCAGGAGACGAAGTCGCGCACGGCGGCGAAGCCGAGGCCGGCAACGACGGGATCTTTGACGACGTAGACGAGCTCGTAAATGCGGCCGGGCTGGAAGCCGGAGCTGTAATGGATACCGCCGTTGACTGCGGTGGCCGTGGGAGAGGTGAAGGTCCAGTCGGAGCGGGGAATGGTTTGGCGGGGACCATCGGGGGTGTCGCGCACGGTGAGGACGTTGCGGGAGTCGTTAGGATTCGCGACGGGATATTCGGTGCCGCCGACGCGGCCGACGATGATGTGGCCGAGGGGCCAGTCAGTGGATTTTGCGACGGGGGTGAAGTCGTCGCGGAGCAGACCGGTGATGGACTTCGCGCCATCGTGGGCGATGGGCGCGTAGAGGCGAAGCGTGTCGGGAGTGGGAGGCGCGTCCCATTGCCAGCCGAGAGCGGCGTAGGTGTAGCCCTGGCGGAAGAGCCACGCATCGCCGAGGTCGGAGAGTTGCGTGGGGTTGGTGAAGGAACGGCCACCATCGACGATGCGGGGGATTCCGGCGCCGCCGCGGTTGGGAATTTCAAGGAGCAAAGCGCCGTTGCCGCTGTGGGTTGGGCGCAGGAGAAAGAGGTCGGCGGAGAATTCTACTTCGCCCTGGGCGTTGCGCGGGGCTTTGTCCAGATCGACGATGGTGCGGTTGTGCGGGTCGTCGGGGTGAACGGCGAAGTAGACGCGGGCGATGATTTTTTCGTAGGGGCCGGCGTGCCGAAGGGCTGGCCGTCGAGGACGGGCGCGCGGGAGAGGATTTCGATGTGGGTGACGCGGGCGAAGGCGGGAGCGGCGGCGGCGGCCAGGGCGAGCAGAAGGACTGCGCAGCGGCGGAGTGTCATTGGTGGGCAGTATAGGCGTTGGTGCAGGTTGGGATGAAGCGTAGCGGTGAGATCCTGCGTTCCCAACCCTGATCGCGCCCAACACCAGGCGCAACCAGGATGGGGCACCCATTCAGCGTGCTCGGGTTTAGAAATACTCCGGCAGGGATCCTCTTAAACCGGGGGCGGATTGCGGAAGCTGGTTCCGCGCTGGTGCCAGTAAGGATAGGCGAGGCTGGTCTGGCTGGCCTCGTCGAGTTTGGCGATTTGTTCGGGAGTGAGGTTCCAGCCGAAGGCGGCGAGGTTTTGCTTGAGCTGCTCTTCGTTGCGGGCGCCGAGGATAATGCTGGAGACGGTGGGGCGGTGCAGAAGCCAGTTGAGTGCGATCTGCGGAACGGACTTGCCGGTTTCTTTGGCGATGGCGTCGATGGCATCGACGACGCGGTAGAGGTATTCGTCTTCGACGGGCGGACCTTCCGCCGTGGTTTTGTGCAGGCGGCTGGTTGCGGGCAGCGGCTGACCGCGGCGAATTTTTCCGGTGAGGCGTCCCCAGCCGAGTGGGCTCCAGACCAGCGCGCCGAGGCCCTGGTCGATGCCGAGGGGCATCAGTTCCCACTCATAGTCGCGGCCGATGAGGGAGTAGTAGACCTGGTGGGCGACGTAGCGCGTCCAGCCATAGCGATCGCAGACGGCAAGGGATTTCATGAGGTGCCAGCCGGAGAAATTTGAACAAGCGATGTAGCGAACCTTGCCGGCGTGGACGAGCGTGTTGAGGGTGTCGAGGGTTTCTTCGACGGGGGTGAAGGCGTCGAAGGCGTGCATATGGTAGATGTCGATGTGCTCGGTGCCGAGGCGGCGGAGGCTGGCATCGCAGGCCTCGATGATGTGATGGCGCGAGGAGCCGAGGTCGTTGGGGGCGTCGCTCAGAGGGAAAAAGGTTTTCGTGGAAATGAGGAGCTTGTTGCGTTTGCCGTGGATGGCTTTGCCGAGAATCTCTTCGGCGATTCCGTTGGAGTAGCCGTCGGCGGTGTCGAAGAGATTGATGCCGGCATCGAGACAGAGGTCGATCATGCGGCGGGCTTCGTCAGCCTGGGTGGAGCCCCAGGCTTTGAAGAATTCGTTGCCGCCGCCGAAGGTTGCGGCGCCGAAGCTGAGAGCGGAGACTTTGAGTCCGGAGCGGCCGAGGAATCTGTATTCCATAAAAACAGCGTACAGCGGTTAGCTGGGAGCTGGGAGCTGGGAGAGTCTAATACGGAGTTTTGTTGGGGGTGTCGAGCCAGAGCTGGAAGGATTCCCCGGCCTGATCGCGCAGAAATATCGATGAGGGGATGGCGCGATCGCGGGCGGGGAGCGCGACTTCGCGATAGAGGAAAGCGTCGTCGAAGGCGATGCGGGCTGCGTCGGCGCTGGTGTTGCCATACCAGATGCGGTCGATGCGGGCCCAGTAGAGGGCGGCCAGGCACATGGGGCAGGGCTCGCAGCTGGAGTAGATTTCGCAGCCCTTCAGCGTGAAGGCGCCGAGAGACTGGCAGGCGGCGCGGATGGCGCGGACTTCGGCGTGCGCGGTGGGATCGTTGTCGCGGGTGACGGTGTTGGAGCCTTCACCGACGACGGCGCCGTCTTTGACGATGACCGCGCCGAAGGGACCGCCGCTGCCGGTGCGGACATTTTCCGAGGCGAGAGCAATCGCCCGGCGCATGAAATCCGGGTTCGGGGAAGGATGCATTGTTGCGGTGTGAACCGTGATCAGTATGGCACAGGGGTGGAGTCGATGGCGATAGCGGATGCGGTCATTCCCACATCGCCTCAATACCGGGTCGCTGAGGGTGCATACTCGCGGGACTTCAGCACGCGCTCAGCGTGCGATTTATCGGCAGGCTCGCTCGGAGCTCGGGTGTATGGTGGAGCGCGTGATGAACTTGGTTCGCAGATTTCATCTTGTTGTCGCGCTGCTGGGTTTGGTTTCAGCTCCTTGCTTTGCGAAGACGGTGGTCTATTGGCAGGCGGGTTTTCCCGCGGCGGATTCGCCGGCGCCGGATGAAGCTGGGTTGCGCGCGGGGTTCGCTGGCGCGGAGTTTGCGGATGCTGCGGGGTTGGGTGCAGCGCTTGCGCAGAAGGATACGGATCTGCTGGTGCTGCCGTATGGGTCGGCGTGGCCGGAGGCGGAGTGGAGCGCGATCCTTGAGTATCTGGATCGCGGCGGGAATCTGATTGTGGTGGGCGGGAAGCCGTTTACGCGGGCGGCGTATGAAGAGGGCGGCGCGTGGCATTTGCGGACGGCGAGTGTGGCGCAGTCGCTGGAGCTTTTCATTCACGATTATCAGGAGACGCCGGGGGCGAGTGCGGACGTGAAGTTCGCGGCGAATCCGGATGTGTTCCCTGCTCTGCCGGCGTTTGGGTGGAAGCGGGCGTTTAGTCCGGTGGTGCGGCTGAGCGTGGTGGATGGCGATACGACGGGTGGGCACACCGGCTACGAGGACATGGACTTGACGACGCTGGCGTGGGGCGAGCGGGAGGGACACAAACTGGCGGCGCCGGTGATCGAACTCGACCACAATACAAATCGATTTGTCGGTGGGCGGTGGATTCTGGTGGCTTGTGAGCCGTCAGCGGATTTCTTCAGCAACACGAAGTTGCTTGGGATGCTCGCAGAGATTGCTCTGCGGAAGAATGACCGCTTTGCGTTTCGCCCGCGGGTGCCGCTGTTTGTGCCTGGCGACGCGATGGAGTTTCGGTTCAAGCCGTCGGATCCGATGGAAGAGCAGCCCGACGGCGATGCGTTGCGCGTAAAGGTGACCGATGAGGACGGCAAGGTTCTGTACGACCAGACCGCGGCGTTTCCGGGGGCACATCGGCTAACGCTGCCGGCGAGCGCGGAGGGCGGGCGCGGGTTTCATACCGTCGAGGCAACGCTGATCCGCGCTGGGAAGCCGGTTCGGGTTTATCGCTCGGGCTACTGGATGCGGGACTGGAACTACTTGCTGTCGGGACCGAAGCTGACGGCGGGGACGGATTATTTCCAGCTGAATGGGAAGCCGCTGCCGGTGGTGGGGACGACGTACATGTCGAGCGACGTTTCGCGGATGTACCTGATCCAGCCGAATGCGTACGTGTGGGACCAGGACATGGCGCAGATTCGCGGCGCGGGGCTGAACATGATCCGGACGGGACTGTGGACGACGTGGCAGCAGTTGCTGGCGCCCAATGGGCAGATGACGGAGGACGGGCTGCGGACGATTGAGGCGTTCCTGATGTGCGCGCGGCACAACAGTCTTCCCGTTCAGTTCAATCTGTTCGCGTTTTATCCCGATGAGTTTGGCGGGGTGAATGGATATCTCGATCCGGCGGCGCTCGAGGCCGAGTCGCGGTATGCGGAGTCGGTGGTGGCGCGTTTCAGCGATGTGCCGTTTCTGGCGTGGGACCTGATTAACGAGCCGAGCGCGAATAAGAATTTATGGAGGACGCTGCCGGACGACGATCCGTTTGAGCAGGCAGCGTGGTGGAAGTGGATTGCCGCGAGATATCCGGATCGGCAGAAATTGCTGCACGACTGGGCCGAGCCATCGCTGGGGATTGGGCGCGATTTGCAGGCGGCGCCGACGGCGACAGCGCCTGAAGTCGCTGGGCAGGATCCGATGGCACTGCCGAAGGCGGGGGCGTTCCAGGCGGATGGGGTGAGGAGCGGGTTCAATCCGCTGAAGGTGTATGACTACACGCTGTTCACGCAGGATGTGTTTGCCGGTTGGGTGAAGCGGATGCGGGATCTGATTCGCGCTGCGGATTCACAGCAGCTGATCACGGTGGGGCAGGATGAGGGCGGCGTGGCGGGGCGGGTGTCGCCGGCGTTCTATTCGCCGCTCATCGATTTCACGGCGAATCACACGTGGTGGGATTTTGACGCGATCCTGTGGGCGAGCCTGGCGCCGAAGTTTTCTGGCAAGCCGCTGCTGATTCAGGAGACGGGCGAGCAGCGGCGGCTGACGCTGGATGATCATCTGCGCTTCAGTGCGGAGGTGGAGGCGGATCAGCTGGAGCGGAAGATTGCGATTGCGTTTGCGCAGGGGGCGGGCGCGCTGGAGTGGGTTTGGAACGTGAACGCCTATATGGCGAACGACAACGAGATTCCGATTGGCGCGGTACGGCCCGACGGGACGGAAAAACCTGAAGAAGAAATCCTGCGCGGGTTTGCGGCATTTGCGGCGAAGAGTCCGCAGAGTTTTACGAAGATTGTGCCGCCCGAGGTCACGATGGTGACGTCGCAGGTGGAGCTGTATTCGGCGATGGGCGCACTGGCGTGGGACACGCAGAAGAAGGCGCTGCGGGCGATGGCGTATTGCGATCACACACCGGTCCGCATGTTGCCGGAGAATCGGCTTGCGGAGTTGGGCTCGCCCAAATTGGTTTTTCTGCCTTCTGCGCAGGGGTTGACGGAGAAGGCGTGGCAACAGCTTTTGGAGTATGTGGCGAAGGGTGGGACTTTGTTGGTGACGGGGCCGGTGAATCGGGACGAGCACTGGATGGAGGTAGATCGGTTGGGGCCGCTGGGGGTGAAGGCGGAGGTTGTGCCGCTGGCGGTGCGGGGAGGTTCGAGAATAGTCGTCGAAGTTGGCGACGAGACGCCGTCGTCATTCGAGCTCAACTATCCGGCGGATGTGCAACAGTCGACGGCGGAGAGGATGCGGTTTGGGTTGGACGGGGCGCGACCCGGGCTGGTGCGGTCAATTACACGGGCTTCATTACGGTTCGTCACGGGACCGGAAAGATCCTGTGGTCGGCGACCCGGTGGAGTTTGCCGAGGGAAATGACGCGGCGGCGGCATTGTATCGGGCGGCGCTTTTTGCGGCTGGGTGTGAAACCGGCGTTCCGGCAGATCGCGCCGTTATCGCCGAGGTTCTGGCGTTTCCGACGATGCTGGACGATGCCGATCTGTACAGCTTCAGCAATGAATCGATGGAGGCGCAGCACGGTGGACATTGTCGATGCGATGACCGGCGCGCACATTGAGTTCACGATGCAGGGGCAGCGAGGAGCGGCGCTGCTGCTGGATCGGCAGGGGAAAGTGCAGGCGAGCTACGGGGGCGCGGCGGTGGTGGCACGCTGATTCGCTTCTCTTTTTCCAAAATGGGACTGGACAGTACTTTGGGAACGGAACGGAGAACGAATTGCGTGGATATTGTGGCGGAAAAGGAGCTAGCTTCTTGCTGTGGGGTGAACCTGGCGCTCGCCACGGGTTTTTTTTCAAATCTGCAGGCTGAGAATTTTCCTTGCAAGCTGAGAGGCTGTGTCGAGAAGACGGTTCCTGGACGAGAAGACGGTTCCTGGACGAGAAGACGGTTCCTGGACGAGAAGACGGTTCCTGGACGATGAGACGGTTCCTGGACGAGAAGACGGTTCCTGGACGATGAGACGGTTCCTGGACGATGAGACGGTTCCTGGACGATGAGACGGTTCCTGGACGAGAAGACGGTTCCTGGACGAGAAGACGGTTCCTGGACGAGAAGACGGTTCCCGGACGATGAGACGGTTCCGCTGTTTCAGGCAGCGAGGAATTTCCAGTAGTGAACGCGATGGCTTGACACATCGGATAGCGATGCCTAGTATTGCAAGGCATGAAGGACAGAGCGGGCGCAAAAGGCGAGGCGCTGAAGGGGCACCTGGATCTGCTGCTGCTGGCGGCGTTGGCGGACTGTCCGGCGCATGGGTATGCAGTCGTGGAGAGGCTGCGGAGCCGGAGCGGGGGGGCATTTGATTTGCCAGAGGGGACGCTGTATCCGGCGCTGCATCGGCTGGAGAACGCGGGGCTGATCGCCAGCCGCTGGAACGAAGAGACGGGACGGCGGCGACGCATTTATCACCTGACGGTGAAAGGGCGGAAAAGACTGGCGGCGCGGCAGACCGAGTGGCACGCATTTGCGCAGGCGGTGAACAGCGTTGTGGAGGGGATGGCATGAGCGTCTCAGGCTATTTGGCGGAACTGGAAAAGGAATTGCGCCGGCGGGGCGTGGCGGCGGGACGTTTTATGGAAGAGACGCGCGGCCACCTGGCGGATGCGGTGGAGGCCGGGCGGGCACGCGGGCTGTCGCAGGAGGAGGCCGAACGCGAGGCGGTGGCGCGCTACGGCGATGCGCAGATCGTAGCGGCAAAGTTTGCCGCGGATAAGAATCGGACGCTGCACTGGTTTCTGCTCGGCCTGGCGATTGCGCTGGGCCTCGCCATTGCATGGGTGGATTCGCGTCCGCATTGGGACGATACCGGGATTACGGCCGGTTCCCTGCTGCTGAGCGCGGGGCTGCTGGGGTTAATCGGGCCGCGGCGGCCGTGGCTGTGGGCGCTGGGGATCGGGCTTTGGATTCCGCTGTATTTGTTCGTCAAGCATCCGACCGTTGGCAGCGCTCTGGGGGGATGCGTGATTCTCGCCATCCCGATGGCGGGCGCTTATGCGGGGATGGCGGTGCGGCGGGCGATCGCTGGTGTCTCAAGCCAGCAGCGGACCTGAATCAAGCGTCCTGGCTTCCCCAACCCGCCAACGACAGCAAGAAGCAGGGCGCCCTTTTGCCGCCGGCGTTCGGTGACGGGAAGCGGCGCGCCATGTTATTCTTGGTGCAGACACTTAGGAAGTGTATCCGTAGAAAAATCAGAGGAGTAGCACAAAGGTGCTGGCACCGGAAAAGAAATCCGAAGTTATCGCACGCTATCGCACACACGATTCCGATACCGGGAGTCCTGAGGTGCAGATTGCGGTTCTGAGCGAGCGAATTGGCGACCTGACCGAGCATTTCAAGCTTCACGCGAAGGATCATGCTTCGCGGCGGGGCTTTTGATGCTGGTGAGCAAGCGCCGTCGCCTGCTGGACTACCTGAAGACCCACGATTCGGAACGTTACCGGACCGTGATCACCAAGCTGGGCATTCGGAAATAACTCACAGGCCAGGTCTTCGGCGCGCGAGCGACGAGAACCGAGAGAGCACGAACTCTGGAGGCGGGGGCCAGTCCGGCCCAGCCTGATTCCCAAGCGGGGTTCGATGCAGCGAGTCGAATCCGTAATTCCCGCTCCTTTCCCGGCTCCCCATCGCCCGCCCAGCCGCGGAACCCGCCTCTTGTGTCGAAGAAGAGAGGAAAAAAACATGAAACAGGAAGTTTCAGTCGAGCTTGCCGGCGGCAAGCGACTGCAGTTTGAGACGGGCCGCATGGCCAAGCAGGCGTCAGGCGCCGCTCTTGTCACATCAGGAGACACCGCTGTACTGGCCACCGCAGTGGCATCGCCCGATCCGCGGGAAGGCATCGATTTCTTTCCCGCTGACCGTGGACTATCGCGAATACGCGTACGCCGGTGGACGCATTCCCGGCGGGTTCATCAAGCGCGAGGGGCGACCGAGCGAGCGCGAGGTTCTGACGTGCCGTCAGATCGACCGGCCGATCCGACCGCTGTTCCCGGAGGGATTCCGCAACGAGACGCAGATCATCGCGCTGGTATTTTCCGCGGACAGGGAAAACGATCCGGACATCATCGGGATCAACGCGGCGGGCTGTGCGCTGGCGCTGTCGGACATTCCGTTCGGCGCGACCATTGGGGCGGTGCGAGTGGGGCAGATCAACGGCGAGTTCGTGATCAATCCTTCCTACCTCGAGCGCAAGGAAAGCAAGGTGAACATCACGGTGGTGGGAACGAAAGACGGCATCGTGATGGTGGAAAGCGGCGCGAGCGAGGCGACGGAAGAGACGGTCATCGACGCGATCGAGTTCGGCCACACGGAGATCAAGAAGATTGTCGCGGCCATCGAGGATCTGGTGTCGCGCGCGGGCAAAAAGAAGCGGGCGGTGACGCCGCCGGAATTCGACAGCTCGTATTTCCAGGCGCTACAGGCAAAGATGGGCGACAGGCTGAAGGACGCGCTGGATACGAAGGCGCACCCGAAGCTGGAGAGCCAGGTGCTGGTGAAGGCGATTCAGGACGAGCTGAAGGCGGAGATTCCGGCTGACGACAAGGCCGGCGAAGCGAAAAAGAAGCTGGCGCACTATTACGAACTGCTGCGCGAGCGGCTGTTCCGCGAGCAGGTAACGAAGGAGCGGGTGCGTCCGGACCATCGCGCATTCGACGAGATTCGTCCGATTTCGATCGAACTGGGCGTTCTGCCGCGCACGCACGGATCGGCGCTGTTTACGCGTGGCGAGACCCAGGCGCTGGTGACGGCGACACTGGGCACGACCGACGATTCGCAGCGGCTGGAGAGTTTCGAAGGCGAGCAGCGGAAAAAATTCATGCTGCACTATAACTTTCCGCCGTTTTCAGTCGGTGAGACCGGCCGTATGACCGGAGTGGGACGGCGCGAGGTGGGGCACGGTGCGCTGGCAGAGCGCGCGATCAGCGCGGTGCTGCCGACCGAGGAAGAGTCGCCCTACTCGCTGCGTGTGGTGTCGGACATCCTGGAGTCGAACGGGTCGTCGTCGATGGCTTCAGTTTGCGGAGCGAGCCTGGCGCTGATGGATGCGGGCATTCCGCTGAAGGCGTCGGTGGCCGGCATCGCGATGGGTCTGGTGAAGGAGGGCGACGATTACGCCATCCTGACCGACATTGCAGGCGCGGAAGATCACTACGGCGACATGGACTTTAAGGTGGCCGGAACGCGCAACGGGATCACCGCGCTGCAGATGGACATCAAGATCGGCGGGATCACCGGCCAGATCATGCGCGAGGCGATGGAGCAGGCAAAGCGCGGCCGGCTGTTCCTGCTGGATACGATGGACGCGATTCTGGCCGGACCGCGGACGGAGAAGTCGAAGTTCGCGCCGCAGATTCGCACACTGCAGATTCCGACCGACAAGATTCGCGATCTGATCGGGCCGGGCGGAAAGACGATTCGCGGCATCATCGAAGCAACGCAGGTGAAGATCGACGTCGACGACACCGGCAAGGTCAATGTGGCTTCTTCGGACGAGGAAGGTTTGAAGAAGGCGCTGGCGATGATCAACGACCTGACCGCGGTGCCCGAGGTGGGGAAGGTCTACCTGGGCAAAGTGGTGCGGCTGGCGGAGTTCGGCGCGTTCGTGGAAATCTTCCCGGGCACGGACGGGCTGCTGCACATCAGCGAAATCGCCGAGCATCGCGTGCGCGAGGTGAAGGACGAGCTGCGCGAGGGCGACCAGGTGATGGTGAAGGTGCTCGGTGTCGAGGGCAATCGCATCAAGCTGTCGCGCAAGGCAGTGCTGCGCGAACAGCGCCAGAAGCTGGGCCTGCCTGATCCGAATGCGGGCGGGGACATGGCGGCTTCGAGCGAGGGATCAGATCGGCCTCCCCGCCCGGAACGGCATGATCGGGGCGAGCGGCACGACCGCGGCGATCGCGGAGACCGGGGCGATCGTGGAGATCGGCCACCGCGTGCGCCACGACCGGCTGCGGCGGCTCCGGCACCTCCGGAAGAGCGGCAACCGACTTCGAACGCGAGCACGATCATGATCGAGGGCGGCGAGGATTTCGACGATAACGATGGACCGGCCCTGGAAGAAGGCGAGGAAATTAACTTCAACCGCGCCGATGGGGTTCCAGTGGTTGTGGGACCGCAGGGCGAGCGCCGTCCGGGAGCGCCTGGCGGTGCTGCTGGACCGGGTGGTCAGCGCCGTCGCCGCCGGCGGGGACGCCGTCCGGGTGGTCCGGGTGGTGCGGGCGGAGGCGGAAGCCGCGCATAACAGGGCTCAGAGCACAGGGCACAGAGGGGCTGGATCTCAGGATCCAGCCCCTGGCTTTTGTGGTCTGGTCAGGCGACGGACGCGGGGACTGCGGATTCAGCCGGCGACGGGTGGCCTAAACGAGCATGAAGGATCGTGGCGAGTGTGGCGATCGCATACGCTGCCAGGATAGCAAGCAGCGGGTCAATCCCATGACGGAATCGCGGGTCAGCGTGGGTGATGTAGTACGGAAGCGGGTAGATCGCCAGTGGAATCGCAAAAACGACCAGGCTTCTGCGACGCCGCCAGGCAATTGCCATACCGCTGCACGCCAGCAGAGAAAACAGCATCGCCGGCAACGACGGTCCCTCGTCCTCGGAGCCCCAGAACCGCCCAATACGACGCATCGTGAGCACCAGGAATGTCCCGGGATGGTCGCGGATGAAACCGACGGCGGCGTGGGTCTTCATCCTCATATAGCCTTGTTCTCCGAGCGAGACGAAAGTCGCGCGGTCCTCGGGGCTCTCCTCGGGATCGCGCCGGTGGTCGAAATTACCGTCTCCACCCGGATGATTTCCCATCCACAGTTCATATCCGAAGTTGGATCGCAGGGGAATGAACGCGTGCATGGTCACGAGGTTCCGTACCGGCCAGGGCATATACACGAGCAGAAAAACGGAGATTGCAATCCACGGGAAAATCCCGCGGCGACGGCATTGCCAGAGCGCCACCGCTGCGAGAGCCGGAAGCAGCGCCGGATTAACCAGAGCCGCCACCGCTGAACCTGCCCCAACCGCCGCCCACTGCCGGTGGGTGCGAACGCGGAGCAGGGCCGTGAGCAGCACAAGCAGCAGCAGCGAGGACAGGCAGGTTTCCCAAACCCAAAAGGGTTCAGTCGCCAGAGGCACAGAGAAGGCGCAGATGCACCCGGCGATCTTCGCGGTGAGTTCTCCGAAGGAGTGCCGCGCCAGGCGCATCACGAACCAGACCGTGAGAACGGAGAAAAGAATCTGCAGCGCGACGATGCAGACCAGTGTGGCGCCGCTCACGCCGAAGAGCCTGAGGAAGCCGGCGAGGAGGAGCGGGTAGCCCGGCGACAGGAAGGCAGTAGGCCCCGACGCCACAGCGAAGGGCGAACTGAAACCGTGGCCCTCGGCCAGCGATCGAGCGACGGCGAGCATTTCAGAATTGGCATGAATCTGCACGGCGGGCGGACAGCGCCGGAAGGCGAGGATCGTTGCCGCGAGGCGAAGGATGAGCGCCGCCACCAGGATCGCACCCGTTTGCAAAGACGCGAGAACGCGCAAGCGGGCTAACGCAAGGGCGGTGGTGGCCATGTGGATCCGATTCCCACCCTATCCCGGAAGAGAAGGCGCGGCGATGGCTCGTCCGGGGGATTGGGTCAACGGGAAGGCTGACAGGGCCGGGCGGAACGCTCCGGACGGCTAAACGTCAAGGAAAAAATACGATGCGTCTTTTTGTTTAACCTGTGCGTCATCAGTGGATTGGCGTGGAGTCGGAGGCACCACGCGAGTTAGTTACTCATCTGGCAACGAACCATCCCGCCAGCCTCCTCGGGCATCATTTGATCAGGTAGACTGTCGCCAATGAGCGCATCCATGTACATCGTCGTGGAGGGAGAAGATCCTGGCTTCGACATCTTTGTGAACGGGCACGCGCTGGCCCGCAACGAAGATGCGTTGGAGAAGCTGTCTCTTCGCCTGGGTGTGAAGCCGCTGCTGGAATTCTTCTCGGCCGACGAGAATTCCATGGCTCTGTTGCTGGAAGAAGGAGCCGGGGACCCGGAGTGGGCGAGAACGCTGCCGCCGCCGCAGTGGTTTACGCCGGAAGACGGGCTGATCACCATCTGTACGCTGCACGATTTTCTGAAGGAAGCGCCGACGGCGCTGGGCGCGGATACGACGCGCGTGGTCTCCGAGCTGGAGGAGTACGAGCGCGTGCTGCGCAAGACCGCGGTGCGGAATCTTAGGTGGCAGCTGGCGGTTAGCTGGAAGTGAGGGAGCCCGTAGGCGGTAGGCTGTAGCCGGTAGGCGGTAGGCTGTAGCCGGGGGCTGGGAGCCTGGAGCCGGGAGCGAAAAGCGAGCGACAATCGAGCGAACGGCGAGCTTAAATACGAGTCACTCGTCGCCGAGGCTTTGATCCAGCCCAATCAAATGGAACCCCACGGGCAGCATTCCCCTGCCCTACCACTGCACGCCGGGATACAAGCTGGGCAGGCGGTTGACGTGGAACTGGTCCGCGCCGGGCGTGGTGGCCTGCCACACCAGTTGAGAGGCCGGGTCGAGCTCCTGCACGATGGCGCCGGCGGCCGGCGAACTAAAGTCGATGTGCAGATCGCCGTTGGCGAGGAGTTCCGCGTTGCCCCCAAAGTAGCTGTAGAAGCTGGGCGGCGGAACGTAGTGCGTGACCAGGGTCGCCGTCATGTTGGTCTCGTTCACTTCCAGAACCGGCACCGATGAATAACATTGCGCACTGGCAGGCGCGCCGGGTTTACACGTCACCTGACCGATGGGTGGGGGAAAGATACGATCGTTGCCATTATCGAGAACGCCGAGACGGAAGACGCCGGTGGTGTTGGGGGTAAAGTAACTCATTCCGTGCTGCGCGTAGAACCAGTCGGTGGGATCGGTGCCGCCGATGAGTTTGAAGTCGCCGCCTTCGCCGAGACGCCAGAGCACGTTGCCCGATCCGTGACCATCGTTGAAGTCGATCTTGACGATCCAGTTCTGATGACGGATGGAGAGCAGCAGATTGTGGTCGTCGGCTGAATAGAGCAGGCCGTTGGAGTGGGTCCAGTCGGCGAAATTCATGGGACGGCGGTTGATGTCGAGGTGGCCGAAGGTACTCCACACCCAGTCGGGGTTGGAGTTCTGATCGACGTCAACGAGGGCATCGCCGAGGACCGAGGTCGATCCGGAATAGCCCTGAAGATTGCTGAAGGTTTTCGAGTAGGCGGTGAGAACGACCCAGTGGCCGTTGGGCAGGGCGAGAACGTCGTGGTGAAAGCTCTTGAACTGATACCGCTTGCCGTCGGAGTCTCGGAAGGTCGAGGCGGCAAGCTTCTGGTTGAGCGCGTCCATGGTGAGCTCGCGCACCGTGTTGCCGGCCAGGTCGACTTCGCGAATGGAGTTGATGAGGTGGGGATCGGAGCCTTCGGGCGGGCTCAGCGAGGAGAGGTATGAAATCACCATGAGCAGGTGGCCGTTGGGGAGAAGCTGAACGCCCTGGATGATGTCGCCGACCCCTCCCTGATACGTGTAGGTCCAGATCACGTTGCCGCTGAGATCCGTGGCGAAGGCCTGAGTGACGTGCGGAGGAGGACGGTATTCCACATCTCGATGCCGGGCTGCGGGGTGCCGGAGTTGGAAATTGTGATGGGAGTGGTGGCCGGAGGGGTGCCGGTCTTCAAAGGCGAACCGTCATTGAACTGCGTGCGATCGGTGTCGTCCATGGCGGCGCCGTCGTTGAGAGCTACCTGCGCGCGCATGTGGTAGAGGGTCTGCCCGAGCATGCCGGCGACGAGGATGTCAACCTGGCCGCCATAGGGGCTGGGGGTGGGCAGTTGCCAGGTATCGCGACCATAGCTGGTCGTGGGCCCGAACTGAATCGACACATGGCCGGGCGCGGGTAAGTAGATCGAGTACTGCACAACCTGCGGGTTGAAGGTGGGGTAGACAACGCCTGGATCGATGACAGAGACAACGGACGTGGCGTAGTTCTGCTGCGGAGACGCCGTGAGCTCGGCGGTGACGGTGAAGTTTGCGCTCTGCGGCAGGGTGGCGGGCGCGGTGTAATTGCCGGAGGTATCGACGGTGCCGGTCGAGGCATTGCCGCCGGCAACGCCGTTCACCAGCCAGGTGAGAGGACCGCTGGCGATAGCGGAGAAGTGCGTGGTCTGGCCGGGAGAGAGCGCGACGTACGGCGGGTTGATGATCACGGAGCCGCTGCCGCCCGCAGTCGGGGGTGGTCCGGAGGGAGGCGGGGAGACGGGAGGACGAGGAGGGCCTGCGGCGGGAGCGAAGGTGACGCCGCAGCCAGCCGCCAGCACCAATGAAAGGGTGGCGACGAAGGCGGAACGAGCGAGGGTGCGCGGCGTTCTCACTGCGTCAGTGCGCGGGGCCGGAAGTCGAGCCTCATCGTTTCCTTGGACTGGGGAGCTGGAACGATGAGGGGAGGGTTGGTCCAGGCAGCAACGCCAGTCCCCGCAAGGACGGGGGACTGGCGCGATGCCGAGGTTCAGAAGCGGATGCCGAAGGTGATCGGAAGCAGCTCTTCGGTGCCCGAGCCCTGACCGTTGTTGGAATTGCTGGCGTGCGGGGAGTCAACGAAAACGTATTTCACCTGGGCGTAGAACTTCCCATTGCTGTCTTCACCAAAGATCTTGCGGTAGAAGCCAACACCGAAGTTGGCGCCGCCCTGGTTGCTGGAGAAGTGCTCGGCGGTGACTGGAACGTTGAAGCAGCCGTAGTAGAAGTCGCACTCCTGAACGGGCTCAGTGAAGTTGGTGACTTTGCGGTAGAAGCCTCCGCCACCGGTGACGTAAGCGCCGCTCTTGCGGTTCATGGGCAGGTAAAAGATGGGATCGATGGAAAGAGACCAGGTATTGATGTTGCCACCGAGTCCGGAACCCGCGCCACCGTCGAGGATATCGGTGTAGTCGCTGGGGATGGAGTCGCGGATGAACTCGTAGTCGATGAGCGCGCCGAATTTCTTGCTGAAGTTCCAGCCGGCACCGATATCGAAGTTATAGCCAAATCCCTGACTCGGGCTGAGGGGTCCGTTGCCGTTCGCTGCGGCGGTAGCGTCAGCCTTGTTGAAGTTGGTGGTATTGCCGATGGGGATGGTGAAGCCGGCGCCGCCATTAAAGGCGATGTGGCTCCACTTGCTCTCATAGTTGGGGTAATTGCTGGAAGAGGAGCGGCGGTTGCCGCCATATTGTGGGGAGGCACTGGCGCTGCCGGGCTCCGCGAAAGAGGAGCCTCCCAGCAACGAGTCGGTGCTGAGAAAGGCGGTGTAATTGGAGGAGCTGGAGAAACTCTGGCCGCTCGTGTTGTCTGCAGCAGACGACGACTGTGCTGCAGCGTTGAGCGAGAATCCGATGGCAAAAACAGAAACGGCAATCAACATGCGCCGCAGGAGCGGGCAGTGACGATCACAGTTCGCGACCATTGAGAACACCTCAGGTTGATGAGAGTACGAAACTGTAGAAACAGTCCGAAGCCTACCAAGTACTTGGACACGGAAATCGGCGCCAAGTTTCACTTTAGGATGCATTTTCAGGAATTTGGGACCCAACCAACTGCGGGGATGAGGATGCCAAAAACTGCCGGGCCTGCCGAAGCAGGCCCGGTATCCCAACCATTTTAGCCCTGAATGTCGAACTGTTCCGGGGGCAGGGCCGGATCGCTTTTCACGAGAATGGTCTTGCCGATCATCTCCTCGAGCTCGTTCAGCCATTTCGCGTTGTTCGCCTTGAGCACCTTGACGACTTCGGGATGAACCCGCAGCATCACGTCTCCGCGCTCGAAGTGGCGCATCATCTTGCGCATCTCGATCCAGAGCTCATTGGCGACGGTGATGGGACTCTTGACCATGCCGGTGCCGGTGCAGACGGGGCACGGCACGCTCAGGGTCCGCTCGAGCGACTGCTTGACGCGTTTGCGGGTGATGGCGACCAGGCCAAAATCGTTGAACTGGAGAACCTTGGAAGGTGCGCGATCGGCCTTGAGAGCGTCCTCGAGGGCCTGGGTGACCTTCTGGCGGTTGCGGCGCTCGTCCATATCGATGAAGTCGATGACGATGATGCCGCCCAGATCGCGGAGCCGAATCTGGCGGACGATTTCGGGGATGGCATCGAGGTTGGTCTTGAGGATGGTGTCCTCAAGACGCGCCGTTTTGCCGACGTATTTGCCGGTGTTGATGTCGATGGCGACCAGGGCCTCGGTTTGGTTGATGACGATGGAGCCGCCCGACTTGAGCCAGACCTTGGACTTGAGGGCCTTGCTGATTTCCTCCTGGATGCCGAACTGCTCGAAGAGCGGCGTCTCTTTGGTGTAGAGCTTGACGCGCCGGACGAGCGAGGGTTCGAAGCGATTCAGGAAGCGGACGATGCGCTCGTACTCGGATTCGGAGTCAGACCCAGATGGTGGCGAAGTTGTCGCTCACCTGGTCGCGCAGGATGCGCTCGATGAGGTTGAGGTCGTGGTAGATGAGCGCCGGAGCTTTACCGGAATCGGAACGCTGCTTGATTTCGGTCCAGAGGTTGATGAGGAAACGAATGTCGGCGCGGAGGTCGTCGTCGCTGGCGCTCTCCGCAGCAGTGCGAACGATGAATCCGCCGGGCGCGTCGCCCTTCTCGCCGATGAGCACGCGCTTGAGGCGCTGGCGCTCTTCGTCGGAGGCGATTTTACGAGAGACGCCGACGTGGTTGACAGTGGGCATGAAAACCAGGAAGCGGCCAGGCAGTGCGATGTGGCTGGTGATGCGCGCACCTTTGCGGGCGATGGGCTCCTTGGCGATCTGGACCAGAATTTCCTGCCCCTGCTTCAGGAGCTCGCTGATGATGGGCAGGTTCGAGGTCTGCATGCTGGGACGACGGCCACCTTGACGGCGCCCGGGCGGACGACCTCCTCTGCGGCCATCGCCACGGCGGGGGAAGCGGCGATCTTCGCGACGCGCTGGAGATCCCGCGCTGGTTGCAGGTGCCCCAGGTTCACTGGCTGATTCTTCGTTTGCGGATTCTTCGCCCTGATCCTCCTCCGATTCAGATTCGAAGAGATCGTCGTCCTCGTCCTCTTCTACTTCTGCGAATCCGGTTTCGGTTTCCTCGGCCTCGTCGGTGGCTTCGTCCTCGTCCGCTTCCGCGGGCGTGCCGTAGCCGAGCCGCTGTTCAAGGTGGACATCGCGAACGGCGTCGCCGATCGTCGAGGCCTGATCGAGGGTCTCCTCTTCCAGCTCCTCGTGCAGGTGCTCTTCGGGCTGGCCGGGAATGGGCTCGAAGTCGTACTCGTCGTCATCGATGGTTTCCTCTTCGAGGACACCCATACCGGGCGCGTATCCAAAGAGCTGGCGAACGACCTCGGTCTCGGGAGAGATAACCTCGCTGGCCGCGGCCGGCGTCTCCTGCTGGGGGACCTGGGCGGGTTGCGCTGCTTCTGCGACGGGCTCAGGGGCATGAGCCGGCACGGGCAGCTCAACTTCCTCCTCTTCGCTTTCCTCTTCCTCGATCGGAGCGAAGCGGAATTCGCTGCGTGGCGACTCCACGCGATGGGAGGCGGAAGCCTCTTCGGGTTCGTACTCGTGAACCTCCTCGACGGTCTCGATGCCGAGTTCCTGAGCGGCGACATCTTCGACGTCGTGCTGGGTCGATTCATGATGCGAAGGGGCAGACTCCGGAATCGGGGGCGCGGAGGTTTCGAGATTCTCGACCGGCAGGGTTTCGGGAGTGGGAACCACGGCAACATCCGACTCTTCAGGAGAGGCCGTTACCACGGCGGGCTCGGCGCCGGTGGACTGCACTTCGGCGGCCTGACCGTTGCCTGAGGACCGCGAACCGCGGTGGCGGGAGAGGGTTTCGCCAGGCAGGACAGAGCCGCCGTCCCAGTCGGTGGGCACTTCGACCATGGTGGAGGGTTTGAAACTGCTGCCGCGCGCTGGGGCCGGACCTTGGCCAGAGGGAGCGCTGGGCGCCGATTTCGACTCGCCCGCTCTCGACTCCGAGCGGCCGCCGTATTTCGAAAGCGATTCGCCGGGGAGAACGATGGGGAGATTCTGCGCGGGCATGCCGCCTGGCGCGCCGCGCTCAGGAAGGGAGACAGGTTCGGCCGAGGTCGCTTCCTCGACAATCTCGGGAGATTCTAGCGAGGTCTGATCGGCGCGGGGGCCACGTCCGCGGAAACGGCGGCCGCGACGGCCATGCCAGCGGCGAGTGCCGCCTTCTCCGCCGCGATCGCCACCGCGATCCTGACCCCGGTCGGAACCGCGGTCGGGGCGGTCGTTGCCGCGGTCGCTGCGGCGTGGGGCCTCGGATGCGGAAAGATCGGGTGCGGCTTCCTGAGAAACGGGGCGAGCTGCGCGCGGTTCTCGCGCCTCGCGAGGCTCACGCTGTTCCCGTGGCTCGCGCGCGTCGCGCGGCTCGCGGCCTCGGCGGTTACTGCCATTGCCGCTGGAATCGCTGCGCTCGAAGTCGGCCGAATCCTCTTCCTGCTCCTCAAGGAAGTCGGTGACGTAGAGAAAGGCGTCGCGTTCGAGTCCAACATCGACAAACGCGGACTGCATGCCGGGAAGAACCCGGGTGACACGGCCCTTGTAAATGGAGCCGGCTAGTGTGTATTCATTTTCACGCTCGTAGTAGATTTCCGCGAGCTGATCGTCTTCAAGAATCGCAAGCCGCGTTTCATGCGGCGTGCTGGAGATGCAAATTTCTTTTGCCATTCCGCCTCAAAATGCCAGGGCGGAACGAGCGGGTCACCGGAGAAGATCGGGAGTGAAGGAGGAGAGACCGGCAGAGTGCGCGGACCCGCCCGTGCCGGCTCGCCCTCGGTGAGGGGAGAAGGTTGGGGAGATGTCGCTGGAAATTTGCATTCTTTCCGGAGAGTCGTTCCTGCGCGACGATGTGACCACTTCAGCCCTGCATGGCGGGGTCGTTACCCATCGATTCGCGTTCATTCCTGATCCTGCCCGGCCCGTTTCGATCCACCTGGCCGGTTAGTAAACTTCGTTCAATCTGCGCCCGCCCTGCGGGCCTTACGTGCTAAACCTGTTCCGCGTTAGTTCACGAAACGGCTCATGCGGACGTTCATAACCATGCCGAGAGCCAGAAAGGTGAACAGTACCGAGGATCCCCCATAGCTCATGAGAGGAAGAGGGATGCCGGTGACGGGCATCAGCCCCAGAACCATTCCGACGTTGACGGCAATCTGAAAAATGAGGACGGCCGCCACGCCCATCACCAGAAATGAACCTGGCAGGTCCGCGGCTGTCTGAGCGTTTTGAATCAAACGCATCAGTATTAAGAAGTATAGCAGGAGCACGAGGATCGCGCCCACGAAGCCGTGCTCCTCGCTAAAAGCGGCAAAAATGAAGTCGGTGTAGGGAATGGGGAGGAAATCGCCCTGGGTCTGGGTGCCGCGGTTGGCGCCGCGTCCGAAAACGCCTCCGTCGCCGACCGCGATCTTGGATTGCAGGATCTGATAGCCGGTGCCGCGCGGGTCGGCATCGGGATTCAAAAAGCTGGTGAGGCGGGCTTTCTGGTAGGGCTTCAGGACCTTGCCGCTCTTCCAGATACCGCCGACGGCCAGCACAATGACCAAAACCAGGAGGCCGCCCTTTCGCCAGTCAATGCCCCCGAGGAAAAGCCCCACCAGCAGCACCGGCGTATAGGTGAGGGCCGTACCCATGTCGGGCTGTTTGAGGACGAGCAGCATGGGAAGCGCGACAAAGCCAATGGCCTTGAAGATGTCTTTCCAGCTGAGCTCGCGGCCGGCGAGATTGCTGAAGTAGCGGGCGACCAGAAGGATGAGAACGAGTTTGACCCACTCCGAGGGCTGGAAGTGGGCGCCTCCGGGAAGCTTGATCCATCGCTTGCCGCCGTTGACGCGGGTGCCGACGGCGAGCACCGCCACCAGCCCTGCGAGGCAGAAGCCGTAGATCCAGTAAATGACGGTGAGCAGCTTGTGGTAGTCGATGACCGACATGATGAACATCGCCACCAGGCCGCCGGCAATCCAGAGCATCTGCATGCGATGCATCTGAAAGTGGCGGAATTGGGTGTGCTGCGTGGCGCTGTAGATTTCAAAGACGCTGATGACGGAGAGGAGCAGGACGAAGGCGAGGAGCGTCCAGTCGAAATCGCGGAGGGAGAGGAAGCGGCGCATAGAGCTATGGAGTCCCCGTGGACAGGCTCTGGCAAAGGGTCTCGAGGGGAATTCTGTTGTGATTATCGCATTGGGACAGGCGAGGCGGGAAGTATCAAGGACCGCTCCTCCGCTGGTTAGCAGAGGAGCGGTTCGGGGGTACGCCGGTCATCGGGTTGCGGCTTCCACACGCCGCGTCACGGCGATGCGCAGTGCTTCCGAGAGGGTGCGGCCCTCCAGCCGGTGAATAAGCGACAGGGCCATGCGAAGGTCGGTGCTGAGGCGCGTCGTTGCCACGCGTTGCACCGATTCGCACCAGCGTGCGCAGGCATCGATGTCGGCGGCCGAGATGCGCCGATTGTCGTCCTTAAGGTGCTCGGCGAGAACATCGACCAGGGGTAGCATTGCCTCCCTCACTTCGCCGCTCACCGCGATGCGGCAGGCCAGTTCCGGGGTGTAGCGCTTGATGATATTCCACCAGTCGTTGAAGGCGGGCTGAGTGAGAAGTTTCTTCTTCTCACGGAAGTCGCGCATCAGCGCCAGGACATCGCTAAGGTCTGCTGGCGACTTGCCGTTACCATGCAGGATCGCGACAAAGGTCTTCTTGAGGAAGTTGGCGCTCGCAGAGGCGGGGCACTGATCGACCACAGTGATGTTCCCGTTGATGGTCCAGGTGCTGGTCTTCGACTGGTTAATGGTAAGAGTGAAGTCGTTCGTTTGCGAGGGTTCGGCGAAATCGGTGAGGCTCCAGAACTGGTTCGTATCGCCGATCTCTGAGTCCGCTCCCGTCAACGCCCACAGGTTATCGCAGAAATTCTGCGCGTTTTCGATGGCGGACTTAACGATTTTGGGAAAGTTTTCCGCAGCGATGGCCTGGTCAATCTGATTCTGAGTGGGTGGAGCAGCCTGGGCGATAGCCTCATTGAGCAGGTTTTGGAGGACCTGGCTGAGGCCGGCATTGAGCGCTTCGTGTCCGGCCTCGATCCCGTGAGCTGTAATGTTACCGCCGTCGTTCATGATGACAGCGATGACACCGATCTGCCCAATGGTATTGTTGCCAACGGTCAGTGGAGTGACCGGACTGTTGAAGGCCCCGAGCGATTCCGGAATGCTGATGACCGCGCCCGGGTGGACGGTTGAGACGCCGAGGTCCCGGTGGTTGCCGGGAGTCGGCGTGGAAGCGATGCCGTTCGCATCGATGACGAAGAACGCCGTCCACAAGAACGGCGATGCCGAGGCGTGGCTGTTGGAGTCACTCCAGGACAACGTTTCGAGGTTGATAAACGCGGCGCGGGTAGCGTCTGCCATGGCAATTCCCTCCTGACGAGCAGTGGCGGGCCCGCATGCGGCCGGAGCCTTCGCGCATCGATCGCGAGGGCCGTGGGGATGCCGGCGGTATCCGTCTTTGGGGAATAGTGGCAGAGGGAGGCGAATCGTTACAAAGAAGAAAGGAAATCGTCAGGAATGAAATCAGGAGGAAATTTTGGCGTTTGCGGCAGGACTCGAACCGTTTTCGGGGCGTCCGACCACGCAAGCTAAATCTTTGAGCAAGCGTATCGAGTCGAGGAACCCGTGCGCCAAACAGTTCTTGGTGTGGTGGGCAGTGCAGGGCTCGAACCTGCGACCTCCTGCTTGTAAGGCAGGCGCTCTAACCAGCTGAGCTAACCGCCCCGACCCTGCCGCGCCGCCAACGCGAGCCGCCTCCGGCGCCATCGTCACGATTCTAGCAGTGTTCGAAGCGGCAGGCAGAGGAGCCTACTTCGTCCCGGAGTCGCGATGATGGCCGAGGTAAGTCCGAATTTCATGGAGGATGAAGTCGGTCCCCAGAAGGGCAGCAGCAGCGACGGTGAAGATGATCCAGAGAGTCCCGAGCTCGATTCTTACGTGGTGCATATCGTGACCCCAATAACCGATTTTCGGCGCCTCAGTGCAAAGACAGTGTAGGAGGTGACGATGGGGCGGACCCATACAACATCGGTGCAGGCGGGGCGAACTGCGGGGTGAGCCCGGCCTTCCCCGAGGCGCCCGATCCGCGGCGAGTTACCGCAGTGCGCGGACGCTGGAGGAAGCACGGGAGAGGCCTTCGCGCGGCAGAGCGATCAGCGCGCGTACTTCGTCGTCGGTGGTCTGGTCGAAATTGCGGTAGAACTCGCCGACGGCGTGGAAGCACTCCGGGCACTGGATGCAAACGAGGCGGTCCACCTGCTCACGCAATTCTTCGCAGGTGCCGGAGGCGGCGACAGGCACGGCCACGATGATGCGACGGGCGATGGGCCGCAGCGCGCGGGCCGCGGCCTTCATGGTGGCTCCGGTGGCGAGGCCGTCATCGACCAGAATGACGGTGCGACCCTGGAGTTGGGCGGGAGGACGGCCCTCGCGAAACGCGGTTTCGCGGCGCTCGATCTCGATGCGCTCGCGGGCGACTGCACTGTCGATGGTGTCCTGGGAAATGCGGTAGGCGCGAATGACATCGTCCTGCAGCACGATCACTCCGCCGCTTGCCAGGGCGCCCATGGCCAGTTCTTCCTGGCCGGGAACACCGAGCTTGCGCACCACGAAGACATCGAGCGGCAGATGCAGTTCGTGCGCCACTTCAAAGGCGACGGGCACTCCGCCGCGTGGCAGTCCCAGGACGATGGCGTCGCCGGTGGCGAGTTCGCTTGAGCATTCGTTGCGAACGATCTGCGCCAGAGCGCGACCGGCGTGCCGGCGATCATGAAAAATGACGACCACGCGCGATCCTTTCCTGGCATGATTGTTCGCCTCGGGACACGGAACTGCAACGGTCTGGTGGAACCTTTGCAGTCTCGATGCGTATTCTGAGGGAGCAGTTTGGTTTCCCCAGCGGATCTTGTATGAGCACACTGGCTGTGAATGGCGCAGTCGCGGCAGAACAACGGCAAAGCTTTCGCCGCTTTGTGGGGGTCTGCCTGGCGATGGCGGCGCTGAAGCTCGCCATTCAGATTGTCGGGAACATTCTGGCGCAGCGGGCAGGCTATGGAATTTTTCGCGACGAAATGTACTACCTGATCTGCGGGCGGCACCTGGCTTTTGGATATGTGGATCAGCCGCCGATGGTGGCTCTGCAGGCTCGCCTGACGGACATTCTCTTCGGCTACGATCACATGTGGTCGCTGCGGCTGCTCTCCGCGATGGCGGGCGCGTTCAAAGTTTTTCTCACGGGCGCGCTGGTATGGGCCATGGGTTTGAGCAGTCCGTCGGGGAGCCGGCGGACGGCCGCTGCGCTGGCCATGCTGGGCGTGATCGTCGCGGGCGTCTACCTGGGGATCGATGGTTTTTTGTCGATGAATTCCTTTGAGCCCGTCTTCTGGATCCCCTGCGCACTGGCGCTGGTGCGCATTGTGCAGGAGCACGGAGTTCCGGGGCGGGAGCACATCGTTCGCAACTGGTGGATCGTGCTGGGCGTCAGCGCGGGGCTGGGGCTTGAGAACAAATGGAATGAAGCTTTTTTCCTTGTTGCTGTTCTGATTGCGCTGCTGCTGACGCCGCAGAGGCGGACCCTGGCGAGCCGGTGGTTCGGTGTTGCGGTGGCGCTGATGGTGGCGCTGGCTCTGCCCAATCTGCTGTGGGAGGCGCACTACCACTGGCCGACGCTGGAATGGCTGGTGGGCGTATCGAAGAGCAATAAGGATGTGAAGCTGCCGCCGCTGCAGTTTATCGGTGGGCAGATCATGATGCTCAACCCGTTCACCTGCCCGCTGTGGATCAGCGGCATCTTCTGGTTGCTGTTTGCGCGAGCGGCGCGGCCGTATCGATTCCTGGGCGTGCTTTATCCAGTTTTCCTGCTGATGATGATGGCGCTGCATGCCAAGGACTACTATCTGGCGCCGATTTATGTCATCTACTACGCGGCGGGAGGCATCTGCTTGCTGCAAGGCGTGCAGGTGCCGTTGTGGCGTCAGGTTCTGCGCGGGGCGTATGCTTTGCTCCTTTGCCTTGCATTCATCGAGGCGGTGCCTTTTTCGATCCCCGTTCTTCCTCCACAGCAGTTCGTGGCATACGAAAGGAAGGTCGGCTTTACGCCGAAGGATTCGGAGAACCACGACGCGACCATCCTGCCGCAGTTTTACGCGGATCGGTTCGGCTGGCACGAGATGGTGGAGAAGGTGGCGCGCATCTACAATTCCCTTCCCCCACAGGAGCGCGCGGTCACGGGTATTTTCACGGGCAATTACGGCGAGGCCAGCGCGATCAATCTGTTGGGTCCGAAGTACGGTTTGCCGGTTGCTGTGAGCGGTCACCAGAGCTATTGGTTGTGGGGACCGCATGGCTATACCGGGCAGGAGATGATCATCATCAACGGCGCAAAACTCGGCGACATGCAGCAGTCCTACGAGTCGTGCGTGGTCGCGGACCGGATGGACAATCCGCTGTCGATGCCCTGGGAGATCAAGCCCATCTATCTTTGCCGTGGCAGAAAATCGACGTATGCGGCAGACTGGAAGGACTTCAAGTTCTACTACTGAGGTCTTTCCTCTCTGCAAACTACGCCTGACCGGACAGCTCCGAGCGCTGCACCCGACCTGCCTCGGGTCCTGAATACATCGCACGCAACGGCGATCGTGGTGGGCACGATCATCGGCAGCGGCATTTTCCTTGTTCCCCAGGAAATGATGCGCGCGACGGGATCGTCGGGCGTGGTGTACCTGGCGTGGATCGCGGGCGGCCTGCTGTCGCTGTTCGGCGCGATGACCTATGCGGAGCTGAGCACGCTGCAGCCCTACGCGGGCGGCGAGTATGTGTACATCCGCGGCGTCTACGGCGATTTGCCGGCGTTCCTCTACATGTGGACGTGGTTCGCGGTGGCGAAGCCGGCTTCCATCGCGAGCGTGACGACGGGCCTGGCGCGAACGCTGGCGATCTTTCCCGCGCTGCACTGGCTGGACGGCGTCGCGTTTCATGCCGGATTCGCGGTGCTGTGGTCCCAGGTGTTTGCGATCGCGGCGACGTGGCTGATGACGGGACTGAATTATCTGGGCATTCGCAAGGCGGGCGATTTTCAGCTGGTGTTCACATGGCTGAAGGGCGTGCTGATTGTGGCGATCGCCGCGATCTGTTTCGGATCCCTGGGCGGACACTGGGGCAACTTCGCGACGAAGTTTGTCGGGGCGCACGGTGGCTTTGGCGGATTCATGATCGCCCTCATCGCGGCGCTGTGGGCGTATGACGGATGGAACGATCTGACCATGGTGGCCGGCGAAGTGCGGAATCCTGGACGCAGCCTGCCGATCGCGCTGATTGCGGGCCTCGGGATCGTGGGCGTGCTGTACATGGCGACCAACGCGGCGATCCAGTACATTTTGCCGGCGGCACAGATTGCGGCCTCGCCACGCCCGGCGGTGACGGCCCTGCAGGCGATTACGGGCCCGTGGGGCGCGGAGCTGGTATCGATCGCCATGGCGGTCAGCATCTTCGTCACGCTGAATGGGACGATCATGTCGGGCGCGCGGGTTCCCTTCGCGGCGGCGCGGGATGGGCTGTTCTTCCGGAGGATGGCGGACGTGCATCCGCGATTCCAGAGCCCTTCGACCTCCCTGATCGTGCAGGCGCTGCTGACGACGGGTTTACTGCTTGCTGTGGGACGATTTCAGCAGCTGTTCGAACTGGCGATCTTCGCGGAGTGGCTCTTCTACCTGATCACGGCGACAACGATCTTCTTCTACCGTCGACGCGAGACCGACGAGAAGATTTATCACGTATGGGGCTATCCGGTGATTCCTGCGCTGTTCATCGCGGCGGCGGCGGTGCTGCTGGTGTATTCGTACGCGGAGAACCTGAAGAATTCGCTGATTGGGACAGGGATTATTTTGCTGGGCGTGCCTTTATTCCTGGTCTTCAGGAAAGGCGCGACAGCCCGGGACTAAAGCCCGGTTCCTACTTCCCCTTACTTGAACAGGAATTCCTTCGTTCGCAGTTCCCTGATCGTGTCGCGCAGCTTCGCGGCTTTCTCGAATTCGAATTTCTTTGCCGCTTCGCGCATGTCGGATTCCAGTTTTGCGATGTAGTTGTCGAGGCCTTCCTGTGAAGTAAACTCGGGCATCTCTTCGACCTCTTCGGCGAGGTCGGCGTACTCGGCCTGCAGGATTTTGGCCAGCGACATATCGATGTGGCTGATGATCGATTGCGGCACGATGCCATTTTCCTCGTTGTAAGCGCGCTGGACGGTTCGGCGGCGATCGGTTTCGCCGATGGCCTGCTTCATGGAATCCGTCATTTTGTCGGCGTAGAGAATCGCGCGGCCGCTCAAATGCCGCGCTGCGCGGCCCATGGTCTGGATGAGCGAGCCGGAGGAACGCAGAAAGCCCTCTTTGTCGGCGTCGAGGATAGCAACGAGCGAAACCTCAGGCAGGTCGAGGCCCTCGCGCAGCAGGTTGATACCGATCAGCACGTCGTACTCGCCCTTGCGCAGATCGCGCAGAAGTTTCACGCGCTCGAGGGTCTCAATTTCGGAGTGCATGTAGCGGCAGCGCACGCCGACTTCGGAGTAGTAGCCGGCGAGATCCTCCGCCATGCGCTTGGTGAGCGTCGTGACGAGGACGCGCTCGTTCTTTGCGGCGCGGTCGCGGATCTCGTGCAGCAGGTCGTCGATCTGACCGCGCACGGGCCGGATCTCGACTTCGGGATCAACGAGACCGGTGGGGCGAATGATCTGCTCGACGACAACACCGGCGGCTTTGGTGAGTTCGTAGGGGCCCGGCGTCGCCGAAACGTAAACGATCTGGTTGGTGCGGGCCTCGAACTCCTCGAACTTGAGCGGACGGTTGTCCATGGCTGAAGGCAGGCGGAATCCGTAGTCGACGAGATTCTGTTTGCGCGAGCGGTCGCCGTGCCACATGCCGTGCAACTGCGGCACGGTGACGTGGGATTCGTCGATAAAGAGCATGTAGTCACGCGGAAAATAATCGAGCAGCGTGGGCGGCGGCTCGCCCGGCAGGCGGCCGGAGAAGTGGCGCGAGTAGTTCTCAATGCCGTGACAATAGCCGACGGATTTGATCATCTCCAGATCGAAACGGGTGCGCTGATGGACGCGCTGGGACTCAACCATGCGGCCCTGGTTCTCGAGCTCCTTCTCCCACCAGGCGAGTTCTTCCAGAATGGTTTCGATGGCCGCTTTGCGGCGCTCCGGCTGCACCACGTAGTGGCTCTTGGGGTAGATGGGCAAGCGTGCGTATTTCTGGCGCACGGTGCCGAAGAGCGGATCGATTTGCGAAAGAGAGTCGATCTCGTCGCCGAAGAGCTCGATGCGGTAGGCGTTTTCGTCGTAGGTGGGAAAGACCTCGATGACATCGCCGCGCACGCGGAAGGTTCCACGGCGAAAATCGGCGTCGTTGCGTTCGTAAAGGATTTCGACGAGGCGGCGAAGGATATCGTCGCGGCGGATGCGCTGGCCTTTCTCGAGCAACAGCAACATGCCGTAATAGGCCTCCGGCGAGCCGAGGCCGTAGATGCAGGAGACGGAGGCGACGATGATGCAGTCGCGGCGCTCGAAGAGGGAGCGCGTGGCGGAGAGGCGGAGCTTGTCCAGCTCCTCGTTGATGGTGGCCTCCTTCTCGATGTAGAGGTCGCCGGCTGGGATGTAGGCTTCGGGCTGGTAGTAGTCGTAGTAGGAGACGAAGTATTCGACGGCGTTGCCGGGGAAGAACTGCTTGAACTCGTGGAAGAGCTGGGCGGCGAGCGTCTTGTTGTGGGCGAGAACGAGCGCGGGGCGATTGAGATGCTCGATCATCTTCGCCACGGTAAAAGTTTTGCCGGAGCCGGTGACACCGAGCAGGACCTGGTGCTTCTCGCCGGCTTCGATGCCGGTGAGAAGTTCTTCGATGGCACGGCCCTGGTCGCCGCGCGGCTTGTAGTCGCTAACTAGCTGGAAGTCCACATTGCGATTTTAGGGTATAGCCGGAGTGGCAGAAAGATGAGTGGTCCTGCGACCGAGGCCGCCGATCCAGAGACAGAGGGGCCACAGCGCAATCCACGTGAGCGATTGCCAATGCGGCCAATGGTTCCAGTTCAGGATGGTGGAGACGATACCCATGACCTCCCCGAAGAGGAACAGCGCGAGAAGATGCTTGCCAGGTTTGGAGGGGGCCAGGCGTACGCAGATCCAGCCGCCGAGGACGGAGGCGATGGCGTAAATCGCGGTGCCGATCCAGAGAATGAAGTTCGGAGGAATCTGGCTACGCACGTACAGACCGGGATACATGCGGGCAAGCAGCGGGTCGCTGCCCAGCACGATCGCGAAGACGACAACATAGGCGACGAGGACGGACGCGATGGAACGGAGGATTTTCATGCGAGACTTCCTGTTTCGAAAAACAATTTTGGGAGAGGGGAGAAGAATAGCGCGGGCGCCGCCGGTTGGGAAGAAGAAAGCGCCCGCACTTCAAACGAAGTGCGGGCGCTGTTGCGTTGAACCAATGCGCGCCGGCTACTTTATGGCGGCGGGCTCTTCCAGTTCGACGCTGTGCGGCCGTTTCAGCCAGAGGTCGAAACGATCGAGGTTCATCACCTTGTTCCAGACCGCAACGAAGTCATGGACAAATTTCGCGTGCGCGTCAGAACTTGCGTAGACCTCGGCCAGCGCCCGCAGCTGGGAGTTCGAACCAAAAACCAGATCGGCGCGCGTTGCCGTCCATTTCACCTGGCCCGTTTTACGGTCTCGCCCTTCGAATACATTCTGCGCATCGGAGGTCGCCTTCCACACCGTATTCATGTCGAGCATGTTCACGAAGAAGTCATTGGTCAGCGCCTCCGGCCGCTTCGTGAAGACACCGTAGGGAGTCTGTTTGAAGTTGGTGTTCAGCACGCGCAAGCCGCCCAGCAGCACGGTCATTTCAGGCGCAGTCAGTGTAAGCAGCTGTGCCTTGTCCAGCAGCGCAGCCTCAGCCGGTACATTGTCTCTGCCGCTGGTGTAAGAGCGGAACCAATCGGCGGACGGCTCGAGCACCGCGAAAGATGCGACATCGGTCTGTTCGGGAGAGGCGTCCATGCGACCTGGGGTGAACGGAACGATGGCACTGATGCCGGCATTCTTCGCTGCCTGCTCAACACCGGCGCAACCAGCCAGGACGATCAGGTCGGCAAGCGAAACCTTCTTGCCACTGTTTTGCGTTTTGTTGAACTCGGCCTGGATCCCCTCGAGAGTCCTGAGCACCTTTTGCAGTTGCTCGGGCTGGTTGACCTCCCAATCCTTTTGCGGAGCAAGGCGAATGCGCGCGCCGTTCGCGCCGCCGCGCTTGTCGGATCCACGATAAGTGGAAGCCGATGCCCAGGCGGTGGAGACCAGCTGCGAGACGGCGAGGCCCGACGAGAGAATCTTCGCCTTCAGAGAAGCGATGTCCTTGTCGTTAATCAGAGGATGATCGACAGCAGGGATGGGGTCCTGCCAGATGAGTTCCTCGGCAGGAACTTCCGGCCCGAGGTAGCGCGCGCGCGGGCCCATATCGCGGTGAGTGAGCTTGAACCATGCACGGGCAAAGGCATCGGCAAATTCTTCAGGATGCTCGTAGAAGCGTCTCGAAATTTTTTCGTAGATCGGATCGAGGCGCAGCGAGAGGTCGGTGGTGAGCATGCCAGGCGCGTGATGCTTTGCGGGATTGTGAGCATCGGGTACCGAACCTTCGCCCGAGCTGCCCTTTGGCTTCCACTGTTGGGCGCCACCCGGGCTCTTCGTCAGTTCCCACTCGTATTTGAAAAGGTGCTCGAAGAAGCTGTTGCTCCACTGGGTCGGCGTGCTGCTCCACGTCACTTCAATACCGCTGGTGATCGCGTCGCCCGCGATACCCGTCAGGTAGGCGCTCGACCAGCCAAGTCCCTGCTCGGAAATCTCGGTGCCCTCGGGCTCTCGCGCGACATAGCTGGCGGGACCGGCTCCATGCGTCTTGCCGAAGGTATGGCCGCCGGCAATCAGGGCAACGGTCTCTTCATCGTTCATCGCCATGCGCGCGAAGGTCTCGCGAATATCGCGAGCGGCTGCGACGGGATCCGGCTTCCCTTCCGGCCCTTCCGGATTAACGTAGATCAGGCCCATGGTGGTTGCGCCGAACGGATTCGCGAGATCGCGTTCGCCGGAATAGCGTTTGTTGGTTCCCAGCCAGGTCTCTTCGGCACCCCAGTTCACGTCCATATCGGGTTCCCACACGTCCGCGCGTCCCCCGGCAAAGCCGAAAGTCGTGAACCCCATCGATTCCAGAGCAACGTTGCCGGCCAGGATCATCAGGTCGGCCCACGAAATCTTTTTGCCGTACTTCTGCTTGATGGGCCACAGCAGCCGCCGAGCTTTGTCGAGGTTCACGTTGTCGGGCCAGCTGTTGAGGGGCGCAAAACGCTGCTGCCCACGGCCGCCGCCTCCGCGCCCATCGAGGGTGCGGTAGGTGCCCGCGCTGTGCCATGCCATGCGAATGAACAGGCCACCGTAGTGCCCGAAGTCGGCCGGCCACCAGTCCTGCGAGTCCGTCATCAGCGTCGCAAGGTCCTTCTTGAGCGCCGGATAGTCGAGACTTTTGAACTCTTCGGCATAGTTGAAATCCTCGCCCATGGGATCGGAGAGAGTGGAGTGCTGGTGCAGGATATTCAGGTTTACTGCATTCGGCCACCAGTCGCTGTTGGAACGGGCCGTGTGGCCGTTGCCGTGCGGGAAGGGGCATTTCGCTTCGGCTGACATCTGTACGTCTCCTTTTGCGGTTTGAATTCGAGACCCCGGATTCCGTCGGAACCCGGACATTGATTGACGAGAACGCTTCCGTTTGTCCGGAAGAATGAATGTAGCATCATGGAGAGAGATAGTTCCAATAGATACCAGGGATCACAGAGATAGGGATCGCCTATGGAAGTTCAGCAGTTGCGTTATGTGTGCGCCATCGCGGAAACGGGCAGTTTTAGCCGAGCCGCGGAGCGCTGTCAGGTGGCTCAGCCCTCGCTCTCCCAGCAGGTTTCCAAGCTGGAAGACGAACTGGGCACGCGATTATTCGACCGGCTCCCGCGCAGTGTGCGGCTCACCGATGCGGGACGGACGTTTCTGCCGCACGCGCGAACGATTCTGCAGGAAACCGAACTGGCGCGGAGCGAAGTCGATGGACGCCGGCGTGACGCGCGCGGCACAGTGATTGTCGGCGTCATTCCAACCATCGCGCCGTACTATCTGCCAGAGCGCATCACCGGTTTTATGAAGAAGTTTCCGGAGGCGACGCTGCGAGTCGTCGAGGAAACCACGCCGGTGCTGCTGGAGAGTCTGCGAAACCTCGTCCATCGACATTGCGATCCTGTCGCTGCCCATACGGCACCGTGAGTTTGCGACAACGACACTTTTGACGGAACGCCTGTACGCAGCGCTGCCACCGGATCATCCGCGCGCCGGCGCGTCCAGCATTGCGCTGCGCGAGCTTCGGGAGGAACGATTCGTGATGCTGCGAGACAGCCATTGTTTCCGCGAGATCTCGCTGGCGGCGTGTCATCGCGCACATCTCGATCCGCGGATCGCGTTCGAGAGCAATCAGATCGGCAGTCTGCTGGGTATGGTGGCCGCGGGTGTGGGCGTAGCGCTGGTGCCGGAGATGGCGATCGATCTTAACGCGGGTTGCCGCTACGTTCGCATCTCCGATCCAAAAGCAGCGCGCACCATTGCGGCGGCGCGATTAAGGGGCAGGTCGTTCAGCCGTGTGCAGGAAGGATTTGTGAAGTTTCCCAGGAACATCATCAGGAGGCGAACGCGAAAGAGATGAGTCGTTGGGACGAAGAAAAAGGGAGCCGAGTTCAGCATCGGCCCCCTTGCCGCGGGACTGCAGCGGACTAACGGGGATAGTCGTCGTGATCGTGGTGATGCCAGTCGTGGTCGTAGACCATCTGGTAGCCGCGGCGGAAGCCTTCGCGGAAATCTCCGCGCTCATCGCGTGGCAGATCGGGATGGCGAAACTTGTCGTGGCGATCCGGATCGGGTGAGCGGCGAGCGTCGATGTCGTGCCGTGCAGCTTCAATGCCGTCGTGGAAACCACTGTGCCAGGCATGGGACCAGTTGCCTTCCGGCTCATTCGGATGCCAGGCTCCCGGAGGCGGGCCTTCCTGTGCGTGAACGGCGAGGGTGGTTCCGCCGGATAATGCCAGGCCTAAAACGAGAGCGGTCGCGTGTCTTGCGATTCTCATAGTGTTGTGTCTCTCCTTTGCACTTCGTGGGACGTGCAGCGTTCCAGTGGTTGGGATGCGCACGGGCCGAGGAGCGGCTGGAGCTTTCCGGATCAAATTTCGCTGCGCTGTGGGCAACCCCAAAACAATGGTGAAATGCGCATTGGCTTTAGCGATCAGCGAGGCTAGGAGTTTGCCGTGGCGGAAGACGGATGGCTCTCGAGCGAGAGCGCCTGCGCCCATTCCGCGGCGGAGTCGACGAGGCAGTCGCTGGGAATGTCTTCGACGGTATGCGAGGAGAGCCCGAAGCGGCAGCCGATAACCCATGCACCGGCGCGACGGGCAGTGAGGATGTCGACGCTGGAGTCACCGATCATGAGCGTCTCGCCGGGCGCCACGCCGGCTTCGCGGATGATCGTATTCAGGCCTTCGGGGTCCGGCTTCTTCCCTGCAAAGCTGTTGCCGCCGTAAATGCGAAACATGAAGGGACTGAGGCCGAGCGCGTCACAGATGGCGACCGAAGGTCCGACGGGCTTGTTGGTCAGGACAGCCATCTTTCGCGGCTCCCCGGCAGCCGTGGTGCGCAGCGCTTCGAGCGATTCGAAGACTCCGGGATAGACATAAGTGAAGTCGAGCTTGTGCTCGCGGTAGTGCTCCAGAAAATGCTGCAGGGCGTTTTCGACGAGCGGCTCGTCTTCGGGATCGCCGAGAGCGCGGCGGACGAGCATGCCGGCACCGTCGCCGATGTAGGTGGCGATGATCTCCTCGGGGAGCGGGTCGCGGCCGAACTCGACGAGCATGGCGTTGATGGAATTGGTGAGATCTTTGCGCGAATCGATGAGGGTTCCATCCAGGTCGAAGACGATGAGGCGGATCTTGTCGGCCGGAATGAGATTGAGCAGGCGCAGCATGGTTTCAGTTTAATGTGACGGCTGGGCGCGAGGGCCGGAAGGCCTCTGCGATATGCTTCTGTGCATGCTGAAAATCTCAGGATGCACGCTGCTGCCAGCGGTCTGCCTTGTTTCTCTATCACTCGCTCACGCGGTGGCCGAGGATCACTTCCCTTCCAATGAAGAGATGCGTCACGTGCGCGCGATGGCGCAGCCGAGGGTCTCGCCGGATGGGCAACAGGTGCTGGTCCAGATTGCCGACGCGACGGCCGATGGTGGCAAGACACACCTGTGGCTGGTCGATGTGAAAAGCAACACATCGCGGCAACTGACATGGTCGCCGAGCGGCGACAAGCGCGGCGAGTCGCAGGGGCAGTGGATGGCCGATGGCAGCAGCATCCTGTTCATGGCGCATCGCGGTGAGCACACGCAGTTATTTCGCCTGCCGATGAATGGCGGCGAGGCGCACGCGTTTGAAGTGAAGATCGTTCCTCCGGTGGACGAGTCAAAGGAGCCGGACGCGATTCCGCCTGCGAAGAAGCCGGCGGCGGACCGATGCAGCGAAGCCCGAACCGGTGGACGCGGACGTGTCGCGGTACTTCATCGCGCCGGATGGGAAGCACATCGCGATCCTCGTTCGCGATCCGGAAACGCCGGGTGAGAAGAAACAGCAAGACGACAAAGCGGATGCGGTGTGGGTGAACCATGATCCGCATGGATCGCGGCTGTACCTGCTCGATCCGGCAGATGGAAAAATCACGGCGACGGCTGTCCCGCCGGATGTGCAGCGGGTTTCGTGGACGCAACAGAGCGACAAGATGCTGGCGATTACCGAGGGCATGAACGACGTCGGCGATCTGCAGCCGGCGGGAGCGGCGTGGGTGGTTTCCGTGGCCGATCCGGCGCATCCATCGCAGATCAAGTCCGCTCCTACGACGATCGGCGCGACGGCGTGGTCGCAGGATGGCAAGCCGAATCTACTTCCTCGCGCAGGGCAAGGCGGATGCGCCTCCTGGATACGAAGACCTTTACACCATGACGGTGGCAGACGGCTCGATTCGCGACCTGAGCGATGGCTTCGATGGCAGCATCGGCCATGATGAGCCGATCGTCGCCGGAGATGGCGCGCTGGAATTGGTCGAGATGGGTTTCCACACGACGCTCCTGCAGTTCCTCGGGGAAAAGCGTGAGCCGTTGCATTTCGACACCGCCACCGTTTCGCAGTTCAACACGAACGCGAAGCACACCGCGTGGGTATGGCTGGGATCGTCAAGCAACAAGCCGATGACGCTTTACTACGCAGAGAAGATCGGTGAGGCCGGGCACGCGCTGAACACACCGAATCTGGTGCCGGCGGAGTGGACGGAAGTGGCGTCGCAGCCGGTTTCGTGGAAGAGCGACGACTTCACGATGCAGGGCCTGCTGTATCTGCCTCCGCAGGCGGCGAAGGGCAAGGTTCCCCTGATTGTGGATGTGCATGGCGGGCCCACCGGTGCGTTCGAAGACAACTGGAATGCGCTGACGGAGTTTTTGCTGGGCCAGGGATGGGCGGTGCTGCGAACCAATCCGCGGGGCAGCACGGGGTATGGGGCGGCGTTTGCTGCGGCGAACAAGAACGACATGGGCGGCGGCGACTATCGCGACATCATGGCCGGAGTCGACGCTGTGCTGGCGAAGTATCCGATCGACGACAGCAAGATGGCGCTGATGGGCTACAGCTATGGCGGCGAGATGGCCGGATTTGTCGAGGGCCGCACCGACCGGTTCAAGGCGATCGTCAGCGGCGCTCCGGTGACCGACCAGCAAAGCGAATACGGGACTGAGGCGGGATCGTATTACGACCGCTGGTTCTACGGCGGCTATCCGTGGGAACACGCGGAGAGCGCATGGCGGCAGAGCGCGCTGGCCACGGTGGCGAAGGCAAAGACACCGTTCCTGCTGCTGCAGGGCGAGAGCGACAAGACCGATCCACTGGGGCAGAGCCAGGAAATGTATCGGGCACTGCGACAAATAGGCGTGCCGGTGGAGATGGTGCAGTATCCGCGTGAGGATCATGGACCGCTGGCGGGCGGAATCTTTGGATCACCGAGTCCTGAGCCGTGGCACGGATTCGACGGACGCCAGCGCATTGTGACGTTCGTGAAGAAGGCGTTCGGCGAGTAGTTTCGCCTAAATCCGCTGCTTCTTCCATCGTCCTTGCTTGAACAGCACCAGGCTGATGACGGCGATGGAGGCCTCGGCAATCACGACGGAGAGGAACGCGCCTTCCGCGCCCATCCGGAGACGCATCGCCATCCACCAGGCGAGGGGTATTTCGAGGATCCAGAAGCCGAAAAGATTGACGAAGGTGGGCGTCACCGTATCGCCGGCGCCGTTGAAGGCCTGGAGCAGCACCATGACCCATGCATACGCAATGTTGCCGCAGGCAAAGGTGCGCAGCGCGCGCGCACCGATGGCAATGACGGCAGGATCGTCGACGAAGATGCGGACGGTGGGCGTGGCATAGACGATGAAGAAAGCGCCGAGAGCGGCGAGGAACAGCATGTTGTAAAGGCCGGTGCGCCAGACGGCCTGCTCGGCGCGCTCGGGATGACCGGCGCCGAGGTTCTGGCCGACAAGAGTGGCCGCAGCGTTGCTGAGGCCCCACGCGGGCAGGATGAAAAACATCACGACACGAATGGCGACGGTGTAGCCTGCGACGGCGTTGGCGCCAAAGTAAGAGATGATGCGGACGAGTCCAATCCAGCTGGCGTTGGCAATAGCAAATTGCAAAATGCCTGTGAAGGAAACGCGCAGTAGGCGCCAGAGCACCGGCACGTTGATGTAGACGTGGCGGGCGAGGATGCGAATCCGCTCCGTGCCACGCATGAGCCGGTAGAACTGGTAGAGGACGCCGATGCTCCGGCCGGTGAACGTGGCCAGCGCGGCTCCGGTGACGCCGAGGTGCGGGATCGGACCCAATCCGAAAATAAAGATCGGGTCGAGGATCAGGTTGATGATGTTCGAGACCCAGAGCAGGCGCATGGCGATGGCCGCGTCGCCTGCTCCGCGAAAGATCGCGTTGTTGAGGAAGAGCATGATGATCGCGCCGCAGCCGCCCAGCGCGATGCGCGCGTAGCCGGAGCCAGTGACGACGATGGCGGGAGACGCTCCCATCAGGCGCAGGAGGTGTGGGGCCTCGATGCCTGCAGGAATGCCGAGCGCCGCGGAAATAAGGAGGCCGAGCACGATGGCCTGAACGGCGGAGATGGCGGCATCTTCCGGATCTTTCTCGCCGATGCGGCGCGCGACCATCGCGGTGGTGGACAGGGAAACGCCCAGTCCGATGGCAAAGACCAGGGCGAGAATCGATTCCGTCAGTCCCACCGTGGCGACGGCATTGGCGCCCAGCCGCCCGACCCAGAAGGTGTCGACCACAGCAAAGAGCGATTCGAGCACCATCTCCAGCACCATGGGGATAGCAAGGAGCAGGATCGAGCGATTCAGGCTGCCGGTGGTGAAGTCCTGATGCGAACCGCGCAGGGCTTCGCGGATCGACGACCAGAAACCACGCTCGGGTTGCGACTCGAGGGGGAGACTCATAGGGAGTGCGCGACGGTGCGCGGGGGCCGGCTGGAGTTGGGTGAGGCAGAGCGAAACTAAATGAGCAGTGTCTGCGTGGTTTCTTCCAGAGACGAGGGGGCGAAGTGGATGTCGGGAAGGTCTTCAACGGCGCGGCGCAAGGACTGCTCCCAGCGAGCGTGGATGGTTTGCAACTCGGAATCTCCCTGGTTGAACTTGCGATAGCAGTCCAGGGTGAGGCTGTCGCGGCGGTACAGCATCAGCTCGATGGGGGGGCCAATCGCGCCGTTCGAACGCATGGCGGCGTCGAAGGAGAGCAGCGCATATTTGGCGGCGACCATGAGGCTGGAAGAGCCGAAAACGACGCCGCGGTCGAGCAGCGGGCGCCCATATTTGTATTCACCGAGTTGCAGAAACGGCGACTCCTCGGTCGCGGAGATGGGGTTGCCCTGGGGATAAATCATGTACAGGGCGGGCTCTTCGCCGCGCACCTGGCCGCCGAGCAGCAGGTGCACGTTGAAGGAGTAGCTGTCGCGCTCGAGCGCCGCGCGATCCAGCTCGGCGACCTGGCGCACGCATTCGCCCATTTCGCGGGCGGCGTCGTACATGCTGGCAGCGCGCGCAAGGCCCTCACCGGAGCCGAATCGGGCGCGGGCCAGGTTGATGATCGACTGGCTGAGGGACAGGCTGCCGCTGCTGAGGACCACGAAGGCGCGCTCGCCCGGCTGCGAGAAGGTGTGCATCTTGCGCGCAATATTCAGGTCGTCGAATCCGGCGTTGGTGCGCGAATCCGATGCCATAACCAGGCCTTCCTGTGTCATGATGCCGAGACAGTAGGTCATGCAGCCGAGCAACTCCCCAAATTGACGTGATGCCGTTCAGCCATTTTGACAGCTTTCCGGGTCGATTCAAAAGATATTCGACCAACGTCCGGGGCAGCCGTACATCTTACGATCACTCCGCCGCCGATGGCAGACGGATGGCGGCAACACGATGAGGCCCGATGCTCCTTCGCCTGGGTTATGACATGCAGTTCGACATCCCGGAACCGGTGGCCTGCGTGGCTCAGCTGCGGGTCCATTCGTCCCGCGCCGGGGTTCTGAAGCAACCGGATCGGGTTCAGGTAGAACCGGAGATTCCGCTCGAGGAATACAGCGATTCTTTCGGCAATCTTTGTACGAGGTTTCTGGCGCCGACGGGCACGTTGCGGCTGAAGAACGATTTTCTGTACGAGGATTCCGGGCTGCCGGATCCGGCGAAGCCTGAGGCGGTCGCTCACCCCATCGCCGAGCTGCCTCATGAAGTGCTGCGCTTCCTGCTTCCCAGCCGGTATTGCGAGGTGGACAGCCTGGCACCGGCGGCGTTCGATTTATTTGGGAACACGGTGCCGGGATGGGGGAGAGTGCAGGCCATTTGCAACTGGGTGAATGCCAAGGTCACCTTCGGATATTCGTTTGCGCGGCCGACGAAAACGGCGCTGGATGTGTTCACGGAGCGGCAGGGGGTTTGCCGCGATTTCCAGCACCTGGCAATCACGTTTTGCCGCGCGCTGGGAATTCCGGCGCGCTATGTCGCCGGATATCTGGGTGACATTGGCGTGGTCGTTGCGCCATCGCCGATGGATTTCAGCGCGTGGTTCGAAGTGTATCTGGAAAACCGGTGGTGGACCTTCGATGCCCGCCACAACATGCCGAGGATTGGACGCGTCCTGATGGCGACCGGGCGCGACGCGGCCGACGTGGCGTTCTTTACGTCGTTCGGGGCTGCTCTGCTCAAGAATTTTGTGGTGATTTCGGACGAAGTCACCGACACGTCCCCAGGCCAGCCCACAATGAAATCATAGGCAGACAAACGGGCTGCGCGAGTCGGGTAGCGCTGGGCGTATACTTGGCGCTCCCTCAGAATCTCAATCCTGAAACTCAATTTGAAAGGGGGCATTCGTATGCCCAGTTATCTTGTGCAGGTGGCGTACACGCCTGAGACCGTGGCCGCATTTGTAGCGCAACCGCAGGACCGCACCGACGCGATCAGCAAGGTGGTGAAAAAGCTCGGGGGCAAGCCGGGAAAGCTGTATCTGTCGTTTGGCGACTACGACGTAGTCGGCATTTATGACATGCCCGACAACGTGAGCGCAGCGGCGTTTGCCCTCGCCATCAGCGCGGGTGGCGCCTGCAGGAGCATCAAGACGACTCCGCTCATGACCGGGGACGAAGCGGTGGCCGCGATGAAGAAGGCGGGAGGGTCGGGCTACAAGCCGGTCGCGCAGAAGTAGCTGCTTTTGAGTCAAACGGAGGTGCGCCTGAGGGCGGGGAGCTAGTGCTTCCCCGCCCCGGCGCTCTCGAGTTTTGCATCCGCTTCGGCGATGACTTCGTTGGCGTGGGCGTATTTTTCAGGATCTTCGCCGGCTTCGTTCCACAGTTTCTCGCCGTGCTGTAGCTGCTCCTGGACCGCGCCGCTGTCGATCTCTTCAGGCTTCTGAGCGCTCTCGGCAAGGATGGTGACGCGCTCCGGGAGCACCTCAACGAATCCGCGGGCGACAACATACCGTTGCTCGCCTGCCTCGCCGCCGTGCAGCCGCACTTCGCCAGCGCCGATCTCGGACAGCAAGGGAGCGTGGCCGTAGAGCACTTCGAAGTAGCCGCTCTTGCCGGGCACTTCCACGGCTTCCGCGGCCTGATCGACGAGGATGCGGTCGGGGGTGACGAGCCGGACTTTAAGCAGATTGAGCATGGCTATTTCGTGGTCGCCTTCAGTTTTTCGGATTCTTCCAGCACTTCCTCGATGTTGCCGCGCATGTAGAACGCCTGCTCCGGCACATCGTCGTGCTTGCCATCGATGACTTCCTTGAAGCTGCGGACAGTATCGGCAATTTTGCAGTACTTGCCAGGGATGCCGGTGAACTGCTCGGCCACGTGGAAGGGCTGCGAGAGGAACTTCTGGACCTTGCGCGCGCGCGCGACCGTGATCTTGTCCTCTTCAGAAAGCTCGTCGATGCCGAGGATGGCGATGATGTCCTGCAGATCCTTATAGCGCTGCAGAATGCGCTTCACGCCCTGAGCGACGTCGTAGTGCTCCTGACCGACGATGCGCGCGGTAAGGATGCGCGAGGTGGAGGCCAGCGGATCGACGGCGGGATAGATGCCGAGTTCCGACAGCGGACGCGAGAGCACGGTGGTGGCGTCGAGGTGAGCGAAGGTCGTCGCCGGGGCCGGGTCGGTGAGATCGTCGGCGGGCACGTAGACGGCTTGAACAGAAGTCACAGACCCGCGCTTGGTCGAGGTGATGCGCTCCTGCAGCTCGCCCATTTCCGTGGCGAGGTTCGGCTGGTAGCCGACGGCGGAGGGCATACGGCCCAGCAGCGTCGAAACTTCAGAGCCGGCCTGGGTGAAACGGAAGATGTTGTCGATGAAGAGCAGCGTGTCGGCGCCTTCCTCGTCGCGGAAGAACTCGGCGACGGTGAGGGCGGTGAGGGCCACGCGGAGACGCGCACCGGGCGGCTCGGTCATCTGGCCATAGATCAGCGCGGCTTTGGATTTCTGCAGGTCCTTGAGGTCGATGACGCCGGATTCCTGCATTTCCAGCCACAGGTCGTTGCCCTCGCGGGTGCGCTCGCCGACGCCGGCGAAGACGGAGAAGCCGCCGTGCTGGGAGGCGACGTTGTTGATGAGCTCCTGGATGATGACGGTCTTGCCGACGCCGGCGCCGCCGAAGAGGCCGATCTTGCCGCCTTTGAGGAAGGGCTGGATGAGGTCGATGACCTTGATGCCGGTCTCAAACATCTCCTCGTGGGTGGACTGCTCGTCGAACGCGGGAGCAGGACGATGAATGGGCATGCGCTGCTTCGCGTTCACCGGACCGAGAGCGTCGACGGGCTCGCCGATGACGTTCAGGACGCGGCCAAGGGTGGCACGGCCGACGGGAACGGTGATGGGCCCGCCCTGGTCGATGGCGCTTCATGCCGCGCACCATGCCTTCGGTCGCTTCCATCGCAACGCAGCGCACGCGCCCTTCGCCGATGTGCTGCTGGACCTCGAGAATGACGTTGATGGGCGTGGGAACGTCGAAGCCGTCGCTGACGACCCGCAGGGCCTCGTAGATGGGAGGCATGGTCGCTTCTTCGAACTGCACGTCCACCGCGGGACCCGAAATCTGAATGACTTTGCCGATGTTTTCTGCCATGTTCTTTTCGTTTCGCCTTAAAGAGCGGCTGCGCCGCTCACAATTTCGATAATTTCTTTGGTGATTGCCGCCTGACGAACACGGTTCATGGTCAGGGTCAGCGAATCGATCATGTCGGATGCGTTGTTGGTCGCCGAATCCATCGCGGTCATGCGCGCGGCGTGTTCGGCGGCAATGGATTCAAGGGTCGCGTGGTAGATCTGCGAGGTGACGTAGCGCGGCAGGATGTCGCTGAAAATCTCGCCCGGCGGCTGCTCGTAGATGTAGTCGACCTCGGCGGTGCCGAAATTCTTTGCTTCGTCTTCGAGCTGCTTTTGCGCGGCCTCGGCTTCCTGCGGATAGAGGCTGACGCCGGCGGACAAGGCGGCTTCAGCAGCGCGCTCGCGCTCTTCCAGGGTCGGCTCCTCGGCCCGCTCTATCTCGTGGACGGTCAGCGAGAGGATGGGCAGCAGGCGTTCGACGACGACGCGTTGCTGGATCACCGATTTGAATTCGTTGTAGACCAGGTATGCCGCGTCGATTTCCTCGTGGATGTAGAGGGAAATGATCTCGTCGGTTAGTTCGCGGATGGTGTCGTAGTCGATCCGGTCGAGTGCGGAAGTGGGGCCGCCGAGGACTTCGATCGCGCTCGAACGTTTCCGGTCGGCGACGCTTGCCTTCTTCGTGCGCCTCAGAGAACTGGGCGGCGGGATAGCGGCGACGGAACAGGTCGCGGCCTTTGCGCCCGATGGTGTCGATGTCGATTTCTTTTTCGCCGTTCTCGGAGATGAAGTTGGCGGCCGCTTTAAAGATGTTCGTGTTGAAGGCGCCTGCGAAGCCTTTGTCTCCGGAAACGACGACCAGGAGAATCTTCTTTTCCAAACGTGTAAGCAGCAGCGGATGACGACATTCTCCGGTTTCCGGATCGTAAATGTCGGCGCGGCGCTTGAGCGATTCGAGCACGCTGGCCAGCATGGCCGCGTAGGGGCGCGCAGCGATAGCACGCTCCTGGGCACGACGCAGCTTGGCCGCCGAAACCATCTTCATGGCTTTGGTGATCTGCCGCGTGTTGCGAACGCTGCGAATGCGGCGCCGAAGATCGAGAACGTTGGGCATGGTTTCGTGCGCGCTTAGTGCGCGGCAGCAACCGGCTGCTCGGCTTTCTGCTGCTGTTCCTTCTTCTTCTCGTCCGTGTTGAGCGGCTGTACGGCACTCTGCTTCAGCTTCGCGCCTTCGTGCTCGGCAACGAAGTTCGCCTTGTACTCTTTCAGCGCGGCATGAATCCGTCCGCGGATATCGTCGTCGAGCGCCTTTTTCGTCGCGATGTCTTTCAGCAGCTGCGACTGCGCGGAATCGAGGTAGGGGTAGAGCCCGTCCTCGAAGGCGCGAATCTGATCCACCCGCAGGTCGTCGAGATAGCCCTGGGTTCCGGAGAAGAGGATGATGACCTGCTGCTCGGCGCGGAGCGGATGGAACTGCGGCTGCTTCAGCAGCTCAGTCAGGCGCGATCCTCGGTTCAGCTGGTTCTGCGTGACCTTGTCGAGATCGCTGCCAAACTGTGAGAACGCCGCCAGTTCGCGATACTGCGCGAGATCGAGCTTGAGGGTCGAGCCCACCTGTTTGATGGCTTTGATGGCGGCCGAGAATCCCACGCGAGAGACGGAGAGGCCGACGTTGACCGCGGGACGCACGCCGGAGTTGAACAGATCGGTCTCGAGGAAGATCTGCCCATCGGTGATGGAGATGACGTTGGTCGGAATGTAAGCCGAGACGTCGCCGGCCTGAGTTTCGATGATGGGCAGTGCGGTCAGCGATCCGCCGCCCATCTTGTCGCTCAGCTTGGAGGCGCGCTCCAGCAGGCGCGAATGGAGATAGAAAACGTCGCCGGGGTAGGCTTCGCGGCCGGGCGGACGGCGCAGCAGCAGCGAGATTTCGCGATAGGCGATGGCGTGCTTGGAAAGGTCGTCGTAGATAACCAGCGCGTGCTTGCCCTTGTCGCGGAAATACTCGCCAATGGCGCAGGCTGCGTAAGGCGCCAGATACAACATCGGAGCGGGCTCCGAGGCCGATGCCGCGACGACGATGGTGTGCCCCATCGCGTCGTACTCCTCCAGCGTCTGCACGACCTGGGCGATGGACGAGCGCTTCTGCCCGATGGCGCAGTAGATGCAGACCAGATCGTTGGTCTTGTTGTTGATGATCGAGTCCAGAGCCACGGCGGTTTTGCCGGTCTGGCGATCGCCGATGATCAGCTCGCGCTGTCCGCGGCCAATGGGGATCATGGAGTCGATGGCCTTCAGGCCGGTCATCATCGGCTCGCGCACCGGCTGGCGGTCGATCACGCCGGGGGCGAGACGCTCGACGGGCAGCGTGTCGCGGGTCTGGATCGGACCCTTGTCGTCGATCGGCTGGCCGAGCGCGTTGACAACGCGGCCGATCATGGCATCGCCCACGGGCACGCTGAGAATCTTGCCGGTGCGCTTGACCTGATCGCCTTCGCGGATCTCGGTGTAGTCGCCGAGAATCACGGATCCGACCTGGTCTTCTTCAAGGCTCATGGCCAGGCCCGCGATACCGTGCGGGAACTCCAGCAGCTCGCCGGCCATGACCTTGTCGAGCCCGTGGAGACGCGCAATGCCGTCGCCCAGGGTGATCACGGTGCCGACTTCGTCGACGCGCATCTTGGCGTCGTAATTTGCGATCTGCTCCTTCAGGAGCGCTGTGATTTCGTCTGCTTTGATTTGCGCCATGCTTGTGGGTTCCTGGTCCTGAGTTGAATCTTGTTTCCTGTTCGGCTGCTCTCCGGTGCCACCTTCAGCTGGTGGTTAGTTCTTCTCTCAGCCGGTCGAGCCGTCCGCGCACCGAACCGTCATAGACGGTGCTTCCTACCTGAACGACCGCGCCGCCCAGCAGGGAGCTGTCTTCCTCGTACTGCGCCTCCACCGTGCCGCCGGTAAGGCCCGCAATTTGCTTTTCCAGTTCTCTCCGCTCCGGCTCATCGAGCTTTCTGGCGGAAACCACCTTTGCCTCGTGAATGCCCAGCCGCCGATTCACTTCGCGCCGCACCTCCGCGAGCACGTCATCGAGGCCGGCGATGCGGTCGTTGCGGATCAGCACGGCAATAAAGTTCCGTGTCTGGTGCGACATTCCAAGCTTCGCGTTCAACTTGTCGAGCAGAGAAACCTTCTGCTCCACCGGAAACGAGGGATCCACCAGGAACTCGCGCAGCTCCCGGCTTTCATGCCAGGCTGCGGCGAAGTCGGCCAGCTGTTGCTGCATCGCTTTGGCGTCGAGTTTGGATTCCAAAATGACGTCGGCGAAAGCGCGCGCGTATCGGGAAACAAAGCTTGCCATCTATGCCTCGCCTCCCGAGTTTTTGTTGAGCGACTTGCCGAATTCGCGGACCAGCGCGCGGTCCGTGTCGGAGGACAGCTGGATCCGGCGCATGGCGTGATCGATGGCGAGGTCGGCGGCAAATTTCTTCAGCTCGCGCTGGGCGGCGGACTGGGCAGCCGCAATCTCCTGCTCGGCCGATGCGACGACGCGCTCGCGCTCCGATTCCAGTGTGGCGTGAATCCGCTTCTCGTCCTCAATCGCTTCCTGCTCTACCTGGTGGCGAAACGTCTCAATCTCAGAATCGAGCCGCAGGAGGCGGGCTTCCACCGCAGCAAGGCGGCGATTGGCGTCCTCGCTGGCGAGGCGCGCGCTCACAAGATCCTTCTGCAGATCGTCCGAGCGCTTCCGGAACATTTTCGGCAGAAACTTCCAGAGCGCCCAGACGATGGCCAGGATCAGAACCCCGGAGTTGAGGTCCTCAAAAATCTGCGCGGCCGTCTCGGTTTTCAGACCCGTAGCGTGCGCGATCGTCTTAACAACGGAAGAGTGACGGTACTGCTCGATGTCGGAACTGTTCTCCGGCTCGTCCATGTGCTCGCCGCCGGGAGTCCTGGAAGCGGCAGCCTTCTGCGAAACGGGGGGCGCCTGCTGAGCCACGGCGCAGATCACGGGCGAGGCCAGCAGAGCACACAACAGAATACTGCTCTCAGGATGGGAGCCAGTGGTTTTCAATGCGAACCCTCCGCCGGCGACGAGGGCAACACGGCCGCCAGAACCTGGGCAGCCAGCTGATTGGCGGAAGCCTCGATCTGCTTCCGGACATCGATGGCCTGGGTATGGAGTGCGGCCTGGGCCGCTTCAACCCGCTGCTGCGCCGCCAGCCGGGCGGCGGCCAGAGAACTTTCTTTGTCGGCGTTGAGCCGCTGCATGCGCTGCTCGCGGTTGCGGAAGATCTCCGCGCGGGCGGCCCGGAGCCGGGCTTCGTATTCCTGGGTTCGAACATCGGCCTGGGCGATGGCCTGGCGCGATTTCTCGAACGCTCCGGTGGTCCGCTCCTGGCGCTCTTCGCGGGTCTTCACCAGGCGCCCGAACAGAATGAAGCGGTAGGCCAAAACCAACAGAATGAAAAGGATCATGGTCGGTATGGCACCGAGCGCAAGATCACCAAGTTGTCTCAGCAACTGATCCATGGATTTCCGGCGGTAGCAGTCGGGAACGACTGGGAGGCTTCAGGTGGAACTCTTGGTTCTAACAGACGCAAAAAAACAGTGTCAAATGACCAAAGGCACTTACGTTTGCGCCCGTTCTTCGCGTTCCGCTCCGGCGTAGATCAAGTGGTTTCATCGTGCCAAAAATCGACATTCGCGCGCTTGACCTGACCGGGTAACGGCGTATTATGAGAATACCACCTCGACCCGGATCAGGGTCGGCGAACCGGGTGATCGGAGATACCCACCACTCTCCATCATCCGGTTTGCTCTTTCCCGGTGGATTCTCTCGAATTCAGGCGAAAACGCCGGTAACGTCCCAGCAGGGATGCCGGCCCCGCAACGGTCATCCGCACCAGGTTTCCCTGGTACTCACGATCGCGAATGACCGCTCCCGCTTCGAGGGCGGCCAGAGTGTCCCCCTCCGACTGCGGAATCTGCAGCCGGTGCTCCAGAATCGGATCCCGCACCAGTTGCTCGTCGATTCGCTGCATCAGTGCGTCGAGGCCGATGTGCTCCTTCGCCGATGTGGCGATCACCTGGCTGTTGCTCTGGAGCGCGGCCCGCTCCTCGTCGCTGAGAAGGTCGATTTTGTTCAGAACCTCGAGGCGGGGCTTGTCGAGAACGTCGAGTTCCCCGAGTACCTTCTCCACTTCAGCTTTGTGCTCCTGGCGCATAGGGCTGGAGGCATCCCGCACATGGACGAGCACTTCGGCCTCGCGCACTTCCTCGAGCGTCGCGCGGAAAGAAGTGACCAGGGTGTGGGGAAGGTCGCGAATAAACCCCACCGTGTCGGACAAGAGGACTTTTCTGCGGCTGGGGAGCTGGATCGCGCTGAGTTTTGGATCGAGGGTGGCGAACATGCGCGACGATTCGAGCACGCCGGCGCGGGTGATGGCGTTGAACAGCGTGCTCTTGCCCGCATTGGTATAGCCGACCAGTGCGACGGCGGGAACGGGAACGGACTCACGCCGCTGACGCTGCTGAGAACGGGTGCGGCGGACGGCTTCGAGTTCGCTGCGCAACTGCAGGACGCGGCGCTGAATCCGGCGGCGATCGGTTTCAAGCTGGGTTTCACCGGGTCCGCGGGTGCCGATGCCGCCGCCCAGCTGCGACATGGCTTTGCCTCGTCCGGTAAGCCGCGGCAGCATGTATTCCAGCTGGGCGAGCTCGACCTGCAGCTGGCCTTCGCGCGTTCGCGCGTGCCGGGCAAAGATGTCGAGAATCAGCTGCGTGCGGTCGATCACGCGGCACGGCAGCGCGTTCTCAAGGTTACGCAGCTGGGTCGGGCTCAGATCGTGGTCGACGATGGCCACGTCGGCCTGCGTGGAAGCGGCGACCGCGGAGAGTTCCTCCACCTTTCCGCTGCCGATGAGGGTAGCGGGATCGGCTTTCGGGCGGTGCTGGGCGATGTCACCGGCGATTACGGCGCCGGCGCTGAGGACCAGCTCGCGGAATTCAGCGAGGTGCGAGTCTTCCTCGCGAACAGAGCGGATGGACGACGGGAGTCGACTGCGCCGCATGGCGCGCCTGCACTGCCCCGCGGGTCAGAGCTCTCCCCGGCGGTCCGATGACCACCGTTACCAGCAGGGCCCTTTCCGCGGGCGAACCCGTCGCATTCAGCGGCATCGAAACTCGTCGCGGGTGGGTACCGGGCTCCCGTCAGGAGCCGGACGCCTCCTGCACCGCCTGAGGCGGGGTTACCGCCACCGGTCCGGCCTGTGCAGAATGCGGAGCACGATGTTCTCCGTGCAGAACCGAGCGTGTGCTGACCACAGTGGAAATTGCGTGTTTGAAAATCAGCTGCTCCTGGCTGTTGTTCTCCAGCAGCACGGAATACTTATCGAAGGAACGGATCTTTCCGGTGAGTTTCACGCCGCTCACCAGATAAATCGTGATTGGGGTCTTATCTTTACGAACGGTGTTCAGGAAGGTGTCCTGAATGTTCTGTGCCGGCTTGTTTTCCATGAGCCGATCTCCTTTGCCCTTTATTTTTGCTCGACGGTGAAACTGCAACAACAGGAAAAACTGCAGCGAAGCCGAAAATGGTGGCGCCGCACCCACCGTCAAGGTGTGTTACCAAGATACGGGTTGGAGAACCATTTGCGCAACATCGCCGGTTCCGACGCAAGCTATCTTTCTACGTAATTGTTCTATCCAGGGTGCTAATTGTTCGCCACGCGGCTGCGCTCAATGCAGAGTTTCTTCAGCGATGCCTGCGATGGGGCTTGCCGTGACCGTGAGCAGCCGTCGAGAGGCCTCGCGGTTCGAGGCGGCGGCGCCGCTCCTTCGCGATGCACCACGACACCTTCCATGCTGAAGCTTTCCGTCACCGTGTCTCCGGGACTCACCGTGCCGGTTTGCGGATCGAGGGCGATCTGATCGTTGGCGGCGACGCGGAAGGAAAAGGTCGGGGTCTCCTGATTCGCAACCGACGCCTCGGCGACTGAAACGGGCAGATACCCGGCGAGATTCCGCTCGCGGTAGGCGGTTTCATAGCGATGCTTCTTCGTGTTCCAGGTGAAAACGCGAACCTGGTCGAAATCGTAGGGAAGGCCATCCTTCCAGGGCGACGAGAAAGGCGACGTACTCCGGCACCTGATTGCCCGGGACGTTCGCTCCGGGATCCGTCACCTTTCTCAGCACGTAGGCGCCGACGATCTTCTGGCCTTCCGCCAGCCCGGCAATGACATCGGGCACATCCTCATCGAGAGTGCGCGCACGCACCCACCCAACATGACCGCTGCTGTCGCGAATCAGCCAATAGTCCTCGAGATTCGGTGGCGGTGGCGCCGGAGGGTTGTCGGCATTCGTGCGGCTCACCGGCTTCTCCAGCGGAACGGGCAGAGCCTGCGGCGGCTCCGGTTTGGGAACCGACGCGCGCTTCAACAACTGCAGCTTGTCGTTCTCTGGCAGCAGGTAGAAGCGGTCCGAGGTGCGTCCGGGCGCATCGCGCAGCCAGTAGTCGTCGCGCAGAACCGCGGTTCCGACCACCGGAGTCTTGGCGTTGTCCTCGACGAGTTGTGTGAATTTGTCGTACGTCTGCTGATCGATGACGCCGTGCTCCTCAATCCAGCCGATCTCGCCCTTTTCGGTTTTGACCTTCAGGAAGCGTCGGCCGTGCTCGAGCACCTGCAGACGCTGTCCGTTGCTGACTTCGGCGACGCGATTGCTGACCGCGGCAACGCGGTCGCGCAGGTACGTGCCCGAGCCCAGACGAAGACATATTCATGCGAGGTGTGGGGCCTCAACTGACCGCAGCCCTGAAGGATCAGGAGCCCGAGGAGGAGCCCTGGCAGCAAGCGACGCGCAAAGGGAGAGGAGTGAAACATCGACTGTGTGAGACAGACCCGTCTTATGGATTCCGCAGGCTGGGTCAAGGATACTTCCAATTCAAAACACTACTGGATACGGATAAGTTGCGGAAGATTACCTTTGGGATTTCACCGGCAGAAGCCAGCCCGAACCTGCGCAGCTTCCCCTGTTATGCCTGTGGTTTCGGTGTAAGACGGACAAAACGAGGCGCCAGCTCTTCCCATTTCGACAGGAGCCAGAACGCCCTCGTGCTGGCGGTTTTCTCCGCATGCAGCTGGACCAGGCCGAAGATGCTCTCCTTTGCCGTGGAATCCAGAGCGACCCAGGGCTCCGGTGTGAGGAAGCTGCTGTGGTAACGCTGCCGCGACAGGAACTGGCCCTCCTCGTCGAAAACCCAGGCTTCGCCCGCCCGTCATCCCTGCGCCGAAGTTGTTGCCGGTGGCGCCGAGGACGGCGACCAGGCCGCCCGTCATGTATTCGCAGCCGTGGTCGCCCACGCCTTCCACTACGGCGAGAGCGCCCGAGTTGCGGACAGCAAAGCGCTCGCCTGCGCATCCGGCGGCAAAGAGCGCGCCGCTGGTCGCGCCATAGAGAGCGACGTTACCCAGGATGGTGTGCAACTCCGGCTGCAGCGCCGCGCGCCCCTGGCCGCGGAGGATAATCTCGCCGCCGGAAAGGCTCTTGCCGACGAAGTCGTTGGCCAGCCCCTTCAGGATCAGCTCCATGCCGGCAACCGCAAAAGCGCCGAAGGACTGACCCGCTTCGCCGGTGAGGCGAAAGCTGAGCAGAGCCTGCGGCATTCTGTGAGCCGATTGCAGCATGGCCAGCTCGCCGGCCAGCCTTGCGCCAAAGGTCCGATCCTCATTGGCGATGAGCGAATCGACCAGGAAGGGCTCGCCAGCCTTGTAGGCCGCAACAGCCGGCTCAACCCAGGCGTCGTCAATCGGCGCATGGTCTTCCGGCCGCAGATTGCGTTTGCCCTGCCAGTGCCGGGCGCCCGCTTTGCCGCCGTCCGGTGGAGCAGCGAACATGGGACTGAGATCGAGACAGCCATCGAAGCGCGTCTGCTCCAGCAGGTCGGTGCGGCCGATGGCGGCATCGAGCGAAGGCAGACCGAGTTCTGCGAGCATCGCGCGAATCTCAGCCGCTAATCCCTCAAAGAGCCGGACCAGGTGCTCCGGCTTGCCGCGGAACTTCGCCCGCAGCTCAGGTTTCTGCGTTGCGATGCCGGTGGGACAGGTATTCAGGTGGCACTGGCGGGCCATGTCGCAGCCCAGCGCGACCAGCACGGCAGTTCCGAAGGCGAATTCGTCCGCGCCCAGCATCGCTGCAACGACAATGTCGCGCGCCGTTCGCAAGCCGCCATCGCAGCGCAGACGCACGCGTCCACGCAGGCCATTGCGGATGAGCACCTGCTGTGTCTCGGCCAGGCCCAGCTCCCACGGATTGCCCGCGTACTTGATGCTCGACAGCGGCGATGCGCCCGTGCCCCCGTTGTGCCCCGCGATCACGATGTAGTCGGCGTAGGCCTTCGCAACGCCGGCGGCGACGGTGCCGACGCCGCACTCAGAAACAAGCTTCACGCCGATCGCCGCTTTTGGATTAATCCGCCGCAAGTCGTAGATCAGCTGCGCCAGATCCTCGATCGAGTAAATGTCGTGGTGCGGCGGCGGGCTGATGAGCTGAACGCCAGGCTGCGCGTGGCGCAGACGCGCAATCAGCTCCGTGACTTTGTGGGCGGGAAGCTGGCCGCCTTCGCCCGGCTTCGAACCCTGGGCGATTTTGATCTCCAGCTCTTCGGCGTGCATCAGGTATTCGGCCGTCACACCGAAGCGCGCGGAGGCCACCTGCTTGACCTTGTTATTGAGCAGTTCCGACGGAACCATGGTCCCGACCAGCGGCAGCATCGCGCCAGGCTCGTAGACCGCAGGATCTTCCCCGCCCTCGCCAGTGTTCGACCGCCCGCCGAGGATGTTCATCGCAGCGGTGATGGTTTGGTGAGCCTCAGGGCTCAGCGAGCCCAGCGACATGGCGCTGGCGATGAACCGCCGATAGAGGTTCTGCGCGGGTTCGACTTCATCGACCGGCAACGGCTCCGCAGCGGCGCGGACTTCCATCAGATCGCGCAGCACGGCGGGCTCTTTCTCCGTCGCCTGGGTGGTAAAGGCCTGCCATGCGACGCCGGTGTCGGCCGCAGCGGATGCGCCAGCCTTTGTCGCTCCGGTAATGCTCTGCAGCAGGCGCACGGTCTGCGGCTGCCAGCCATGAGGCTCGGCCTTGTCCGCCTTGCGGAAGCGAATCCAGCCGTAGTCCGGCAGGTCCTTCGTCGCAGCAACGGTCACCAGCGGTCCACCATCGCCGTTTTCCGGCGCCTCCGGTCCGGCATCGACTCCATAGGCGCGTGCCCACAGCTCGCGAATCTGCGCTTCCAGCTCGGGGAACCCAATACCGCCCAGCGGCACCGGGGTGCCCTCAAAGCAGCGCTCCACCACTTCCTTGCTGAGGCCGAGGCAATCGAAGAGATGCGCGCCGCGGTAGCTGTCCACCACGGAGATGCCCATCTTCGACATGATCTTCGCCAGGCCCAGGTCGAAAGCGTGCAGCAGATTCGCCTCGCCCTGTTCCGGATTCATCTGGCGAGCCGTTTCCAGCGCGAGCCACGGACAGACAGAGCCCGCGCCCATGCCCATCAGCACCGCAGCATGATGGAGGTCACGACAGTCGCCGGCTTCGACCGCCACGCCGACCTTGATGCGTTCGCCGGCGCGGATCAGCGCGTGATGCACGATGCCGGTCGCCAGCGCCATCGGAATCGGAATGCTCTGCTCGCCACAGGTGCGATCGGTGAGCAGCAGAACCGCTGCGCCGCCCCGGACCAGCTCGATGGCTTTCGAGCACAGGTCGTCCAGAGCAATGAGCAAATTGCACGCCGGATTGAAGACGCACTCCAGCACCGCCAGCGGCAGATCGCCGGCCAGGTCGTGCTTGCGCTGATGGAGCGAATCCATCTGCGCAAGCGAAAGGAACGGCGACTTGAGCGAGAGGCCAGGCAGGCGCTCCCGGGTATTCAGGACATGCGGCCACGGGCCGAGCCGCGTGTGCAGCTGGATCACGCAGGCTTCGCGCAACGAGTCGATCGGCGGATTCGTGACCTGGGCAAAACGCTGGCGAAAGAAGGCGTAGACCGGCCGCGGCGTGCGCGCCAGCGGCGCAATCGGCGTGTCGTCGCCCATCGACCAGATGGCGTCCTTGCCCTCCATCGCCATTGGCTTCAGGATCATGTTGACGTCTTCTTTGGTGTAGCCGAAGCCCAGCTGCAGCTGGTTCAGATCCGCGGGATCGACCGCGGGGACCACAGCGGTCGAGTCGAGCGTCGCGCTCTCCAGCAGCTTTTCGTATTCCGGCGCGGAGCGGTCGAAGAGCGCCTGCAGCTCCTCGTCTTCATAGAAGACGTGGTTCTCCAAATCGGCCAGCATCATCTGGCCGGGGCCCAGACGGCCGCTATGTACGATCTTCTCCGGATCGAGATCCACCAGGCCAGCTTCCGAGCCGGCAACCACGAGGTGATCTTCCGTCACGAAAAATCGACAGGGGCGAAGACCGTTGCGATCGAGCGCCGCTCCGATGATGTGCCCATCGGTAAAGGAAATCGCCGCCGGTCCGTCCCACGGCTCAATGCAGTCGCCGTGATAGGCCAGAAAGGCCGAGTGCCGGCCGGTATCGCCCGGTGGCATCACCATGCGTACCGCTTCGGCCACCGTGCGGCCGTTGCGGGCGAGCAGTTCGATCACTTCGTCAAGGCTGGTCGAGTCGGAGCCGCTGGGCGTGTAGATCGGCCGCAGCTCGTCCGGCAGCGTGGCGGCGCGGGCGGTCATGCGCGCGCGGTTCCCCCAGATGGTGTTGATCTCTCCGTTGTGGCCGAGAATGCGGAACGGCTGGGCGCGATCCCACGAGGGCGCCACGTTGGTGGCATAGCGCTGATGGAACAGCGCGAAGGGCGTGACGAACCTGGAGTCGGCGAGATCGGGGTAAAACTCCGGCAGCAGCCGCGCGTCGCACATCGCCTTATAAATGATGGAAGAAGACGAGAGAGAGCAGACATAGCCCTGGGCGGAGCCGCGCTCGAACTGCTTGCGCGCGAGGTACAGGCGGCGATCGCGATCCTGAAACGAGACGGTCGCCGAGAACTCGATCGACCACGAGGATCTGGCGGATCACAGGCAGGGTGGAGGCGCAATTTCTCCCAGAATTTCCGGCCGCGTGGGAACCTCGCGCCAGCCGAGAATGGAACAGCCGCGCGCCGTGATCGCCTGTTCCAGATCGCGTACTGCAGCGGCGCTGCGGCGGCTTCGCCAGGGAGAAACACCATGCCCGACACCCAGCGGCTGAGCCGGATCCAGAACGATGCCGGTAGCAGCGAGCAGCAGTTCGCGGGGAATCGCGGTATGGATACCGATGCCATCGCTCGATTTGCCGTCCGCAGCCACAGCGCCGCGATGGGCCAGACGCGCAAGCGCGGTCAGCGCCTTCTGCAAAATGTCATGCGAGGGCTGGTTGTCGAGGGTAGCGACGAAATCCGACGCCACACGATTCATGATCGAACCGCGAATCGATCAGGGTCGCAGCACGGACCCCAGGCTGGGCCGGGAGTCGCCGGTCGACAAGGCCGGAGCAGACACAATTTCTCGTTCCCATATCCAACTATAACGGCCTTTAACGCCCGCAGGCGAAATCGGAAAATTCGGGAAAAAATCGCCACGCGGGATAACGCGGCGAGCCGGCGCAGGTAACCAAAGACAATCTATTGGAGAAAAATCGCCTTGCATATTTATACATCATTGCTGTATTTTTATACATAGTGAGGTGCGGCTGACGCCACAGCGGCGGCCGCCATTTTTTTGTGAACTGTCGTGTGAATTTGCCGTGCATGGGCATGGGTGTGAGTTCGTATGAGCAAGCAGGAACGCCAAAATCCGATCCGGCAGCTCGTCACCGCGGAATCCATTACCAGCCAGGACGAGCTGCGCCGGAAGTTGATCCGCCGCGGCTTCGACGTCACCCAGGCAACCCTCTCGCGGGATCTCCACGAGTTGCGCCTGTACAAAGGCCCCAACGGCTACGCAGAGCCGAACGGCAACGGTCACGTCGAGGACGAAGAAGAACGCCGACGTCGATGAGGTCTCTCGCAGCTTCGGCTTCGCCGTTCGGCAGGCACAGAACCAGCTGGTGCTGCGAACCACCGCCGGCGCCGCCCAACCCGTCGCCCTGTCTATCGATCACGAGGACTGGAGCGAGGTGGTCGGCACGCTCGCCGGCGACGACACTGTGCTGATCATTTGTCCCGACCCGAAGCGGGCTCCTCGACACTCCGCGACAAGCTCGAACGAATGATCGGATAAGTCCGTCGAGTTCAGGGAGCAGAGCGCGAGAAGCAGGATGGGCGCATAGTTGAATCGATGCGCGACGATTTGAGTCAAACAGTTTTTGCCGAAGATGTCTGAAGAGAAGCAAAACTCGGCGATCAGAAGCAGCGGCCGGAACAGCCGTCCGCCCTGTCGACCTGTGTCTTGTCCCTGGCTGAGCCCGGCTGTTCTCGGCGTCAGCGGCTATGCCGGCATGGAGCTGGCGCGCCTGCTGCTTCGCCACCCGGCGCTCGAGGGAACCCTCCGCTCTTCCTTGGACGCGCCGACGCGCACACCCGAGCCCCTCGCCGCTCTTCATCCTCAGCTGATGGACAACAATGGCACCGGCCTCGGCCCTGGCAGCCCTGCAGATCGAACCCTTCTCCTGGGAGCTTCTGCAATCCCGTGGAGTCAACAGTCCTCTTCCTCGCCACGCCGCATGAGCAGTCGCGCGAGTGGTTCCCGCATGCGCTCGATCACGGGCTGCGCGTCATCGATCTGAGTGGCGCCTGGCGTCTCACAGACGCGTCGAACCGCGCTGTCTACAAATTTGCCGACGAAGGCTCGCCCATCGCGACGGACATCCAGACGAAAGCCGTCTACGGCATGCCCGAGCTGCATCGCAACGAAATCCGCGATGCCGATCTGGTCGCCAACCCTGGCTGCTACGCCACGTCGATCATCCTGGCGCTCAAGCCCCTGATCGCCGCTGGATGGATCGATCTCGACCGCGGCATCGTCTGCGATTCCAAGTCCGGTGTCTCTGGCGCAGGCAAAGCTCCCACGGCGAAAACCCATTTCATGCATGCGGCCGACAATCTCTCCGCCTACGGCGCTCTTTTCGCACCGCCACACCGGCGAATTGCTCGAACAACTCGGACCTCGCGCCGGAGCAGATCGTCTTTACGCCGCATCTGCTGCCCATCCCGCGCGGAATTCTCTCGACTATCTATTCGGTTCACGGACCCGCGCCAGCCCAGCGACGTGGAAGCTCTTTACCGCAGATTTCTTTGCGGAGAGTCCGCTGGTGCGCGTCTTCCCTGCCGGCCAGCTGCCGCAAATTCAATATTCCGTGAATACCAATTATTGCGACATCGGCTTTCATCTGGCCGACGACGGGCGACGATGCGTGATCGTCTCCTGCCTCGACAACCTGCTGAAGGGCGCCGCCGGACAGGCGGTGCAGAACCTGAATCTGATGTCCGGCTTTAAAGAAACAGAAGGACTCATTTAAGGGCCGAAGCGTAATGAGAAGCAGAGCAGAAGGGTTCTGATCTATGAGATACGTAGTCAAACTCGGCGGAGTAACGCTGGAGAATCCGGAACTGCTGCACGGCTGCGCCAAAGCCATTGCCGAGCTGGTGAAGGATGGCCATCAGGTCGCGATCGTCCACGGCGGCGGCGTGCAGCTCACCCGCACGCTCAAGCAGCTTGGCAAGCAGAGCGAGTTCGTCGCCGGCCTGCGCATCACCGATGCGGAAACCCGCGACACCGCGCTGATGGTCCTCGGCGGCGGCGTTAACAAGGCGCTCGTCGCCGTCGCTCGGCGCTCATGGCCAGCCCGCCGTTGGACTCTCCGGCGGCGATGGCCTCGTCTTCCGCGCGCGCAAGAAAAGCACCGCCCCTGACCTCGGTTTTGTAGGCGAAATTGCCGCCGCTGATCCCCGCTGGCTCGAAGCGATCTGGCAGATGAGCGCGGTCCCCGTCATTTCCTCGATCGCGCTCGGCTTTGACGGCGAGTACTACAACATCAATGCCGACGAGATGGCCGCGGCCTGCGCCGGCGCCTGCAAGGCCGACGCGCTCGTCTTCCTCACCGACGTGCCCGGCGTCATGGCCGCCGACGGCAGCGTGATGCGCTGGCTGAGCATCGACCAGATCGCCGACCTGACCCGCGATGCCGTGATCACCGGCGGTATGTTGCCGAAACTGAGCGCCTGCCGCGAAGCGCTGCTCAACGGTGTCAAGCGCGTTCGCATTCTTCCCGCCGCTGTCGCCGAGCTTCTGCCCGACCTCTGCAGCAGCCGCGTCAATCAGGGCACCGAGGTGATGGTGGCATGACGACAGTTCTCAGGGCACAGGGCGCAGAGCACAGAGCTCAGTTCGCCCAGTTGCAATCGGTCTTTGCCTCAGGCCACGACTTCGAAGTCCGTTTGCGGAAATCTAGAAACTGTGGCAACGCCCCATTGAGCTTCAGCCGCCGTCGGGCGACTATCGAGGGTTTCCGCGCGAAGAAGTCTGCGACCTCACTTTCACTGTCGGCGGTGTCCGGTCTCTCGATGCATCAACCTTTTTTGAAAGGCCATGGACGAGCTTCGAAAGCCGAATACCGCAATTTGTGGGTATCGCGAGCAGCTGAATCCTTGACTTCAGACCCAACTCGTGATATCGGGAGCTCTCGGTTTCTGCACCAAGCGCCGCTTTTGTATGCAGCGGCACGAATCTTCAGTCGAAGTGCCGAACATGACGTCGGCGTTGATGTAAGAGCTGGGCTTTAGCCCCTGCCCGCAGCGAACATAACGATGGAACACAAAACTCGAAGAACTGAAAGCCGCCGAAGCAAAGCTGCTGCTCGGCACCTACGACCGCTACCCCCTGCTCTTTGAGCGCGGCGAGGGCGTGCACCTTATCGACGAAAACGGCGTACGCTATCTCGATCTGCTCAGCGGCATCGGTGTCAATGCGCTCGGCTACGCGCATCCGGCGATCGAGAAGGCCATCGTCGAGCAGAGCCGCAAGCTCATCCACATCTCGAACCTCTATTACCACGAAGGCCAGGCAGCGCTCGCCCTCCGGCTCACTGAAGCCACCGGCATGGATCGCGCCTTCTTCTGCAACAGCGGCACCGAGGCCAACGAGGCCGCGCTGAAGCTGGCCCGCGCCTGGGCGAAGCTCCAGCGCGAAAACGGCAAGCCTCTCGGCACAAAGTTCCTCGCCCTCGAAAACAGCTTTCACGGCCGCACCATGGGCTCGGTCGCGGCGACCTGGAAAGACAAGTATCGCGAGCCCTTCGATCCGGTCATGCCCGGCGTGGAGTTCGTCCGCTTCGATGACATCGACGACCTGAAGGCGAAGTTCTCCACCGATGTTTGCGCTGTCCTGATCGAAGCCATCCAGGGCGAGGGCGGCATTCGTCCTGTCTCGAATGAATTCCTGCAGGCAGCGCGCGAACCTAACCCGCTCCACCGGCGCGCTGCTCATCGCCGACGAAATCCAGTCCGGCATGGGCCGAACGGGCAAATGGTGCGCCTACCAGCACTACGGCGTCCTGCCTGACGTCGTGACGCTGGCCAAGCCACTGGCCGGGGGCGTTCCCCTCGGCGCCTTGCTCTGCACAGAAGAAGCCTCGCAGGCCATCCACGCCGGCATGCACGGCACCACCTTCGGCGGCGGTCCGCTGGCCTGCGCGGTGGCGCTGGCAGTGATGGACTACCATCGAGCGCGACCACCTGCTCAATCATGTAACAGAAGTCGGCACATATTTTCAGTCAAAGCTCTCGCTGCTCGCCAAAAGCCATTCCGCCATCACCGAAGTCCGCGGACTCGGCCTGATGCTCGCCATCGAACTCGACTCCGCCGACCTTGCAAAAACCATCCTGGGCGAAATGATGAAGCGCCACATCCTCATCAACCGCACCAGCGAAACCGTCCTGCGCTTTTTGCCGCCTTACATCCTGCAAAAGGAGCACGTAGACGAGAGCCTCGCGGCTCTGGACGAAATTTTGACCGAACAGACGGCGCAAATGGCCGTAGCCCCATCCCCGGGAGGAAAGAGAATTGGCAACTAAAACCATCGCCGTATCGGAACTCGATTCGGTCAGCCCCGACGTTTCGCTCGCAGGCCGCGACCTGTGTTCGGTCGCCGACCTCACCACCCAGGAACTGGCCGGCATGCTGGCTCTCGCGCACGATGTGAAGACCAATCCAGGCGCGTATCGCTGGGCTCTCGACGCAAAGCAAATGGTCATGTTCTTCGAGAAGCAGTCGCTGCGCACCCGGCTCACTTTCCAGACCGCGATGAACACTCTCGGCGGCTCGGCGCTCTTCGTCGATCAGACCTCGTCCCCTCTCGGCGAACGCGAATCGCTGGCCGACATCGCGCGCAACGTCGAGCGCTGGGTGCAGATCATCGTGCTGCGCACCTATGCGCACGAGACCATCACCGAAATGGCGCAGTACGCCAGCGTGCCGGTGATCAACGCGCTCAGCGATCTCGAGCACCCCTGCCAGGCCATCGCGGACTTCATGACCCTTCAGGAGCGTTTCGGCGATCTGAAGGGCTTCAACTTCACCTACGTCGGCGACGGCAACAATGTTTGCCACTCGCTGATGCTCACCGCGGCTCTGCTGGGCGCGCACTGCACCATTGGCGCGCCGAAGAACTACGCGCCCAAGGCGGACATTGTCGCCCAGGCACGGGCCATCGCCAACGTCACCGGGTCCAACATCACGCTGATCAACGATCCCGTGGGTGCGGTCACCGGCGCCGATGCCGTCTACACGGACATCTGCACCAGCATGGGCTTTGAGCACGAAGCCACCAAGCGCGCGCCCATCTTTAAGCCGTATCAGGTGAACGAAACGCTGATGGCGCAGGCATCTCCGTCGGCCGTCTTCATGCATTGCCTGCCCGCGCATCGGAACGCCGAAGTCACCGACGCGGTGCTCGACGGCCCGCAGTCGGTCGTCTTCGATCAGGCCGAAAATCGCATGCACGCGCAGAAGGCCCTGCTGCTGATGCTGCTCGGCAAAGGAAGAAAACAAATCTGATTTGTCGCAGTCGTGGTTCTATTTGGGCTCGCGAGCCACACATTTGTAACAGGACCTGCCTTAAATGTGGGAATAGCGCCAATAGGCCGCTTTGTAACAGGGCACGACCCTGGTCGTGCTGTAACCCCGAGCTTCAACCCCTGAGGTTTTGTACGAAATGTCGGTGATTCTTGAAAATCTGCCGGTCGGCCAAAAAGTCGGCATTGCTTTTTCCGGCGGCCTCGATACCAGCGCCGCGCTGCACTGGATGAAGCAGAAGGGTGCGCTGCCCTGGGCCTACACGGCCAACCTCGGGCAGCCCGACGAAACCGACTACGATGCCATCCCGCGGAAAGCGCTCGAATACGGCGCGGAAAAGGCCCGTCTCATCGATTGCCGCGCACCTCTGGTTCGCGAAGGCATCGCCGCCCTGCAGGCCGGCGCCTTTCATATTTCGACCGCCGGCGTCACCTACTTCAACACCACGCCCATCGGCCGCGCCGTCACCGGCACCATGCTCGTCACAGCAATGAAGGAAGACGACGTCAACATCTGGGGCGACGGCTCCACCTTCAAAGGCAACGATATCGAGCGCTTCTACCGGTACGGCCTGCTCGTCAATCCGCGCCTGCAGGTCTACAAACCCTGGCTCGACCCGGCCTTCATCGACGAGCTCGGCGGCCGCGCCGAGATGTCGGCCTTCATGCAGCGCTCCGGCTTCGGCTATAAGATGTCCGCCGAAAAGGCCTACTCCACTGACTCCAACCTCCTCGGCGCCACCCACGAAGCCAAGGACCTCGAGCAGCTTTCGAGCAGCATCCGCATCGTCGATCCCATCATGGGCGTCGCCTCGTGGCGCGACGACGTTGCGGTCCAACCGGAAGAAGTCACTGTCCGCTTTGAAGAAGGTTTCCCTGTCGCTCTCAACAGCAAGGAGTTTCCCGACCCGGTCGAGCTGCTGCTCGAAGCCAACCGTATCGGCGGCCGCCACGGCCTCGGCATGAGCGACCAGATCGAGAACCGCATCATCGAGGCCAAGAGCCGCGGCATCTACGAAGCCCCCGGCCTCGCCCTGCTCTTCATCGCCTATGAGCGCCTCATCACCGGCATTCACAACGAAGACACCATCGAGCAGTATCGCGAAAATGGCCGCAAGCTGGGCCGCCTCCTCTATCAGGGACGCTGGTTCGATTCCCAGGCCATCATGCTGCGCGAATCCGCGCAGCGCTGGGTCGCGAGCCCCATCACCGGCCAGGTCACGCTGGAATTGCGCCGCGGCAACGACTACTCGATCCTCAATACCGAATCGCCCAATCTCACGTTCCACCCCGAGCGCCTGAGCATGGAGAAAACCGACTCCGCCTTCTCCCCGCGCGACCGCATTGGCCAGCTCACCATGCGCAACCTCGACATCGTTGACACCCGTGCCAAGCTGCTGACCTACGCCCAGGGCGGCCTCATAACATTAAGCAAAGGCTCGGAGATGCCGCAGCTCAACAACGGGACCACGAAAGGCGAGTAAATATCGATGACCGAACAACCCGCCAAAATGTGGTCCGGCCGCTTCCGCGCACCCCTCGATCCCCGTTTCGAGTCCTGGCAGCGGTCGCTTCCCTTCGACGCCCGCCTTCTGCCCCAGGAAATCGCTGCCAGCAAAGCGCACGCCCACGCCATCGCTGCTGCCGGCATTCTCTCTCCCGCCGAGCTGGAATTGACACTTCACGGCCTCGACGCGATCCTTGCCCGCCTGGCCACACCCGCCGACATCGCCTCGTCGGAAGCCGAGGACATCCACCACTTCGTCGAGCTCTCCCTCACCGCCGAAATCGGCGACGTCGCCCTCAAGCTCCACACGGGTCGCAGCCGCAACGAGCAGATCGCCACTGACCTCCGCCTCTTCGTCCGTGACGCCATCGACGCCACCGTCGCGCAGCTCACTGCATGGGCGCTCGCGCTCCTTGAACAGGCACAGGATGCCGAAACCGCGGTGATGCCGTCCTATACGCATCTCCAGCGCGCCGAGCCCGTGCTCCTCGCGCATTGGCTCCTTGCTTACATCGAGATGATCCTCCGCGACATCTCCCGCTTCGAAGATTGCCGCGCCCGCCTCAATTTCTGCCCGCTCGGATCGGGAGCCGTCGCCGGAGCCACCCTCGCGCTCGACCGCACCATCGCTGCTCGCGAGCTTCGCTTCACGCGCTCCAGCCGCCAACAGCATGGATGCAACCAGCGACCGCGACTTCGCGCTCGAATTCGCCCAGGCCGCCTCCACCCTCGGCGTTCACCTCTCGCGCTTCGCCGAGGAGCTCACCCTCTACGCCACCGCGGAATTCGGTTTCCTCGATTTGCCTGAGGAATTCTCCACCGGCTCCAGCGCCATGCCGCAGAAGAAAAATCCCGACCTCACCGAGCTGCTGCGCGGCAAGAGCGGACCGCCTGCTCGGAGCCGCCACCACCCTCGCAACCCTGCTCAAAGGTCTGCCCCTCGCCTACAACAAGGACATGCAGGAGACCCAGGAGCCCGTCTTTGAAGTCGCCGACACGCTCGACGGCATCCTCGCGCCTGCTTCCTGACTTCACCTGCCGCCCTGCACTTCCGCCACGACCGCATGCTCGTCGCCGCGCAGTCCGGATTCCTCAACGCCATGGCCGCTGCCACGTACCTCGTCCACAAAGGTGTGCCCTTCCGCAAGGCGCATGAAAAGATCGGCAACGCCGTTCGATATTGTCTCGACAAGGGCTGCGAGCTCGGAGATCTGTCCCTCTACGAGATTCGCCAGTTCGGCGACGAATTCGAGGAGGACTTCTTCGTCGCCATTGCGCTGCAAGCCACGCTCGACTGCCACGACGTCATCGGCGGCACCGCCCGCGCCCGCGTGCAGCAGGCTCTTGACCAGACGCAGGCCCGCCTGCACCAGCTGGCCGAACGCTTTGGCCTCACTCCCATCGCGGAACAGGAGACGACTCATGCTGGTGCGTAAAGCGCGTCTCCAGGACGCCACCAACATCTACGAGCTGGTCAACAGCCTCTCCGGCGACGGCACCCTCCTCCGCCGTCCCTTCGCGGAGATCTGCGAGAACGTCCGCGACTTCACCGTCGCCGAATCCGAAGGCGGCATCTTCCTCGGCTGCGGCGCGCTCCACCTTTACGGCCCCCATCTGGCCGAGGTCCGCTCCATCGTCGTGCGTCCCGAAGCGAAAAGTCACGGCGTCGGCGGCGAGTTGCTCCAGACCCTGCTCTCCGAAGCCGAACAAAACGGCGTCGGATGCGTCTGCCTCTTCACGCGCATCCCGGACTTTTTCTTCCGCTACGGCTTCCGCGAAGTCGAGGACCGCACCGCCCTGCCGGACAAAATCTTCAAGGACTGCCAGAACTGCCCGCGCCTCTACAAATGCGACGAGGTGGCCATGGCGCGCGGTCAGGTGCCGAAGGTTTCGATCCTGGGACCGCGCATCGAAGCCGAGCAGCTGGTGCGGCTAAGCGTGTAAGTCGCGCGTCAGCCGCCTCCCTTCTGCCCAGCCCACGCCCAATCCTGTCTCCTTGAATTAAGGCTTCGACAGCAGATCCGCCTGTCCGGTCGCCAAATCCACCGGGAACGAATTGTGTTCCTGGACGATCAGCCACTTCCCGTTCTGCTTCCGCAGAACATCGGTGCTCCGCACCACCAGGTGCATCTGCTTGCCATCCTTGTCGGTCATCGTGCCGTCGACGATGTAGTGCGAATACGCCACCGGACCGGCCACAGTGATGTTCATATCGGTCAGCGTCGAGCTCCCCGGCCCGGGGAACATCGCGAACGTGTCGTCCCAGTCCTTTTTGTATACGTCCCAGCCGGCATACTGACGCGGTGGAACAAGGTCGAAGACAAACACGTCGCGATCGTAGAGCGCCATGATCGCGTTGGTGTCCTTCTTGTTGAAGGCGACGTCGAATTGCTTGTAGAGCGCTTCAATCGCAGCCTTATCGGAGGAATTCGCCTGTGCTCTCGCGGGAACGGCTCCTGCCAGCAAGGCGGTGGCGCACAGCAGAACGGCGGCCAAACAGGTGTGTCTTTTCATAAGACTCTCTCCTTCGCAGGTTTTGGGGGGGAAATGAGTGCGGTGAGCTTAGTTTTGCCGCAAGTCGTTTGTCAACGGCGTATCTGTGCCTGCGGTCAGCGCGTCGAAACGGGAATGATCCGCCGTTCCGTTCTCTTTTGAGACACGCCCGCCGGAAATCCCGCATCTATTGATGTAAAGGCCGGCCCCGGTCGATAGCTTCATTGCGAGGGGATTTTTTATGGCCGTTCATACTATCCAATCGGCGATCGACATCCTGGATGCTACAGGCGAACCGCTGGTCGACCCATCCCGCTGCGTTTCCAGCGTCGGCCCCGACGGAGCGCCGGAGATCAACCTGGGCGCTTTTCGCGGCCTCGCTTTCGCGTTGATCTTCCAGGCGGTCCTCTTCCTGCTCGGCGACGTTGCCTGGCAAGTCTTCCGCTCCCTCCGTTAGAACTACGGCGCTGCTGCGCTCAGGCGTTTCGCCCGCGGCTTTCCTCTGCCCCTGGTACCCTGTTTCCATGGAACTCGTCATCAACGGTCACGCGCGCTCCTTCCCGGAGCTCGCCGCCGGCTGCAACGTACACGATCTCGTCACCGCTCTCGCCCTCAAGTCCGACCGCGTCGCCATCGAACACAACGGCGCCATCGTGGCCCGGCCCTCCTGGCCCCTCACGACCATTGCCGACGGCGACAAATTCGAAGTGGTTCATTTCGTCGGCGGCGGCTCCGGTTCCTTCCATCACCGCTTCCCGCCGGCGGGCCTGCCATAACAGCTCGCCGACGGCCTCTCGCGAATCGTCTTCCGCTCGCCCTCGACCACCTCGCCTCAATTCCCATTGCTCCATCCCAGTCTCCCGTGTAACCTCGATGTTTCGGGTCCCCCGCAACCCTTCACCCCTCAACGATCTGCAGGACTCTTCATGAACCAGCCCATCGTCTTCGTCAGCGGCAGCAAGGGTGGTGTGGGCAAATCGCTCACTGCGATGGCCGTGCTCGACTACTTCACCACCGAACACCGCTACGTCCGGCTCCTCGAAGCCGACACCACCAACCCCGATGTCTGGAAAGCCTACCGCCGTCTGATCGAAGGCGAAGTCGTCAGCCTCGATGAAGTCGACGGCTGGATCACCCTGGTCAACACCTGCGATGCGAATCCCTTCAAGGCCATCGTGGTCAACACGCCGGCGCGCAACAACGACGCGGTCCTGCGCCACGGCGCCATTCTCCTCGACGCGCTCAAAGAACTGGCCCGTCCTCTGGTCACCCTGTGGGTTATCAACCGCCAGCGCGACTCGCTCGAGTTGCTCAAGAACTACATGGACTCGATGAACGCCGGCGTGGTCCACGTCGTCCGCAACGGCTACTTCGGCGATCAGAACAAGTTCGAGCTCTACCAGTCCAGCTCCATGCCGGAAGCCATCGCGCAGCAGGGCGGCAAGAGCCTGTTCCTGCCCGATCTCGCCGACCGCGTCACCGACGAACTCTACTCGCGCCGCATCACGCTGCAGGAAGCCGCCCAGCAGCTCAAGCTCGGCGACCGCGTCGAACTCCAGCGCTGGCGCACCTGCATCCGCGAAATGATGAGCCAGGCTGGCGTCTAGCAGCGGCGATCCAACGCGAGCAAAAGGCGAGCGAAAGCTGAAGGGAGCGCGTCTGCCTCTCGCTGACCTATTCCGCGGATCGTTCCTCGCTCCCCTCTCTACTCGATCTTCGCTCCCAGCTACCGGCGACCGGCTATCCCTGGTACCCTGTTCGCATGAAGAAGATTCGCTGGGGCGTCCTCTCCACCGCCAACATCGGCGTCAAAAAAGTCATCCCCGCCATGCAGCGCGGCCAGCTCTCCACCGTCGCCGGCATCGCCTCGCGCGACCTCACCAAAGCCAGCGCCGTCGCCAAGGCCCTCGGCATCCCCGCCGCCTACGGCTCCTACGAAGAACTCCTCGCCGACCCCAACATCGACGCTATCTACAACCCGCTCCCCAACCAGCTTCACGTCCCCTGGACCATCAGGGCCGCCGAAGCCGGCAAGCACGTCCTGTGCGAAAAACCCATCGCCATGAATGCCGGCGAAGCGCGAACCCTCCTCAGCATCCGCGAGCGCACCGGCGTGCTCATCGGCGAAGCCTTCATGATCCGCTCCCACCCGCAATGGCTCCGCACGCGCGCGCTCATCGATGAAGGCCGCATCGGCACGCGTGCGGTCTGTCGCCGCCCATTTCAGCTACTTCAACGTCGACCCCGCCAACATCCGCAACCAGCCGGAAACCGGCGGCGGCGCCCTCTACGACATCGGCTGCTACTGCATCCAGTCCGCGCGCTACGCCTTCGGCGCGCGGCCCACCCGCGTCTGCGGCCTCATCGATCGCGATCCGCAGCTCGGCACCGACCGCCTCACCTCCGCCCTGCTCGACTTCCCCGGCGGCCACGCCATCTTCACCTGCAGCACGCAGCTGGTCCCGCACCAGCGCGTGCACATCTTCGGAACCAAAGGCCGCATTGAAATCGAAATCCCCTTCAACGCCCCGCCCGACTGCCCCACGCGCCTCTTCATCGATGACGGCAGCGACCTGCTCGGCTCCGGCATTAAAACCGAAACCTTCCCCGTCGTCGATCAGTACTCGGTCCAGGGCGACGCGTTCTCGCGCGCGATTCTCGAAGGCACGCCGGTCCCGGTCTCCCTCGAAGAGGGCATTGCGAATATGGCCGTGATCGACGCAATCTTCAAGTCAGCGCAATCCGGGGCCTGGCAACCGGTGCGCTGAATCCTCACGAAGATCCCTCCCTGCGCCGAATCCCTGCGACAGAGTCATCGCGAATCCGTATCCTGTTCAGCAAGGTCCCAGCATTACTCTGAACCTGCAGAACCTCCCATCCATGGATAACCAGCTCGCCTTATCCCGCCTTCATTACGAACTCGTCTCGGGCCTCATCCAGACCGGTACCTGTCCGACGAACACCGACCTCGCGCTTCGCTTTGACGCCACGCCTTCCGGCATCGACGAACTGCTCGCAGCGCTCGCCGATCTCCACGGCGTGGTGCTTCATCCGCACCGGCCGGCGCCGTGGATCCTCCACCCCTTCTCATTGACCCCGACCATCAACTGGATCGAAGGCCGCAGCCGCAGCTGGTGGGCGCCGTGCATCTGGTGCGCCTTCGGTGTCGCCACCCTCGTCGGCGGTGACGTCCGCATCCACTCCCGCTACGGCGCCGAATGCGACCCCATCATCGTCCCGGTGCGCAACGGCCAGCCGCTCGGCTTTGAAAACGTCGTGGTCCATTTCGCCATTCGCCCCACCCGCGCCTGGGATAACGTGCACGAGCACTGCTCCATGGTTCTTCCCTTCCGCCATGCCGACGAAATCGCGCGCTGGTCGAACCGCCACGGTCTTCCGCGCGGCGAGGCCGTTCCCCTCCACCAGGTCGCGGCCCTTGCAAGAGTCTGGTATGGATCGCACGCCGATCCTGACTGGCACAAATGGAGCGTCGCCGAAGCCCAGGACATCTTTCACCAGGCCGGCCTCACGTCGCCTTTCTGGAACCTCGAAACCACTGACGGCCGTTTTTAGGCCGGCTGTCCACGTTTCCGGTCGTTAGTGTCGAACCCGAATTTCCGATCTGCACGCTACACTGGCCTCCATGCTGCTCAAATCCGCGACGGTCTCCCTCCTCGCTCTCGCCGCCCTGACCGCCTCTGCCCAAACCGATTCGGCCCTCACCGCGCAGCTGCAATCGCAGATCGCAGGCTTCCACGGCAAAGTCGCCCTCTATGCCACCGACCTCGCCACCGGCAAAACCGTCGCCATCAACGCCGACCAGCCGGTGCCCACCGCCTCCGTCATCAAACTCGGCATCCTCTATACCGCGCTCGAGCAGATCCGCGCCGGCCGCGCCCATTTCGACGATCGACTGATGCTCCAACCACGAGGACCAGGTTCCCGGCTCCGGCGTCCTTCTCTTTCTCGACACGCCGCACACGCTCACGCTCAAAGACGCGCTCACCCTCATGATCGCCGTCAGCGACAACACCGCCGCGAACCTCCTCATCGACGACCTCGGCCTCGACACCATCGACGAGCAACTCACCGCGCCGCCGCCGCGAGGCCTTGCCCTTAAAAACACCTGGCTCTACAAGAAGGTGTTCAAGCCTGCCGCCGGCCCGCAGCCCGCCGACCAGCCGAAGTTCGGTCTGGGCAAAACCACCGCCCGCGAGATGGCGTCGATCATGCAGCGCTTCGTCACCTGCAACCTCGGCCCTTCTTCGACCAACAGCGCCGCAACCGCGCCCAACCCCATCTCAACCGCCATCCCCAGCGACAAAGATCTCTGCGCCGCCGCGATTCACATGCTCAAGGTGCAGTCGGACCGCGATATGATCCCGCGCTATCTCGAAAAGCTCGACACCACCGAAGGCGACTCCGCCATCGCCGACAAAATCGGCACTCTCGATCACGCTCGCAACGACGTCGGCGCCGTCTATACCAAACATGGCGTCATCATCATCTCCGCGTTTACGCACGACAACGAAGACACCAGCTGGACCCCCGACAACTCCGCCGAACTCCTCATCGCGAAAATGGCGAAGACCATCGTCGACGCATGGTCGCCCACGCCCTGATTCACTCTCGCGTCAGTTGCGCGATCATCTCCGTCCACTCCGGCCAGCCTCGCGTCATTTCTTCCCTCTTCCCCGACGCGTAGTCCGCATAATCGAACCCCGGACTCACCGTGCATCCCAGCAGCGCGACATTTCCGCCGCCGATGAGCCGCGTCCCCTGCCAAACTCCCTGCGGCACCACGGTCTGCAGCAGTTGCCCGTTCGCAAAATCGTGCCCAAGCACCACGCGCTTGCCTGTCCCATCCGGCCAAAGCTGCAGCATCTCCACCGGGTCGCCGAGATAGAAGTGGAAGACCTCGTCGGACGCCAGCTTGTGCATCTCTGAAAAATTGTTGGGCTCCAGCAGATAATAGATCGCCGTCCCGGCCGATCGCGCCCCGCTGTACCGCCCCGCCGGTAAAGCCTCCAGCGGAATCGTCTCCTCCGCCTTCCACGTCTCGCGAAACCAACCGCCCTCGCGCGGATGCGGCGCCAGCCCCAGCCTCTTCTTCAACTCCGCAGCCGTGATCGTATTCGCCATGTCCGAATCCTATCGCGAAGTCGCAGGCGTGCTCGAACGATGAAGCCGAAACGCAAAAGCACAAGCCGCACTCTGCTTACGGCTACCGGCTCGAATGCGCGGGAACTCTTCCCGCGCATTCGTTGTCTATCCCCGCAGAGATGAACGCGAGCACAACCGGCCCGCGCATCTCGCACTCACCCTCGCTCTCTCCGGCAGTACTGAATCCTGCGCTCTGAGCCCTGTGCTCTGCGCCCTGTTCCGGAGGGAACCCATGTTCGAAGACAGCACCTTCGCATCCGCCAGCCGCATCCACACCCGCAGCCCGCGCTACGCCGCCGGCTCGATGGTCCTGCAGACGGCGCTCCTCGCCGTCCTGCTGTTATCCCCTACCTCTACCCCAGCGCCCTTCCCCGCAAATTCCTCACCGTCCCCCTGATCGCCCCGCCACCGCCGACCGCCGAGCCGGTTGTCGAGCCGCAACACGCCATCGCTTCAACGAGCCATACCGAACTCCTCACCACCACCATCCAGATGCCGTCCAGCATCCCAACGCACATCGCCCACATTGTCGACCCCGGACCTCCGGGACCCATTACGCCAGGCGCATTCGGCGTCGACCTCCGGCCCAGGCATGCTGCCCCTCGGACTCGCCACGCCCGCACCCACGCCGCGCGTACATCCGGCCAAACCCACAGGCCCCCTCCACGTTTCCTCCGGTGTAGCTGCGGGACAACTCCTGGTCCCCATCCAGCCCCACTATCCGGCCATCGCACAGCAGGCGCACATCCAGGGGACGGTCGTCATTTCGGCACTCATCGGCACCGACGGCCGCATCGCCAGCCTCCGCATCCTCAGCGGTCCAGCCCTGCTCGTCCAGGCCGCGGCAGAAGCCATCCGCCAGGCGCGCTACCGCCCGTGGACCCTCAACGGCGAGCCTGTCGAAGTCGAGACCACCATCAACGTCGTCTTCTCCCTGGGCAACAATTAACGCATGCTCGGGCCTGGGCTCGGGCTACCGGCTCCAGGCTACGGGCTCCAGGCTCCCAGCCCCAGGCTGCTTCTTTCGTGTGACTCGCATCACTCTAATCGTCGCGAATGTTGCGATACGATGAACAGCGATGCGGGTCCTTGTCTATTCAGCTCCCTGGTGCCGCGACTGCCGCGAGGCCAAACGCTTTCTCGAGTCCCACCAGATCCCCTATACCGAAATCGACATCGAAGAAACCCCGGGCGCCGCCGAGGAAGTCTTCATCCACGTCGGCAAGCGCGCCATCCCCCAGTTCGTGATCGATGGCGAATGGGTCCAGCCTTACCGCCCCGGCCGCGGCTTCCTTTACGCCGAAATGACGAAGCGCTTCGGGCTCAACGGAACCCCTAAAGCTCACCCGCTGACCTGCTCCCGCCCTTCGCACCCTGTACCCTGCCTTCACGGAACCATTCCCCCCGGAACTGCGTATTCCCTGGTGCAGCCCGGCAGTGGGTCTCGTGGACTCGGTCCGAATCTGGATCGCGGCCGAAAACCTTCCATCCACGAGCCCGTCCACGAAACCCGCTGGGAGAGGACGCGAGCAGTGAACCGCAACGGCAAGCGCAAGAATCGCATCTGGCTGTGGGGCGGCCTCGTCGCCGGGGTCGTCGTTATTCTTGCCGTCACCGCCTTCGCGCTCCGTGCCGGCGGCACCAGCATCCCCGCTGCCCGGCTCGCCAAAGTGACTCGTGGCGACATCGCCAAGTCCGTCGTTGCCACCGGCCCGATTCAGCCCATCACCAAAGTCGAGCTCAAATCCAAAGCCTCGGGCCTCGTTGAAAAGCTCTACGTCGACATCAATCAGACAGTCGGCAAAGGCCAGGTGCTCGCCCAGCTCGACCAGCAGGAGATTCTCGCCCAGGTCGCCGCGCAGCGTGCCCAGCTTGCCGCCGCTGAAGCCAACGTCACCACCTTCACCGCCAACATCGTCCAGGACAAAGTCAACGCCGAAGCCCCTGACCTCCCCATGTATCAGGAGACGTACGAGCGCAACGCGAAAATGCTGAAGGACGGCATCGTCTCCCAGCAGGCTCTCGACAATGCTCAGCGCGACTACCTCGCCCAGAAAAACAAGCGCGATGCCTCCGTCGCCCAGATCGGCGTCGACCAGGCGAAACTCCGCCAGGCCGAAGCCCAGGTGCAGCAGGCCAGGGCCAGCCTCGACCAGCTCAACCAGCAGCTCAGCTATACCACCCTGGTCTCGCCTCTTGAGGGTATGGTGCTCTCGCGCGACGTTGAGGTCGGCTCCGCCGTCAGCTCCATCCTCGTGCTCGGCTCAACCGCCACGCTGGTCATGACGATCGGCGACATCCACCAGGTTTACGTCGACGGCAAAGTCGACGAGGCCGATATCGGCAACGTGTATCTCGGCCAGCCCGCACGCATCCACGTGCAGTCCTTCCCCAACAAGACGTTCAACGGCAAGGTCACCAAAATCTCGCCGCTTGGCGTCGAAAAGGACAACGTCACCACCTTCGAGGTTCGCGTCTCCATCGATAATCCGACCGGCGAACTGAAAGCTCTCATGACGGCGAACGCCGAGGTCCTGGTCACCGAGCATCACAATGCGCTGAGCGTTCCCGAGCAGGCCATGACCTGGGATAATGACAAGAACGCCTTCGTCTGGATACCCGATGCCAAATCCAAAGAGGGCCAGAAGAAGATCCCCGTCACGGCCGGCATCTCCAACGGCACCCGCACCGAGATCCTTGCCGGTCTCAGAGAAGGAGACCCCGTTGTCCTGCAACAATAGTCGCGATTCGGGTGCTCCTGCTCCCACTCCCTACTCCCAGCTCCCGGCTCCCAGCTCCCTACTCCCTATTCCCTACTCCCTGATTTGAGGAGGTTATGACGATGCACTTCACACTCCGCAACATGATCCTCGCCACCGCCGTCGCCGCTCTTGTCCCCGCTGCTGCGCTCGCCGCCGACGGTACCTTCGACAAAACCCTCCACGTCTCCGGCCAGGTGATGCTCACCGTGGGCACCGGCTCCGGCTACATTCACGTCACCCCCGGCTCCTCCAGCGAAGTCCACATCGTGGGCCATGTCCACGCCAACGGCTGGGGCTTCGGGGCCTCGCCGGACGACCGCGTGAAGCAGGTTGTCGATCGTCCGCCCATCGATCAGTCCGGCAACATCATCACCATCGGCCGGCACGCCGACTGGATCCGCAACGTCTCGATCGACTACGACGTCACCGCGCCCAAAGGCACGCAGCTCGAAGCCAGCTCCGGCTCGGGCGACCTGCGACTCCAGGACCTGGGCGGCCCGCTGAAAGCCAATACCGGCTCCGGCTCCATTGAAGCCGGCGGCTTCAGCGGCCGTGTCCTGCTCGAAGACCGGTTCCGGCGACATCCGCGCCGGCCTGCAGTCAGCGAACGATGTGAAAGCGACCACCGGAAGCGGCAGCATCCACCTCCAGGGAGTCTCCGGCGCTCTCTTCGCTGAAACCGGCTCCGGCGACGTGGAAATCGGAGGCAATCCCAGCTCGGACTGGAAGGTCGAAACCGGCTCCGGTTCCGTCACGCTGAATGTCGGCGGCGCTCACTTCTCGCTCGACGCCAGCACCGGCTCCGGCTCGGTGCACAGCGATCCGCCCATCAGCATGCACGGCTCCATCGAGCGTCACCACATCCAGGGCGACATCAATGGCGGCGGTCCCACCGTTCGCGTCGAAACCGGCTCCGGCGACGTCCGCATTCACTGAAGCTTCCCGGCGCTCCATCCTTTTCCTCGGCGTTCTCCTGAGCGACAGGCTGGGGGGCCGGATCTACCGCTTCGTTCTTTGCCGATTCATCTTCCTGTCGTGCCGCCGTAACCAGCCCTCTTCAGCAACATCTCCGGCGTGTCCCGAAACGCCCGCAGCCATCCTGCGGATAACCATGCCGGCGCGATCGTGAACTGCGAAAATCCGCAGTCCAGGCAAACCGCGATCTCCGGTGCCGGGTTCAGCGGCGCCGCGCTCCTCGTTCTCGAGTGATTCAGATAGAGCCGAACGTCTGCTGGAAATGCAGTCATCGCCTCGGAGTAGCATTTCTTGCAGATCATGGAATCTCCCCTCAGCCCACTCAACTCGTCCCTCTGTGAATCCCATCGGACCAAGGCAACAAGACTTGAGCAGGTGAGCTGCGGAAAACCTCCCTGAATTCTTAAAAATCTCTAACACTTCCCATCCCGGGAGGAACTTCCCCCTTGGATCACCTTCGCTATGAGCAGCCCATCCTTCCTCTTCTGACGTTTCAAAGAGAAAGGACAGGATGCCTCGACCTCAGTACTCGCGCCCCGCAATTCGGGCAGAATTTCACCGTCCCCTCATGGGGCGCTCCGCAGCTGGGGCAGAATTTGCCCTGCTTCGGCGGAGCGTCGCCGGCGGCGTCGCCTGCTGCGGCGGCGTATAGGTGGGGGGCGCCGGTGTGTACTGCGGCGGTTGGGTAGCCCTGTTGCGGTGGAGGCGTGTAGGTCGGCGGCAACGGCAGCGGTTGCGGCGGCATCCCCGGCGCTCCGGCGCTGTGCCCGTTACCGGCTTGCGCAGGATCAGATACAGCGGCAGAAACACGATGCACACCAGAAACGTCCCGACCGCCCACAAGATTGCATTCATGGGACGCTTCTTCGCGTCGTTGTACACCCAGAATGCAATCGCGGCAGCGATCACCAGCCCAACCAGTTGATAGATTCCATTCCCTTGCAAGGTCGTTCCTCCCTCAACGCAGATTGTTCAGCACCAGCATCAGCACCAGCGCAACTGCCACTCCGCACCCCAAAGCCCTGCCGTGGAACCAGTCCAGCCGCTTCCTGCGCCACGCCACCAGCACCGCGACCGGATAAACAACATACACCACCGGGGCGGCAATCCACGAGCATGGATTCTGCACCGGCTTTCCTCCATGCAGCATCGCCGCAAAGTCCCGCGTCATGCCGCAGAAGGGGCACCGCAGCCCCAGCAGGATCTGCATAGCGCAGCGGTAACCGGCATGCAGCACGCCCTGCGGCCAAATTGCCAGCACCAGCGTGCACGCCAGCATCGCGCCCAGCACGCCAAGGTGGACCGCCAGCTCGCGATTCACCCGCGGCGCCGTTTTCGGCATATGCATATATATCGCGGAACCTGCCGCCGCACATGAATAAAAATCGCCATGACGGCTGGCTCCCAGCTCCAGGCTCCAAGCTCCCAGCTCCGAGCTTCCAGCACATCTTCGCGAACACCAAATGGCAATTCCAGACTCAGCTCACCCTCTACGACGCCAAAACGCCACTTCCCGCTCTGGACCCTGACCCAACCCGTCCGCCCCGCCAACCTCAAAGGCACCTGGCGCAAGAACATCGCCTATGCCAACGCCGCCCTGGCCGGCGACCTCAAGTCCCTGCTGTCCCCGCCACATCCGCTGACACGCCGTGACCCTCGATGAATGGGCTCCCAACGTCCGTGCAGTCGGGGACGTGGGACCGCACTCGATCGCCGATCGCTGATCGCCGACCGCCAGCTTCCGCTATCATGGCCCCCAATCCCAAATCTCGGAGCCGACGCATGTCTCGATGTTTCCTTCCTGCGGCCCTCGCCTTCTGCTTCGCGCTCCCCGCACTCGCGCAGTCGCACATCGCCCTCACCGTGGACACCACCCACTCCCCGCAAAAGATTCTCCACGTCCACGAAGTCATCCCCGTGCAGCCCGGTCCGCTCACCCTCTACTACCCCAAGTGGATCCCCGGCGAGCACGGACCTGACGGCCCGCTGAACGCCGTCACCGGCCTGCACTTCATGGCTGACGGCAAAGAAATCCCCTGGCAGCGCGACCTCCTCGACGTCTACACCTTCCATGTCGATGTCCCCAGCGGCGTCACCCATCTCGACGCCAACTTCGACTTCATCGAGGCCGAAGGCTTCTCCGCATCCGACGAACTGCTCGTGCTGGAGTGGAACGAGGTCGCCTTCTATCCGGCCGGCACGCCCTCCGCGCAGCTCACCTTATGACGCGACCCTCATCCGTCCGCAAGGCTGGGGCTTCGGCACTTCCCTTCCCATCGATCACGAATCCGGCAGCACCGTCACCTTCAAGCCCATTTCTTTCGATCTGCTCGTTGACTCGCCGGTCATCGAAGGCCACTACTACAAGGCCATCGACCTGACGCCCCCCGGCGAAAAAATCCACCATGAGCTCGACCTCGCCGCCGACAGCGAAGCCGCACTCGCCATCACGCCCGCCATCCAGAAAGGCCTGACCAACGTCGTCGCCGAATCCGGCGTCCTCTTCGGCACCCGCCACTATCGCGACTACCACTTCCTCCTCGCCCTCAGCGATCACGTCGCGCACTTCGGCCTCGAGCACCACGAATCCAACGACAGCCGCCTCCCCGAGCGCGTGTTCCTCGAGCCCGGAGGCGCCTTCAGCGTCGGCTCCCTGCTTCCGCACGAGTTCGTCCACTCGTGGAACGGCAAGTTCCGCCGCCCCGCCGACCTCACCACCCCCGACTTCGAAAAACCCATGGAGACCGACGGCCTCTGGGGCTATGAAGGCCTCACCGACTACCTTGGCCCCATGCTCGCCGCGCGGTCCGGCCTGTGGACCCCCGAGCAGTACCGCGAGTTCCTCGCCTCCATCGCCGCCTCGCTCGGTCCCGGCCGGCCCGGCCGCACCTGGCGTCCTCTCCTCGATACGGCCAGCGGCGAGCCCATGGGCGGACCCGGCGGCGGCCTCCGCGGCTGGATCAACTGGCGCCGCGGCGTCGACTACTACGATGAGGGCGACCTGATGTGGCTTGAGGTCGCCACCATCATCCACCAGGTCACGCACGGCCAGAAATCCATCGACGACTTCTGCCACATCTATCACGGCGGCCCCAACAACGGACCCGAAGTGAAGCCGTGGACCTTCGACGAGCTTGTCTCGACCCTCAACTCCGTCGCGCCCTATGACTGGGCCGGCTTCCTCCACCAGCGCCTCGACTCGAAGTCGCCCGAAGCCCCCACCGGCGGCATCGAGAACGGCGGCTGGAAGATGACGTACAACGCTGAGCCCATCGGTCTCCCCGGTCGCCGCGGCGGCGCGGGCGACGCCTACTCCATCGGCCTGCAGCTCGGCGAAGACGGAACCGTCGCCGACTCGATCGTCGGCGGCCCAGCCTACAAGGCCGGCATCGTTTCAGCGATGAAGGTGATCGGCGTCGACGGCCGCCTCTACACCCACGACCGCCTCGAAGACGCCATCAAAGCGGCGAAGGACGCCTCCGCGCCCATCAGCCTCACTTACGTCGACGACGACTACATCCACTCGGCCAGCATCGACTACCACGGCGGGATCCGCTATCCGCACCTCACCCGCGACGACAGCAAGCCGGACTACCTCGACGAGCTGATCAAACCGCACGCCGCCACTCCGTAGCGAATCCGGGCACCGGCGGAACAGCGCCCGGTGCCCGTCAAAACAGGTGTGACAGCGATCACAGCCCCGCGTCCAGGCTTCTGGCATCCTCAACTCATTCGTAGTTGTACAAACACAAGGGGCTGCCTCTCCTGATCTGGGGACGGGAATGTTGGCGGCCCCTGTTGTTTGCCCCCCACAATCCCAACACAACTTCACAGACACCGGCGCTGCGGTCGGTCGTTCAGGAGCATCCTGCGCTCGCTCTCAGGCAGCTTCACGGCGCGGCATAGCGGCTGCCAGCATCAGCACCGTTCCACAAAACATCAGCGTGTCCATCGGGTAGTTGACGCCGAGCTCCATGCTCGCACGCCCCACGATGCCCAGCGGCAGATAAACGGCAAGGATCCCAAAGAGCACCACCCCGCCAATCGCTGTTGCGGCGGCGCGGGCCTTCCAGCCGATGAGCAGCAGCGGGCCCGCGATCGCGTAAACCGCGGCGGTCAGGTAGGTCCAGAGAATGTGTCCCCAGATCCAGGCAGGCGTGACCAGCTCCAGCGGGATGCCGGGGACGTGATCGGCGTGGAGGAACTGCTCGACGCTGTAATAGAGGATGGGGATCGCGACGAAGCAGCGCGCGACCGTGGCGAGGATGCGCGCGCGCTGGGTCTGCGAACTGAGGCTGACGGCGAGCCCCAGCGGGCCGCCGCTGAAGGCGAGCTCGCGCAGCATCAGCGCGGTGGCGAATCGGTTGGTGGGCTGATGGGCCCAGCCCGGCGCGTCCATGAGCACGACGAAGAGGAAGAACAGGAGCGCGAGCAGGCTGGCGGCGAGCCGGGTCTGGATGCCGGTGACCAGGCTGAGGGCGGCGCCGATCAGGCAAGCGCCGACGAAGTACGCCCAGAACATGGGCCACGGCATCCAGGCGGGCACGATGGAGGCGATGATCCGCGTGAGCATGAAGTGCTCGGTGCCGAAGGCGGCGATGGGTACGGCGTAGAAGAGGGGGCCGAGCAGGATCAGCTTGTCGAGGGGCCGCGCGCGGAGCCAGTCGCCGCGGAGGAAGAGAACGATGAGGCCGAGAACGAGGACGGCGCCGCCGACCGCGTCGGACGCGAGGACGGGGCGGGGGAAGGCGACGAGGAGCAGGAGGGCGGATGCAAGGGCGCCGGACATGTCTGGCGCACTATAGCAGCCGGATGCCCGCGGCGACATAGCCGGAGGAGACGGTTGTCGGGGTGACGGGCATAGCCGGAACAGGCGGCCGAGGGGGTTGACCCCTTGCGCCTTCGTGTGGAATCAGGAGGTTACGGGGGTACTAATATACCTGGCTGAATGGCAATGGAGAGACCGCGACAGGGCATGCCTCATCAACAGTAGTATGAAGTTCCTTTATACAGAATCCGTTTCGGATCGGGAAGCCCGGAAGCCCGATTGACTTGTCGGATTTGTAGTGCACCCTGCTGATTTAGACAGGTTGGGCCAGGTTTGAAGTAAGGGTTGTAGCGTGGAACGCGGCACGGGATTCGTGCGGCGTTCGGCCGTGGAGTCCACGGTGCGGACGGTCGTGATTATATTCCTCGATCCACAGAGCGATGGACCGCCGTGCGTGGTCGAAGCTCTGGTATTCGTTGATCCAGACCTCCTCTTCTTTGAGACTGCGGTGGAAGCGTTCGATGTAACTGTTTCCCTCGGGGTGGTTGTAAGCGGTGCGGCGATGCTCTATGCCGAGCCGGCTGAGAGTTTCGATGTAACTCGCCGAAGTGAACTGCGTGCCGTTGTCCGTAGTTAGAGTAAGTCCCAGCCCGCGCGGACCATGAGGCAGGTGGTTGAGCACGGCCCGTTCCAGCGCCGAAAGAGCCTCCCCGGTGCGGCAGCGCAGACTCAGATCCCAGCCGACGATTTCGCGCGTACAGCAGTCGATCACGCTGACCAGATAAGACCAGCCGGTGGAGGGCCCGGCCCAGACCTTAGTCATGTCGGATTGCCAGACCAGGTTCGGTTCGGGCGCCTCCACGCGGCTCCAGTCTTTTCTGCGCGAGATCCGATAACGTCCCTGGCGAACCAGCAGACCGCGCTCGCGCATCACCCGCAGCACGCGCTTGCCGTTGACCTCCATATCCTGCTTGCGCTGCAGCCACCAGGCCACACGACGATAGCCGTAGGCCGGCTTCTCGCCGCAGGCGGCCACGATCCGCTCATCGTCGCTGCGGTCGGCGCGGCTCCGGTGCGCTCGTTTGCGGTAGTAGAGGCTGGAGCGGCTGAGCGACAGTGTCTCGGCCACCAGCTTCGCCTCCTTGCCTCGGGCTACAAGTTCTCTGGCCTGCGAATGAGCCTGCCCGCAGCTCACTCGCCCAGCACGTTTTTTAGTATCTCGATCTGCAGCGCGCTGCGGCCCGGCGCCCGCTCCAGCTGCCTGATCTTCCGGGTCTGATCTTCGTCCGGGCGCGCGGCTGCGCTTCTCCCCCAAGCGCAGCCTTGGCGCCCTGCTCCACTTCGTCTTTCCAGCGATAGTAAAGATTCGGCGCGATCTCATACTTCCTGCAGGTCTCGGCGATGTTGCCGCTCTTCAGACCCTCCAGAACGATCTGCCACTTCTCTTCAGGTGTCCTCTGTACCCGTGCCTTGCGTCCCATCATGCCTCCTCGGCGGAGGCCTCAACCTTATCTAATTCGCGTGTCAGCTTCTACCAGGGTGCACTA
>CAVPCB010000118.1:0-13676 GCA_963702285.1 uncultured Acidobacteriaceae bacterium | reverse complement strand
TGTGGGCGGCGCGCTGCAGTTCCTGGTCTGCGAGGCTGGCGTAGTAGCGGGCTTCCTGGTCGAGGGAGGGATGATTGCGCAGCAGGTAGAAGGCGTTGGTAATGGCTTCGAGCGGGTTGTTGATTTCGTGGGCGATGATGCCGGCGACGCGGCCCATGGCGGCGAGCCTTTCGGCCTGGCGGAGAGCTTCCTCGGCCTGAAGCTGGGCGGTGATGTCGCGCTGGATTTCGAGGATAGCGGTATTTTCGCGATTGAGGACCTTGCGGGTGGCAACGACGAGCTCGCGGCCGTCCCTGGCGCGCATGCTCAGATTGCCTTCCCAGGAACGGTGGGTGAGAAGCGCCTTTTCGGTTTCGGCTCGGGAAACGGGAAAGCTGGTGCGCAGGAGCTGGTGGAGATCGCTGCCGAGGACATCCTGGCGGGACCAGCCGTAGAGGGCTTCGGCGCCGGCATTCCAAAAGCGAATGGCGCCGCCCAGGTCGCGAACGATGATGGCTTCGGTGGCGAGCTCGAGGAGCTCGGCTCGTTCGCGATGGTGAGCTTCGCTTTGACGGAGCGCTTCGGTGCGTTCGGCAATGACGCGCTCAAGGTCGGTATTGAGGCGCTGGAGCTCGAGGGTCTTGCGATGGAGCTCGACGAAGACGCCAATTTTGGCGCGCAGGACCTCGGGAATGACGGGGACGGAGATGTAGTCGACGGCGCCGCGGCGGTAGCCGTTGATCTTGTCGGCGTCGGTGAGGTGGACGCCGGAGATGAAGATGATGGCGGTTTTGCCGAAGCGGGGATGCTCGCGGATCATGTCGGCGAGCTCGAAGCCATCGAGCTCGGGCATGCTGACGTCCATGAGGACGACGGCGATGTCATTTTTGAGGAGGATGTTGAGGGCTTCTTTGGCGGAAGTGGCCTTGATGAGGTTCTCGCCAAGCTCGGCGAGGATGACCTCGTAGCTGAGCAGCTTGGCGGGCTGATCGTCCACCATGAGGATGTTGACTTTCTTGTCTGGAGTCATCGATCTCCCCGGCCCCATCCAGTCCTTTCTAGCGGTGCAGCCACATGCGCAGCGCGGAGAGCAACTGTTCGGTGTTCACCGGCTTGGCAAGATATTCGGATGCGCCCGCTTCGAGACATTTTTCGCGGTCGCCCTTCATGGCCTTGGCGGTGAGCGCAATGATGGGCAACCGCCGCAGCGAAGCGTTTTGACGAATGACCTGCATGGTTTCGTAGCCGTCCATCTCCGGCATCATGATATCCATGAGAACGATCGCGAGGTCGGAGGTGGATTCAATGGTGGCAATGGCTTCGCGTCCGGTGCCGGCGGTGAGAACGGTCATGCCACGACGCTCGAGCACGCTGGAAAGCGCGAAGATGTTGCGGACGTCGTCGTCGACGATGAGCACTTTGCGGCCGTAGAGGGCCTCATCGGACTGATGCAGGCGGTCGAGCATCCGCTGCTTGTCGGCGGGCAGGTCGGCGACGACTCGATGGAGGAAGAGGGCGGTTTCGTCGAGGAGGCGCTCGGGCGATTCGACGTCCTTGACGACGACGCTGCGGGCGAGCATGTGCAGGCGGGCGTCTTCTTCGGAAGTGAGCTCGCGGCCGGTGAAGACGACTACGGGCAGGTCTTTCAGCTTTTCGCTGTTGCGCAGCTGATCGAGGACTTCGAAGCCGCTCATATCGGGCAGACGCAGGTCGAGCACGGCGCAGTCGTAGCCGGAGTTATCGAGGGTTTCGAGAGCGGCGGCACCGGAGGCGACAGCGTCGATGTCGATGTCCTCGTAACCGAGGAGTTCGCGAATGCTGAGCTGCTCGGCGGGATCGTCTTCGATAACGAGCAGGCGCTTACGGCGCGGCTGAGAGAAGTCGTGGATGCGGGTGAGCGCGGCCTCGAGACCCTCGGTGGAGGTGGGCTTGGTGACGAAGGCGAAGGCGCCGCGGGAGAGTCCGTGGCGGCGATCGTCGTCGAGGGTAAGCATCTGCACCGGGATGTGGCGGGTGGTGGAGTCGGCCTTGAGATGGTTCAGCACGGTCCAGCCCAGCATGTCGGGCAGGAAGACGTCGAGGGAGATGGCGGAGGGGTTGAACTCGCGCGCGAGGGCGAGGGCTTCGGCGCCAGTCATTGCGCAGAGGACCTTGAAACCCTTGTCGTGGGAGAGATCGGCGATGACGCGAGCGTAGTGGGGATCGTCTTCGACGATGAGCAGGACGTTGTCGCCGGGCTCGAGGTTTTCGCGATCGTCCTCGACCGCTGAATCCTGCTCGGAGACAACGGGGCTGGCCAGATACACGGGAGCCGAGAACGACGGGCGTTGCCTTTCGGCGACGGGCGTGGCAGCGGAGCCGACATAGGTTTGCGGCACATAGAGGGTGAAGGTGCTGCCTTTGCCGGGAGTGCTGCGGAGCTGAATCTCGCCACCGAGGAGACTGGCAAGTTCGCGGCTGATGGCGAGGCCGAGGCCGGTGCCTCCGTACTTGCGGCTGGTGCCCGCATCGGCCTGCTGGAAGGCCTCGAAGATGATGCGCTGTTTCTCGGCGGGAATCCCGATGCCGGTATCGGAGACCTCGAAGGCGACGACGGAACCGGCGCCGGAAAGGATGGGATGATCGGTGTTCCAGCCGGATTGCGCGCTGGAGACGGTGAGGCGAACGCCGCCCTGTTCGGTGAACTTGAAGGCGTTGGAGAGGAGGTTTTTGAGGACCTGCTGCAGGCGGCGCGGATCGGTAACGAGGCTGCGGCCGAGTTTGGGATCGCTCTTGACCTCGAAGAAGAGCCTGCGGTTTTCGGCCTCGTGACGGAAGGGGCGGGAGACGGCTTCGAGAAGCGAACCGAAGAAGAGCTCTTCGGGCTCGACGGAGACGGTGCCGGATTCGATCTTGGAGAGGTCGAGGATATCGGAGATGAGATTGAGGAGGTCGGTACCGGCGCCGTGGATGGTGCGGGCGAACTCCACCTGGCGGCCGGTGAGATTGCCGTCGGGGTTTTCAGCGAGCTGCTGGCCGAGCACGAGGATGGAGTTGAGCGGCGTACGGAGCTCGTGGGACATGTTGGCCAGGAATTCGGATTTGTATTTTGAGGTGAGGGCCAGCTCGCGAGCCTTTTCTTCAAGGGCGCGGCGGGCCTGCTCGATTTCCTGGTTCTTGCGTTCGACTTCGGAGTTTTGTTCGGCGAGCTGCTGCGCTTTTTGCGCCAGCTGCTCGTTGGTCTGCTGGAGTTCTTTCTGCTGCGTCTGCAGTTCGGCGGCCAGCTGCTGGGACTGCTTGAGCAGGGCTTCAGTCTGCATCGTGGCTTCGATGGAGTTGAGCACGATGCCGATGGAGGCGGTGAGCTGTTCGAGGAAGGCGAGGTGCGAGGCGGTGAACGTGCCGAGGCTGGCCAACTCGATGACGGCCTTGACGCGATCTTCAAAGAGCACCGGCAGCACGATGACGTTGCGGGGAAGGGTCTCGAAGAGGCCGGAGCGGATGGGAACGGCGGTGCCGGGAATCTCGGAGATGAGCATGCGGCGTTTCTCCGCAGCAACCTGACCGATGAGGCCTTCGCCGATAGCGATTTCGCGGTTGTAGCCGTCGTGAACATTGGCGTAGGCGGAGAGGAGAACGAGGCCGCTGAGTTCTTCCGTCTCGGAGTGGGATTCGGTCTGATAGATGACGCCCTGCTGCGCGTTGACGAGCGGGACGAGTTCGGAGAGGAGCATGCGGCCGACGGTGACGAGGTCGCGCTGGCCCTGGAGCATGCCGGTGAAGCGGGCGAGGTTGGTCTTGAGCCAGTCCTGCTCGGTGTTGCGGTCGGTGGTGAGGCGAAGGTTATCAATCATCGTGTTGATGTTGTCCTTCAGCTCGGCCACTTCGCCGCGGGCTTCCACCTGAATGGAGCGGGTGAGGTCGCCCTTGGTGACGGCGGTAGCGACTTCGGCGATCGCGCGCACCTGGTTGGTGAGGTTGTCGGCAAGGAGGTTGACGTTGCCGGTGAGGTCCTTCCAGGTGCCGGCGGCGCCGGGGACGTTGGCCTGACCGCCGAGGCGGCCTTCGACGCCGACTTCGCGAGCCACGGTGGTGACCTGATCGGCGAAGGTGGCGAGGGTGTCGGTCATGCTGTTGATGGTCTCGGCGAGCGCGCCGACTTCACCCTTCGCGTTGACCGTCAATTTTTGTTTCAGATCGCCGTTGGCGACGGCGGTGACGACCTTGACGATGCCGCGGACCTGCTCGGTGAGGTTGGCAGCCATCACGTTGACGTTGTCGGTGAGGTCCTTCCAGATACCGGCGACGCCAGGGACGTTGGCCTGGCCGCCCAGTTTGCCTTCGGTGCCGACCTCGCGGCCCACGCGGGTGACTTCGCCGGCGAAGGCGTTGAGCTGGTCAACCATGGTGTTGATGGTGTTCTTGAGCTCGAGGATTTCGCCTTTGACATCGACGGCGATTTTGCGGGAGAGGTCGCCGCGAGCGACGGCGGTCGTGACTTCGGCGATGTTGCGGACCTGAGCCGTGAGGTTGCCGGCCATGGCGTTGACCGAGTCGGTGAGATCCTTCCAGGTTCCGGCGACGCCGGGCACGTTGGCCTGACCACCGAGACGGCCTTCGGTGCCGACTTCGCGGGCGACGCGAGTAACTTCGGCAGCGAAGGAACGGAGCTGCTCGACCATGGTGTTAAGGGTTTCTTTGAGCTGCAGGATTTCGCCACGGACGTCGACCGTGATCTTGCGGGAGAGATCGCCGTTGGCGATGGCGGTGGCGACTTCGGCGATGTTACGAACCTGGCCGGTGAGGTTGCCGGCCATGGAGTTGACGTTATCGGTGAGGTCCTTCCAGGTTCCGGCGACGCCGGGGACTTCGGCCTGGCCGCCGAGCTTGCCTTCGGTGCCGACTTCGCGGGCGACGCGGGTGACTTCCGCGGCGAAGCCGTTGAGCTGGTCGACCATGGTGTTGATGGTGTTCTTGAGCTCGAGAATCTCGCCCTTCACGTCGACGGTAATCTTGCGGGAAAGGTCGCCTCGTGCGACGGCGGTGGTGACTTCGGCGATGTTACGGACCTGGCCTGTGAGGTTGCCGGCCATGAAGTTGACCGAGTCGGTGAGATCCTTCCAGGTTCCGGCAACGCCGGGGACGTTGGCCTGGCCACCGAGACGGCCTTCGGTGCCGACTTCGCGGGCGACGCGGGTGACTTCGCCGGCGAAGCGGTTGAGCTGATCGACCATGGTGTTGATCGTCTCTTTGAGGCGGAGGATTTCGCCCGAGACGTCGACGGTGATCTTCTTCGACAAGTCGCCGTTGGCGATGGCGGTGGCGACTTCGGCGATGTTGCGGACCTGACCGGTGAGGTTCGAGGCCATGAAGTTGACGTTGTCGGTGAGGTCCTTCCAGGTTCCGCCGACACCGGGGACGACGGCCTGGCCGCCGAGCTTGCCGTCGGTGCCGACTTCGCGGGCGACGCGGGTGACTTCGCCGGCGAAGGCGTTGAGCTGATCGACCATCGTATTAATGGTGTCTTTGAGCTCGAGGATTTCGCCCTTCACATCGACGGTAATCTTGCGGGAAAGGTCGCCGCGTGCGACGGCGGTGGCGACTTCGGCGATGTTGCGGACCTGGCCGGTGAGGTTACCGGCCATGAAGTTGACGTTGTCGGTGAGGTCCTTCCAGGTCCCGGCGACGCCGGGCACCATGGCCTGACCGCCGAGGCGGCCTTCGGTGCCGACTTCGCGGGCGACGCGGGTGACTTCGCCGGCGAAGGCGTTGAGCTGGTCGACCATGGTGTTGATGGTGTTCTTGAGCTCGAGAATTTCGCCCTTCACATCGACAGTAATCTTGCGGGAAAGGTCGCCGCGTGCGACGGCGGTGGTGACTTCGGCGATGTTGCGGACCTGGCCGGTGAGGTTGGAGGCCATGGAGTTGACGTTGTCGGTGAGGTCCTTCCAGGTACCGGCGACGCCGGGGACGTTGGCCTGGCCGCCGAGCTTGCCTTCGGTGCCGACTTCGCGAGCCACGCGGGTGACTTCGCCTGCGAAGCGGTTGAGCTGGTCGACCATGGTGTTGAGGGTTTCTTTGAGCTGGAGGATTTCGCCGCGGACGTCGACGGTGATTTTGCGGGAGAGATCGCCGTTGGCGATGGCGGTGGCGACTTCGGCGATGTTGCGGACCTGGCCGGTGAGGTTGCGAGGCCATGAAGTTGACGTTGTCGGTGAGGTCCTTCCAGGTACCGGCGACGCCGGGGACGTTGGCCTGGCCGCCGAGCTTGCCTTCGGTGCCGACTTCGCGGGCGACGCGGGTGACTTCACCGGCGAAGGCGTTGAGCTGATCGACCATCGTATTAATGGTGTCTTTGAGCTCGAGAATTTCGCCCTTCACATCGACGGTAATCTTGCGGGAAAGGTCGCCGCGTGCGACGGCGGTGGTGACTTCGGCGATGTTGCGGACCTGGGCGGTGAGGTTGCCGGCCATGGCGTTGACCGAGTCGGTGAGATCCTTCCAGGTTCCGGCGACGCCGGGGACGACGGCCTGGCCGCCGAGCTTGCCGTCGGTGCCGACTTCGCGGGCCACGCGGGTGACTTCGGAGGCGAAGGAGCGCAGCTGGTCGACCATCGTATTGATGGCTTCCTTGAGCTGAAGAATTTCGCCGCGGACATCGACGGTAATCTTGCGGGAAAGGTCGCCGGAGGCAACGGCGGTGGTGACTTCAGCGATGTTGCGGACCTGGCCGGTGAGGTTGGAGGCCATGGAGTTGACGGAGTCGGTGAGGTCCTTCCAGGTGCCGGCGACGCCAGGGACCTGCGCCTGGCCGCCGAGCTTGCCTTCGGTGCCAACTTCGCGGGCGACGCGGGTGACTTCGCCGGCGAAGATGCCGAGCTGCTGGATCATGGTGTTGACGATGGTGGCGGAGCGGAGGAACTCGCCTTCGAGAGGGCGGCCATCGACGTCGAGGCGGACGGTCTGGGTGAGATTGCCCTGGGCAACGGAGGCGATCGCGCGTGTCACTTCGGTGGTGGGGCGGAGCAGGTCTTCGATGAGATTGTTGACCGAGGTTTCCATCTCGTCCCAGGCGCCACGGTGGCGGGGGACGCGGATCCGTTCGCGAGTCTTGCCCTCTTTGCCGACGGCCTGGCCAACACGTTTCAGTTCGCGGGCCATCTGCTCGTTGGCAGAGACAATCTCATTGAAGTGGTCGGCGATTTTGCCGGCGAGGCCAGTCCAGGAACCAGGCAGACGGACGCTGAAGTCACCGTCCTTCATACTTTGCAGGCCCATTAGAATAACGGGAAGGTAATCGGGCATCGAGGCATCGACCCCGTTGCCGGGCGCATGTTTCTGGGGGTTTTTCGATTTGGGACTGGGCTGAGCCGCTGTCGCCATGGAAGACTCCTGCTGAAGAGTGGAGCTGTAATTCATCCCGGAATGGGGCCGAAACGGCACAAACCCGGGCCCTATGCCTGAAGGGAGCGTTGGGTAGATGCCGCGGCGCGGACAAAAGGTTGCCCCAAAAAGCCGTATGAAATATTCCGCGGCCGGACCGTCGCTCGATGGTTTCGACTGGGGTCGATGAGCGATGATGGACCAGCGATGACACAGCTTACCAGAAGGACGTTTGTTTGGCTGGCGGCGTTGGCGCCGTTTGCCAAAGAGGTACTGGGGTTACGAACAGAGGAGAAGAGGCGCTTGCTCTTTGCAGGAACGCAGACGGTGAACGGAAGCCCGAGCCAGGGGATTTACGCCTTCCACTGGAATCCGGAAAGCGGCGAACTCGAAGCGGCGGGGCTGGCGGCGGAGACCGAGAATCCGACGTTTCTTGCTGTGGATCCGAACGCGGAGTATCTGTACGCCGCGAATGAGCTTTTGAAGTTCGAGGGGCAGGCCAGCGGCGCGGTCACGGCGTTCGCGATCGATCGGGCTGCGGCGAAGCTGAAGCGGATCAATCAGGTGCTGTCGATGGGAGCCGGGACCTGCAACGTTGCGGTGGATCACCTGGGGCGGGCGGCATTCTGCGCCAACTATAACGGCGGGAGCGCGACCTCGTTCGTGATCAACTCCAACGGGCAGATCAGCGATCCGGTATCGCACTTTCAATATCAGGGGCACGGGGTGAACAAGGAACGCCAGGAGGCTCCGCACGCGCATCGCGTGACGCCTTCGCCCGACGACCGGTTTCTGCTGGTGAACGATCTGGGGCTGGACTGTATCCACATCTACCACCTCAACGATGCGACCGCACGGCTGACTCCGAACGATCCGCCGCAGTGGAATGCGACGCCGGGGTCGGGGCCGCGGGCGCTGCGCTTTCACCCCAACGGGCGGCTGGCCTACTGTGTGCACGAGATGGCCTCGCAGGTGGAAGTTCTGGACTGGGATCGCGAGAAAGGAACGTTCAACTCGTTGCAGAAGGTGAGTCTGATTCCGGAGGACTATCACGGAGCGACGCGCGGATCGGACATCGTGATCACGCACGACGGGCGCTTTGCGTATGCGGCGAATCGGGACTACGACTGCCTGGTGAGTTTCGCGGTCGATGCGAAGAACGGAAAGCTGACGATGTTGGCGCGCGGATCGTGCGGCGGGAAAATTCCTCGGCATTTAACGCTGGATCCGACGGAGAAGTGGGTGCTGGTGGCGAATGAGCAATCGGACTGGATCTCGGTGTTCGCCCGCGATGAAAAGACGGGCAAGCTGGCGGAGACGGCGAAGGACTTTCCGATCGCGAAGCCGCAGTGTCTGGTCTGGGCGTGAGGTGGGGAGGTCGGGGCATTCGGAGCGATTCCGGATTCGTGGCGACGTCGGTTATCCGGGCCTGAACAGTTTGCGGAAAAAGCCGCCTCTGGCGGTGAAACAAAACCTCAGGGGCTAAAGCCCGGATTCATTTTTGGCGCTTTACGGCACGACCGAGGTCGTGCCCTGATACAAGGTACAGACCGTGCAGATGGGTAACAGAACAGACCGGGGACATGGGTAACACTTCGCGTCCAGAGCAGGGGCAGGTAGAAGTCGGAGATGCCCTGGAAAACGAGCGGAGTGGTGGAAGAGCCGCGCTTCCCAAAATGGCACCAGGACTCCCCGAACACAGTACCTTTAGCCACCCACCCCATCGATTCCCCTCGACATTTCCGCGTCCGAAGGATGAGCTTCTTGCTGTGGGGTGAACCTGGCCGTTTCAGCCTGTTTGTCTGGCCGTTTCAGCCTGTTGGTCGTTACGCGCCTTGAGTTGAATGCCGAGCGCCCGGGCCCGCACACGAACAGGCGATCGATCCCGAGCGCCGCTCGGCTGGCTTTCGTTGTTCACCGCACCACGGGATGTTGCTGCGCCGCGAAAGTGAATCTTTGGCTTCGCTTGACTTTGGGTGTCTGCGCGATGGACCCTGATTCTCCCAACCCACGGTCCCCCCGCACTTTTCCGAAGCCAATCACAAACTGGAGCAAGCAATGAGCAAACAATGGTTCAGCACGTTGCTGGGGTTCTGCGGCCTGAGCGCCGTGACCCTAATGGAAAGGGCTCTGTTCGCGTGGTGACGCGCGGACAGGGCTTTTCCGGTTTTGGGGACGGGTGGGGCGAGGCGATTGTGCTCCTTGACACGCCAAGGTCGAATGTCTACCATCCACAATCATCGAGGGTCGACTGTCTTCCATGGGCAAAAATTCACCGCCGCGTCGCAGTGGAAACAGATGGCTGAAGCGGTGGCGCGCGTGATGTGACCGGCGGCCGCGGATGAGGGGTGAGGGGAACGAGGTGGTGAGGAGGGAAGCCCATGCACTGGTGGCAAATCCGCAAACGCGACGCCGATCTGGAGCGTGAGCTACAGTCCGATCTCGAACTGGAGGAGGAAGAGCAGCGGGAACGGGGCGTGTCCGCGGAGGAAGCCCGGTATGCCGCGCAGCGCGCTTTCGGCAATGCCACGCTGATCAGGGAACACACGCACGAAGCCTGGGGATGGGCTCCGGTAGAACGCTTGTGGCAGGATGTGCGCTACGCGCTGCGGCAGCTGCGGCGCTCACCGGGATTCACGATCACTTCGGTGCTGATCCTGGCACTGGGGATCGGCGCGGTCACCGCGGTCTTCAGCCTGATTAACACGGCGCTGCTGCGGATGCTGCCGGTGCGCAATCCGGAGCAGCTGGTGGAATTCAAAAGCATCAACCCGGAATTTCCGGTGAACGATGCGTTTTCCATGCACGCCTTCAAGGCTTTTCAGGGTCAGACGCGGACGGTGGCGGGGGTGCTGGCTTTTCGCAACCTGCACAGCATCGACGTGGAGGTGGACGGGCGCGGCGGGCTGGCGGAAGGGCAACTGGTCTCGGGCATCTACTTTCCCGTGCTTGGCGTGAACGCGGTTCTCGGCCGGTCGCTTGTTCCCTCGGACGAATCCGAGCCGGGGCGGAGTCCGGTGGCGGTGATCAGCTACGACTACTGGCGCACGCGCTTCGCGCTCGATCCGGGGATTGTGGGGAAGCGCATCCTGCTCAACAACGCGCCCTTCATTATTGTTGGGGTGGCAGCGCCGGAGTTTTACGGTCTGCAGCCTGGGCGCCGCATCGCGATCTTCATTCCGCTGACGATGATCGCGTCGGTCAATCCTGGATTCGCGGCGGCTGGGGGTCCGGCGGATGCGCTGCAAGCGGCGTTCCGCAACTGGCTTTACGTGTTCGGCCGGCTGCAGGATGGCGTCTCGGCGGAGAAAGCCACGGCGAGCCTCGAGCCGATTTACGCTCAGACGACGCGAGACGCAGCGGCCAGCCTGGCGGGAACGCCGATCGACTCGCCGGCGGTGCGCGACTCCTTTCTGCGGTGCCGGCTGCGACTGGATTCGGGCAGCCAGGGTTTGGCGATGCTGCGCGAGCAATTCTCGAGGCCATTGTGGATCGTGATGGCGGTGGTGGCGCTGCTGCTGCTGATTACCTGCGCGAACATCGCCAGCCTGCTGCTGGCGCGCGCGAACGCGAGAGCGCGGGAGATTTCGGTTCGCCTCGCGCTGGGAGCGGGGAAGCGGCGGCTGATGGCTCAGCTGCTGACGGAGAGCATCCTGCTCGCCTTCACCGGGGGAGTGCTCGGCGTGGTGATGGCGTGGTGGGGCAGCGCGTCGTTGCTGGCGTTGATGGCGCGCGGGCGTAGTCCTGTATCGCTCAACGTGCATCTGGATCCGACGGTGCTCGGGTTCGCGTTCGCGGTTTCGGTGCTGACCGCTCTGGTGTTCGGCACGATTCCCGCGTGGCGCGCCACGGCGGTGGATCCACAGCATGGGCTGGCGCAGAATCCACGGGCCATCGCCGGCTCCGGGGCGCACAGCCGTCTGGGTAAAGCGCTGGTAGTTTTTCAGGTCGCGCTGTCGCTGGTTCTTCTGATCGGGGCAGGTCTGCTGACGCGCACCCTGGTCAATCTTCGGGATTTCAATCCGGGGTTCAATGCGGACAAGGTGCTGCTGTTCTCGGTGGACCCGCCGCTGATCGGCGAGCAGGACGTGATCCCGCTCTACGAGCGGATCCTCGCAGGGCTGCGCGCGGTGCCTGGCGTGCGGCTCGCGTCGTTATCGGTGCATGAGCCGATGAGCACCAACGTGAGCAGCACCACGGTGCGGGTGCAGGGACCGTCGACGCACGAGGGCGAAGATCTGACTTCGGTGGATGTGGAGCCGGTGGGGCCCAACTACTTCGGCACCCTGCAAATCCCGCTGCTGCGCGGGCGCGAGTTCTCATGGGACGATCGCGCCGGAACGGCAAAGGTGGCCATCATGAACGAGAGCACGGCACGCCACTATTTTGGCGATGCCGATCCTGTCGGCCGGAGCGTCAGCATTCCGGGCTATCGCGGCGACGCGAGCTGGCTGCGCATCGTGGGCGAAGCGCGCGACTTTAAGGTGCACGACCTGCGGGAGGGCGGCACGTTCATGCTGTACGTGCCGATGTTTCAGGCTCCGGAAGGCGGCGCGGCGTTTGAGGTTCGCACTGCGATGGATCCAGCGACAGTGCAAACGGCGGCGGTGAATGTGGTGAAGTCGATCGACCCGCGCCTGCCGGTTTATCAGGTACACAGCCTCGAAAGCCAGGTGAACGACTCGCTGGTGCAGCAGCGACTGGTGGCATCGCTGTCGGAGCTGTTCGGCGTGCTGGCGCTGCTGCTGACGTGCATCGGGATGTACGGGCTGATGGCTTATACGGTGAGCCGGCGGACGAGCGAGATCGGGATCCGGATGGCGCTGGGGGCGAAGCGGGGCCGCATCGCGGGGATGATTCTGCGCGACACCTTGCTGTTGGTCGCACTCGGCCTGGTGGCGGGGGTTCCGGCCGCAGTGATGGCGGCGCGCCTGATCGCGGATCAGCTGTTCGGGGTGAAGGCGGAGGACCCTTTGACCTTCTTCGCTGCATGCTCGGTTATGGCCGCGGTGGCGATCGCGGCGAGCTATCTGCCGGCGCGACGCGCTGCTGCGGTGGATCCGATGCGCGCCTTGCGCATTGAATAGCGCAGGGGGGAATCTGAATCCTGGATTGTTGGCGGGCTTTTGCTGACGAGGGAAAGGAGCCGGTGATGACAGAAGAAACGAAGGCAATGATTGGGGCGCCGATTGCGGTGGTGGTGCTGGGAACGATCTTCGGGGCGTGTGCACTGACGGCGTTCGGCATGAAGACGGCGGGAGGCCAGGCACCCGCGGGCGTGAGCTGGAGCCAGTTCCAGGATCCGATGGAGAAGGCCTTTGCGCTGGATGTGCCGCAGGGCTGGACGGCGAAGGGCGGGCTGTTCCGGCTGGGGTATTCGGATGAGCGGCCGATGGTGGATTTGCAGTCGCCGGATGGATCGATCGAGATTCGGCTGGGCGATGTTTCGATTCCTTCGTACACCGTGCCGAACCAAAACCACACGAAGGAGGGCGAGGTGTACGACCTGGGAGCGCAGGCGCAGCTGATTGTGGCGCGGTACCGGACCGGGCCGGAGTTTGCGGTGCTGTACTCGCATGCGCGGTTCGGGAGCCAGTGCCGCAATCCGCAGCCGGACGCGCAGGATGCGGGGTTCACGGTGCCGGATTATCTGCCGCAGGAGCCGGGTGCGGCGCAGTCGTCGGGTGGACAGATTGCTTATCGCTGTGACACGCAGGGCGGGGCGCGGGTGGTGTTCGCGTACGCGAAGACGGCGCTGTCTCAGGGGATCTGGCAGGTTCCGACGATGGTGAGTTTCGTTGCGCCTCCGGACAAGGCGGCGACGGCGCGGGCGATTGCTCTGCACTGCGCGGGGTCGTTCAAGATTAGCCCGGCGTGGCTGGAGTATCAGAAACAGATGGACGCGCAGGGGCTGCAGTACCAGAAGATGCGGCAGGCGGGGCGGATGCAGCAACTGCAGGCGCAGGTGCAGCAGTTTGAGGCGCAGATGCAGGCGATGCAGAACCAGGTGAATGCATTCGAGCAGCACCAGGCCGCGCAGGCAGCGCAGGTACAAGGCTTCACCAATGTGCTGAACGGGATTACGCCGACGACCGATCCGCTGACGGGGGAGCAGCGGGATGTGTGGACGGGACCGAATGCGAACTACTGGGTGAACGGGCAGGGACAGGTAGTGAATTCGACGAACGCGCCGGCGGCGGGGTGGCGGCAGATTCAGCCGAATCAGTAGGTGCTGGGGTGGGCAATCGTTGCTGGGGAGAAGTGTCGGGGGTTGGAGGCGGAATTTATTTGGGGAGGGGTTGCGAGCTTTGCGTGGGTTTCTCGGAAAAATGCGC
>CAVPCB010000117.1:0-62904 GCA_963702285.1 uncultured Acidobacteriaceae bacterium | reverse complement strand
GTGGCAGCGCCGACCGCGGCGTTTGGGCCGAGCCTGAAATGCCTGGCACGGCGTCGGAAATGACCCACCCGGCGTGCTCACTGCCAATCTCCTCGAAGGCATGAAAGTTCGCCCTCGGTCCCACCATGGCGGTCCGCCGACGCTCGGTCGAGGCGATGGGCGCGGATTCGGCGTACTCGGCCCTTACTCCTCGGTGTCGCGTGCATCATGTCATTGACCACATCATCCTCAACATCGGCTTCGCTGCGTCCGTCCGCCACCAGATGCTGGAATGAAAATCCACGCGCTTCTCTCGTGCCTCGGCCACATTGGCACGGCGCTTACCTTCAGTCTTCCCTTTGGGTTCTCGCCCGCCTCGCAGGCTTCGTCGCTCGAGTCGATTGTCACGCTCGTCCCGCGCTGATGGTCTCGCTTGCCGTCCAGGAGCGGCACCTCCCTCGCAAATTCGTTCCGCTTTATCCGGTCTGTGACCTTCTCGGCTTTTGCTGCTGGGCGGCGAGCTACGCGGAAGCACGATCCGTGGCGCGGCCGCCGCTACCGCCTCTCCCGCGGTGCCTGACGATCCGGTTCGACGCGCGCAACGCCGACGAACACGAGCACGACCTAACAGTGCAATCCGGCCGCATCGGCGCCGCACTCCCCAGACGCAAATTGCTATAGCCATTCCGTTCTATAGCCGATTTTTTGCGGGATTTCCCGCTGTCTATACTGATGTAGTCTCGCCAGCACGAAACGCATGCCTCTCACCCATCTCGACTGGCTAGTCATCGTCACCTGCTCTTCAATTTGCTCATCGGCATCTACTACGACAAAGCCGCGGTTCCACTGAAGATTTCTTCGTCTCCGGGCGCACGTTTTCCTCGCCGGCACTTCGATGAACGTGACCACCTTCGCCGCCGACACCCCGCTTTTGTCTGCGGACTCGTCGCCACCAGGATCTCCGGCAACTGGATCTGGTGGAGTCTCTGCCTGTCCGGCATGACCACCGTCTTCTTCTTCGCCCGCTATCGCGGCGTGCTGAGATCCTCACCGATGTCGAACTGGTCGAGATTCGCTACGCCGTCAGCTTTTCTTCGCGGATTCAAGGCGGTGTACCTCGGGCTCCTGATGAACTGCTTCATCCTCTGGCCACTGTTGACGCGGGCGATGGTTGACATCATCGCCGTCTCTCGGTCTGCTCATCGGCTCAGGGTCGCGTTCTCGCCCTGTCTGTCGGCGGCCATGCGCTCCTGCACTACACGCTGGGAGACCCGCGCCACACCGCGCTCTTCATCTGCAGATCAAATATCCGGCGACGGCGGCTGCGGCCAGCAGCGTGGCGGCCGTGAGCCACGCGCCGAAGATCAGCTTCCCGATACCGAACAGGCAGCCATACACGAGGATGCAGCCGAGAATGGTGTCGAACGCGTTGGCCCGGAAATCGCGCACCGGCGGCAGTTCCGGAGCGTCGGCGCGCAATGCGCTTCCATCAGATGCACCATGGGATGGACACGGCGATAGAAGGCGAGCAGCGTAGCGTCCGGTTCGGCGGGTGTAATGAAGGTGGCAACGATCCATGCGACGGTGGTGATGCCGGCCGTGATGAGCGTGCTCTTGGCGAAGACCACGGCATCGCTGCCCGAGAACCGGACCCGCGACAAGCCCATCGCAACCAGAGCGGCGACGATCATGGCGGAGATCTCGCTCCACGCGTTGATGCGCCACCAGTACCAGCGCAGAATGCAGACGGCCCCGGTCCCGGCGCCAAGGCCGAGCACCAGCTCCCAGCCGGCCGGATCGAGGTGAGTTGGCTGGCGATGTATCCGCTGACGAATGAACGAGAATGACCGCTGACGATTTTGCTGACGAAGACGTAGTGGCGTTCCGTGGCGTCGCGGACCATGAACCGCCGGTAGAGATCGCTCACCGAGGTACGAGGTCCCCCAGTTGAGCTGCGTGCCGACGGTGGACATATAGGCCGCGAGAAACGCGGCGATCATCAGGCCGCGCAACGCAGGCGGAAGAAAGTCGCGCAGGACCATGACGTATCCCTCTTCGGGTTGGCGGCGTAGGCCGCGCTGGGATGAAGGCCGCCATGGGTCGAATACATCGCAAAGGCGACGAGGCCGGTGACGAATCCAGGGCCATGGCGCGCAAGCGCGTAATGCGCGATGTTGAACCAAGAGCGTCGCCCCGAGGGAGTTCTTTTCGTCCTTCGCGCTGAACATGCGCTGCGCGACGTAGCCGCCGCCGCCGGGCTCGGCGCCGGGATACCAGCTCGCCCACCACTGCACGCCGACATACAGACAGGAAGGCAAGCACCGGGCAGCGTCCAGACGCGTGGGCGTGGTCCAGGCCGGCGCTGGAAATCGGTGGCAAAAAAGGGGAGCACATCGACCGGTGGGTTGACCGGCGGCACGCGTAGCACCTATCGACGATGCGAAAGCGCAACGAGCATGGACATGCCGCCGAGACGCACGACCGCGATCCACGCCAGCACGACGATCATGGTCATTTTGAAATCGAACTGGAACAGGTCGGTGACGAGAACGCCCCAGAGTCCGCCCAGGAATGTGTAGACACCGGTGAAGGGAACAAGCATGAAGATGCAGATGAAGCAGCGCGGTGTGCGCGGCTCTCCCAGCGTGTAGTGCAGGAGCGCATGGCCGCCGACGGCAGGGCGCAGAACGCGACCCTGGCAATGACGGGCCCAAGAGAGACGGCCATGATGTCGACCATCGCCCGGGTGACCCAGCCGAGGATCAAGCAGTTCATCAGGAGCCCGAGGTACACCGCCTTGAATTCCGCGCAGAAAGGCCGCGGGTTTGCCGGCGTAGCGAATCTCGACCAGTTCGACATCGGTGAGAATCTCAGCACGCCGCCAATAGCGGGCGAAGAAGAAAACGGTGGTCATGCCGGAGAGGCAGCGACCACCAGATCCAGTTGCCGGAGATGCCCTGGGTGGCGACCAGTCCGCAGACAAAAAGCGGGGTGTCGGCGGCGAAGGTGGTGGCGACCATCGAAGTGCCGGCCAGCCACCAGGAAACATTGCGCCCGGAGACGAAGAAATCTTCAGTGGAACCGCTGGCTTTGCTGCGGTAGTAGATGCCGATGAGCAAATTGAAAAGCAGATAAGCAGCGATGACGAGCCAGTCGAGATGGGTGAGAGGCATGCGTTTCCTGTGCGCGAGCTTGCATCAGTATAGACAGCGGGAAATCCCGCAAAAATGCGCTACAGATCGGAATGGCTATAGCAATTTGCGTTGTGTGCAGATGCGGCGCGGATGCCGCCGGATTGCACTAAATGCTGAGTGCGTGCTCGTGTTCGTCGGCGTTCGGTGCGTCGACCGGATGCATCAGGCCACCGCGGGAGAGGCGGTAGCGGCGGCCGCGCCACAGGATCGTGCTTCCCGCATAGCTCGCCGCCCAGCAGCAAAAGCCGAGAAGGTCGCGGACCGGATAAAGCAGAACGGTGCGAGGGAGGTGCCGCTCCTGGACGGCAAGCGAGCCCATCAGCGCGGCGAGCACCATCCGATTGACGATCGAGTATGCGAGCAACGAGAGCCCGAGCACAGGCCGGTGCAGCGCGAACGCTGCGAGGCAGGCAAGAATTCCAAAGGGAAGACTGAAGGTAAGCGCCGTGCCAATGTGGCCGAGAGGGCGCGAGAAGCGCGTGGATTTCATCCAGCGCGTCTGGTGGCGGACGGACGCAGCGAAGCCGATGTTGAGGATGATGTGGTCGATGACATGATGCGAGAGCACGACGGTCTGGCCCTGGGCTGCGACCTTTTCGCCGAGGAGGAAATCATCGGAGCAGTAAGGGCCGAGTACGCCGAATCCGCCCATCGCCTCGACCGAGCGTCGGCGGACCGCCATGGTGGGACCGAGGGCGAACTTCATGCCTTCGAGGAGATTGGCAGTGAGCACGCCGGTGGTCATTTCAACCGACATGCCGGCGGCTTCGAGCTTCGCCCAAACACCACGGTCGGCGCTGCCACGATAGAGGCAGGTCACGGCGCCGACGTCGTTGTTGGAGAAAGGCGCGGCGACTTCGCGGATGTAGTTGCGGGCCACGCGGACGTCGCTGTCGCTGATGATGAAGATGTCGTGCTGGGCCGAAGCATGCATCAGCTCCAGCGAAGACACCTTGGCGTTGATGTAGGTCTGGTCGCCGGTGGAGAGAAAGCGCGCAGGAATATCCGGATAGCGCGCGGCGACACGGCGGGCGGCAGCGAGTCCGGGATCGGAGGCAGAGCGGGTGCAGAAAAGGATTTCAAACTGCGGATAGTCCTGGTCGAAGAAAGATTCCAGATGGCCTTCGAGGTTGGGCTCATCCCCGTCGAGGGGTTTCAGAAGTGAGACAGGCGGGGTGAACTCGAACGCCGTGCGCGGACGGTGGGAGATGAATCGGACCAGGCCGATGACGGCGAGGACGGCCGCGATGGACGAGGTCGCGAGCCCGAAGATGCCGATGTCGAGGAGGAGTCGAACCATAGATACGAGTGGAGTCGCGTGCTTCCGGGCCGCCTATAAGAGGCTAACCTGGGAGGGGAGATGACAGCAGAGCCGTTTGCAATGTGGTATAACTGTTATACCAAACGAGGACCCGATGAGGTTTCGGTTCGACGCGCGGAAAAGCCGGAGGCTGCGGGAGAATCCGATGCGGGGAGTCGGGTTCGAAGAGGCTCAGGAAATCTTCTCGCATCCTTACTATCTCGATCGGCGCTCGGATTTGCCGGAACAATATCGCGCGATTGGCTGGGTTGGGCCGAAGCTCTGCTCGCTGATTTTTGAGGTGAGAGAAGACAGAGAGGGAGAGTACTACCACCTCGTCACCTTGTGGAAGGCGACTCGGGAGGAGCAGCAACTCTATGAAGAACGTTCGTAAGCGCAGAGCAGGACCAACCGCTGAGGCGATTGCTCAGATGGCGGACAAAGGCAGGGATGTTTCGCAATTCTTCACCAATGGCGGGCGCATGATGAGTCCGATTCAGCGAGTCAATGTGGATTTTGCCGCGCCGATGCTGGAAGAACTGGATCTCGCTGCGAAGGAACTCAACATCAGCCGTCAGGCGGTGATCAAGACGTTCGTTCGCCAGGCGCTCGATCGGCACTATAGCGCGGTAGCTCGCCGTTCGTCCGCAAGGCGGACGTAACCCTGCCCACGCAGCCTGGCGCATCGGTTACGCAACTGAGAACCTCGCTCCTCCCGCATCCAAAGCGCCAGCTGGCGCAGGAGCCATACGTTGCGCTCGAACAGAGTGGTGGCGTTCCACCATCTTGATGAAACCAGCCGGAGACGCCGACGGCACCTGGAGTGATACCCTGGTTCCTCAGGACGAGCGGGGAGTCGATGAATCGTCGGCAATTTGTTGGGCAGGGATCGCTGCTTGCGGCGGCGCTTGCGCTGCGGGATTCGCGGGCGTTTGCGGACGCGGCGGCCGCGGGCGCGTCCGGTGCGTTCACGAGCGAAGATGCAGGGCTGCAGCACCTCTATGACGCTGCGCTGACGACGCTCGCCGGCAATGCGGTGACGTTCCCGTCGTATCCGGGGCCGGTGCTGGTCGAGGGCAGCGTGTACCACGGCGTGTGGCTGGAGTGCGCGCCGCAGGAAGGCGAGGTGTACGACACGGTCGGGCCGGAGGCCGCGCGGCAGCTGGCGCGCAACAATCACCTCATCTTCTTCGCTCTGCAGAAAGAAGACGGGCAATTGCCGTGCAGCGTCAAACAAGGTGGACCGGCGTTTGGGCAGATCCAGATGGTCGTGCCGATTGCAGCCACGGCTTGGGAGCTGGCGCAGCGGACCGGCGATCAGGAGCTGCTGGAGAAAGCCTTTGCCGCCTGCGGACGCTGGGACGAATGGCTGCGGCGTTATCGTGACACGCGCGCGACCGGGTTGTGCGAGGGCTTCTGCACCTACGACACCGGGCAGGACAACAGCCCTCGCTGGAAGGGCCTCGAAAACCGTTGCCCGGACAGCGATGCGCGCAAGTGTCCGCCTGGAGCAGGGCTGCCGCGCCTGTGCCCGGACCTTTCGGCGACGGTGTACGGCGGCCGCGTGGCGCTTGCCGCAATGGCGAAGGCGCTGGGCAAGACGGGCGAGGCCGATCGCTGGACCGAAGATGCGGAGACGATCCGGGACCTGATCATCGCAAAGCTCTACGATCCGGTGGATGGCGCCTTCTACGATCTCAATGCCGACAACAAATTCGTGCGGGTTCGCAGCTCCACCATCATGACGGTGCTTGGCGAGCACGTGCCTGAGCCGGGCGTCTTTGACGATGTGTGGAACAGGCAGGTCCACAATCCGAAGGCGTTCTGGACGCCGTATCCGTTTCCGTCCGTGGCGCTGAACGATCCGCAGTTTGTGCGTCCGATTCCGCGCAACTCGTGGGGCGGTGCGGCGCAGGCGCTCACCGCGCTGCGGGCGCCGCGGTGGATGGAGCACTACGGCAAGAGCGCGGAACTCGGCGACCTGATGCAGAAGTGGATCGAGGCTTTTCTGCAGGCAAAGGGCGAGTTCCGCCAGCAGATGGATCCTGTCACGGGCGAGTTCACCGTCGCCGATCCTGGCGGCTATTCGCCGGCTGCTCTGGTTTGCCTCGATTTTCTGTGGAGGCTGTCGGGAGTTCGGCAGCACGGGGACTTGCTGGAGTGGAATGTGCGCCCGCCCCTGGAACATGGGCGTTCGCATTTCTCCAGACGGATCGGCACGGCGGCGGCGGAGCTGAGCTACGACGGTAAGCACGCTGAGGTGCGCCTGGGGAACAACCGGATTGCGCGGGTTTCAGGCGTGGTCCGGCTGCTGACGAAGAAGGATGGAAGCCTCGATTCGGCAATCGGCATCGACAGCAACGAGCAACAGGTGACGGTCGATGTCACCGCATCGCTCAAGCGGGCCTTTCGACTCGGACCGAACGAGAGCGTGGTATTGCGGGCCTGATCCGTGGCAAGCAATCGGTCTTGATGGTCTGGCGATTTGGGAATTCCGTAGGACTCGCAAGGACCTCTATACTTCCTTCGCGATGCGTTTCTATCCGGCTGGTCTATTACGCCGCGGAACTTGGTTTGAGTTGTGGATCGCAGTCCGCCGCGTACACAAAGATCGGCATGCAGCCGTATTCGTCCTTCGCTTTACTCTGGCGATCGTCTATTTCGGCGCGTGGCTTGTGTTCACAACACTTGCCTGGTTTCATGACATTGGTCTTCGCGGGGTCATATTTGTTATTGGCCTCGGTATCGCGATAGCTGCGAGCATTTGGTGCATTCATCAATGGACAGAAGCACATGAGAGAAGACGCATCGACGCTTTGGGACCAGACGTTCCTCCTGCGATAACGCAAGCCCTGTTGCATGAGGCTCGGCTGCTGGCGTTCCTGCTGGATCGTGCGGCGAGCGAGCGCTTTCTCGAAAAAAAGCTTCCCGAAGGCATTGAGATTGTCACGCGACGCGTGCACCGCGAGAAATTGCGCTCGACTGAACTGTGGGAGCAATTGCCACCCGACCTTCGCGATCTGCTTCTGCTCCCGGACGGAGCATGGAACCTGGCACAGAAGGCAGCAGCCGAAACTTGCCTGGAATATTTCGTGGTGCTGCGCTGGGTTTTGCGTTTCGATTCCTTCCTGGCGACGCTCAATCGCCGCGCGGATTACTCTGCCAGAGACTTCCAGCACGTCCTCGATCCTATTCCGCTCGAGAAACTGCCCTATGCACTTCCGCCGTGGGAGGTACGAGCATTTCGCAATGAAACCGATCAGCGCTTCAGCCGCTACTGGCTGGAAGCGCTCGCTCGGGGCATTATCCGGTCCGATAATCCTGAGCAGGGTCATCAAGAGGCAGAATCCATCAAGCACAACATCGACTCAGAACGAGATGTCCGCGATCTTCTTGTTGGCGCGAACACCGTCAGCGAAATGAAAGATCAACAGCTCCGCGAAGAAATCGTGCGTTGCTTCCACAGATGGCAGATCCTCGACGTGCTTGTGCCCGTGCTCGCGGGAGAAAAACCGCCCTCCACCGTTCGTGAACTCTGGGTAGCTCAGATTGAAGACGCCGCAGTTGTTCAGGAGTGAATGCCAATCAGTTATCGAAGCCACCTTATACTGACGGAAGATCATGTCCTCTTTTCTTCCTGTCGATGAGCAGATGGATCTGCTCGAAAAGGGCGCCGCGGAGATCATCCGCGTGCCGGAGCTTCGCGAGCGCCTCGAGAAGTCGCGCCAGACCGGCGTGCCGCTGCGCGTGAAGGCTGGGTTCGATCCCACCGCGCCCGATCTCCACCTCGGCCACACCGTGCTGATGCGCAAGATGAAGCACTTCCAGGACCTCGGCCACCAGGTGATTTTTCTGGTCGGCGATTACACGTCGCTCATCGGCGACCCGACGGGACGCAACGTGACGCGGAAGCCGCTGACGCGCGAACAGATCGACGAGAACGCGAAAACGTACACCGCGCAGGTTTTCCGCATCCTCGACCGCGAAAAGACCGAGGTCCGCTTCAACTCCGAGTGGCTCGGCAAGCTGAGCTTCGAGGACATCATCCGCCTCGCGGCAAAATTCACCGTGTCGCAGATGCTGGAGAGGGCGGAGTTCCACGCGCGCTTCCAGAACGAGCAGCCGATTTCGCTGCACGAGATGATGTATCCGCTGGCGCAGGGCTATGACTCAGTAGCGCTGAAGGCGGATGTGGAGCTGGGTGGAACGGATCAGAAATTCAACCTCATTGCCGGGCGCGAGCTGCAGCGCGACTACGGGCAGCCATCGCAGATCGTGCTGATGACGCCGATCATCGAGGGCCTCGACGGCGTACAGAAGATGTCGAAGTCCCTCAACAACGCGATCGGGATCCACGAGCCGCCGCAGGAGATGTACGGCAAGCTGATGTCGATCAACGACGAGCTGATGTGGCGCTACTGGACGCTGCTGACCGATCTGCGCCTGTCGGAAATTGAAAAGATGCGGGCGGATGTGGCGTCCGGAGTGCTGCATCCGATGGAGGCAAAGAAGCATCTGGCGCGGACCATCGTGGGCGGGTTCTGGGGGGCGGAGGCGGCGCAGGCGGCCGATGAGCAGTGGGCGCGGCAGTTCCAGCAGAAGAGCGACGATGTGGAGGGACTCGAAGAGGTACGGATTCCGTACGCGGAGATTGCAGGATCCGGCGACGGGCAGGTTCGGGTTCCAAAGCTGTTGGTGCGCGCAGGGCTGGCGGCGTCGGGGGCTGAAGCGAATCGGAAGCTGGCCGAGAAGGCAGTGCGCATCGACGGCGAAACGGTGACCGAGCCTGGCCTCGCGGTGAAGGTCCCGGCGCGACTGACCGTGCGGGTGGGGAAGCGCGCGAAGGTAGTGGTGGTGGAGTAGGCTTTCCCGAAGACCAACAGGCCGTCGGGCGAATCCTGTATATACAAATCATGTGTATACTCAGTCGTGGCGGAAGTGTTCGACGGATTCGACTGGGATGCTGCCAATGTGGCCCACACCCTTCGTCATCGAATAACGCCGCTGGAAGTGGAGGAAGCGGTTGCGATCCCTCACCTGACGTTTCCGGCTCCCGCTGTTAACGGGGAAAAGCGCTGGAAGTTGCTGGGCAGGACAAAGCAGCGCTACCTCGTCGTGGTTTTCACCATTCGGCGCCGTTTGTTTCGGACGATCACTGCGTATCCGATGAACGCAACACAAAGGAAGAGATATGCCTCGCAAATCGACAAAGCCTCCGGTTTTTCGCAGTGAATCCAAAGAGGGCGAATGGTACGCCACTCCCGCAGGCCGGCGTCAAACGCAGCGGGAATTCGAGCGTGCACTGCGCAAGGGAGAAGTGGCATTCTCTGCCGGCGTGAAGGTACGCAGGACTAATGCAAGGCTTCTTGCGCAGCTGATGGAACAGGCCAAAGAACGGGCGACTCGCGCCATCTCCATTCGCGTCCCGGTCTCTGATCTGGAGCGTGCACGCGCGATTGCCGCGAAAAAAGGCATTGGCTACCAATCCGTCATGAAAGACGCGATTCGGGAAGGGCTGAAGCGGGTCGGGTAATAGTGAGTGCCATGTAGCGCACCCCCCTGGCGCCAACTGTAAAACTCGACCCAATTTGATATCAACTCGGCCGAGTTCCCCATCAAACTCGGCCGAGTTTGAATCAAACTCAGCCGACTTCGAAGTGACTTGTTTCCAATCAACTAACCCATCTCGGCCGAGTTTGATATCAAAACTCGGCCATGTTTGACATCAACTCAGCCGAGTTTGAAGTGACTTGTTTTCTATCAATTGCCCCCGACTGGCTCGCGCCATCGTTGAAAACAAGTCACTTACATCCCATCCCCCCCGATCCCGGTCCGCACCCGATTACCGAATCACCTTCATCGCCCCCCGGAACAGCTCGTCGAAGTTGTCGCTGGCTGCCTTGTCCTTGTCGATCGCCGTCTCGATGGCCTTCTGCGCCGCAGGCCGCTGGTAGCCAAGGTTGACCAGCGCCGACAGCACGTCTTCGGCGGCCGGTGCGAGCTGCTTGTGCGCGGCGGGTGCCACGGCCAGGTCTTCGAGCTTCTCCTTCAGCTCGACCACGAGCCGCTCGGCGAGCTTTTTGCCGACCCCGGGGATGCGCGTGAGCGTGGCGTGGTCCTGCGCTCGGATGGCGGAGACGGTGCGCTCGGGATTGAGTCCGCTCAGGATGGTGATGGCGAGTTTGGGCCCGACGCCGGAGACGGTGATGAGGCGCTCGAACAGGCGCTTCTCATTGCGCTCCATGAAGCCGTAGAGCGCGAGCGCGTCTTCGCGGACGTGGGTGTGGATGTAGAGCGAAACCTCGGCGCCCTCGGCGGGCAGCGCGGTGAACGTAGGGACGGAGATGGTGACGTCGTAGCCGACGCCGGCGGCTTCAACGATGGCCTGGCCAGGTTGTTTCGAGAACAGCCGCCCCCGCAAATGCGCAATCATCCTGTGCGACCCTCTGAGCTACTGCCTACAGCCTACTGCCTGTTCCTGGTCCACTGGTCCACCCAGTCGTTGACCGTCTTGTACCAGAGCTGCGAGTTCTGCGGCTTGAGGATCCAGTGGCCCTCGTCGGGGAAGTAGAGCATCTTCGAGGGGACCTTCATGCGCTGGAGCGTGTCGAAGAGCTGGTAGCCCTCCGACCGTCGAGGCGGTAGTCGAGCTGGCTGTGGACGACCAGCGTCGGCGTTTTGAACTGGGTCTCGGCGAGCATCGGCGACCACTCGCGGATAGAGTTCGCAGTCGGTTTGCGTATAATCCAGGGAGTGCCCTTGAATTCCCATCGTTGAACCAGAGCTCTTCCGTGGTGCCCCAGGCGGACTCGGTGTTGAACATGCCGTCGTGGGAGACGATGCACTTGAAGCGGTCGGTGTGGCCGAGGATCCAGTTGGCCATGTAGCCGCCGTAGCTGGCGCCGAGGGCGCACTCGCGGGTCTTGTCGATGAAGGGATAGTGCGCTCGGCGTAGTCGAGGCCGCGCATCAGGTCGGTGAAGGGCCGGCCGCCCCAGTCGCCGTTGACGCGGTCGACGAAGGCCTGGCCGTAGCCGGTTGACCCGCCGGGATTGATCATGACGACGACGTAGCCGTTGGCGGCGAAGAGCTCGGGGTTCCAGCGGTACGACCAGGCGTCGCCCCAGGCCCCCTGGGGGCCGCCGTGGATGAGGAACTTGACGGGATATTTTTTGTGCGGGTCGAAGTTGGGCGGGCGGATGAGGAAGCCCTGGACCTGGACTTTGCCGATGGTGGGGAACCAGAAGGAGTCCATCTTCGGGAGGTCGAGTTGGTTGAGGAGGGCGGTGTTGAGGTGGGTGAGGTGAGTCGGCTTTAGCGCAGTCTCGAGGCTTGGAGGCAGATTGTAAATTGGCGTCGATTACCTGGGATCACTTTGGTGCGGTGCCAAGGACCGAGATCAACAGTCGCGCCAGGATGCGCTTCTTGATCTGAAAGCGGAACGACCTCGCCGGCATCGCGCACCGACATCCGAGAAGCGATGAGCATTTCGCATCGGACGAAACATGCAGGTCTCCATATTCCCCTTGTTCGGTGAGCATTTCGAACTTATCGCTCGAGCGTAGTTTGGAAAATCGGCTCCGCCCTGATTTCCCGCTGTGAAGTAGATCGTCTTCGAGTCCGGACTCCACGCTTCTTCGTCGACCCAGCGGTCGAAGTTGGGCAGAAGTTCCTTGATCTGCTTCGTCGCGCGGTCATAGAGGACGAGACGGAAGCGGTCGCTTTCGTAGCCGGCGCGTTTTTGCATTCGCCAGGCGATGGATTTGCCGTCGGGGGAGTAGCGAGGAGTGAAATCGCCGCCGGGGCTGATGGAGATCTTGACCGGCTGCGCGTTGGGGTCGTCGAGGTTCAGCGTGAAGATGTCCACGTTGGTTCGAGAGCGCGGGGTCGTCGACCTTCTTCTCTTCGAAGGCGACCTCTTTGCCGTCGGGGGAGAAGTCCCAGCCATCGGGCTCGCCGAGCGAAAAGGGCGGGACGTCGTGCGTATCGCCGGGGTTGAGGTCGCGGAACGAGCCGTCACTCACCGACGCGAGGAAGAGGTGGCTCCGCTTGTCGCCGGTGAAGTGGTTCCAATGGCGATAGAGGAGCGCGGTGAAGATCTTCGCCTTGACCTTCGATTCTTTCTCTGTGTCGTCGCGTTTTTTATCGCAGGCGTCTTCCGTCGGAACCGGATTGTCCGGCCGCGCTGCATTCGGGATACACGGCCGAAGTGAAGACAGGTGCTGCCCGTCAGGATCCCACGTCACGTTGTCGGCTTCGGTGGAGATGTGGGTTAGCTCTCGGGGCTCGCCGATTGTGCCCGCACTCGAATCAAAACTCGCGAGCCAGATTTGCGTGCCCTGGCCGCGATCAGTGAGAAAGGCGATCTGCTTGCCGTCGGGAGAGAAGCGGCCGCGGCTTTCGCCGGCCATCGATGCGGTCAGCGCTCTCTCCTCTCCGCCGCTGACCGGCACGATCCAGAGGTGCGGCGTCTTCGTGTTCTTCGCGAGGTCGACGTCCATAACGGTAAACAAGACCCACTTGCCGTCGCGCGAGACATCGAGATCGCCGAGCCGGCGCATCTTCTGCAGGTCCTCGAACGTCATCGGGCGCTTTGACCCTGTGGCGCCAGGTTCGGGCGCAGGATTCTGCGCGCCCAGGGCAAATGCGGAGAGCAGGAGAGCGGCGCAGGCGAGTCTCTTCATCGTGGGCCTCGAGGTGGCAACGGATCATCGTACATGCATGGCACAGGGCACAGGTCACGACAAAGGCCAGGACACTACATCATGCGGGTGGGCGTGGTAGAGAGAGCAGGAAGGGTGTCGAGATCGCCGAGCAAACCGGGTACGGTTTCCGCGGAGCCGGTTGGCAGCTGGACAACGACGGCGGCTCCCCGAGGCAGCGCGTTGAGCGCGGAGATCTGGCCGCCATGCTCGCGGATGATCGAGTAGCAGAGGCTGAGGCCGAGTCCAATGCCTTCGCCCTGGTGGCGCGTGGTGTAGAAGGGGTCGAAGGCGCGCGAGGGCTCGGCAAAGCCGGGACCGGTGTCGGTGAAGGTGACCTGTACCCCGTCGCCGACCGGCCAGGCCTCGATGGTGAGGCGGCGCTCGATGCCCTCGGGCAGATCGTTCATGGACCCGATGGCGTTCTTGACGATCTGCAGGAACACCTGCCGGATCTGATCGCCGTCGGCCTTGACGGGTGGCAGGCCGGCAGCGACGCGCATCTGCAGGGCGATGTGCGCACCTGCGAGGTCATGGTGTGTGAGCTGGCCGATATCCTGGAGAAGGGTTTCAATCGAGACCGGCCCGCGGAGACCGGGAGTAGCTTTGCGGAAGCGGATAAGGCTTTCGATGATCTGCTTCATCCGCCGCGCCTCGTTCAGGATGACGGTGGCCTGATCGTGGATTGCGCCCTCGGCGTCGGTCATGAGCTCGGCATAGCCGGTGATGACGGTGAGCGGATTGTTGAGTTCATGGGCGACACCGCCGGCCAGCTGTCCGAGACCGGCGAGGCGCTCGGTCTGCAGGAGACGGCGGATCAGCAGGTGGTGCTCGCGCGCGGTGCCCAGGCGGGCCACGAGCAGCTCCAGAGGGAGAACATCTTCCGTGAGCATTGGCTCATCGGCCTCGCGGAGGCCGGAGAGCAGGAGGGTGCCGAGCAGTTCCTGTTCGCGGCCGCGAATGGCGATCGCGTGCACCTCGAGGAAATTCATCTGCAGGAGCTCGTCGCCGGGCTCCAGAAGCGGGGTGAGGTGGAGCAGGACGAGGTGGCCGAGGACGCGGGTGTAGAGCTTTTCGCCGAAGTCGCGGACTCTGTCGCCGCTGGTGCGGCGGGCCATGGCATCGAGCGCGGCAGCGAGCGCGCCGTCGATGCCGGCGCTGCCGGCGAGGCGGAAGCGGCCATCGGGACTGCGAACGACAATGGCGCTCTTAGCGAAGCGGCTGGCGCCGACGATGACTTCGCAGATCTGGTCGTATTGGGTGTTCTTTTCCTCGATGGGCATGGCCTCGAGGAAGATTTCCGTGTACTTCTCCATCTCCTGGCGGGCGCGGCGATCGCGCAGCTGGCCGGCCTTGTTGGAGGCGATCTCGTCTTCGAGCACGAGAACAATCATGCCGAAAGCGGCGACGACTTTGACCAGGTTGAGGACCCGCATCAGCAGGACAGGCACTTCGGCAGCCCCGACGATCGGGGTGAGCATGACGGGAAGCGACCATGCCACCAGTCCGCCCACCGTGAAGACGACCCCGGCGGAGACGCGGCGGAAGGCGGCGGCGAACAGGAGCGCGGTAACGAGCAGCAGGCCGCTCTGGGCCAGAGCAAGGACGCCGTCATACTGTTGCCGCAGAGTCAGCCAGATGCCGAACCCGCAGACCAGGAGCACCATGGCGAGACTGAGCCATACGGGCAGCAAATGCTTCACCAGGCTCCAGCGCACGCCGATCAACATGCCCACCACGATGCAGAGCAGCAGAATGAGCCGCATCGCGGGGCCGGGCGCCGGGTACAGAGAGACCAGGACGGTGAAGGCCATCAGCGGCGTAGCGAGTGCTGTTACGTAGAGGGTGTGGAAGCGGCGGCTGAAGTACTGGGGGGCCATCGAGCCGAGAAACATGATCGCGGCCAGCAGCAGGATGGCGCGCGAGACGGCGAGCCAGATGCCGGACTGGGCGCGGCCAAAGACTTCCATTTCAAGCTGAATGGCGACGAACATCCAGCCAACGAGCCAGAGAAGCTGGCGTCGGCGGGCGGTGGTGGCCACACCGGCGCGCATGCGCAGCGGCGGCAGAGTGCGCCGCTGGAGCCAAAGAGCGCCGAAGACGGCGACGAGCACAAAGAGCAGAATGAGCGTCGGCGCCCGGTAGAAATCCATAGCGTGGCCCTGTCTCCCGAGTCTAATTTTCGGGCCGTGCCGGTGAGAATGCACCCTTTGATGCATCCGTAACCTATCCGGGGTCACCCGTTTGGTTAATGGCGGGAATGAGTGCCATTTTGGGACCGGGTGCGCCGGAAGGCGTTGCGGCGCAGAAACAAGGGGAAGCCAAACCCATCGCCGAACCGTGCCCTGGTGCGTCTATCCTTAAAGACAGGGAACAGGGAATAAAGATGCAGGAGTTGGGTGTGGGTTTTGTCCTCAGACGTCGTTCAGTTTTGACCGTTTTTGCCGCCCTCGCGCTGGCATTGCCGGCCTTGCACGGGCAGGTTTCGTATACGTCGATGCCGCTCGACCAGGGGTTCGGGCCGCTCGATCCCACCCCGCCCGCGATTCCCGCGGAACAGATCGTCACCGAGTTCACGGCGAAAGAGGCGGTGTTCCGCCATGCGCTGGATAACTACACCTGGACGCGGAGCGTGCGGGTCGAGACCATCGACGACGACAACAAGCCGGACGGCCGGTACTACCAGGTGGTGGACATCGCGTTCGACGCGGACGGTCATCGCACCGAGCGCGTGCTGGATGCGCCCGAGAGCTCGCTGACACGGGTGATGATGTCGCCGGCGGACTTCCAGGATATCGAGGAGCGGCTGCCCTTTGTGCTGACCACCGAGGATGCGCCGCAGTACGACATCACGTACGTGGGCAAGCAGAAGATCGACGACATCGACACCTGGGTCTTCGACGTGAAGCCGAAGACGATGGAGAAGAAGAAGCGGTACTTCCAGGGGCGAATCTGGGTGGACCAGAAGGATCACCAGATCGTGGTGACCAACGGCAAAAACGTTCCGGACGACGTGCGGCCCGGGCATGAGGATCTGTCGACCCCGTTTGTGACCTACCGGCAGCTGGTGGACGGCAAGTACTGGTTCCCGGTCTACACGCATGGCGATGGTGTCCTCCACTTCTCGGCCGGACACGGCTATCTGAGCGACAACGTGCATCTGCGCGAGACGGTGAAGTACACCAACTACCATGAGTTCCACACCAGCATTCGCGTGCTCTACAACGGGCAGGACATCACGGGGAGCCCGGAGAAGGGAACGGCGGCGGGGCAGCAGGGTCAGCCACAGCAGGCGCCGGCGGACCCGAATGCGCCGAAGAAGCCGCAGTAAGGCAGGGAATGGGGAATAGCGAAGAAGGAGTGGGTGCGCTGTTCCCTGCGTTTATCGCCTGTTGCCTGTTGGATTTGCGCAATCCGCTGCAAGGCTTTGCCGGGGCGTTGGCGGCCTGGTACCATAGAAGAGCTATCCTGCTGGATTCCGCCGCTCGCTTAGGCTGGCGATCCGCATCCCTCTGGAGGAAAATACTTGCCCGCAACCGAACGCTTTCTCTTTACCTCGGAATCCGTGACCGAAGGTCACCCCGATAAGATCGCCGACCAGGTTTCCGACGCTATTCTTGACGCCTGCCTCGAGCAGGATCCGTACAGCCGTGTGGCCTGCGAGACGCTGACCGCGACCGGGTTGGTGGTGATCGCCGGCGAAATCACGACGCGCGCGTACGTCGATTTCCAGGCGCTGGTGCGCGGGGTAGTGACCGCGATTGGCTACGACAATGCGGTCTACGGATTCGACTCGAACACCTGTGCAGTGATCTCGACGATCAACAAACAGTCGGGCGACATCGCCATGGGTGTGGATACCGGCGGGGCCGGCGACCAGGGCATGATGTTCGGCTACGCGACCAACGAGACACCGGAACTGATGCCGACACCGATCTCGCTGGCGCACAAGCTGACGCGGCGGCTCTCCGAGGTTCGCAAGAACGGCAAGCTGCCGTACCTGCGGCCCGATGGCAAGAGCCAGGTGACCGTCGAGTACGACGCGAATCACAAGCCGGTGCGTATCGACGCGGTGGTGATTTCGACGCAGCACGCCGAGACGATTTCGACCGATGAGCTGCGCGCGGACATCCTGAAGCATGTAATCCAGGCGGTTCTGCCGGCGGAGCTGCTGGACGAGAACACCAAATACCACATCAATCCGACCGGACGTTTCGTGATCGGCGGGCCGATGGGCGATACCGGCCTGACCGGGCGCAAGATCATCGTGGACACCTACGGCGGCATGGGCCGGCACGGCGGCGGCGCGTTCAGCGGCAAAGATCCGACGAAGGTGGATCGCTCCGCGGCCTACATGGCTCGCTATATCGCGAAGAACATCGTCGCAGCAGGCCTCGCGGAACGCTGTGAAGTGCAGCTGGCGTACGCGATCGGCGTAGCTGAGCCGGTGAGCGTCCTGGTGGACACCTTCGGTACGGGCACGATTCCGGACGCGGCACTGGTGGCGCTGGTGCGGAAGAACTTCCAGTTGACGCCGAAGGCGATCATCGAAAGCCTGAACCTGCGGCGGCCGATCTACCGCAAGACGGCGGCCTACGGCCACTTCGGACGCGTAAACGAGCCGGACTTTACATGGGAGACCACGGACAAGGCGGCAGCGCTGAAGGAGCAGGCGGCGGCGAAGGCCGAGGCCGTCGCGACGAAGTAATTTTTGGGTTGGAAGGAAACGGGCAGGCCGCGAGGCCTGCCCGTTTTTCTTGTCTCAGTGGGTCCACTGCAGGCGAATCCAGGCGCTGCGGGGGATCTGGGAGGCGACGACGTAGTCAACGGAGAAGAACTCCGGGTGACGGGCCTGGAGCAGATTCGTTGTGCCTGCGCTGAGGTTGAGGTTTTCTGTCAGGGCGCGGGTCAGGCGAAGATCGAGACGGGTGTGCGCGGGAACCGCGACAGCGGACGGACTATTGGAGACCAGGCTTGCGGATGAGCTGATCGCGGAGTTGCCATTGAGAATCGCGCCCACAGTCCATTGGGGCAACGGGGTCCAGAATCCGCGCAGGTCGAAGGTATTGCGGGGCGTGGCCCAGTCCTGGTTATAGATGGTGAGCACATTGGGGCCACCGTGGTTATCGAAGCGGTTCTGCATCCAGGCGTAGCTGCTCTGGAAATGGAAGGTGGAGACCGGACTCCAGAGCAGGGAAGCCTCGACGCCCTGCGAAGCGGACGACACAGCGTTGACATAGGTGGCGGGGACAAGGACAGCCGGTGTGGGAGTGAATACCACGGAGGGTGCGCCGACGGATGTGCCTCCGAGGCTGGAGTAGTGGTTCACGAAGCCGGCAAAATCGAGGGAGAGATTGCGATGGAACTGACGGCGGTAGCCTGCTTCAAAGGCGTGGACAACCTCGGAGCCAAAGCGAGGATTGCCGGTCAACAGAACGATGATGGGCAAACCCTGCTCAGACCCGTTTGCCAGGGCGAACCGATCGTCGCGCTCGATATCGGAAGGTGTGCGGACGGCGCGCGAGACAGCGGCCCAGAAGGCCTGGGTCGGAGCGGGTTTCCAGAACAGACGGAGGCTGGGCTGGTATTCGAAATGCGAATAGGTATTCCAGAGGACCTTGCCGCCCACGGTTAACTTCAGGCGGGGGAGGAGCGCGATCTCGTCCTGCAGGAAGGCGCTGGAAAGGTTGACGAGATGGTCGGGGTGAAGGAACACGGGGTGAGCGGCGCCGGTTGCGTCGGAGGTCCAGCGGTAACCGGCTCCCCAGACCAGGCTGTGGCGCGACCCGAGTGCGCGACTATCCTGGAGGTTGAGATCGAAGCTGTGCATGTGGTCAAAGGTGCCGATCTCGGAGCGGCGGTCCTGGCGCAGGTAGGCCTGGAGGACGGTCGAGGACGATGCGCTGCGCGTGTGCTCCCAGCGGGCGGAAGCAAACCCGCCGGCAGTATGGACCTGGTCGAGGGTAAACGCGGTTGAGGCGAAGTCGAAGTTCTCGCGCTGTTTTTCCGCGTTGTCGTAGAGGTCGCCCTGGAGCGTGACGCTGTTCTGCGACGGGAGGGACCAGTCGAGGCGGGCGCCGGCGCGTTCGATATTGCCAGTGTCGCCGGCCGATGAGCCCTCGGCTGTCAGCAGCGCGTTGCGGTGGAGATATTTTCCGTAGATGCGCCAGGCGGCGGAGTTGCCGAGACGTCCGCCATAACGCGCCGAGTCTGCTGATCGATACGGCCGGCCTCGGCGACGAGCGTGGTTCCCTGGCTGTCGGATGCCTTGCGGGTCACGATGTTGATGACGCCGTTGACGGCATTCGCGCCCCATAACGTTGCGCCGGGCCCGCGCACCACTTCGATCCGCTCCACGTCTTCGAGCAGGACGTCGGTCTGGTCCCAGAAGACGCCCGAGTACAGCTGGTTGTAGACCGTGCGGTTGTCGATCATGACCAGCATCTTGTTGGCGAAGCGGTTGTTGAATCCGCGTGCGCTGACAGCCCATTTGTTGGCGTCGATCTGTGCGACCTCGACGCCGGGCACCATGCGCAGGACTTCGGGAATCGAGGTCGCGCCGGAGCGGCGAATGTCGTCGCGCGTAATGACAAAGACGGCGGCAGGGGTGTCGAAGAGAGGCTCATCGTGCCGTGAGACGGAACTGACCTGAATCTTCGTGAGCTGCTCGAGGCTCATGGAGAACAGGTCCTGCGCTTCGGCGTCGCCGGCAGCCAGGGCTGTGGGAAGGACGATCCCGCCCAGAACCGCGGCAGACAGGATGATGTTCCAGCGGCTTGTCCAGGCAATCATATCGAGGTCCAGGGAGGCGGATTTCTGCGCATACCGACCGCGCAGGCGTTTTACCGCTCTCCGATTGGGATATCGGCAGGATGAACGGGGACTTCAGGGGGAGTTGCGGGGGCTGGGGCGGTGATGCCCTTTGCGGTCCCAGCGCTACGATGTTTGTGATGAGATCGTTGGTGCTCTTTTGGGTGTTGTTAGCGGGCACAGCTGCGACCGCGCAGCCGGGACCGGCCGTCCGCGTGGATCGCATCGTGATTGCCAAATCGGCACATACGATGACGCTGATGAGCCGCGGGCGCGAAATGAAGACTTACAAGGTGGCGCTCGGCGATCCGAAGGGACCGAAGGTGGAGCTCGGCGACAAGAAGACCCCCGAGGGTGTGTACTTCGTCGATGGGAAAAATACGCATAGCCTGTTTCATCGGGCTCTGCATTTGTCGTATCCGAACGCGGCTGATCGGGAGCGGGCGCGCAAGCTGGGCGTGAATCCAGGCGGGGACATCGAGATTCACGGATTGCCGAAGCAATATGCATGGATGGGCGCGGCGCACCGGTCGATCGACTGGACGACGGGGTGCATCGCGGTGACGAATCCGGAGATTGATGAGATTTGGGGTGAGGTGGGGGTGGGGACGGCGGTGGAGGTTCGGCCATAATGGCGATCTTTGAGGATTCAGGGAGTCGCTAAGGCTTCGTTGGCACGGGTTTTTCCGGATCGTCAGTCTCCTGCCATGTCGCGTCGCACGTATTGCAGTGCCAGCTATCTCCATCCGCCCGAAGCGGAACAGATTCAATAGTCGCCGATGCGAATATCGGATAGAGGACCGAACCGAGGGACGAGATATCCCGCGATCCGCAGGTTGGACAGGTTGGCTGGACGAACTCCGATTTTTCGTCAAAGACAATCGTCGGAGGGGTCTGTCCGTCAAGCGTTTCCTCTGCTCGGGATTCATCCTCCTGAGCTATCTGGAGTCGAATGCCGCCCACCGCATTCGAGTACATCCAATCGACCCGGACAAGGTTTTCGTTCTGAATCCAGGACTGGATTCCTTCAGACTCGAGGAGCGACTGAGCGATCTGAGCCTCGGTCAGGTCGCGGTATCTCCGAATCGTGACTAACTGACGGAATTCGGGAGGCTGGGATTCTTCGCTGTGTTCGATGAGCGGAGGCTCGAGGTGTCGACGAGCAAACTCAGCGCGAATCGCCGACTGCGCCGTTTCTGTCAGGGAATCATACTCATGAGCAATCTGCATGAGTTCGTCTTCGCTCATGGCGGCGTAGCGAGCAGCGAAGTCTTTGGGAGCCAGTTCCATCGAGCGAAATCGTATCAGAAACCGGCTTCAGGCAGTCGCCACTACACCGGCTCCAGATGTGCCGTGAAGTGCCTCAGGAACGGCGCCTCATAAGTCAGCCTCATGCCGCGAATCTTCTCGCGGTGGTTCCACACCTCAAGGATGACTTCAACCAGATAGTCGATGTGGCTTTGCGTGTAGACGCGGCGCGGGATGGCGAGGCGGACGAGGTCCATCTGCGCGGAGGCGGCGAACATGAGCGTGCCGATTTCGACCGAGCGCACGCCGCCTTCGAGATAAAGTTCGCAGGCCAGCGCGACGCCGGGGAATTGCTCCTGGGGGATGTGCGGTAAAAAAGCGCGCGCGTCGAGATAGATGGCGTGGCCGCCGGGTGGCTGCACGATCGGCACGCCGGCCGCCGCGATGTGGTTGCCGAGGTAAGCCGTCGAGGCGATGCGGTAGCGGAGGTAGTCCTCGGCGAGGGCTTCCTGGAGGCCGACGGCGATGGCTTCGAGGTCGCGTCCCGCCAGGCCGCCGTACGTCGGATAGCCTTCCGTCAGGATGAGCAGGTCCTTTTCCTGCTGCGCGAGCTTGTCGTCGTTCGTGCAGAGGAAGCCGCCGATATTCGCCATGCCGTCTTTCTTGGCGGACATGGTGCAGCCGTCGCCGTAGGTGAACATTTCCTGGGCGATTTGCTTTGGCGTCTTGTCGGCGTAGCCGGGCTCGCGCAGCTTGATGAACCAGGCGTTTTCGGCAAAGCGGCAGGCGTCGAAGTAGAGCGGGATGCCCTCGCGACGGCAGACGGTGCTGACGGCTCGGACGTTTTCCATGGAGACGGGCTGGCCACCGCCGGAGTTATTTGTAACGGTGAGCATGACACATGGAATGCGTTCGCGACCCACGTTGGCGATGAGGGCTTCGAGCGCGGCGACGTCCATGTTGCCCTTGAAAGGAGCGGCAACGGAGGGCTGGCGGCCTTCGGCAGTGAGCAGATCGATCGGCCTCGGCGCCGGTGAATTCGATGTTGGCGCGGGTGGTGTCGAAATGGGTGTTGTTGGGAATCACCATGCCCTTGCGGCTGGAGACTCCGAAGAGAATGCGCTCGGCGGCGCGGCCCTGGTGCGTAGGAATAACGTGCTTGTAGCCGAAGATGTCCTGGATGGAATTGCGGAAGCGGACGAAGGAGCGGCTGCCGGCGTAGCTCTCGTCGCCTTCCATAATCGCGGCCCACTGATGCGTGGACATGGCGCCGGTGCCGGAGTCGGTGAGCAGGTCGATGAGGACGTCGTCTGCAGGGAGGAGGAACATGTTGTAATGCGCGGCGCGGAGCAGTTCTTCGCGCTGGGCGCGGGTGGTCCAGCGGATGGGCTCGACGGACTTGATGCGGAAGGGCTCGATGATGGTGCGGATGGGCATGGGTTCTTTCGGTCGTGCGGCGCAGTGGATGCTCTGGCGCCCTGCTTATGGTAGACCGGGACGAAGGAATCGGAGGTAGAGTTGACGGCTGCAGAGCGCGACGGGTTGCGCGTGGTTCTGGTGCGGAGCCGGAATCCGCTGAATATAGGCGCGGTAGCGCGGGCCATGACGAACTTCGGATTTGGGCATCTGCGCGTGGTAGAGCCGTACGATGCGGGATTCCGCGAGGCGCGCTCGGCGGTGGATGCGGAGCCGGTACTGCAGTCGGCGGAGCAGTTTGCCAGCGTCGCCGATGCGATCGCCGATTGCGCGCTGGTGGTGGGGACGGCCGAGGGGAGCGGGCGCGCGCCGGAGGAGCCTCTGGGCCGGTTGGAGACGGTGGCGGCGGAGATGGTGGAGTCGCTGCGCGGCCAGGGAAGGTTGCGGTGCTGTTCGGGTCGGAGAAGACGGGGCTGTCGAATCTGGACCTGAGCCATTGCCAGCGGGTGCTGCGAATCCCCACCGAGTCGGCACAGCCTTCGATGAATCTGGGTCAGGCCGTGGCGGTCGTGCTGTACGAGCTGATCCGGCAGAAGGAACCGGAGCCGGCGCCAGAGGCAGCATCGACCGCGACCGCAGGAGATCGCGAGCGGCTGGTGGCTCTGCTGACGGAGATGGTGGAGCGCAGCACGGGCGAGCGCGAGGCATCAGGACCGACCGCGGAGGAGAGAGTGCGTCGCCTGATACGGCCCATGGTGCTCACGGAAGAAGAGGCACACGGGTGGATGGGCGTGGTGCGGCACGTGTTGTGGAAGCTGCGAGGCGACGAGACTACATCCTGCTGAAGTCGCGGAACAGGATCATACAGCCGGTGAGGCCAAGCAGGAAATAGGAGATGCGATTGGCAGCCAGGACGGCGGGTTTGATGTCGCCCTCGTAGCGCAGGAAGTCGTACCACCCGAACACCCAGGTCTTGAGGATGCGCGTAAAGAGATACGACGGGACCAGAAGAATGATAAAGACGCCGAGCAGGACATAGGACTGGCCGGGCGAGTCGAGCATGAGTTTTTGCGTGACCCAGAAGGGAACGAACTGCATATGGTCGAAGACCCCCCGCATGCCTCCCGGGAAACCGGCCCAGGAGTCCAGCGCGGCATAGATGGCCCAGGCGAGGGGGAAGCCGAGTCCGGTGGCGGCGGTGTTGACCGTGCTCACGGCAATAAAGGTGCGGCGGAAGCGGGTTTTCAGACGCGCCTGGAGATAGATAACCTCGATGATGATGACGAGCAGCAGGAAGAAGAACATCGTCCCGTGCGTGACGGGCAACATGGGGATCCCGGCGTCGGCGCGGGCGGTGGACGGGAAACAGGCGAGGATAGCTGCAGCCGCCACAGATCCGGCAACACGACGCCTGTTTCTCGATAACATTGCCCGAATCATACCAATGGGCCATTTGGGGGAGGAATCGCACTTGGGTGTCAGTAATCGGATTGCTACGGGCTGGAGGACCGCCGTGCTGGCGGCGGGTTTGGCGTTCGGGGTCGTTACGGAACCGGCGTTCGGTCAACAGGCGCACGGCTCGGCTACGCAACGCGACGCGGATTGGCCGGCGTACAACGGCGGGGTGAACGGCGACCATTATTCACCGCTGGCGCAGATCAATCGCACGAATGTCGCGCAGCTGAAGGTTGCGTGGCAGTTCGACACCGGCGAGAAAGGCAATCTGCAAACCAACCCGCTGATCGTGGGGAGGGTGCTGTACGCGTGTACGTTCTCCGGGAAGGCGATCGCGCTCGATGCGACAACGGGGCGTCTGCTGTGGACTTTCGACTCCAGCGTGGAGAATCGCGACAAGACGATCGGGGGAGCGTCGCAGCCATCGCGCGGCCTGGCGTACTGGACGGATGGGAAGAGCGAACGCATTTTCGCCGGCGTCATGAATTATCTGTATGCGCTCGACGCGAAGACAGGCAAACCCATCGCCGATTTCGGTGACCAGGGGCGCATCGACCTGCGCAAGGGCCTGCGCGAAGATCTGGATGCAAAGTACGAGCAGCAGTCGATTGCCCTGACCACGCCGGGCGTTATGTACAAGGACCTGATCATCGTGGGAGGACGCAATCCGGAGACACATCCGGCGCCGCCGGGTGACATTCGCGCGTATGACGTCCGGACGGGCGCGCTGCGCTGGAGCTTTCACACCATTCCGCATCCCGGCGAGTTTGGCTACGACACATGGCCGCCGGATGCGTGGAAGGACGCCGGCGCGGCGAACAACTGGTCGGGAATGACGCTCGATCGCGAGCGGGGAATCGTCTATCGTCCCGACGGGTTCGGCGGTATTCGATTTCTACGGCGGCGACCGGATCGGGAACGATCTCTTCGCGAACACGCTGCTGGCGCTGGATGCGAACACGGGCAAACGGCTGTGGCATTTCCAGGGGGTGCATCACGACATCTGGGACCGGGATTTTCCTGCGCCGCCGGCGCTGGTGACGGTGACGCGCGACGGCAAGCCGGTGGATGCGGTGGCGCAGACGACCAAGCAGGGCGTGGTGTATCTGTTCGATCGCGTGACGGGCGCGCCGCTGTTTCCCATCGAGGAGCATGCGTATCCGGCCAGCGATGTTCCTGGCGAGAAGACGTCGCCGACCCAGCCGATGCCGCTGGAGCCGGCGCCGTTTGCGCGGCAGAAGCTGACCGAAGACATGCTGACCACGCGCACGCCCGAGGCGCATGCGTGGGCGGTGAAGGAATTTGCGACGTTCCGCAGCGAGGGGCAGTTTATTCCGTTCAGCGTGGATCGACAGACGGTGATCCTGCCCGGGTTCGATGGTGGCGCGGAGTGGGGCGGGCCTGCGGTGGATCCGGCAACCGGCGTGCTGTATGTGAACGCGAACGAGATGGCATGGACGGGCGGCCTGACGGCGGAAAATCCGAACGCGCGCGCCGGGGAGAAGACGTATCAGTCGCAGTGCGCGATTTGTCATGGAGCGAACCGCGCTGGCTCGCCGCCGGCATTTCCGTCCCTGGTGGATGTGAGCCAGCGCCTGACGGATGAGCAGATCGCGGCGATCGATCACGCACGGGCGGGGACGCATGCCGGGGCTGCCGAATCTCGACAGCGAGAAAGTGACGGAACTGCTGGCGTTCCTGAAGACCGCAGCGAGCTGAACCGAAGCCGGGGGAACGCGTGCCGGGAGAAAAGATGGCCGGTGGACCGTCGGCTGCACTGGGCGTTCACCGGCTACAGGAAATTTCTCGATCCGGATGGATATCCGGCGATTGCGCCGCCGTGGGGGACGCTGAGCGCGATCGATCTGAACACGGGGAAGTATCTGTGGAAGATTCCGCTGGGCCAGTATCCGGCGCTGGCCGCGCAGGGGATGAACGGATACGGGCTCGGAGAACTACGGCGGCCCGGTGGTGACGGCGGGTGGGCTGGTGTTCATCGGCGCAACGTCGTACGACCGCAAATTTCGCGCCTTCGACAGCGCGACCGGGAAGCTGTTGTGGGAGACGACGCTGCCGTTTTCCGCGGGCGCAACGCCGGCGACGTACTCCGTCGACGGAAAGCAGTATGTGGTGATCGCGGCGAGCGGCGGACGCGATCCAAAGGGGCCGGTGGGCGGGGTGTACATTGCTTTCTCGCTGCCCTGAAGAGCGCTTCTGCAGGGGCAGGGCACAGGCCAACTTGGTTCTGTTCGTGCGGCATCCCACCGGGAAGTGTCCAGGCCCGCGGGCACCATCTTTCTCTATGGAGCCAGTATGCAATCTTCACGGTTCTTTTCTTTCGTAACGCGCGGGGTCGCTGCCGCCGCGCTGATTATTCTGTTTGCCTCGTCGTCTGCACTGCGCGCGCAGGAGCCGGCCGCGAACCGAACAACCACAGCGGTCCAGACCGCCGATCAGGATGCGCATCTGGTGAGTCCTGCGCAACTGGACAGCAAGGTGCAGACGTCGACCGCGACGCGGCAGAAGCAGATCGAGGGCGTGACGCGATTTCTCTCGACGCCGCAGGCCGAGAAGGCGATGAAGGACGCGAAGATCGATCCGGTCCAGGTAAAGACGGCGATTCCGACGCTGTCGAACGCGGAGCTGGCGGATCTTTCAGCGCGCGCCGATCGAGCCCAGCACGATTTTGCCGCGGGTGGGATCACCACGCTGGCGCTGACGCTGATCATCCTGGCCATCGTGCTGCTTATTCTGCTGGCGGTGTATCACTGAGATTGTGAGCCGATTTGCACTTTCAGCCTGCCTGATGGTCGCAGCCCTGTTCCAGACGCAGGCGCCTGAGGCGGTGTGGATCGACGTGCCCTTTGTCCACCAGCCGCGCGAGGGATGCGGCGCGGCGTCGCTCTCCATGGTGATGCAATACTGGGCGCAGCAGCAGGGGCGGGCGGCTGGCGCTCAGAGCGATGTTGCGGCCATCCAGCGGCAGCTCTATGTGCCCGCGGAGCATGGCATCCCTGCGTCGTCGATGGGTACGTATCTGAGCGAGCATGGTTTTCATGTCTTCGCGCTGAGCGGACGCTGGGGCGACCTCGAGACGCAGCTCAGGAAAGGCCGGCCGCTGATTGTAGCGCTGCGCCCCGCCGGGCCAGCGGGAGCTGCACTATGTTGTGGTGGACGGGATCGATCCGGGGCGCGGATTGGTGACGATGAACGATCCGGCAGAGCGAAAGCTGTTGTCGCAGGAGCGTGCGGGATTCGAGAAAGACTGGAAAGCGACGGGAGACTGGATGCTGCTTGCTGTGCCCGTTTCTGCGCGCTGATTTTCGTTCTGGTGTTGGCCTGCGCGCGTGTCGGCGCGCAGTGTTCGCGGGCGCCTGAGCCGGATGAGGCTCGGGTGCAGCAGCTCTTCCAGCTAAAGAAATGGGATGAAGTCGTGCAGGCAGCGGGGGCGATGCCTGCGCGCGGCGCGGACACGCAGTTCGACGATGGCATGGCCCTGGCGCACCTCGGTCGGCTGGCAGAGGCGCGTACGGCGTTGCAGGCCGGTGCGCGGATGTGTCCGTCCCAGAAACGGTTTCCGATCGAGCTGGGTGGAGTGGCATTCGAGCAGAAAAAGTATGCCGAGGCGGCGCACTGGCTGCGGCGTGGGCTGCGCATCGACCCCGGCGATGCGTATGCCAACAACTTTCTGGGAACGGTTTACTTCCTGTCGGGAAATCTCGAAGCAGCGCTGCGGTATTGGAATCGCGTTCAGAAGCCAGAGATTGCGGGACTGGATTTCGATCCGCATCTGCAGGTGCACCGATTGCTGCTAGATCGATCGTTCGCGTTTTCGCCGGCAGCAGTGTTGCGCGAGCCGCAGCTGATCACGACCGAAGCACGACTCGACGGGCTGGGAATCTTTCCCGCGCTACAACCTGCATCTCGATGCGCGGCCGGACGGGCGATTCGACGCGGTGTTTCGCGCACAGGAGCAGGATGGGTTCGGGCCGAGCACAGCAGCGGCGCTGGTTTCGATGCTGGGCGGCGTGCCGTACGAGACGGTGTATCCGAGCTACGCGAACATCGGGCGCGGCGCGATGAACTTCGATTCGCTGCTGCGGTGGGACGCGCAGAAGCGACGGGCGTGGGGTGAGCTGTCCGCGCCGCTGCAGGGCAGACCGGAGTGGCGGTGGAGAGTCGGCGCCGATCTGCAGAATGAAAACTGGGCGCTGCGGCGGTCATTCACGGGAACGGCTCCGGTGCTGGCCTCGTTCAACCTCGAACGCGAAGTCGTGGACGGGTCGCTGACCTCGCTCAAGAGCGGCGCGCTGCAGTGGACGCTGGGCGCGGAGCTGTCGCACAGGATTTTTCGCGATGTGGTGCCGGGTTCGGTTTCAGGCTCGGCGCTGACGGCGTCGCTGATGACGCCGGGGTGGGAGCTAAAGCCGATGGCGTCGGTGCACGCGAGATTGCTGCGGCTACCGCAGTATCGGTTCACAGTGACGGGAGGCGGCTCGGCGGATTTTGCGCGGATGTTGAGCGCGCCGTCGCATGGGTCGGGGAAGCTTGAAGGGTGGGCGCTCCTGCGTTGGCTGCCGGGAATGGAGGGCGACCGGTGGGAATTGCGCGAGGAGTTGCGGGCGGGGAAGACGTTCGGGCACGCCGCCGTTCGACGATCTGTTTGTGCTGGGGATGGATCGCGACGATACGGATTTGTGGATGCGCGGGCACATAGCAACACGCGATGGGAAAAAGGGCAGCTCGCCCGTGGGGGACGGGTTTTTACTTTCGAACACGGACCTGTTGCGACGCGTGTACGGGAATGGGCTGCTCTCCATTCAGGCCGGGCCTCTGCTCGATGTGGGGAAGATGGCGGCGCCGACTACGGGGCTGTCGTCGGGCGAGTGGCTGGTGGATACGGGCCTCGAGGCCCGGCTAACGGTGCTGCACACCAGCGTGGTGCTCAGCTGGGGGCGCGATCTGCGTGCCGGAACGAGTGCATTCTGGGGGACGGTGGGACAGCAGGCAGCAGGGAATAGCCAATAGCAAACAGCGTTTCTATCGCGCCACGACAGAAATGCATCCAACCTTCCATGGAAAACACCGCAAAGAAACCGGAAATCGTGGTCATTACAGGCGCCTCGGCAGGTGCGGGGCGCGCCATCGTTCGCGAATTCGCGCGCCATGGAGCATGGATCGGGCTGATTGCGCGCGGAGCGGACGGCCTCGAAGGAGCGCAGCGCGAGGTGGAGGCCGCCGGCGGCCGAGCTTTGGTGCTGTCCGTGGACGTCGCCGATGCCGCGGCCATGGAAGCCGCGGCCGATCGCGTGGAGCGCGAACTGGGGCCGATCGACATCTGGGTCAACGACGCGATGACGTCGGTCTTCGCCCCCATCAAAGAGATGACCGCCGAGGAATTTCGCCGCGTGACGGAGGTGACGTATCTCGGCTATGTGTACGGCACGCTGGCGGCACTGAAACACATGCTGCCGCGGGATCGCGGGACCATCGTGCATGTGGGGTCGGCGCTGGCGTACCGGAGCATTCCGCTGCAGGCGGCCTACTGCGCTGCAAAACACGCGGTCCTGGGGTTCCACGCAGCGCTGCGCACGGAGCTGCTGCACGACCACAGCAAGGTGCAGACGACCATGGTGCAGATGCCGGCGCTGAACACGCCGCAGTTCGGCTGGGTGCGAAGCAAGCTGCCGCGCAAAGCGCAGCCGGTGCCGCCGATTTTTCAGCCTGAAGTGGCGGCACGCGCGGTCTACTACGCCGCGCATCACCCTGGGCGTCGCGAGTACTTCGTCGGCGGGATCGACGGTGAAGGCGATCTTCGGCAACAAGCTGGCGCCCTCGTTTGCCGATCATTACCTTGCGCGCAACGGGTACGAGTCGCAGCAGCGCCCGGAACCGGCCAATCCCAATCGACCGGACAATCTTTACCAACCCCTGGAGGGAGATCACGGCGCACACGGTGCCTTCGATCAGCGTGCCAGGGAGCACAGCTGGGAGTTCTGGGCGGAATCGCATGTGAAGACGCTCGGAGTGGCGCTCGGAGTCGGTGTGGGGCTGGCGGGATTGCTGTGGGCGGCTCGGCGGAAGACAGAGCTCAGATCGCAGAGCTCAGGGCACAGCGTGCTGCAGATGATTCGCTCGGGCCGGATCGCGGCCTGAAAACACGTCGCAGGGCGTCAATCAGCGCTCGACTTCGGCCCACCCGAAGGCGCCGGGGAAGTGCTCAAAGACGGCCAGTTTATCGCGCTCCAGGTAGATGGAAAGGATGTCGAAACGGGTGTGGACCTCGCCCGGCGGAAGCTGGCGCATGTAGTGGCGAGCCAGCCGGCGCAGGACGCGGCGTTTGCTGGAGTCGACGGCGAGGTGAGCGGGGGCGACCGCGCGCGTGGTCCGGGTCTTGACCTCGATAAAGCAGAGGGTGTCGCCCTGCGAACTCGGAGACCAGGCGATCAGGTCCAGGTCGCCCGGCGCGCGCGAGGAGTGCCAGGCGCGGGCCACGATGACATAGCCGCGGCGCATGAGCCAGAAGAAGGCGGCGCGCTCGCCTTCGAGGCCGGTCCTGAGGTGTTCGGCACGCGCGGGGCGGCGGCGCTCGGCGGCGTGCTCGATGGCGTTGACCGCCGATTCCATGAGACTGACTCGCAGACGAAGGAGCATTGGGGCCATTTTCGGATGCGCGGCGGGGTGAGGCAACGCACGACGGTGATGCCGGGAGTCACCAAAGTCATGGCAGGTGCAAAGGTGGGAGCGCCGGCACGGCAGAAGGTTCCCGGCAAAGACAAAGAGCAGGCGGTTAGCCTGCCCTTTGTCTTTGTTGACTTTCTTTGAATTGGTTGCGTCTTACAGAGGCTGCACGTCTGCTGCCTGCCAGCCCTTCGGCCCCTTCACGACGTTGAATTGCACGGCCTGACCTTCCTGCAGACTCTTGAAGCCATTTGCGGAAATGGCAGAGTAGTGCACGAAGACATCCTCGCCGTTCTGGCGCGAGATAAAGCCGTAGCCTTTCGCGTCGTTAAACCACTTCACAGTACCTTGTTCCATTTTGTTGCTATGTCCTGATGATTGAATTGCGCTGGAGTGAATCGGAGCGAACTGGCAGACCTGCAAATCCTGCTTTGTTGGGCGAGGCGAAAGACTGCGCTTGCCCGGTTCGGTTCTAACGCTAACCTATTGTAGCAGATCGCCCCTTAAATCCTCGGGGAAACAGGCGCCGGGGAGGGTGGGTTCAGGCAGCGGGACCCGGCGCGGATTTAGCCTATACGGGTTGCGCGAGAAGCTTCGGGTTAGGGCCGTATTGGTTATCGCCGGGGTCTCCCTCGATGCAGTCGAGGACCAGAAGGATGAGGCCGCCGACACCGGGAACCAGGGAGATCAGGATCCACCACCCGCTCTTGTTGATGTCGTGGAGCCGCCGCACGCTGACCGCGAGGCCGGGGACCACACCAGCCAAGCCGTACAGCACGCAAAGGCAGGCGAGAAAGATGCCGATCGTTTTCTGGCTCGCCAGGAAGGCCACCAGAATCGCCGCATACAGAACCGCGCAGGCGATCATGTTGAAGAGGAAGAACATCCAGTACTCTTTGCGGCGGGAGCGGCCGGTAAACTGCGCGTATTTCTGCCAGACCATCAGATACCAGTCCATCGCTGTTCTCCGTTCCTGAAGTTTCGGTTACGGTTCGCGGGGGAAAAGGCCGGCGGGCAAAATGGCCGGAGCCGTGCGGAGTGCTGCCCTGATCGCCGGAAGCATACCACGTTCCGTTGCGTCTTCGGGCAGGAGCCTCTGGGACCGTATATGCTGATTCCCTCGATGCAACCGAGCCTGACGCACGATACGGACCTGCTCGCCGGAGCCCTCGACCGGCTGGAGCGTGAATTTGCCAGCCTGCCGGGTTTCGAGGCAGAGGTTCCCGGTGAGGGCAGAATGGCGGCGGTGCTGGGCGAGGCGGCGCAGCGGCTGGGCGACAACTTCCCCTACTTCCACCCGCTGTACGCCGGCCAGATGCTTAAGCCGCCGCATCCGGTGGCGCGAGCCGCGTATGCGCTGGCGATGCGGCTGAATCCGAACAACCACGCGCTCGATGGTGGACGGGCCAGTTCGCGCATGGAGGTGGAGGCGGTCCAGGAGATCGCCGCGATGTTTGGCTGGAGCCAGTTCCTCGGCCACCTCACGAGCGGGGGAACGTTTGCCAATCTGGAAGCCCTCTGGGTGGCAGGGCTGATGGCCCCGGGGAAGAAAGTGGTCGCCTCCGACCAGGCGCACTACACGCACAACAGGATCAGCGCAGTCCTGAAGCTGCCGTTCGCCTCGGTTGGGACGGACGATCGCGGCCGGATGGACCTTGCCGCCCTGGAAACGGAGCTAAAGGGCGGCGACATCGGTACCGTGGTGGCGACCCTCGGAACCACAGCGATCGGCTCGGTGGATCCCCTGGATCGAATCCTCGCACTGCGTCAGAGGTATGGATTCCGGCTGCACGTTGACGCAGCCTACGGCGGCTATTTTCGCCTGGCGTCGAATCTGGACTCGGAGGCGCAACGGGCATTTGAGTGCATCGCCGAGGCTGACTCCATTGTGGTCGATCCGCATAAGCATGGGCTACAACCTTACGGCTGCGGCTGCATCCTGTTTCGCGATCCGGCCATGGGGCGGTGGTACAAGCACGAGTCACCGTATACCTACTTCACCTCGGCGGAGCTGCATCTTGGGGAAATCAGCCTTGAGTGCTCTCGCGCCGGTGCCTCGGCCGTGGCGCTGTGGACGACGCAGCGGCTTCTGCCTCTGGTGCGCGCCGGAGAGTTTGCCCACGGGCTGGAGAAGGGCAGGGAGGCGGCGCTCCGGCTGCATCGCATGATCGCGACCGATCCGCATTTTGTTGCCGGGCCGATGCCGGAGCTGGACATTGTGACCTGGGCCGTACGCGCGCCCAGCCGCGAGGAATCGTCGCGGCGAGCCCAGGAGATCTTCGACCGGGCGGCCGAGCAGGACCTGCACCTGGCTCTGGCCCATCTGCCGGCACGGTTTTTCCATGGCTCGGAGTGGCCGGACCAGGATTCGGCGGCGACGGTGACGTGTCTGCGGTCTGTTTTGATGAAGCCGGAGCATCTCAGCTGGGTAGCCGAGATCGGGAAGAGGCTGCAGGGGGCCGTATGACAAGCTCCGACTTTTGGCCGATGCCAAGGCGCGCGCCGTCCTTAGAATTCCAATAGCACGTGAGGTGGGTATTTCGGCTGGCTTACGGAATGCGGCAGAGAAGGGGCCTGCATGCTGGATGTAAACGGTATTAAAGAAAAACACGCGGAACGATTCGGCGCCGAGGCTGCGGTTTTTCTGGCCCCGGGCCGGGTGAATCTGATCGGCGAGCACACCGACTACGCCGGCGGATTCGTGATGCCGGCGGCGATTGACTTTGGCACGCTGGCCGCAATCAGCCCGCGCAGCGACGGGCGGGTCGTGGTCTGGTCGGAGAACTTCAACGAGCAGGTTAGCCATCAGATCGAAGGTCTGCCGAAAAACGGGGGCGGCCATTGGTCGGGCTATCCGCTGGGAGTCGTGAAGGTGCTGCGCGAGGCCGGCTTTAAGGTGCCCGCGTTCAGTCTGACCATCCAGGGCGATATTCCGCTGGGCGCGGGGCTCAGTTCTTCGGCTTCGATTGAAGTGGCGACGGCGCTGGCTGCCCTGAGCCTCGCCGGCGCGAACCCGGAGCGCGAGCAGATCGCGAAGCTGTGCCAGCGAGCGGAGAATACCTACGTGGGCTCATCCTGCGGGATCATGGATCAGTTCATCGCCTGTCGCGGCGCGGAGAACCACGCCTTGCTGCTGGATTGCCGGTCGCTCGAATACCGGCTGGCGCCGATTCCGCCCTCGGTCAGCCTGGTGATCGCAAATACCATGGTGAAGCACAGCGTGGCTGGCGGCGAGTATGGCATCCGGCGCGCCGAAGTCGAGGAGGGGACGGCGATTCTGCGAGAACATCGTCCGGAAATTCAGCTGCTTCGCGACGCCGCACCCCAGGATCTGGAGAAGTGGGGCGCGGAGATGCCGGACAACGTGCTGCGCCGGTGCCGGCATATCATCACCGAGAATCTGCGCACCGTGGCCGCGGCGGACGCCCTGGAGGCGGGCCAGATGAAGAAGCTCGGGGACCTGATGGCCGCGGCGCACGCCAGCTATCGCGACGACTTCGAGGCCAGCTGCGAAGAAGCCGATGCGATGGTGGCGGCGGCGCAGGCATTGCCGGGACTGATCGGAGCTCGCCTGACCGGCGGCGGCTTCGGGGGCTGCACTGTTAATCTGGTGCACGCCGAACAGGCCGAGAAATTTGCGAAACGTCTGCACGACGATTATCGCGCCGCCACCGGAATCGACGCGGAGATCTACCGCTGCCATGCATCGGCGGCGGCCCACGCGATGTGACAAGGAGCACTGCATGACGACCCTGCGGGAGTTTTATCTGGAACGGCGGAGAGCGGAGCTGCCGGTATTTCTCAAGGTGCTGCGGGCTCTGCCGGCAGACAAGATGGACTACAAGCCTCACGAGCGATCGCCTTCGGCGCAACAACTGGTGTGGACGCTGACCGGGGAGCTGAACACGTGCCTGACCGTGGCGCGCGAGCACCGCGGGGAGTGGAAGTCGGACCCGGCGCCACCCGCTGGAAGAGATGATCGCGATGTTCGAACAAAAGGCCGGCGAACTGGTGGAAGCGGTGGCCGCCATGGACGACGCGGCCTGGGATGCTCCGGCGAAATTCTATTTCAACGGGAAGATGGTCTCCGAGCAGCCGGCGTCGGGGTTTCTCTGGATGATCCACTTCGACGCGATTCACCATCGTGGGCAACTGACCACCTATTTGCGGCCCATGGGCAGCAAAGTGCCGGCGATCTACGGACCCTCGGGCGATGAGCGTCCCTCATGACGGGAGGGAATGTTGAGGAGACGACAAATATTCCACAGAAGGGTCATACCGGCACCCGGACCGCCAATGTAAGAATCGCAGTGAGCCAAAACAGAGTTCCACGCCTGACGCATAGATTGCTATTCTGAAGGCCGTACGTTTTGATGGATGAGGCCGAAGAAACGTTTTAGCGATGCGCTTTCATAATCGTTCACAGTACTCTTCCCCGGAGGAACCAGGTGAAGGCGGCATGGTCGCCTACTTCTCCATGGAGATCGCTGTCGCTCCTGAGTTTCCCACCTACAGTGGAGGCCTGGGCGTTCTGGCCGGCGACACGCTCCGCTCCGCAGCCGATATGGGCCTGCCTCTGGCCGCGGTCACGCTGGTGGATCGCAAGGGCTACTTCCGGCAGCGTCTGGATCCCGTCACCGGGATGCAGACCGAGGAGCCCCAGCCCTGGAATCCGGACAGCATTCTGACTCCGGAAGAGCCGATTGTGACAGTCACCCTGGAAGGGCGCCCGGTTGCCGTTCGCGGCTGGCGGTACGACCTCGAAGGTGTAACCGGACATCGGATTCCCATCTATTTCCTGGACACAAACCTGGAGCAGAACGATCCGAAGGATCGCACCATCACCGATTTTCTCTATGGCGGCGATGCCGATTATCGGCTCCGCCAGGAGGCGATCCTCGGGATCGGCGGCGCGCGATTGCTGCGCGCGCTGGAATACGAGCCCTCCGTCTATCACATGAACGAAGGACACGCCGCGCTGCTGACCGTTCCGGTTCTGGAACAGGAACTGCGGGGCGCGGGACTGCAAACGGCGAGCGAGCGCGATCTGGAGGCGGTGCGGCGGCGCTGTGTGTTCACCACCCACACGCCGGTGCCGGCCGGGCACGACCGCTTCTCCGGCGAGCAGGCGTATCGCATCCTCGGAGCCGAGCGCGCCGGCATGCTGGAACGCTTCGGCTGCTTCCACGACGGCCTGCTCAACATGACCTATGTGGCGTTGCGCTTCTCGCGCTTCGTCAATGGCGTGGCCATGCAGCACGGCAAAGTCTCCCGGCAGATGTTTCCCGAGTACACCATCGACGCGATCACCAACGGGGTTCATGCCGGGACGTGGACGGCTCCCTCGGTGCAGACGGTCTTCGATAAACACTTGCCCCGCTGGCGCCAGGATAACGTGACCCTGCGCTATGCCATCGATATTCCCGAAAATGAGATCGTGGAGGCGCACGCCGCGTCCAAGCAGACGCTCATCGACACGGTGAAGGCGGCGTCCGGCGTCGAGATGAAACCGGAGGTCTTCACCCTCGGATTTGCGCGCCGTGCAGCAACGTATAAGCGCGCCGATCTGCTCTTCACCGACCCGGAGAGGCTGGCGAAGATCGCGGAGAAGTTCGGCGGCCTGCAGATCATCTACGCCGGCAAGGCGCATCCGGCCGATGAGCCCGGCAAGGCGAAGATTCGCCGCGTGATTGAGCTGGCCAGGGAACTGCGAGAGACGCCGCTGCAGGTGGTCTATCTGGAGAACTACGAGTGGAAGCTCGGCGCGATCCTCACCGGCGGTGTCGATCTTTGGCTGAACACGCCGCGGCGTCCCTATGAAGCGTCCGGAACCAGCGGCATGAAGGCCGCGCTCAATGGCGTGCCCAGCCTCAGCATCCTCGACGGCTGGTGGATCGAAGGCTGGATCGAGGGCGTGACCGGCTGGGCGATCGAGGACAACGACGATGAGGCGGTCGAAGCGAAGTCGCTCTACGACCACATCGAGAAGCTGATTCTGCCGCTGTACACCAAAGATACGGGACAGTGGCGGCGCATCATGCGCTCGACGATCGCACTGAACGGCTCGTTCTTCAACACCCAGCGCATGCTCGAGCAATACGTGATCAACGCGTACTTCCCCGAGCGCCGCGTAGAGATGCCGGAATCGAAATCGCCGCAGCCCGATCTGGAAAATTACGTCGCCCGCTAAAACTCGTCCGCAGCGCCTGCAACCTCGCTGAACCCCTGTATCCGGGCTGATACCCCGCGCCGGTTGCCTCGCCCAGCGATGCTATACTTGCCCTGATTTCTACGCTCTCGTCCGATGGAGTGTGACGAGCCGCGCACCGTCCTCTTACGGCGCAGTTCGCTCGGGTTCTTGTCCGGAAACCATGGGAGAGACTTCCTTGAACCAGCCGTCCCTTGAGCCGTTGGCGCCGGAGGTGTCGCGCCGCCCGCTCTGCGTCGATCTGGATGGGACCCTGGTGAAGAGCGATACCCTCATGGACTCGCTGCTCCTGCTGCTGCGCAGCCGGCCCATGGAGGCGCTGCGGTTTCCGCTGTGGCTGCTGCGCGGCAAGGCCGCGGTGAAGGCGGAGGTAGGCGCGCGCGTGGCGCTCGATGTGCGGCATCTGCCCTACAACCGGTCTCTCATCGAGTATCTTGAGGTGGAGCGCGGCGAAGGGCGCAGGCTGTATCTGGCGACTGGAGCCGATCAAATCCTTGCGAAGCGGATTGCCGATCATCTGGGTCTGTTCGACGGCGTGCTGGCCAGCGACGGCACAACGAACCTGACCGCGGGCAACAAGCTCGATGGTCTGCGCAGAACGTTTGGCGACGAGGGGTACGACTATATCGGCAATGCCGGTCCGGATCTGTCCCTGCTCGAGCACGCTGGAATCGCCATGATTGCGAATCCGGCGCCGGCCCTTCGCTCGCGCCTGCGCTCACGCGGCATCAAGGTGCAGAGGGAGTTTCAGGACCGCAAAGCGCCCGCCAGGGCGGTGCTGAAGGCTCTGCGGCTCCATCAGTGGGCCAAGAACATCCTCATCTTCGTGCCCATGCTGCTGGCGCATGTGCTGCGCGCCGGCGTATTCGCGGACGCCGCCATTGCGTTTGTGAGTTTCAGCCTCTGTGCGTCGTCCACCTACATTGCCAACGACTTGCTGGACATGGAGTCGGATCGCCGCCATCCACGCAAGCGGAACCGGCCTTTTGCGGCCGGCGATCTGCCCGTTCTCACCGGAGTGATCATCTCCGCAGCGCTTCTCGCCGGCTCCATCGCGATTGCGGTCACCCTTCTTCCCCGCGGGTTCCTGCTTTGGCTGCTGCTTTACCTGGTGGGAACGCTCTCCTATTCGCTGGTCCTCAAGCGCGCGGTGCTGGTGGATGTGATTGTGCTGGCCGGCCTGTACACGGTGAGGCTATTGGCCGGTGCCGCGGCCGCGCGGGTGGACGATCTCGCCCTGGTTTGCCGCGTTTTCCGTTTTCCTGTTCCTCAGTCTCGCCATGGTCAAGCGCTTCAGCGAGCTGCAGAACATACGCGTTCGCGGCCAGGCGCTGGCCAACGGACGCGGCTATCAGCTGGGCGACATCGAGCAGCTGCGGAGCTTCGGTACGTCGAACGCTTCGGCGGCAGTCCTGGTGTTCCTGATCTACGTCGGCATTTCGCGCGACGTGAACGGCCTCTACCATCATCCGAACCGGCTGTGGCTCGTCGCGCCGCTGATGATCTACTGGATCAGCCGGGTATGGCTGCTGGCTTCGCGCGGCGAACTCGACGAAGATCCTGTGATTTTTGCCGTCACCGACCGCATCAGCCTGCTGACGGGCGCGGCGGTGGCGGTCGTTGCGGTTCTTTCCGCGCTGTAACGCAGTGAAGGTGAACAGTATCCATGGGTAAGTCCGGCACTCCGACAGAACAAGCCCCGGCGTTTGAATCGTGGGGACGGTATCCACAACTGCAGGCGGAGGTCGTTCCGCTGCACTGGGCCAGCGATTTCCCGCTGCCGCAGGCGCCCGCCACCAAACAGCTGCCCGTTGGCCTGGGGCGCAGCTACGGCGACGTTTGTCTGCTGGAGAACGGCACGCTGCTGCAGACCTCCGGCATGGACCGGCTGCTCGGCTTCGATCCGGCAACCGGCCTGCTGCGCTGCGAAGCCGGTGTTTCCCTGCGGCAGATTCTCGATTTCGCCGTTCCCCGCGGTTTCTTCCTGCCGTGACTCCGGGGACCAAATTTGTAACCGTGGGCGGAGCCATTGCCAACGATATTCACGGCAAGAACCATCACGTGGCGGGAACCTTTGGGCGTCATGTGCTGCGCTTCGAGCTGGTCCGCTCCGATGGAACGCGCTTTGTGTGCAGCCCGATTGAGAATCCTGAGTGGTTTGCGGCCACCATCGGCGGCATGGGTCTGACTGGGCTCATCACATGGGTCGAACTGCACCTGCGGCCGATCGTCTCGCGCAAAATCGATTATCGCGGCGAGAAGTTTCACGGTATCGACGAGTTCTTTGCCCTCTCGCAGTCCGCAGGCAGCGAGTACACGGTCGCCTGGATCGACTGCGTGTCCACCGGCAGCAATTTTGCGCGCGGCATCTTCATGCAGGGCGATCACTCGGAGACACCTGGCCCCCTGACCAAAAGCAAAGAACCGAAGCTGACCTTCCCGTTCAACCTCCCGGAGTTCGCGCTGAACCGCCTGTCGATGGCGGCTTTCAACTCGCTTTACTTCCACAAGCAGCTGGCAAAGCAGAAGGTGGGGCCGGTCGACTACGAGCCATTCTTCTACCCGCTGGACGCCGTGCTGCACTGGAACCGCATGTACGGCAGGAATGGGCTGCTGCAGTTCCAGAATGTGCTGCCGCACGAAAGCGGCCGCGAGGGCATGATCGAGATTCTGAAGGCGATCACCAAATCCGGGCTCGCGTCCTTCCTCGCGGTCATTAAGTTCTTCGGCGACGTGCCCTCGGTCGGCATGATGTCGTTCCCCAGGCCCGGCCCCATGCTGGCGCTGGATTTTCCCATCCGGCACGAGGTGAGCTTCGATCTGGTGGACCGGCTTGCGAGCATCACGCTCGAACACGGCGGCCGCATGTACTCCGCCAAGGACGCGCGCATGACCCCGGACCAGTTCCAGACTTTCTATCCGCAGTGGCAGGAATTCTCCCGCTACGTCGATCCGGGCTTCGATTCGGCTTTCTGGCAGCGTGTCACCGGACGGAGGCCGATCGTTGGCTGACCGGCACGAGACGGCAAAACCAAAGCGGATTCTGGCGCTCGGAGCGACATCGGCGATTGCCCAGGCGGCTTTGCGCCTGCTGGCCGAACAAGGTGCCGTCTTCTTCCTGGTGGGGCGCAACGGACAGAAGCTGGCTGCGGTTCGCGACGATTTGCTCACGCGCGGGGCCGGGGCGGTGACGGCGTTCGTCGCCGATCTGGACGACACCGCCGCGCATCCTGCGATGCTGGCCCACGCGGTTTCCACGCTCGGTGGCATCGACGTGGCGCTGCTGGCGCACGGCGTCCTGGGCGAACAGCCGGTGGCCCAGATGGACTACGCCACGGCCGAAGCGATCCTGCGGACCAACTTCCTCTCTCCTGTTTCCCTCGTCACGTGGCTGGCCAATTACTTCGAGGCCGAACGCCGGGGCACCATCGCCGTCGTGTCCTCGGTTGCGGGCGACCGGGGCCGGAAGAGCAACTACGTCTATGGCGCCTCGAAGGGCGGGCTGAGCATCTTCCTCGACGGCGTCCGCAACCGCATCGACCGGGCGGGCGTGCAGGTGCTCACCATCAAGCCCGGCTTCGTGGCCACCCCCATGACGGCGCACCTCAAAAAGAACGCCCTCTTCGCGGAGCCGTCGCGCGTTGGGAAAGACATCGTGCGCGGCATCGAAAAGCGAAAAGACGTGGTTTACACGCCGCCGTTCTGGCGTCTGATCATGCTGGTGGTGCGCAGTGTGCCCGGGCGGATTTTCAAGCGCATGAATCTCTAGGGAACGACCCCACCGGCGCAAAACCTGCATCTGGACTGGGTGACCGGTCATCTATAAACCACCGGCGTTGTGGTCGCCGAAGTCTTTTTCGCCTCTCCGTTCGTCTCCATCGTAGAGCGATTTTCACGTTCGAAATTCTTTCCCTACAGGTAAAGGATGGATACTGTTAGAGGCGGGCATTGTGTCCCCGCATCGGGCAAACTGACTTGCCTTTTGCAATCCCGCACCCCGGCGCGGAGCCTTCCGGGAAGCCGCAGGAGACGCTGAACCGATATGTGGATAGTCCGCCTCGCGCTGCGACGGCCGTACACGTTTGCCGTGCTCGCGCTCCTGCTCATGGTGCTCGGGCCGCTGGCCATCGTGAACATGCCGGTGGACATTTTCCCGAACATCGATATTCCTGTCGTCTCGATCATCTGGCAGTACCAGGGCTTCTCGCCCGAGCAGATGGCGGAGCGAATTGTGACCCTGGGCGAGCGTTCGCTGACTACTACGGTCAACGACATCGAGCACATCGAATCGATGTCGGTGAACAGCCGCGCGGTCATCAAGGTTTATTTCCAGCCAGGCGTGAATATCGCGAACGCCGTGGCGCAAATTACCGCCATTGCGCAAACGCAGATTCACCAGCTGCCGCCGGGAACCACGCCGCCGCTCGTGATCCAGTACAACGCATCCAGTGTCCCCATTGTTCAGCTCGGCCTTTCCGGCCAGGGACTCTCGGAGATGCAGCTGAACGACTACGCACTGAACTTCCTGCGCACTCAGCTGGTGACCGTGCCCGGGGCTGGCATTCCCTATCCGTATGGCGGCAAGCAGCGGCAGGTTGAGGTGGATCTCAATTTGCCGGCCGCTGCAGGCCAAGGGGCTCTCGCCTGCCGACGTGGTAAACGCTATTTCGGCGCAGAACCTGATTCTGCCGTCGGGCACGATCAAGATCGGCCAGTTTGAGTATCAGCTGGAGACCAACAGCGCGCCTGCCACGATTCAGGCACTGAACGATCTGCCCATTCGCCAGGTGAACGGCGCCATGGTCTACATCCACGATGTCGCGCACGTGCGCAATGGATTCCCTCCGCAAACCAACATCGTTCGCGTGGACGGGCAGCGCGCCGCATTGCTCTCCATCATCAAGACCGGGAACACCTCCACGCTGAGCATCGTGAAAGGCATTCTGGCCAAGGTCGACACCCTGAAATCGCAGCTGCCGCCGCAGCTGAGCCGGTTGAGAATCATTCCGCTGGGCGATCAGTCCATCTTCGTGCGCAACTCGATCGACGGGGTCGTCCACGAAGCCATCATCGCTGCCTGTCTGACGGCGATCATGATCCTCATCTTTCTCGGCAGCTGGCGCAGCACCCTCATTGTTGCGGTTTCCATCCCTCTGTCGATTCTCACGTCTCTGCTGGTGCTGAGCGCGCTGGGCGAGTCCATCAACATCATGACCCTCGGCGGCCTGGCGCTGGCGGTGGGCATCCTCGTCGACGACGCCACCGTGGAGATCGAAAACATCAATCGCAACCTCGAACAGGGCAAGGCGATCGAGCAGGCCATTCTCGACGGCGCGGCGCAGATCGCGGTGCCGGCCTTCATTGCTACCCTCGCCATCTGCATCGTCTTTGTGCCCATGTTCTTTCTCAGCGGCGTGGCGAAGTACCTCTTTGTGCCGCTGGCCGAAGCCGTGGTCTTCGCGATGCTGGCGTCGTACCTGCTTTCGCGCACCGTGGTGCCCACCATGGCGAAATACCTGCTGCGCGAGCACGATCCCCAGGAAGGCGAACGCAAGCTCAGGAGCCGCAATCCCTTCACCGTCTTTCAGCTCGCGTTCGAAAGCCGATTTGAGAAGATTCGCCGTGGCTACCGCCGCATGCTGGAGTTCTGCATCGCGCACTCCGCGCTCTTCATCGTGCTCTTCTTCGTGCTCAGCATGGGCTCGGCTGCGCTGCTCTATCCTTTTCTCGGCGAAGACTTCTTTCCCAGCGTGGACAGCGGCCAGTTCAAGCTGCACGTACGGGCGCGCACCGGCACGCGTATCGAAGACATGGCCGCGCTCTGCGACAGCATCGACAACACCATCCGCAGGGTGATTCCGAAGAACGAGCTGGTCACCATCATCGACAACATCGGCCTGCCCTATTCCGGCATCAACACTTCGTATTCGAATTCCGCGCCGGTGGGCCCCGCCGACGCCGACATTCAGGTCTCGCTCACCGAACATCACCGTCCCACCGAAGAATATGTGGCGAGGCTGCGCGCTGAGTTGCCACGCCGTTTTCCCGGCACCGAGTTCTACACCTTGCCGGTGGATATGGTGACCCAGATTCTCAACTTCGGCCTGCCCTCGCCCATCGATATCCAGATCGTTGGACCCAACCAGCAGGGGAACTTTGCGTTTGCCGAGCGGCTGCTCAATCAGGTGAAGTATGTGCCCGGCGCTGCGGACATGCGCATCCAGCAAAGCTTCGACAATCCGAATCTCACCGTGAACGTGAATCGCTCGATGGCGCAAAGTGCCGGCTTTGCCCAGCGCGACGTGATGCAGAGCCTGCTGGTGGCGACCAGCGGCAGCTTTCAGACCTCGCCCACTTTCTACCTCGATCCGCAGAACGGCGTGGAATACAGCATTGCTGCGCAGTCGCCGCAGTATTCGCTCGATACCATGCAGGATCTGCGCAATATTCCTCTGACCTCGGGAAGCGGTAATGGAACTGCAATTGCCCCCGCCAGCGCTTCGATGGGTGCGGGTCTGCCATCGTCGTCCTCCGGACCGGTGGGAGGCAAGCCGGTGCAGATTCTGGGCAATCTCGCGTCCATTGTCCCAGGAGCCGAGCCGGCCATCGTGAACCACTACAACATCGCACCGGTGATCGATATTTACGGCAACGTCGTCGGCACCGATCTGGCCAGCGTGAGCAAGGGAATCCAGGAGAAGGTCGATCAGCAGGAGAAATATCTGCCGCACGGTTCGCACATCGTGGTGCGCGGCCAGATCGAGACCATGCGCCGCTCTTTCGCAGGCCTGCTGGCGGGCCTGGTCTTCTCGATTCTGCTCGTTTATCTGCTCATCGTCGTGAACTTTCAGTCGTGGCTCGATCCGTTCATCATCGTGTGCGCGCTGCCCGCGGCCATCTCCGGCATCGTCTGGTTCCTGTTTCTCACCCATACCCGCCTCAGTGTTCCGGCACTGACCGGCGCCATCATGTGCATGGGCGTGGCCACTTCGAACTCGATTCTGGTGATCACATTTGCGCGCGAGCAGTTGGAGGTGACGGTGGGCGATGCGTCGCTGTCGGCGCTCAACGCCGGCTTTGTGCGATTCCGTCCCGTGCTGATGACGGCCCTGGCCATGATCCTGGGCATGATTCCCATGTCGCTCGGCCTCGGCTCGGGCGGCGAGCAGAATGCGCCTCTGGGCCGCGCCGTGATTGGCGGCCTGCTGTTCGCCACCGTTTCCACGTTATTCTTCGTTCCAACGATTTTCAGCGTGCTGCATGGACGCCGTGAGCGCCGCCGCGAAGAGCGCGAAGCGCGTCAACACGCCCAGCGCCGGCAGCAACTGTCCGGGAGTCAGCCATGAGCGAACCCAAACCGCCCCAGAGTCCACACGCCCCCGATACCCATGGATACGTCGACGGCCGTCCGCCGATCTCAGGGCGCAAGGCCCTCGTCTGGATCATTGTTGTGGTCGCGATTGCCGCGGGGGTCGCGATTGTCGGCATCCTGCCCCGGCTGCGCGCAGAGAAAACGCTGCGCGACCGCACGGATTCGCTGGCCCTGGCCACTGTCACGGTGGAGACGCCCACGCTCGGCGCGCCCACTGAGGAACTCGTCCTGCCCGGCAACATGTTCGCTTACATCGATTCGCCGATCTACGCGCGCACCGACGGCTACCTGGAGAAGTGGTACTTCGATATCGGCGCGCGCGTGAAGAAGGGTGAACTGCTGGCCACGATTGCCAGCCCCGAAGTGGATCAGCAGCTGGCCCAGGCCAAAGCCGATCTGGCGACCGCGGAATCGAACGCAGGCTATGCGAAGCAGCAGGCCTCCCGTTACAGCGACCTGCTGGCCGATAATGCGGTAGCGAAACAGGACACGGAGAATTTCGTCACTCAGGCCGCATCCACCAACATGCAGGTGAAGTCGGCGCAGGCCAACGTGCAGCGCCTCCAGGAGCTCACCGGGTTCGAGAAAGTCTATGCTCCATTCGACGGCGTTCTGACTGCGCGCGATGTCGACATTGGAACGCTGATCAACGCGGGCTCGGGCGGGACCGGCGGACGCGAGATGTTCCACATGGACGACGAGCACATCATGCGCGTCTACGTGAACGTGCCGCAGGTGGACTCGCCCTCCTGCACACCCGGAACTCCCGCCGACCTCACCCTCGACGAATATCCTGGGCGGCGATTCCACGGCAAAGTGGTGCGCACGGCGCGGGCGATCGATCCGGCATCGCGCACCCTGCTGGTCGAAGTCGATGTTCCCAATTCAAAAGGCGAACTGGTGCCGGGTGCCTACACCCAGGTGCACTTCCAGCTGAAGGTCGCGAAGCAGACGCTGATTTTACCGGTGTCGGCGCTGCTCTTCCGCCAGGAAGGGCTGCGCGTAGTGATGGTGGTGCACGGCAGCGACGGCGACGTGGCGAAGCTGGTGCCCATTTCTATCGGCCAGGATGACGGCCGCGTCGTGCAGGTGATTGAGGGCCTGCACCCGAACGATCAGGTGGTTCGGAATCCGCCGGATTCGGTGATCGATGGCGAGAAAGTCCGCGTCGTCTCTCTGGATAATGGCGGCGCCCCGGGGAGTGAGCGGCCGGAAGAGAACCAGAGCACCGAGGGTCCGGAGGGCGGCGCATGATGCGACTCCGCCCATGGGCGCTGGCCACCTCGGCGGCGTTCCTGCTCGCGGGCTGTACGGTGGGCCCCAACTATCACCGCCCGGACGCCGCGACGGCGCCGGCGTGGAAGGAGAATGCCCCGCCACCGCCTAATCCCCCCAACGGAACCTGGAAGCAGGCCGAGCCGAGCGATGGCGTGCTGCGCGGCGCGTGGTGGGAGATGTATGGCGATCCGCAGCTGAACGCGCTGGAAGCCAAGGTTGCCGTCTCGAACCAGACGCTGCGCGTGGCGATGGAGCAGTATTTCTCGGCGCGCGAACAGGTGCGGGTGGCGCGTTCGCAATATTACCCCACGCTGTTCGCCGGCCCGTCGGCGCAGCGTACGCGCGAGTCCCTGAACCAGTCCAATACCAATCGCGCCGTCACCAACTACCAGTTCAACACCTTCACCATCGCCGGCCAGGCACAGTGGGAGCCCGACCTCTGGGGACAAGTGCGGCGCACCGTGGAACAGGCGCGCGCCAACGCGCAGGCCTCGGCAGCGCTGCTGGCCAACGTCGAGCTGAGCCTGCGCTCCGAGCTGGCGTCGGATTACTTCGAAATGCGCGGGCTGGACTCCCAGCAGCAACTGCTCGACAACACGGTCAAGTCGTTCGAAGAGTATTTGAAACTGACACAGATACGTTTTAAGGGCGGCGTTGCGACGGAATCCGATGTAGCGCTGTCGCAGACGCAGCTCGAAACCACCCGCGCCCAGGACATCGACGTCCAGGTGGCGCGCGCTCAATACGAGCATGCCATCGCGACGCTGACCGGTACGCCCGCTTCGGCCTTCAGCCTGCCGCCGATGCCGCTGGGGGATCAGGTTCCGCAGATCCCGGTCGGCGTGCCGTCGCAGATGCTGGAGCGCAGGCCCGACATCGCCGCCGCCGAACGCCAGGCGGATGCGGCGAACGCGCAAATTGGAATTGCCATCGCTGCGTATTATCCGAATGTCTCGCTCACTGGAACCGGCGGCTTTGCCAGCGGGCGCCTGGGCACGTTGATCCAGGGACCCAGCGAAACGTGGTCGCTGGGGGCATCGGCGGTCGAGCTGCTCTTCGACGCCGGCCGCCGCCACGCCATCACCCAGCAGGCCCGCGACGCGTACGAACAGCAAGTGGCTAACTATCGGCAGACGGTGCTGGCGGCGTTTCAGGACGTGGAAGACAATCTCGCCGCGCTCCGCATCCTGAGTCAGGAATCGGCACAGGAGCAGCTGGCGGTGCAGGCAGCGCAGCGTTCGCTCAACATCAGCACCCATCGCTACAAGGGTGGCGTGACGACCTATCTCGAAGTCCTGACCGCGCAAACCACGCAGCTCAGCAATCAAAGAACGCAGGCCGACATCGCAACACGCCAGTTTGTGGCCAGTGTCCAGCTCATCCGAGCCCTGGGCGGCGGATGGGATACCAGCCAGCTCCCGAAACTGTAACAGTGTAGGTTCTAAATTGTGAGGAACCGTGCGGCGACGTTAACCCACTGGCGTGGGCTGCGTCACGAATGCCTCGGTCGCCGTTCCTTCAGCAATCCGGTAAATCGCGAACTGGCGGTACGTTCGCCCGCGCAGCTCAAAGAGCAACTCGGCGCGGCCATTGCCCTCCGTGTCCACTGCGTCGATCAGCCGATACTGCGGGGAGACATCGAGCGCCGCGTCGCTGGTGACCTGCTGCAGCAAAACCTTCGGGTTGCCGTAGAAATCAGGCGCCGCGATGATCGTCACGTACTTCTCCGGCTCGCCGGCGGATCGCGCGGTCAGCACCATGGTGGCCCCGCCGCCGAAGCTCAGGCTGTACGCCTTGAACTGCTCATCGGCGAGCATGGGCAGCGGTGGTGGCGGCGGCTGATGCGTTCTGCGGTGCGCGCTCGCCGGCTTGCTCGCCGCGGCCGGCGCCGCGGCGGCGGGAGCAATCGCCTTCTGCGCAATCTCTTCCAGCGCCGCCTTCATCTTCCCCTCGTCCTCGGCGTTCGCCCAGAAAAACTGCCACGAGAGTGTGTCGCCGCCACTGCGGCTGTCGGAGACGCCCGCGATCTGGTTCATGTCTTTCGGCAGGCCGAACAGCGCCTCCGCCTTGTCGATCTTTTCCTGCTCCGTGGGCTGCTTGTGCTCGAGGCGCGGGCGGTTGGGGTCGACAGGCGGCTGAGTTGTCGAAGTCTCCGTCGATGCGTTTTCGTGGCGATGAAAGGTCGGCCGATCCGCATCCGTGTCGGGTGCATTCGATCCGGAAGAGCTGCTGCTCGAATCGCTGCCCGACCCGGAATCACCGCTGCGAGGATGCAGCGTGGGCCGGTCAGGATCGACAGGGGGCGCCTTCTGCGATGCTGGTGCCGGGGCACTGCCGGAATCCTTCGAAGTCTCCTGCTCCTCCGCCGGCCGATGCGCAAAGTGCGGCTTGTCCGGATCCACGTCCTTCACCACGTAGGTGTGATTGCTTCGTGACGCCGGAGCCTTAGCCTTCGGCGGTGGCGGCGCCTCGTAGCTCCCCACCCCGATCCACAGTCCGGCCAGGTCTTCGGCGTCACGGATGTTGAAGAACCCTTCGGGCTTGCCGGAATCCTGCAGCTCGTACTGCGTGCCCGAGAGCACCGCCAGAGGCGCGGGCTGCGCCAGATAGAGGCCGCCGGGCTGATACTGCGCGCCGTCCCAGATGGCAATCGGCACCAGCCGGCTCTGCTTCAAATCCTTCAGATCGCCGGTGTACTCGAGGATCGCCGTCGAGCGCAGATGCGTGCCCGACTGCTTCTGCTCGTCGTTGTGGCCCAAATATTGGGCCAGCGCCGGCGCCGCGCACTCTGCCGCCAGCACCGCTGCCGCCGCCCAACTCCAACATCCTGTCCGAACCCGTACCATAATCCTCGTTGCTTAGAATTAATCTTAATCGTGCGCGGTTGTGTGCGCCTTACGTGTTCGGGAAGGACAAGATGGAAATCAACGACAAAGTTGCCGATTTCACGCTTCAGGACGACTCCGAGAAAACCGTTCATCTGAAGGATTTTGCCGGAAAGCCGGTGGTCCTGTTCTTTTATCCCAAAGCCGATACGCCCGGCTGCACCATCGAGGCGTGCGGTTTCCGCGACCAGTTCAAGAAGATTCAGGCGACTGGCGCCATCGTGCTCGGCATCTCGCGCGACACGCCCCAGGCGCAGAAGAAATTCCGCGAGAAGTATGACCTTCCGTATCCGCTCCTTGCTGATGTAGACGAAAAAGTCTGCAATCAGTTTGGTGTCCTGAAGGAAAAGAATATGTATGGGAAGAAATCGATAGGGATCGAGCGGACCACGTTCCTCATCGGGCCGGACCAGCGCCTGCTGAAGGTCTTCCCGAAGGTCAAGCCGGAAGGCCACGCGGAAGAGGTCCTGGCGGTTCTGAAAGGGCTGCCGTCGAAATAGATGGCGAAAGCCGCTGTCCTGCCACGGAACTTCTACCTCGACCCGCCCGACGTCGTCGCGCGCGGCCTGCTGGGCAAGCTGCTGGTGCGGCGTTACGAAACGGGCTCAGGCGCGCGCCGGAAAACAGAACGCCTCTCCGGCCGCATTGTCGAAATCGAGGCCTACTTCGGCCTCGACGACCCCGCAGCTCACGCCTTCGCGGGCAAGACGGCGCGCAATGCGGTGCTCTTTGGCCCGCCCGGGTTCGCCTACGTCTACTTCATCTATGGCATGCACTTTTGTCTGAATTTTTCCTGCGAGCCGGAGGGCCTGGGGGCAGGCGTGCTTCTGCGCGCGCTCGAGCCGGTGGAGGGGATGGAGCGAATGGCGCAGTTGCGAGGCCTTGCCCCCGGCACGAACCCGAAGTTGCTGACCTCTGGGCCGGGCCGTCTCTGCGAGGCCCTCGCCATCGACCGCGAAACCCACAACGGCATCGACGTCACCAGCTCCCGTTCGGGGCTGCATGTCGAAGACGACGGGTTCGTGCCGGGGGAAATCGCTGCGTCGCCTCGCATCGGCATTCGCAAGGCCGCCGACCGCCCGCTGCGGTTTACGATCGCGGGCAACCGCTTCGTCTCAGCATGAATTCTCCGTCATGTTGAGACTCGTCCGGGACACTTCACGTCACAGTAAGATTATTTGCAGGCAACGCTGTCGACCCCAGTTCCGCAGGACATTGCCCCCATGCGCAGCCGATTGTTTTTCTCAGCAATTGTTGTCCTCACCCTCGCCGCTCCGTCCCTCTTCGGTCAGGACGGTCCGCCACAGCCCGCGTCAGGAGCGGGGCGGGCGACGGCTCGAGCTCGCCCGCATCGGCCGCTGCCCAAGCCCACCAACCTGAAGGTCCTGCCGAAAGACATCGCCCCGGAAGAGCTGGACAAGATCATGCACGGCTACGCCGGTTCGCTCGGCGTGAAGTGCAATTTCTGCCACGCCGCCAATCAGCAGACCCACAAGCTGGACTTCGCTTCAGACGCGAAGGAAGACAAAGGTTTCGCGCGCACCATGATCGCGATGACGCAAACCATCAACGACCAGTACATGTCGAAGATCGACGATCCGGATGCGATGCCGGCCGACAAGCACGTCACCTGCGGCACCTGCCATCGCGGTCACACCATGCCGGAGCACTTTGTGCCGCCGCCGGAAACGCATCATCGCCTCACAGCAAGGCGCGCCTGGAGCTCAGCCGCCGCAGTAGACGTCAGCGAGGCGGGATCAGCACATTGTCAATCAGCCGCGCCGGTCCCACGACCGCCGCGACCGCAACCAGTGCTCCCAGCGTCACGTCAGGCACGTCTTCCAGCGTGTCCGGGTCGACGATGCTGAAGTAGTCCACGCGAATCTCCGGCTCGTCAGCCAGAACGGCGAGTCCGGCGTCGATGAGCGGCGCTGAATCCATCTACACCCGCCGCAACTTCCGCTTCCACTCGCCGCAACGCGCGGTGCAGCACCAGCGCCTGCTGCCGTTCCTCAGGTGATAAGTAGCGGTTGCGCGAACTCATCGCGAGGCCGTCTGCCTCGCGCACGATCGGGCAAACGATCAACTCCAGGTTGAAGTGCAGATCGCGGACCATGCGGCGGAGCACGGCGACCTGCGCCGCATCCTTCTGCCCGAAGAAGGCGTGATCCGGCTGCACGATGTTGAAGAGCTTCGCCACCACCGTCGCGACGCCCACGAAATGTCCCGGCCTCGAGACGCCGTCGAGCCGATCCGATATGCCGGCCACTTCCACGACGGTGCTCGCCCCAGGCGGATAAATCTCAGCCCGTCTCCGGCGCAAACACGACATCGACAGCTTCCTTCTCCAGCAGCGCGCAATCGGCCTCAAAGGTGCGCGGATACTTCGCGAAGTCCTCTTTGGGGCCGAACTGCGTGGGGTTAACGAAAATCGTCACCACGACGGCGCTGCAGTGCGCCTTGGCGGCGCGCACCAGCGAAAGATGCCCCTCGTGCAGCGCACCCATGGTCGGCACCAACCCGATGCACTTCTTTTCCGCGCGCAGCTTTGCCCCCGCAGCGCGCACGTCAGCAATGGTTTTTGCAATCAGCATGAGCATTGGATCAGGCCTTCTGGCGCAGCGGGCTGCCATCGAACGCCGGCGCTACTTCCTTCGGCAGATGATAGCTCTCGCTGTCGGCAGGAAACGCGCGGCCCTCCACGTCCTGCCGATATCCCTCGATCGCATCGCGGAACAGAGCCGCCGCATCGCCGTACTGGCGGACGAATTTCGCCGGGAGGCGAAAAGCTAAGATTCACAAGATCGTGGAAGACGAGGATCTGCCCATCGCAGTCGGGGCCGGCGCCGATACCGATCGTCGGAATGCCAACCTCGGTCGTGATGCGAGCGGCCACCTCGCGCGGTACGCCCTCAAGCACCAGCAGCACCGCGCCTGCGGACTCCAGCGCATGCGCATCATGCAGCAGCTCGTTGATTGCGGCGATCGACTTGCCCTGCACCTTGTAGCCGCCCATGCGATTCACCGATTGCGGCGTGAGGCCCAGGTGGCCAATCGACAGGAATCTCGGCGGCGGTGAGGCGCTCCACCAGCTCCACGCGGCTGGCGCCGCCTTCGATCTTCACCGCCTGCGCGCCGGCTTCTTTCACAAAGCGCACGGCGTTCCGCACGCCGTCATCGACGGTCAGGTGATACGAGCCCCACGGCATGTCGGCGGCGACGATCGCGTGCTTCACGGCGCGGCGCACGGCGCGCGTATGGTGCAGCATCTCCTCCATCGTCACCGGCAGGGTATTGTCGTAACCGAGCACGACCTGGGCCAGCGAGTCGCCGACCAGGATCAGATCGATCCCCGCCTCATCCACCAGGCGCGCGGTGGCGTAGTCGTAGGCGGTGAGCGCGCTGATCGGCGTGCCCTTCTGCTTCTTTGCCTGGATTGTCTGGAAGGTGACTGGAACCGGCGCGGATGCCGATCCGTCCTGGGTGCGGAACTGCGTAACGCTCATGTCGTCTCCAGTGCGGCTCCTCCCGCAAGCAGAGGATGCCACCCGAACCTACGCTCGACGATACGCCGGTGCGGCAGAGAAAGACAAATGAAGGTCACGATCTGGGGAAACAGGCCGGGGTCAGCAGCAGAGCGAAACGCAGAGCTTTGAACAGCACCTCCCGGCCCTGTGCTGGTTGACGGACGCAAAGGCAACAGAGTTTCAACACTCAGCCGGCTTCCGCAAAGCGCTCCGCCGCTACAGCTTCAGCGACTTGAGATAACTCCTGAAGGCCGGCCCCAGATCCTCGCGTTTCAGCGCGAATTCCACCGTCGCCTTCAGCATGCCGAATTTATCGCCGGCATCATGACGCGTGCCCTCGAAGCTGTACCCGTAGACCTTCTCCGTCTCCAGCAGCCCTTTGATGCCATCGGTGAGCTGCAGTTCGCCACCGGCGCCCAAAGGCGTGTGCTCCAGCAGATCGAAAATCTTCGGCGTCAAAATGTAGCGTCCGATGATGGCGTTCTTCGACGGTGCATCGGCCAGCTTCGGCTTCTCCACCAGCCCCGACACGTCGAAGAGCCGGGAATTGCCGTTGACCTGCTTCCCGCTTAGAACGCCGTAGGCGGAAATCGCCGGGCCTTCGACGACCTGGGTTGCCACGATCGACGATTGCGTCTTCTCGAACACGTCCATCATCTGCTTCAGGCAGGGCACCCGCGCGTCGATCACGTCGTCGGGCAGGATCACAGCAAAGGGCTCATCGCCGACCAGGTCGCGCGCCATCAGCACCGCGTGCCCCAGCCCCAGCGCTTCCTTCTGCCGCACGTAGGAGAGGCGCACCATATGCGAAACCTGGCGGCTCACGGCCAGCAAATCGGTCTTGCCGCGTTTCTCCAGCGTGCACTCGAGCTCGTAGCTGACGTCGAAATGATCTTCGATCGCCGACTTGCCGCGCCCCGTCACGATCACGATCTGATCGCAGCCGGCGGCCAGCGCTTCCTCAACCCCGTACTGGATGATGGGCTTATCCACCAGCGCCAGCATTTCCTTGGGGATCGACTTCGTTGCCGGCAAAAAGCGCGTGCCGAAGCCCGCTGCCGGGAAAATCGCCTTGCGTACTTTCATCTGAGTCGGCATCTCTCTAATTTAGATTTCTTCCTCGCCCAGGCCTCTAACACGAACCGGGCATTCTATCGCGAGAAAGCGAGTAGGATGCGACGGCGCCTCACAACGTTGGCGAATCGTCGCCGAGCAGAGCCTTCCGCACAATTTTGATGGGCGCGCCGCCCTGGCGCATAAAGTCGTCATGAAACTTCTCGAGGGAGAAGCTCGTTCCCTCCTTGCTCTGGAGGTCAGACCGCAGCTTCATGATCTCCAGCTTGCCCAGCGTGTAGTAGAGATACGTCGGGTCGGCTGTGCCGCGCTTCGTTTCCACTTCCGCGATCGGCCGCGACTGGTAGCCCTCGTTGACGAAGAAATTCTCGGCCTGCTCCAGGCTCATCTCCTGGGTGTGCATACGAATGCCCACGATGAACCGCGCATCGCGCAGCAGCGCATCCTGCAGCTGGCCCAGCCGGATCAGCCGCGACTCGCGCTCGTCCTTCGCCGCCACGCCAGGCTGGTTGTAGCCCTCGTCGAGCATCATCTGCTCGCAGTAGTGCGCCCAGCCTTCAATATTCGTGGCGGATCCGGTCAGCTTGCGCACCGCGCTCAGGTTTCCATGGTTCACCCACAGGAACTGCACGTAGTGCCCGGGATAGGCCTCATGCACTGAGGTGCTGATGATCGTTCCGCGATTGAACGCCGCCATGTACTCGCTGGTGCGCGCCGCCGGCCAGCTCTTTTCCGGCAGCGTCACGTTGAAATAGGCCGTAGTGGAGTGCTTCTCGTAAGCGCCCGGCGTGTCCATGGACGCCTGGGTCGTCGCCCGCATGAAGGGCGGCGTTTCTTCCAGCGTCGGCTCGACCGTCGACGGAATGGTGATGATCTTCTTCGCGTTAATAAACGCGATCAGGCTGGTGAAGGTGTTGCGAAAGCTCTCCAGCAATTCGCCCGGCGCCGGATGGAGGGCATCCAGCTCGGCCAGCACTTCCTCCGGGCTCTTGTTCGGATCGATTTCTTTCGCGATCCGTTTGAATTCCGCCTGGTTGCGGTGCAGATCGTCCCAGCCTATCTGCAGCAGGCGATCCAGCGGCGTATCCACCATCTCGTCGTACAGCAGCTTCTTGCGGAAAGTGTCCGCGCCAATGCGGAAATCGCCTTTGGATTTTGGCAGAAGATCGCTCTTCAGCCATCGTTCGTAGTCTTCGAGAGCGGCAATCACCGCGGCGTTGGTCTTCTGGAACTCGGCGATGGTGCCCGCGTCCTTAGCCGCTTTAAATGCGTCCGGCACGTCGTGGCGGAAGAAATCGATGATCCCCGGCAGCTGTTCCAGTGCGATTTCCGTATAGATGCGCGGAGGATTTTCGAGGTTCGCCCGCGCCTCGGTGAAGACGGCCGGCATCTGTTTCTCCCGCGCGATCAGCGACCGCAGCCGTTCATCCGGCGGGGCGAAGTCGCGCTCCATCAGAGCGAAGGCGCTGCTGGCAATGCCGCTCGAATACGTGTCGGGATTCTTCTGCCAGGCGCGAACCGTCTCCAGCTCCAGCAGATTGCTGCGCACCTGGCTGCGCATAATCGCGAGGTCCGCCTTCGTGCTTTCATCGAGGCCTGTTTCGGAGAAGTCATCGAACTTCCACTCGAACTCTTTCAGCGCGGCGATCTCCGCATCCACACCCGCGCGGCTGTAGTCCTCGAGCTTCGCGTCGTACTGGTGAAAGCCCGCGACCGTGGCATTCGTCGGCCCGAAGCGGAACATCACATCGGAAAAATACTGATCGGCGAGCGCGCGAAATTTCGCTCCGGCATCGGCAGCTTCGGGATTCATCGCGGTGCTCGTCATCATGAGAGCGGCACAGGTCAGCAGGCAAGCGGGCAGGTTCTTCATCGTTCGTCTTAGTATCGGATAACCGCAGCGACCCCGCCATCCGCCCCACCTATACTGGAACCATGCCCGTCACGTTCACCCGTTCCACAGCGCTGCGGCAGCGCGCAGAAAAACTGTTTCCCGGCGGGGTCAACTCGCCGGTCCGCGCCTTTCGCGCCGTGGGTTCCGAGCCGCCCTTTGTCCAGCGCGGCGAGGGCGCCTACCTGTGGGACGCCGATGGCAATCGCTATATTGACTACTTCGGTTCCTGGGGACCCATGATCCTCGGCCACGCTTTTCCTCCCGTGGTCGAAGCGATTCAGAAGGCCGCTGCGAACAGCGCCAGCTTTGGAGCGTCCACTGCCGCCGAAGCGGATCTGGCAGAGAAGATCGTCGCCTGCTATCCCGCGATCGAAAAGCTGCGCTTCGTCAGCTCCGGCACCGAGGCCACCATGTCGGCGATCCGCCTGGCGCGGGCCGCAACGGGCCGGAAAATCGTCGTCAAGTTCGAAGGCTGCTATCACGGCCACTCCGATGGACTGCTGGTCAAAGCCGGTTCCGGCGTCGCCACCTTCGGCATTCCCGGCTCTGCGGGAGTTCCGGAGGAAATCGCGCACCTCACCCTGGCTCTGCCCTACAACGATCTCGCTGCTGTCGAGACGGCGTTTGCGGCGCACCCCGGAGAGATCGCCGCGATCATCGTTGAACCGATCGTCGGCAACGCCGGCTGCATTCCGCCGGCGCCAGGCTATCTCGAAGGTCTGCGCGCGCTCACGAAAAAGCACGGCGCGCTGCTTATTGTCGATGAAGTCATGACGGGATTCCGCGTGGCTCTGGGCGGCGCCTGTGAGATGTATCGCCTCGATCCCGACCTGCTCACCCTCGGCAAAATCGTCGGCGGCGGGCTTCCGGTCGGCGTCTTCGGCGGCAAGCGCGCCCTCATGGATCAGCTCGCGCCCCTCGGTCCCGTCTACCAGGCCGGCACGCTGAGCGGCAATCCGCTCGCCATGGCCGCCGGCCTCGCCACCCTCAGCTATCTGCAGCAGCATCGTGCCAAGGTCTACTCCCGAAGCTCGAAAAACTCAGTGCCACTCTCGCGGATGGTGTCGCGAAAGCCGCGTCCAGCGCGGGCATTCCACTCGCGACGAACCGTGTTGGCGCCATGTGGACCTGGTTCTTCACTGCCGGTCCCGTCACCAACTACGACCACGCCGCCCGGTCCGACACGAAGCGCTTCGCCGCCTTTCACCGCGCCATGATCGAGGCTGGCATCTGGCTTCCTCCCTCGCAGTTCGAGGCCGCCTTCATGAGCACCGCGCACACCGATACCGACATCGAGCAGACGATCGACGCGGCACGCAGCGCCTTCGCCGTGATCTGAACGCGACCGCCCGGACCGGCGTCATTCTCCAAAATTCAGTCTTAATCCCACACGCACCAGCCGCGGCGTTCCCAGCGTAGTGAGCGGCGTCTTGCCCACCTCGATCGACCGATCGAACAGGTTCTCTCCTGCCGCAAACGCGACCACGTGCCGGCCAAAATTGCGTTCGGCGGAAACGTCGAGCCTGAAGTAGCTGTGCAGCAGATAATTGTTGGCGTCGTCGTCGAACTGGCGCCCGCTCATGCGCCCCTGCAGGTTGAGAACGCCGAGACTCGGACGCATCAAGCGCACCTGGGCCGTCGCCATGTTGCGCGCCACCTGCGGAATCCAGTTGCCCACCAGTTGCGGCTCCGGCGCAAATTTTGTAACCGTCGCATCGGCAAATTGGTAGCCGCCCTCAACGTTGATCCAGGATGCAGGCTGCATGGCGTAATCGAGCGAGACGCCGCGGCTCTCGATCTGGCCGAGGTTCTCGCGCTGCAGCAGCGTCGACGTCGGCGTCACGCTCAGGGTAAGCGCGGTAATCGGGCGGTTGACTTGCGTCCAGAAATAACTCGCCCGCAGGCTCGACCCGTACCGTCGGAAATCCCCCTGGAACCCTGTCTCCCATCCCGTAGCGCGCTCGGAACGCAGATTGGGATTGGGATTCGTCACCTGCTGAGCCACCTGACCCGTGCGGTACAGCTCGTTTTCCGTCGGCGCGCGATAAGCGCGAAATCCCGATGCGTTCATCGAAAGCCATGGTGTAACCCGGCGAACCAACCCGAGGCGCGGATCGAAAACAGTTTCCGAAAACGACGGCAACTGCACCGGCGCCGCGGTGCTGGAGAACTGCCGTGCATCAAAGTTAGAAAAATGATCGACGCGCGCTGAGCCAATGACGGTCCACTGCGACGGCGTAAACAGCAACTCCCCCCACACGCCGGTCTGGCGTTGGCGCGCAGTCGTGTTGAGCGTGGACTGGGCGACGAGGGCCTGCTCATCGTCTCCGGCCCGCACGTCATGCGTATCCGCGCCGGCAAGAACCAGCGCGCGGCCGCCGACAGCATGACGCCAGCGAAGCGCCGCCCCCAGCTCATCGGCGGGATCGAACGCAAAGCGCGTCGGTGTCTCTGTCGCTCGTCCGGCACCAACGCTGGAAAAGGTCTGCCGGTAGTGCTCGTTGTCGCCGAACAGGCGCACCGCAAAGTCGTGCCACTCCACACCCGCCGCCTCGCGCCACAGGCGGGTCGCGTTCCACGTAGACGGCGTGCCGTTGTGGCGCTGCTCGTTGAGCACATTGCCGCGCAGAAAGATCCGCCCGCCGCCGGGCAGAGAGCGTTCGATCTCTGCGAGCCCGTTTTGCGCATGGACGTTCGACGGCTGATCGATGGGCCCCCGCTGGTCCGGCGCAATCAGCGTGTACCCGTCAGTGGCGATCAGTCCACCGCTGGCAAGACCAGACCACGCGCCGCGCTTCACCGTCAGCAACGCGCCGTCGTCCAGTGTGCCTTCTGACCCGCCGCTGGTGACCATCCGCAGCCCAGTGGTTTCAGGCCGCACCGGAATGAGGCTGATGACGCCGCCGATCGCGCTCGATCCATACAGGTCCGACGCGCCACCGCGAACCACTTCAACCGACTGTATCGCCAGCTCCGGCAGCTCTTCCCAGTGGATCCAGCCGCCGAAAGCATCGTTGAGCGGAATATCATCGAGCACCACCAGCGAGCGGCTGGCCGCCGTCGAACCCAGACCCCGCAGCGAAACCCCTTCCGTAGTCGGATTGGCCACCAGAGAACTGGAGCGGCGAAATAGTTCGAATCCCGGAACCTCCCGCAGCTTGCCATCCAGCGCCGGAACCGGCGCCTGCTGCAGTTGCTGCTGGTCGAGAACCCGCGTGCTCACCGGGCTGTCCGACGATCCCAGAGCGGAGCGGTACGCTGTAACCGTCACCGTCTCCAGCGGCTGGCGCAGCACCACGTTCAGCGCCTCGCCCTGCGCAATTGTGACGACCGCGGTTACATAATGCGGCGCGCTCACTTCAATCTGTGCCGGCGGCTGATCCAAAGTGAACGTGCCATCGGCAGAAGAAGTGGAGAGCCGATGGCCATCCACATCCGCAATCGTCGCGGACGCGATCGGCGTACCATCCGCGCGCCGAACCGTCCCGCGAACCTGCGCCATCGCCGCGCAGGTAAACAGAAGGGCAAGCGCAAAAATGTAAATACTGCGGCGAATGCAAACGAACATGGGGAACAGAGGCTTACCCGCGGGCTTGAGGCGAGTATAGCTTTCGCACTGCTTCGATGCGGTTGGCGCCCTTGTTGGCCAGTCGCCCCAGCATTTCTGTGACGGTGATGCCAGTAACCGGATCGCGCAGATCGGGCGCGATCTCCGCCAGCGGTGTCAAAACGAATCGGCGTTCGGCGAGTGCTGGATGCGGCAGCGTCAGTTTCGGCGAGTTCACGATCCGGTCATCGAACAGAAGCAGGTCGAGGTCGAGGCTTCGCGGCCGGTCGGCCAAATCGCCGCTCCGGTCCCGTCCGTAGCGGCGCTCGATGCCAAGCAGAAAGTCGAGCAGGTCTTCCGGCTCCAACTCCGTCTCCAGCGTCACCGCCGCGTTCACAAACGCCGGCTGATCCGCGAAGCCGACCGGCTCGGTGCGGTAAAGCGACGAGCGCCCCTGAACCTTTCCGGCCCCAGCCAAATCCTCTATCGCCGCGACGATGGTCTGCGCGGGCGACCCCGCCGGCGAGGCAAGATTGGCGCCAAGGCCGATAGCAGCAAGCGGACTCACAACGCCACACTACACCACGAGGATTCGGGGCGGGCGCCGCTCTCGCGCTATGCTCAGAAGCGATGAGGATCGGCTTGTTCGGCGGCAGCTTCGATCCGCCCCATCGCGGACACATTGCGCTGGCGCGCCTGGCGATGGAGAGCGTCGGCCTCGATCGCGTGCTCTTCGCCCCGGTGGGCGTGCAGCCCCTCAAACGCGATCGGCCCCAGGCCACCTTTGCCGACCGCGTCGAGATGACAGCCCTGGCCATCGCCGGCGAAAACGGCATGGAGCTGTCGCAGATCGATGCGCCACGCGGCGATGGCCGCCCCAATTACACCATCGATACGGTCCGCGCACTGCGAGCGTCGCTCCCGGCCGATGACCCGCTCTTTTGCCTGATGGGCGCCGATTCCTTTCTCAGCATCGGCAAGTGGCACCGCTCCGCCGATCTGTTGGTGGCGTGCAACTTCGTGGTGGCCGCGCGCCCGGGCTTCGATCTGGGCCGCATCACCTCGGCTCTGCCCTCCAGTATTGCCGTCGCCTCCTGTAACGAGGCGGGCGGCGATCTGGTGCTCTGCCTCCACGGCGCCTCTCATCGCGAGTCGCGCCTCTACCTGCTGCCGCATCTGCAGGAGCCCGCGTCGGCCACCGGCATTCGCCAATCGCTACAGCAAGGAGCAGAGCCACGCTGGGACCTCGCCCCCACCGTCGCCGCTTACATCGCCGAACACGGCCTCTACCGCGATACCCGCGCCTCCTGAGCATCGCCTCTGCAAATCCGCAGGCACTTGCCGTACCATCGAACGAGAACGCTTGAACCCACGCATGACACTCACCGAAACGCGCAGGATGGTGCTGGCCGCCGTAGCGGCCTGCGATGAGAAAAAGGGCGAAGACACACGAGTTCTGCAGCTGGATCCCGCTGACTCGGCCTTTACGGATTTTTTCCTGATCACCAGCTCGGCCAATGACCGCCAGTCGCAGGCCATTGCCGACGAAATTGAGCTGCGCCTGAAGCGCGACTTCGGCACCTATCCGAATTCCGTCGAAGGCCGCCGCGTCGGCGAGTGGGTCCTCATGGACTACGTCGACTTCGTCGTCCACATCTTCCTCCGCGACCGGCGCACCTTCTACGACATCGAGCGGCTGCGCAAGTCGGCCCGCCCCATCGAGCTGGCCGAGCTGACCGCGGCGCTCACCGAAAAGACCCTGGCGGCGCGCAAGAAGGCCCCGGTCAAGCGCGTTGCGCAAAAGCCCGTGACGAAAAAGGCTCCCGCGAAGAAGGCCGCAAAGAAAAGCGCGAAAAAGGCGGCGAAATCTCCGGCAAAGCGCGGAAAATAGGTTCGTGCCGAGGCCATCGTTCACCTTCATCGATCTCTTCGCGGGCATCGGCGGCATGCGGATGGGGTTTGAGGCCGCGGGCGGACGTTGCGTCTTCACCAGCGAGTGGAATCCGTTCGCGCGCAAAACCTACGCTGCGAATTTCGGCAACGCCGAGCCAATTGCCGGCGACATCCGCGAGCTGGACGAGGACGCGGTCCCCGATCATGACGTGCTGGTGGCGGGCTTTCCCTGCCAGCCGTTTTCCATCGCAGGCGTCAGCAAGAAGAATGCCCTGGGGCGGCCGCACGGATTTGCCTGCGCGACCCAGGGAACCCTTTTCTTCGACGTAGCGCGCATTATCGCCGCCAAACGCCCGCGCGCCTTTCTGCTGGAAAACGTCAAGAACCTTCTGAATCACGATCATGGCCGTACGTTTCGCGTCATCCGGCAAACGCTGCAAGAAGAGCTGGGCTATAGCATCTCCTGGCGCGTGATCGATGCGGCGCACTTTGTGCCGCAGCACCGCGAGCGGATCCTGATCGCGGGTTTTCGCGAGGATTGTGACTTCGACCTCGGAGGGATGAAGCTTCCGGGCACTTCTCCGAAATTACGGACCGTTCTCCATCCGGAGGATGGCAGCGAGCCGCCCGAAGACCCGTACACCCTCGCGCCTCGCGGCCGGGTCAATCCCAAATACACGCTGACCAACAAGCTCTGGGCCTACCTGCAGGCCTATGCAGCGAAACATCGCGCCGCCGGCAATGGTTTCGGCTTCGGCCTGGTCGATGGCGACTCCATCGCGCGCACCCTCTCAGCGCGCTATTACAAAGACGGTTCGGAGATTCTCGTCAGCCGCGGCCGAGGCGAAAATCCACGCCGCCTCACGCCGCTGGAGTGCGCCCGCCTGATGGGCTTCCCGGACACCTTCACGATTCCCGTATCCGATACCCAGGCCTACAAACAGTTCGGCAACAGTGTCGCCGTCCCCGTGATCGCAACCGTAGCGCGCGCGATGCGGCCCTGGATTCTCGATTTGCCCGAAGCCGCAGAACTCCGCCCTCGAGAAACGGCGGCGAAACCTCCGTTCCCGCTGGAACCACTTCTGATTTCGTCATGACCGACGTTCACACCCGCGAGCAGCGCAGCCGCAACATGGCTGCCATCCGCTCGCGCAACACCAAGCCGGAAGTCCGCGTGCGCCGCGTCCTGCACGCCATGGGTTTCCGTTTTCGCCTGCATCGCAAAGACCTCCCCGGACGCCCGGACATCGTCCTGCCGAAATTCCACACTGCGATTTTCGTCCACGGCTGCTTCTGGCACTGTCACCGTTGCAAATACGGATCGGTCGTACCCGCCACCCGCGCCGAATTCTGGGCTGCAAAGCGCGGCGGCAACGTTGCGCGCGATCGCCGGCACGCAGCCGCATTGCGCCGGCTCGGCTGGAGAGTCGTCTTGCTGTGGGAGTGCGAAGTGCGCACCGACGAGGCCGCCGAAGCAAAGGTCCGCGGACTCCGTCTTGCCCGCTGAGATAGCATCGAGTCGAATGTCTGAACTGGCAAACCTCCCCACCGAAGCTCGCAATCCCGCCTCCGAGCGCATCGACGAAGTCTCGACCCTCGACATGCTCGGCATCATCCACGCCGCCGATCAGGAGGCCGTCGCCGCCGTCGGGCGCGTCCTGCCGCCGATCGCTGCAGCCGTCGATGCCATCGCCGCGCGCATCGAGGCCGGCGGACGCCTCTTCTACCTTGGCGCCGGCACCTCGGGCCGCCTCGGCGTGCTCGACGCCTCCGAGTGCCCGCCCACTTTCAACACGCCACCGCAGCTCGTCCAGGGCATCATCGCCGGTGGAGACATCCGCGCTGCGCCGCTCCATCGAGCGCGCCGAAGACAATCCCGAACTCGGCGCGCGCGATCTTGAGGAGCACGGCTTTAGCGCCGCCGATGCGCTGGTCGGCATCGCTGCCAGCGGCCGCACGCCCTACGTCCTCGGCGGAATGGACCACGCGCGGCGCCTCGGCGCGCTCACCATCGGCCTCACGTGTGTGCCGGGTTCACCCCTTGCTGTCTCCGCCGACATCGCCCTCGTCCCCGCAACCGGTCCCGAAGTCGTCACCGGCTCCACCCGCATGAAAGCCGGCACCGCGACCAAGCTCGTGCTCAACATGCTCTCCACCGGTGCGCTGATCCGCCTCGGCTATGTCTACGGAAACCTGATGGTGAACGTGCAGCCGACCAACACCAAGCTGGCGGACCGGGCGGCGCGCATCGTTGCGTCCATCACCGGACTGAACCAGGACCAGGCGGCACAGCTACTTGCAAAAGCCGAAGCCGTCAAAACCGCCGTCGTCATGCACAAGCTCCAGCTGAGCCGTGCAGAAGCCGAAGCCCGCCTCGCCTCCGCGCACGGCCGGCTTAAAGAGGCCCTGAGAACGACAACGACATGAAAGCCACGCAGTTCG
>CAVPCB010000116.1:0-8785 GCA_963702285.1 uncultured Acidobacteriaceae bacterium | reverse complement strand
AATGTATTGCTGATGATCAGGCCAACCTCGCCGCGGGAGACCATGCCGCAGCCGACGCGAAGGCTGGGGACGAAGCCCATACCGCGCGCCAACGCGGCGAATCCACAGCCGATCATCTTGGTGAAGACCGCGATCACGGAGACGACGGTCAGCAGCATCCAGTGCCCGCCAAGCGCCCGGAAATCGCTGGTAAGGCCGATCGAAACAAAGAAGAGCGGGATGAGCAGACCGTGGCCGATGGCGTGAAAGGTTCGCTCCACGTCGGCCTTGAATTTGGATTCCGCAAAGACAAACCCAAGCAGATAGGCCCCTGTAATTCCAGCGACGCTGCCGAGCCACTCGGCGCCGATGGCATAGAGCAGCACGAGCCCCAGGACGCAGCTGGTGACCGATTCGCTGGCGGACAGCCGACGCATCTGCAGGATCAGCGGGTCGAGCCAGCGCTTGGCGGGCAGATATCCCACCACGAAGAAGAGCCCGACGCTCAGCGAGATGAAAATCATCTGCACCAGTAGCGAGTGGTGCGCCGCGAAGGCGGAGCGATGATCGAGCCACGAGGAGAGCGCAGGCGCTGCGCCGAAGCTCTCGCCGGCGGACGTGGCGCTCGATGCGGTCAGGAACGCAAGCACAAACAGGCCCATCACGTCGTCGATAACGGCGGCGCCAAGGATCACTGAGGCTTCCGGTGACGCCATGCGGCCTGCATCCATGAGCGTGCGCGCGGAAATGGAAACGCTGGTGGCGGTGAGCGCGCCTCCCAGAAACAGTGAAACGTTCCACGAGAGGCCGAAGAGATGGCCGGCCGCGGTGCCGAGCATAAAGGGCCAGATGACGCCGGCGAGCGCGACCAGGAAGGCCGTAACGCCGGCCTCCTTCATGCGGTCGATATCGGTCTCAAAGCCCGCGATGAACATCAGCACCAGGCCGCCGATCTGGGCCAGAAGCATGAAGGCGCCGGGACCGGCCGTCCCGCTGAACAGGTGAAGATGGAGAAGATTCAGAACGCCGGGACCGGCGACGATACCGACCAGCAGCTCACCGATGATGGGAGGAATTCCGACGCGGCTGCAGAGAGACGCAATGATCTTGCCCGCGGGAAGCAGGACGGCGATGAGCAGCGCGAGTTGGAGAATCGGGGGCATATCGGCGACAGACTCCTCAATCAATTGCCTTCAACCGAGGATCGACAACTCCTTCCTGCCCGCGTCCGGCGGGCGTCTGCGTGCGTTCATGCTTCCAAAGCGGCGCGCCTGCGGCCGGGCTGGATGCGCGACAGCAGTTTCGGGACGCGGCCGAAGACGGAGAGCAGCCTGGCGTATCCACCGCGCTCGATGCCCTCACGCTGCATAGTGCGGAGGGTGGCAGCCTGACGCCGCGCCAGCTCCGACTGCAGCGAACTGGACGCCAGCTCGGCAGCCATGCGCGTTTCTTCCACTGCCTGATCGCAGGCGCGGAGGCGCATCAGCAGCTCGCCAAATTTCAAATGCGCGATGAAGCTGTCCGGCGCGAGGCGAACCGATTCGCGCAATTCCTCCAGCGCCTCCTGCGCCTCGAAGTTGACGCACAGCGCCATACCGAGCAGCACGTGCAACTCGGCGGTCTCCGGATCGAGCGCAACGGCATCCCGCAGGTCGTCGATCAGGTCGGTGCGTTCGAAGGGCTCCAGCAGGTACGGATCGCGGAACATGCGCAGCAGCTGATCCTGCGCGCTCGGCGAAATCGAAGACGGGAAAGCCAGCGCGGCCTGGTCGCGAACCGTCACTCCGGATTCCGCGGTCGGGGCAGATGCGGCAACAGCACTCATGCAAATCTCCGTCAGTTCATTAGCTGAGGTTGAAGTGGCTCAGCAGGGAGTACTCGGAAACACTCCCTGCCGAAGGAAAGGGCAACAGGTTAAGCGACCGCCGCCGCCTGCGCGCGCAGGTAGGCCGGCTCCGGTCTGAAGACAAACTCCGGATAGCCGAGCTGGCCCATCTCCGGAAGGTCGAGACCTTCCAGCTCCGTCTCGGCGGAAACGCGATGGCCGAGGAAGATCTCCAGCAGCCAGTTCAGAACGAAGCTGAAGGTGAAGACGAAACCGACCAGCGTGCCGATGCCGATCAGCTGCGCGACCAGCTGGCTGGCATCGCCGTAGAAGAGGCCGGTGACCGAGCCGGTGACGCCGTTCCACGACCCGCCGTAGTTGCTCTTGCCGTCGGCGAAAAGCCCGACGGAGAGAACACCCCAGAGGCCGCAGGTTCCGTGGACGGAGATCGCGCCCACCGGATCGTCGACCTTCATGCGGTTCTCGACCCAGGCAACGCTCAGGCAAACCAGAACGCCGGCGATCAGTCCGATGATGGCAGCGCCCACCGTGTTCACGAAACCGCTGGGCGCGGTGATGGCGACCAGACCGGCGAGCAGGCCGTTGCCGGCCATGGAGGCATCCGGCTTACCCTTGAAGATCCACATGTAGAGGATGGCGCCAAAGGTTCCGGTGCAGCCGGCAAGCATGGTGTTGACCGCGATCGAACCGATGCGGAGATTGCCGGCGGCGGAAGCGCCCAGCGTGCTGCCCGGGTTGAATCCGAACCAGCCGAAGGCGAGGATGAAGCAGCCGATCAGAACTGCCGAAATATCGTGGCCGATGATCGCGTTGGCGGAGCCGTCGCGATTGAACTTGCCGATGCGCGGTCCGATGATCAGCGCCACGGCCAGTGCTGTCAGTCCGCCAACCGCATGCACGACGCCGGAGCCGGCGAAATCGCAGTAGCCTTTGCCGATGCCGAGGTTGGTGCCGAGCTGCGCCAGCCAGCCGCCGCCCCACGCCCAGTTGCCGAAGATGGGATAGGTGAACGCGCCCATCAGCACCGACGAGACGCAGAACGTGAGGAACTTCCAGCGCTCGGCGCACGCCCCGGTCACGATGGTCAGCGCCGTATCCATGAAGACCATCTCGAACAGGAAGATGACCATCACGCCGACGTCATAGGTGTGCCCGGAGAGGAACAGGCCCTGCGTGCCGAAGAGTCCCCAGGTTTTGCCGAAGAGACTCGTTACATGCTCGCCGTTCAGCGGCTGCAGACCGCCCAGGTTGCCGTTGCCGGCCGCGCCTCCCATTTGTATGGAGAAGCCGATCAGCCAGTACGCCAGCAGTCCGCACGCGTACACCATGAAATTCATCATGTAGGTGTGGTTGGCGTTCTTTACGCGGCACAGACCCGCTTCCACCATCGCGAATCCGGCCTGCATGAACATAACCAGGAAGCCGGTGATCAGCGTCCAGACGAAGTTGACGGCGATTTTGTTCTGGCCAACCTGATTGGCGACATCGGCGCTCGTGACCCCCGCCTTGGAGTCGGCAGCCGGAACATCGCTGATGGTGCCGGTGGCTGTGCCTCCGGGATCGCCCGCGGCCAGGGTTGTGGTTGAAGGCGCCGCCGCAGCAGCCGTCTTCAATTCTTTGTCCGTGGCGGTAGCCTGCCCGTGCGCGATGCCGCTCAGCGACATCACCAGGACGACGGCCAGCAGCAGGAACTTGTGTGGAAGAGTCTTCATCATCGAGTGGCGCTCCATGGGTTGTGGGTTAGGCCTTCCAGATAGCGTTCTTGTTGCAGGCGGCGGGCAGAATGAACATCACGCCGATGAGACTGACCGCCAGGCCGACGATGGCGAAAACCATCCGCCCTCCGACGCCCGAAGCGAGGTGGAGTCCGAACAGAGCCAGCATCCAGCCGGCCACGGTCACCAGAACACCGACCGCCTTCATGCCGGCCGGTTGAGAGCCGAGGGCGACCTTGCCTTCCAGCGGCTTGATCCGGATGAATTGCAGAAACGCCACGACGAGGACCACCACACCGGCGGCCAGAACCACCTTGCCGAAGCCGCTCGATACCTCGTAGATGCCGGCACAGGTGGCCGTCAGCCCCACGAGAAATAGGCCAAACGACTGGCCTTGTTGTTTGGTTGCTGCCATCTCTGTTCCTCCCTGACTAAGGTTTGTTGTGTGGCTGCACGCCCGGGGCGTTGCCCAGGGCAGGACGAGCGGGAGAGGAAAATTTCAGTTCAGCCCGGGAGCGGCGGCAGGAATCGACCGGCGCTGCTTGCCGGTGCCGATGCTGCGTCTGCCCGAGGAGGAGGTCTCTTTGGAGCCACTGCTCGATTTACTTTTCTTCGCAACGGGCAACGCCAGGAAGACGACGAACTGCGCCGCCGCGGTCAGCTCCACTACCAGGGGGACACCCATCTGCAGGCGCACGAGGATGAGCAGGCCGACCATGGTGAACCACTGCCAGCGCGAACGGCTGAGGCGTTCGACGCGATCCGTCAGGCGGAACAGGTCGCGGGGACGCAACGCGATCGGGCCAGGGTCCGCAGCCGCTCGCGCCTTGAAGCAGGCGATGGCGAAGAACCCTGAAACCAGCAGTTCGAGAAGCAGTGCCTGGGTGTTCATTGCGTCCTCCGGTAGCAATCTCGGATTCCGGATACAGCCGTCCTGAGGGGTCCTGCATTGCAGCCCTGGAACTCCCTCGGGGTTTCAGCTTTCCGTTGTGCTACCAGGAGACCATGGGGGTAATGAGGATTTCATAAAGAACCCTGAGGGACCCGTAAGAACAGGCCTTTCCCCGGGAGCCGAACCCTGCCTTGGCTTGAGGAAGTTAAATCGGACATCTCGCTTGGAATCAAAAGAATGCGGGACGATTCGAAAGAAATAGTTTTCGTTTGATCCCCCACCCCTCAGGCAGGCCCGGGCGCACCCATTTTTAGTGCCGTGAGAACAGCAGCATCAGCACAAAAAGAACGACCGGAACGACGAGGATCGCCGCGTAGAGCAGCACCTTCATGAGCACCTTGCCGGCCTCGCCGGACTTCGTCAGCTCGGGCCGGTGCGCCACTCCCACCTGATCCAGATGTTCCAGATCCGTGTGGAAGTCGTGCGCCGAAGGATAGCGATTGCGCGGCTCGCGTTCCGTCGCGCGGCAAATGACCTCCTGGAGTTGGGCGGCCAGCGGAAAGCCGGCCACCCGAATCGGCGGCGGATTGCGCGTGAGCCTCGCGTTCATGATGGCCACCGGCGACCGGCCCGCAAACGGGGTACGCCCCATCAGCATTTGCCACAGCATGATGCCGACAGCGTACAGGTCGGAGCGTGCATCGCCGCGCTTGCCCTTCACCTGTTCCGGAGAGATGTAGTCCGGCGTTCCCATCACCTGCGTCAGACCGGTGAAGGTGGGCTGCCGCGCGCCCTGGCGCGACGCGATGCCGAAATCGATCAGCTTGATGCGGTCGTGCTCGTCGACCAGGATGTGCTCCGGCTCGAGATCGCGGTGAGCCACGCCGTGTTGATGGATATATTCGAGCGCACGCAGAATGCCCAGGGCGATGTGAATCGCGCGATCCGGATCCAGCCCGCCCGACTGCTTCAGGATGTCCGCCAGCGAACTGCCTTCGCACCACTCCAGCACCATGTACAACCGGCTGCGATGCGGCTCGTGAAAAATCCGCTTCACGTCAGGATGGTTCAGCGACGTGCCGATCTCTTCCTCGCGGCGGAAGCGATCGAGCGCGAGGGCATCGGCTTCCATCGCCGGCTGCGGCATTTTGATCGCCACCACCCGGCCGTCACGCAGATCCGTCGCGCGAAAGGTCCGTGTCACCGGGCTCTCGGCGATCAGTGCATCGAGCCGGTAGTGGTCCAGCTGCTGGCCGGCTTCCACCATGCTGTTGGGAGAATCCGGGATCGTGATCGGGGTTTGCATCGGCGCTGCTCCCCTCAGCTGAGGCGCGGGTAGAGGCGTTCCCATTACAACGCCATGGCTTCAGCGGAGTCCAGCAATGCGCCTCCAGTTTATCCGCGGGCACTAACTCCCGCCTGAAAAACAGCCGGCCCGCGGGGCTGCTCCCCCCACACGGGCCGATCGATGCGCCATAAGGCGCCCTGTTCTTTGCTCAAAACGCGCTCAGTGCTTCGGTCCGAAGAAAGCAATGAACGCCACCGTTATCGTGGACTGCGCTTTCACGATATTTGTATCTCCCTTCGGAAAGAACAGTTGGTCGGACCAGTCTCGCCGATACTCCGCTCGAGTTAGAAGGCCCTGCGCCCATTTGTACTCATAGGTGCCGGTAAACTCCTGGAGGTTCTGCGCAACTCCTGTGGAGAAGCCGACGTTGTCGTTGAAGTATTCGTAGCGCTCCGTGAATGCGACCTTTCCCGTCGCCTGCTCGTGCGCAGCAAATGCGACACCCTGCCAGTGGGCAGAGGCTTCGGGAACGGCCGTGCTGCCGGTACCGGAAGCAGGAGTAGCGTTCTGGCCGTAGTCGTAGTTGATATAGGCGTTGAACTTCGCACTGGGCGTCAGCAACAGCGTGGTATCCGCCAGATTGCGATAGCCCTTCTGCGTATCCACATTCTGCGGGCCGGTGTAATAGTCCAGACTCCACGTGTACTTAGGCTTTGTGAGAGTACTGTTCAGGCCGATGGTTACGCCGCCATTGTTGGACACGACGTTATTCCATCCATTCACCACCTGCAGACCCGCGGTCCAGGTCTTGGTGAAGGGTGTGGAGGTGCGCAGTCCGAAATGATAGTAAGGAATGGCCCACGCAAACAACACCGAACGAGAGTAGTTCCAGTCGCTCATGGCAGGAATAACTTCCGCGCCGGCGAAGGTGACAAACTGGCCGAAGTCGAACTCGGTGCCATGGGTTTTAGGCGGCGTAGCGCTGATGTAAGCCTGTTCGAGATAATTATCGGTATCTTTTTCAGACGAAGCGTGGATGAGAGCATTCGTGCGCCCGAAGACGATATCGGCATGGAAGCCGATCGGGTCGGGATTGTGGTTGATAGCCAGGTCGGCTCCGGCCAGGTTGAACTGATCCGTCTTGTCGTTGAAGTTATACAGCGTGTTGAGCTGACCGTTGGCCGCGTTGCTGGGACGGTTAGCGTTGTAACTGTAATAGCCATCCAGATAGCCGCTGAAATCAAGCCCTCCAACGCTCCATACGGGAGCAGGGGCGGCAGCCGGGGGCGTCGGCGTCTGGGCAGGGGCGGGTGCGGGTGTGCTCTCGGTCTGAGCTCCCGCGGCAACGGCGAAGCAGAACATCGAGCTTGCCGCAATCTTCAGTAGACCACTCGGCTTGAGGCGTATCAGGGTCGTTCCTCCGGACTGGGTGGTGTGTGCGCTTCAGTACGCCGGTATCGTCGCGCCAGAAACAGCTTCTGGTGCTCTGCCGGGTACTCTGCACGACAGGTTTCTCTATGTACGCAAACAACCCATGAGGAAGTCATAAGGAATTCACAATCGGAAGGTGAGTCTGTTGCTCAGCGGAGGCGCGTAATTGCCCGAGAATGTAAAAAACTTGAATTCCCATCGGGCATTATGCAAATCTGATTACACATCTGGTATAAGGCCGGAGCGTTTTCCGGCCCCGATGCCGTGCCACCGGCGCTCTTCTCATCGCGGCATTTCTGTTGACGCCGGACTCTTCGCAGGGGAAAGCTCTTGAGAGAAAGCAGACCCAGAGCTCCAGGCTTTTCTGGAGAGATGCTCGACCCGCATCTCCCGGACGACGCGCGGCGTCACGCCCAGAGGCAGGCGATGACTCTGGACGAGGCTGGCAGAATCGCGGCGTTCGTTCAGGCCGCTGCGCAGCTTGACCTGCACACGAAACCTGGGCTGCAGCTGGCCTCGCTGATCCAGTCCATCTTCGAGCTTGAGGCGGTCGCTGTCTTCGACGCCGATCTGAACGAGACCTACCAGGCCGGCGAGTGGTTCGCCGATCCCGAGCAGTCGGTGCGCAACATCTGCGTGTTCGAGACGGTTCGCGATGACCCGGAGACCGGGCTGGTCCGCCGTGTACTGCGTGTGCGGGAGATGCCCATCGGAGCCTTGCAGCTGCGCGGAGAACTCAGCGCCCCAACGAGCAGTACCCTTGCCACGCTCATCGCCATCACCTTCGACCGGTACCACTCGCTGGCCAACGAAATGCGGATGGAAAGCGCGAAGAAAACCGAACAGCTGCGAACAACGGTCCTCGACAGCCTGGCGCATGCGTACAAAACGCCGCTGACCGCGATTCACGCAGCCGGCAGCGGCCTGGCGGCGATGGGCAACCTGAGCCCCGCGCAGAGTGAGCTGGTGGCGCTCATTGAAGAGCAGACGGAATTGCTGAATCAGTTGACCACTCGGCTGCTGAAGACGGCGCGTCTGGAGAGTCAGGCACTGCATGTGGAGCGAGTCGCCCTTGCTCCGGTGATTGAGGATGTGGTCGCCGCCGCGCGCGAGCAACTCCGTGGAGTTGTCGTGAAGGTCGCCGTGGCGCAGGAGGACCTGAGCATTCTCTGCGACCGCAGCCTGCTGCACGCGATGCTGACGCAGTTCGTGGATAACGCCGCGAAATATGCCGACGTCGGCACAACCGTGACCATCGCGGCGACCGAGCAGTCCTCCGCCGTCGTGCTTTCCGTACATAACCGCGGACCCGCGATTCCCGCCGCCGAGCACGAGCGCGTTTTCGATCGCTACTTCCGCTCCGCCGACGCAGCGAATCACGCATCCGGCACCGGCGTCGGCCTCTCCGTCGCAAAACAAGCGGCCCTCGCCCACGGCGGCGACGTCTGGGTCACCAGCGATGCGAATCGTGGAACGACCTTCTTCGCTTCCCTCCCCTCCGCGCCGCAGGGGGTTCAGCCGTGAATCGAGAACGGCCCATTCGCATTCTGCTGGTCGACGATGAGCCCGCCATCCGCCGCGCGCTGCGCACTCCGCTGCAGGAGCTTGGCTTTCATACCGAGGAGGCTTCCCGC
>CAVPCB010000115.1:0-11146 GCA_963702285.1 uncultured Acidobacteriaceae bacterium | reverse complement strand
TTGATATGGTGATTTCCGGCGCCCCGGTCGTCGATCGAGATGGCGATGACACTGGACAAGGGCCAAGCAGGAGAACGCGACATTCTGTACAGAACGGCCAGCTGGAGTCTTACCAGCCGGGCGCGAAGCAGGAGACGATCTTCTCGGCAGGCACCAATCGCGCGGAGTGAGACAGCCTGCTGGCTACCAGGTGCAGCACCACGAGTAGAGGCCTGAACGCCGGGTGGGAGGATGGCGTCTCCGGGGATGGAAGGCGTCGACGGCACGCAGGCTTCGAAGCTGTATGTCGTAGGGAGACAGGCGAACATTCGCCACGACGTCTCGAAGCTCACCATCTCGGTTGACCTGGCGCGCAACATATCGCTGAAGCAGGTCATGATGCAGCCGGATGGCGAATTCACCGGAGCTCTGACTTACTCGAACATCCGCTACAACACACGCTTTCGGGCAGCCTGTTTAATTTGAAGGTGGCCGGTGACACGCAGGTGCAGCGGCGGTAATGAAACGCGCGCGGTTCGGGCAAAGAAAAGGCTCGCCGTGGCTGAGCCTTTTCTGTTGTCTGCTGCAACCAGGAATCTGTCTAACTTCCGACCGAGTGCATGATGGCGATTTCAGGGTCTTTTCGTCGTTTGTGCTTCGTTGCTGATAGTGACCGTCGCGCTCGTTTGGTTTGCGTCGTCGGCCAGGGTTGCGGGATCGTCGCTTTTGTCGCTCTGGAAGACGAGAGGCGCCGGAGCCGAGCTTGTCTTTGTTGATTCGACAGCACCTTGTCCAGCGGATCGTCAGTTTCGAAACCGCCGTTACCGTCGATCCCTTTCGGGGTGCTCGATGCGGACCGCACCCTTGTCCTGGGTCGAACCCCGATAGAGGTTCGACGCCGAGGTCGGAGGCCGAGCACGGCCGTGTCGCCGGCACTGAAGGTGCCGCCGGGCGTGGTCGAACTCGACACTGCCGTTGGGGCTGACGTGGCGGCTTTGGAAGCCCTGTAGATGCCGAACATGATGCCGCACACGGACAGAATGCCGACTCCGACGAAGACCGCGACGATGATGAGGCTGGTTTCGAGCACCCTTCTGCCGCTGCTTTTGTTTCGGGAGCTCCCAACGCCTGCGTAGGCTCGCGGGGTGCGTTCGCCGAAGAGGGCGGCGTCTAGGCCGAACTGCCTGGAGCGTTGGAGGACGGCGGAAGTCCGTAGGCGGAGTGTGAGCCGCGGCTGGGTTCGAGGCGGGAGGGTGGTTGTGGGTGCCGCTGAGCCGCGCCGCCTCAGCCGCGCCCGCGGGTGCGCCGCATTTTGTGCAGACGCCATGCCCTCGTTCATGGGTGCGCCACACTTCGTGCAGAAGCCTGCCGAGATTGTTCTCGCTTTCTCCTGTTCAGATACGTGTGCCCGGCAGTCCGATGCCGCGGCGCTGCTTGCAGTCCGTTGCTCCTTGCTGCGGGCGGCGGGGCTAGAGTTTCGGGTTGCCTGCGATGCTCTTTGCGATACCCGCCGCGATCGGCACTTCGAACCACTTGCCCTGGTAGGCCATGACCATGAGGAAGATCCAGGCCACGAAGAAGGCCAGGGTCACCAGCAGGGAGATCATGGACCAAAGCCACCACAAGCCGAAGCCGGATCCCCCGATTAAGAAGAAGGTCAGGCAGATTCTGAGGATGGTGAGGGCGCCGAAGACCACGATGGATTGCGCGGCGTGGAAGCGCACAAAGGGGCGCTTATCGATCAGCAGGAAGATGATCCGGTGGCCAGCCCAGCACATAGCACAGGAGTCCGGCAACGTTCTCCGCTATCCCGCTGCCGGCCGGAGTGACCATGGGCCCGGATACCGGAGCGGGGGTTGGCATACCGGTAACCACCGGACCAGCCGGGGCTCCACACTTGGGGCAGAAGGCCACCCCGTCCGCCATCGACGTTCCGCACTTCCCACAAAAAGCCATGCGTCACCATCCCTTTCGCTTGTTGTTTTTCAACTTCATGACTGCAGGGAGCAGCCGCCGGAAGAGGAAGGGGAGCAGGGCCCGGCAATTTGGCTACCCGCCACTATACCCTCACTGGTTCATCCACCGGAAGCTTTTTCGTAAGACCAGGGCGAGTGTCCGAAGCAGCAATACCGGCAGCCACTGAAGGAACTCGCCCGGCACAATCAGCTAGTGAATCCGGGGGCTCCGGCGTTTCAGGCTCGCGCGCAAATTGGTTGCGCGGCTAGGCGGGCGGCAACTCGAGCAATGGGCGCGGAGCCCGGGGGCGAGCGGTCTCAGGAAGAGGCAACTCGCCCTCATTCGCGGGCTCCACCAGGGCGTCGAACAGCATGGCGTAGAGGCCCTGGCGGCCGGTGAGGCGCTGCCGCCGCTCGCGCAGGAATCCGAAGCGGAAGGGCGAGAAGACTTCCGCCTCGCGGAGAAATTCTGGTGAGAAGTGCTGGTGCGATGCGGCCACCGCCATCAGGATCAGCGAGCGCCAGCTCATGCGCAGCAGGCCTTTGAGCATCGGCGAACCATTTTGCAGGGCTTCCATTTCGCGACCTGCGTGCTCGGCGAAGGTCAGCAACTGGATCACACGCTGGTCGAGGCGCTCGCCAGCCTGCGCGGGTTGAGAGAAGAGGGTCATCGAGCCGCGTTCGAGGTCCTCGCGGACGTCCTGCACATCGTCGCCCAGCTGCAGCAGCACGCCCCAGTCGAAGGCAAAGCGGCTCTCCTGCTCGGTGAGCCAGCCGCGCGCCAGGCAGCCATCGGCCAGGACCGACGTGCCGCCCTTGGCGCAACTGAGCAGCAACAGTTCGGAGTGGGAGGCAGCGCTGCGCAGCTGCTCCAGGCTGTGTTCCTGAGCGCGATGGATGGCCAGCAGGCAGTCGAAGACGTCGGGGTAGCGGGCCCGAGGATACTGGCCCTCGATCAACTCCACCAGCGCCCAGAGCGCTGTCTCCAGCTCGTTTTCGGCCGTCGGATGCTCGCCGCGGAGGCGCTCACGGAAGCGCTGGCTGGTGCGCAGCTTGACGTGGGCGGCGAGATGTTCGCGGTCGAGGAAATTGTCACTGTAGGGATAGAGCATGCTGTAGCCGAGGATCGACGGCGTGAGCTCCACGCGCTGGCCGAGCAGCGGCTGGAGCCCGCAGGCGGTCCAGGCATTGCGGCAGGCCTGGATGATGTCCGGCATGCTGAGCGCGGGATCGAAATGCCGGGCCCATCGCGCGAGGCGGGTTCCGGCAGGCAGAAAATCGTGGGTGAGGAGTTCGATAGCGTCGTCGCCCAGATCGAGCGCAACGGCGGAGAAGCGCGCGAAGGCCGCCGTGATGCGCTTCTGCGTTTCGCGGCGTGCTGCCTGGGTGCGGTGGGCGCGCGGCTGACGCAGTTCGCGCTCGACGGCATCGGCTGCGTCATCCCAGGCCTCTTCACGTTGCTGTTGCTCGGCGGCGGTGTAGCGCCGGCTCTCGGGCATGCGCTGGCCGGCGCATGCATTCCACACGGCGCTGGTTTCGGCGACGCGGGCCTCAACCCAGGTCCAGCTGCAGTGGCCGTCCATCCTGGTGGAGTCTACGAAATTGTGTCGGAGAAGGTTCCGAAAGGCAGGGAGCAGGGAGTAGGGAATAGGTAGGAGGTAGGGAAAAAAGGAGAGAACGGGCGAACCGTTCTCTCCAGGGAGGCTTCATGAACAGGCTGTCGCGGACCCGGGAGGGTCCGCGCGGCCGGCTCTAGAAGAACGCTTTCAGCGCGAGCTGAACAATGCGATAGTCGGAGTTTCCGCCAATGGTGCCGCGAACGCTGCCGAAGGCGCCGTTGGAGAAGGTCTGATTTGGATCCGCCAGCTGCGGATGGTTGAAGAGGTTGAAGAACTCGCCGCGGAACTGGAAGCTGAAGTTCTCGTGCGAGGAAAGCGGGGTGAAGTTCTTCAGCAGGCCGGTGTCCACGTCCTGAAGAACCGGACCGCGCCAGTTGCCTTTGCCGGTGTTGCCATAGGTTCCTAAAGCAGGCGCGGCAAAGTTTGAGGTGGTGAACCAGGCGACGCAGTGCGCAACGCCGGCGCATCCACCCGGCGAGCTTCCGCGTTTGCCGAACTGGCCCGACGGCCCAGCATAATCGGCGCGGTCGAGATTGTTGCCGGTCTGGGACCGATCGGTGCCGGCCAGAAGGGTGAGCGGATCGCCCGAGATGAAGGAGTAGATACCGGTCCACTGCCATCCGCCGACAATGCTGCGGACGAAGCCGTTGGAGCCCTGCATTTTGGGAAGGGTCCAAACGAACGACGCCACAACGCGGTGCCGGTGATCGAGTGCGGAGTATCCGGACTCGAAGCCGTGCTGCCGTGGATCGTAGAACGACATCCCCGATCCGAGACTGGAACCGATGTCGGTGATGCCGCCGTTCTCGGCCAATCCGTAATCCCTCGATTTGGAATACGTGTAGTTGGCCAGCAAAGTGATCTGGTTGAGAATGCCGGTTCCTGCCGCCGGCCGCTTTTCCAGATCGACCTGGAGGCCGTTGTAGCCATTGGCGCCGGTGTTCCGGTTTTGATAGATGATGCCGAACGGCTGGTAGGGCCGCCGCGTCTGCAGCGACGCGGTGCTGCCCGCCGTATAGACACCGGGGTTCAGGTTGACGTCCTGACGGAGATGCACGCCGCGGGTTCCGACGTAGGAGAGGTGCAGGACCGTATCGTTGCGGACCTGATATTCCCAGGTGGCGTTCCAGTCGTAGATTTCAGGAGTAATCCAGCTCACCCCCGGCTGCAGGCCGAAGACGGTCGGGTTGGCCACAAAAGTAGCGTTCTTGGGAACGTTCTTGAGCGTGTAGCGCAGCGGGAAGTTAGCCGTGAAACTCGGATAGTTGACCTCGGGATTGGTCAGCGAACCAATCTGCGACGCTCCGGTAGTGGAATCGTTGAGATCGATACGCAGGCTGAAAGGCGCCGAAATCGAGGCGTCGTTGAGGAACAAGCCCGGCAGCCGTGAGTAATAGAAGAGGCCGCCGCCGGCACGGAGCGACATCTTGCCCGTCCCCGTCATATCCCAGGCAACGCCCACGCGCGGAGCGAAGTTGTTGAAGTCGCCGGATTCTCCGCGATCGGGAAGCGTCTTGCCGTTGTACTTGTCGCCGATGAAGAACAATCCGGCGGGCGCGCTGGGCACAATCGACGAATGAACTCCGGCAGCGTAAGCATCGGGCCAGAACTGCTCGATGCGGCCCCAGATTTCCTTCATCACCTGCTGCGGCTCCCAGCGGAGTCCGTAGTCCAGGGTCACACGCGGCGAGACCTTCCACTTGTCGTTCCCGTAGACGCCCATGAGGATTCTCGCGCGAGTCGGAGAAATTGCCCGAAGTCTGGCTGAACGTGTGCTGATAGCCAAGCAGGAAATTGGCCATCGCCAGGCCCGACACGTCGTCGGTAAAGTTGAAGCTGCCGTTTTCCAGATCGGTGTTTCTGACGTTCGACTGATCCAGTTCCAGATCGTAGCCAAAGTCATGTCGTGCTTGCCTTTGTTCCAGGCCACTACTTCGCGCAGGTCGCCGGTATTGCGGATGAACTTGCCATCGGTAAAGTTGCCGAGGGTAAAGTCGCCGGACACGCCGAAGTTCCGAATGCCGCTTTGGTTCGCCGGCAGTTGCCAGATGCTTGAACCAAAAGTCTTCATGTCCGGAACCGTGCCGCCCGGGACCGCCCTGCTGGCCGCGATCCGAAGACGCCCGCACGATGCCGAGGACCAGAGCTGTTGACCACATTCGGAGAAAAGACCCGCGTGTAGCCAACGGCCCAGTTCTGCGTCTGCACCTTCGAGCCCGGTCCGTCGGTGAGGATGTTCTTGCCGTCATAGGTGGGCGCATGAACATAACGGTCAAGATAAAAGCGGCCAAAGAGCCGGTCCTGGCCGCGGAACACCTGATCGAAGCGCACGAGGTATTCATCGAAGTTCTGCTGGATGGGCGTGGAGTAGGTGACAAAGCCGCTGGCGTTGGCCGAGGCAATCGGCATGAGCTTGGTCATGGCGAGCGCCACCGGATCGAGCGGCCCGATATTGCTGTCGCTGGCATACGCGGCATGTGTATACGGGTTGACGATGTTCACCACTTTGCCCTTGGGGTTCGAGGCGCTTACGGTGGCGTAGTTGGAGAAGTCTCCTGTCAGGTTGGCAGCCAGGGGAACGGTTCCGGTACTGGCCGCGTTGGCGCTGCGGATGATGGTCTTTTGCCATCCACCGAAGATGAAGGTGGTGTTCTTGTGGATGGGACCACCGATGGTGGCGCCAAACTGATTGCGCTTGAGGGGGTCTTTCGTGTTCGCAAAATAATTCCTGGCATTGAACACTCGGTTGCGAACGAACTCGAACGCGTCGCCGTGCCAGTTGTTGGTGCCGGATTTGGTGACGACGTTGACCACCGCTCCGGCGTTATTGCCGTACTGCGCATCGAAGCTGTTGGTCTGTACGCTGAATTCCTGCAGCGCATCAGGGAAAGGGAACGGGTTGTTGGTGTTGCTCATCAGGTCTTCGTTGTCGGCGCCGTCGAGGTTATAGCCAATCTGGTCGGGCCGCGTGCCGTTGACGGAGATGGCTTCCGCGCCGGGAACCTGTTTGGTGTCTCCCTGCTGGGTACCTGCATTGTTGGCGGACAAATTGAGCGCGCCGGGGACCAGAAGCGTGAGGTCAGCGGCGTTTCTCCCGTTGAGCGGAATATCCACCAGACGCGACTGCTCGATCACCTGGCCGAGCACCGGGCTGATGGTATTCACCTGGACCGCTGATGTTTCGACGGTGACGCGCTGGGTGGTTGCGCCCACCTCGAGCTTCACGTCCATGTCGCGGATCTGATCGGCGAGCAGGACGATGTTCTGCTCATAGCTCTTGAAACCGCTGATTTCGACCGTAACGGAATAGGTGGCCGGCTGCAGCGACGGAACGTTGAACTGGCCCGCGCCGTTGGTGGTTACGGTTCGGGCGGTCGCCGTGTTGATCTGCGTGACCTTGACACTTGCGCCGGACACCACGGCACCCTGCGGATCCGTCACTGTACCCGATATCGCGCCGTTGCCGGTCTGCGCCAGGGCATATCCGGTGCATGCCACCAGGACGCCAAGAACCAGAATCCGGAAAAGCCGAACCGATCCGACCGCCTCCCAGAAAGTCTCCCTTTTCATTGATCTTCCTCCAATAAAAATTGCTCGTGTTAATTTTGTTTGAGACTTGGACTATGAGTCTCTTGATGGCACGCGAATTTACGCTGCCCCCGCAGCCGCTGTCAACGAAATTGTGGCAGGGGTTAGCCCGGTATATCCTGTTCGGTAAACAGGAACTCCTTCCATCGTTGAACAATCGTGGACGCCGGGCGGCTGGGTGGTGAAAAGGAATTTCGGGTCAGCGGCCGGGTTACGGCAATTTGTTGTTGAGCACAACGATTGTACACGGGCGACAGCGGCGGACGGCCTATTTAGAGCGGAAGGTTTCCCGGTTTCAACGCCGCGCGGCCGCTGGCTCTGACCTCGGCGGATTTCATTTCAGGCAATCGCCTTTGCCGCCTATACTTTTCCGTCGAACTGCTCGCGGCAGATTGTGGCTATGACCTCAGCTCTGGATTCCATCCGTGTTGTCGAACTCACCGAGGCTCTCGCCGGGCCCTACTGCGCGATGCTGCTCGGCGATCTTGGCGCCGACGTGATTAAGGTGGAGCGGCCGGAGATCGGCGATCAGGCCCGCCGCTGGGGACCACCGTATTGCGGCTCGGAATCCGCCTACTTTCTGGCCGCCAATCGCAACAAGCGATCGATCGCTCTGGATTACGATCAGGCGTTCGGACGGGAGGCGCTGGAGCGGCTGCTGGGGCGGGCCGATGTTTTCCTGATCAATCAGCCGAATCTGGAATCGCTGCGGCGGCGGTCGCTCGATCCCAACGCGTTGCTGGTCCGTTTTCCGCGCCTGGTGGTGTGTTCCATTACCGGCTACGGATTGTCGGGGCCGAATGCGGGCCAGGCGGGTTACGACATCATCGCGCAGGCCGAGGCCGGCATCATGAGCTTTACCGGGATTGCGGGCGAGCCGCCGATCCGCTATCCGGTGGCGCTGGCCGACCTGATCTGCGGCGTCTACTCCGCGACTGGCATCCTGGCCGCGCTGCTGGCGCGCCACCGGAGCGGCCGCGGCCAGTTCCTGGATATGGCGCTGGTCGATTCGCAGCTGACGCTGCTGGCCAACATCGGCAGCAACTATCTCAACGCCGGCCTGCTGCCGGAGAAATGGGGCAATGCCCACCCCAGCATCGTGCCCTACCAACTTTTCCAGGGGAGAGATGGAAGATACTTCGTGCTGGGCGTTGCGACCGACATTCTGTGGCGGCGATTCGTCTCGCTGCTCGGCGTCGAGAGCACGATCGGGGCCGATGCGGGCTTCGCCACGAATCCTCTGCGCATTCAGAATCGAGAGGCGCTCATTCCGCTGCTGCAGACGGTTCTGTCGGGCAAGGATGCCGCGGACTGGGTGACTCGACTGAAGAAGGCTGCGATTCCGGCCGCGCTGATTCATCAAGTCGACGAAGCGCTCACCAGTGAGCAGGCGCTGGCCCGAGGGCTCATCGTGGAACTTGAGCATCCGCTGCTGAACACGGTGCGGGGCATCGCGAATCCCATGCGGATGTCCGCGACGCCGCCTACCTATCGATTGCCACCGCCGATGCTGGGAGAGCATACCGAGGCGATCCTCGCTGAATTGGGGCTGACGGCGGGCTGATCAGTTCCCCGATGCTCCACGCGCAGGCAGTGGTGAGAAGGCCCGGACACTTTCGATAAAGTCTGTCAATCTTCCCGATCACAAATTTTTATAGGGGGAAATCTTTATATCGTGGGAGCTACCCTGATTTTCGGAACGCCACGATCCTCATAAGGTCCCTTGCAGCAGGCACTTTCAAGCCTGGTTCTACCGGATTGGGCGGGCTGGCTGCAGGGCAGGATGAGGGGTTCGGCCGGCGAAGATCAATCTATTGCATTCAAGGAGAAGCATGTCGACTGAATATCGGAACTTTCTGGCGCTGAGTTATGAGGAGCTGGAAGAGCTGAACCTGAAAGCGAAGGAACAGCGGCGCAAGCGGGTGGATGCGGGGAAGATCCAGGAAGAGCGGCTGAAATTTCTCACCGATCACAAGGACATTAAGGCGGTGACGGTGCTGTTCTGCGACCTGGAAGGCCGGCTGCACATGCTGGACTACGACAAGAAATTTCTGCTGAAGGCGTATGAAAACCTCACCTTCGATGGCTCGTCGATCCGCGGATTCACGGCGCAGAAGGAGAGCGACCTGCGCCTGGGGATCGACTGGAGCGCGTTCTACTATGCGCCGGCAGACATCTTCGGCGCCGGGAAAGTGATGGCGTTTGGCGACGTCATCGACAAAGATGGCTCGCCGTATGGAGGGGACACGCGCGGGCTGCTGAAGACCTTTGCCGCGCGCCAGTTTGAGAAGAACCAGTACACGCTGAACGCCGCGAATGAGATCGAGGGCTTCCTGTTTGCGGGTGTCGACGCGGAGCGGACGTTCCAGACCACGGGCAAGTTCGAATATGTCAACACGGGCGGCTACTATCATTCACTGCCCGGCGATCCGCTGCGCACGTTTATCGACACGGTTGCGGAAGTGCAGCGGGCGATGGGCTTCGAGAATGAGAAGGATCATCCGGAGGTCGCGCCGTCGCAGTTCGAAATCAATTATGGATACGGCGAAGTGGTGGCGGCGGCCGACCAGATTCAGCTGTACAAGCTCATCTGCCGCCAGGTGGCGACGCGGCTGGGGATGACGGCGTGTTTCCTGCCCAAGCCGGTGGTGGGCGTGAATGGCAGCGGCATGCACACCAACGTGTCGATCAGCAAAGAGGGCAAGAACCTGTTCTGGGATCCGAAGGGGCAGGAGAAGCTGTCGGCGACGGGATGGGAATTTGTGGATCGCATCCTGACCCATGGGAACGACATTTGCCTGTTGCTGAATTCGAGCGTGAACGCGTTCCGGCGGCTCGATCCGCACTTCGAGGCTCCGAACCAGATCAAGGCATCGGCGGTGGATCGCGGCTCGATGATCCGCATTCCGATCGGCAACGAGCGCTCGATGCGCGTGGAAGTGCGATCGGTGGCGCCGGATGCGAACCCGTATCTGGTGATGCTCGCGGTGTTTCAGACCGGCATCGAGGGTGAGACGGCAAAGGTGGCGAACCTGCGCCAGGCGGAGCGCTATCTGCCGGACAACGTCTACACCGCGATCGACGACTTCCGCTCGGCGTCGTGGACCACGAAGATGCTCGGCGAGGACGTGAAGGGCCGCTATGCGGATCTGAAGCAGGGTTCGGCGGATCGCTGCGCGCGGCTGCTGGGCACGTTCGTCAAGCCGTCAGAGGTGCAGTTCCACCACGAGGTCTACAACCAGTTCCTCTGGAACCAATTCTGAGGGACTAGCCGTCCAGGCGGACGCGCCCTTCGGGCGCAAAAGCCAAAACAGAGCGCCTCGGCGATGAGCCGGGGCGTTTCTCTTTGCTGTGGGCCTTCAGGTGACAGGAAGGTAGGCCTCGCCGGTGTGCGGATCGTCGCGGCGAATCCTGGGAGTCTCCTCATTGAAGCGGTAGCCGACGCAGGCATCGGTCACCAGGTAGACGGGGTTCGAAGGATCGTCCTCGATTTTCTTGCGCAGTTGCCGCACAAAGGTGCGGAGATAATCCACCTCTTCGCGATACTGCGTGCCCCACACGGAGCTGAGCAGTTTGCCGTAGGTGACGGCGCGCCCGGCGTGAGCCATCAGATAGTAGAGGATGTCGTATTCCTTGGGCGTCAGACGGATGGGGTGGCCGGCTTTCTTCACCATCCTGCGCGCGGGCTGCACTTCGATTTTGCCGATGCGGATGGGCGCATCCTCGCGCCGCTCCGGCGTTTGTGCGCGACGAACCGCGGAGCGAACCCGCGCCACGCATTCGCGCACGCTGAACGGCTTTGTGATGTAGTCGTCGGCGCCAAGCTCCAGCGCCTCCACCTTGTCCTCTTCCTCGTCGCGCACCGTGAGCATCAGAATCGGCAGCCTGGGGGCAAAGGCGCGCAGGCGCTCCAGGGTTTTGATGCCGCCGATGCCCGGCATATTGATGTCGAGCAGCACGACGTCGAAGGGCTGAACGCGGACCAGGTGCAGCGCGTCCTCGCCG
>CAVPCB010000114.1:0-6038 GCA_963702285.1 uncultured Acidobacteriaceae bacterium | reverse complement strand
AGGTGAACCACAGTTGGCGCGCGGCTTCGAGGGATGCGGGGCGGAAGGGCTTCAAAGTGAACCCCTGGTCTCGCAGAGCCTGGACCGCCTGCTGAATGGCGGCGCGAGTCTCCCTGGTGACGGGGACGAGGCCATCGTCTTCGAAGTAGCCGATGGGGACTTGTTTTGCTTCGTCGCGCGAGACGGCGCGATGCGGAACGGGATGGCTGTTGGGGTCTGCGGGGTCGGGACCGGCGAGCGTTTCGAAGAAAAAGGCGGACGTCGCCGATGGTGCGGGCCATGGGCCCGATGGAGCCGAGGAAGGCGAAGGGGCCGAGACAGGGGGGAAGATGGCCGGCGGCGGGAAAGCGGCCCGCGGTGGGCTTGAGTGCGCAGATGCCGGTGAAGTGCGCGGGCTCGCGGACGGATCCACCGCTGTCGCTGCCAAGACCGGATGCGGACATGCCTGCAGCAATGGCTGCGGACTCGCCGCCGCTGGAGCCGCCCGCGGTGTAGTCGAGATTCCACGGATTGCGCGTGCTGCCGTAGAGGAGATTCTCTGTCTCGTAGGCCATGAGGAACTCGGGGCAGTTGGTGGTGCCGAGGATGATGGCGCCGGCGGCGAGCAGGCGGTCGACGAGGACCGCATTTTTGTCGGGAATGGAGCCGCGATGAATGGTGCTGCCGAGTTCGCAGCGATAGCCGGCGACAGCAATGGAGGATTTGACCGTGACGGGAAGGCCGGAGAGCGGGCCTGGGCGGACGCGCGCGGCCTGAGCGCGCGCGCGGGCGGCGTCGAAGTCAACCAGGGCGTTGAGCTGGGGATTGAGGCGCTGGATCTGTGCGATGTGCTCGTCGAGGAGTTCGCGCGGCGTGATGGTGCGGCGCCGCAAGAGGGCAAGCTGTTCGGTGGCCGGGCGGAGGGTGACGGGCATTGATTCGGACATGAGACAGGACGAAGGCAAATTATAATTTCGACGCAGTGGTGACTCACTCCTTCGACGCACGGCGTTTTGGTTCGACGCCCTCCTGGGCGGGGATTCTGGGGCGCGAAACAACGGTTGATCGACCGATTCTGATTCCTGGCGTCGCCGGCCGGCGTGTGCTGGTGACCGGAGCGGGTGGATTCATCGGGTCGGAGATGGCGCGCGTGTTCGCTGCTTCCGGTGCTGCTGAGATCGTGCTGCTCGAGATTGCCGAGCAGGCGCTGTTCGATGTCGATCGGGAGATGGCGGCGCGAGGATTGGGCGGGCGCTGGGTTCCAGTGCTGGGCAGCGTTTGCGATCGCGCGTTGCTGACGGCGGTCTTTGAGCAGCATCGGCCGGAGATCGTGCTGCACGCGGCGGCGTTGAAGCACGTCCCGCTGATGGAGCGGAATCCGTTTGCTGCTGTGGAGACGAACGCGGTGGGAACGTGGCGGCTGGCGCGGATCGCAGCCGAATACAGCGTTCGCAGGATGATTCTCATCTCAACCGATAAAGCGGTTGCGCCGCACAGCATCATGGGCGCGTCGAAGCGGATCGCGGAGTTGGCCATGCTGGCGCATCCAGGAACCACGGCGGTGCGGCTGGTGAATGTGATTGGGTCGCCGGGGAGCGTGGCGCCGTTGTTCGCCGAGCAGATTGCGCAGGGAGGGCCGGTGACGGTGACGCATCCGGCTGCGCGGCGATACTTCTTCACGCTGGACGAAGTTGTGGCGCTGCTGGCGGAGGTGTTTGAGAGCGACGGAGCGCACGGCGTCCTGGTGCCGGAGCCGGCCAGCCGGTGTTGATTGCCGATTTGGCGCGGCGGATGATCGCGGCGAGCAAGCGGGACGTGCCTATCGTCTTTACGGAGCCGCGCCCCGGCGACAAGCTGGAGGAGGCATTGGTTGCAGCGCGGAGAGGTTGTACCGGGCGCGTAACGGCGAGACTGCGCAGCGTTGCGGGTCCCGCGCAGGTGAGGGGTGGATTCCTGCGCTGGAGGCAGCTGTGGGTGCTCGCGATCTTCCGCGCTGCTGCGCGGCTGGAAGAGCTGGTCCCCGATTACGAGCCGAGCGCGGTGCTGCGCGATGCTGTGTGCGCCGCCGATGAAGCAGCCGCATCGCTGTGGTTACGACGTCGCGCGCCGACTACAGCCATTGTACTGGCCGCTGAAGCTGCTTTCCGAGCATCCTGCGAGTCGATCTGCAGCTGATCGCGATGGCGTCGCATCTGTCGCCGGAGTTGGGGCGACGGTGGGGGAGATCGAGAAGGACGGATTTCGATATTGCGGCGCGTATCGAGACGCTGCTGAGTTCGGACAGCGATGTGGGGATGGCGAAGAGCATCGGCGTGGCGGTGCTGTCGCTGGCCGACACTCTGGGCGCGATGCGGCCGGACCTGCTGCTGCTGATCGCGGATCGCTACGAGATGCTGGCGCCGGCGTCAGTTGCGCTGTCGTTGCGGATTCCGATCGCGCACATCGAGGGTGGCGAGATCAGTGAGGGCGCCATCGACGATGCGGTGCGCAACGCGCTGACGAAGATGAGCCACATCCATTTCACGTCGACCGAAACGGCCCGGGCGCGAGTGATAGCAATGGGCGAAGAGGCGTGGCGGGTGCATCGGGCGGGGGCGCCGTCGCTCGATCATTTGCGGCGGAGCCGCTGCTGACGCGCGAGGAAGTGGAGGCGGCCTGCGATCTGGATTTGCGCGTGCCCGCGCTGCTGGTGGCGTATCACCCGGTGACGCTGGCGGCGGATACGACAGGCGAGGCGGATGCGGTGTTTGCGGCGCTGGAGCAGATCGCGGGGCACGGCAAGATGCAGATTCTGTTCTGCTATCCGAATGCGGACGCGGGGAGCCGGGAGCTGGTGGCGCGGAGCCGGGAGTTTGTGGCAGGCCGGGCGGGGGCGCGGATTTTTGTGAATCTGGATGCTGTGACGTACTGGAGCCTGCTGCGCAGTGTCGAGGTGATGGTGGGCAACTCATCGAGCGGGATCATGGAGACCGCGTCGTTCGCGCTGCCGACGGTGAATGTGGGCGTGCGGCAGAAGGGGCGGGAGCGAGCGCGCAACGTGCTGGATGCGGCCGCCGATGCGGACGTGATTCTTGCGCGGATTGCGGAAGCGCGGAGCGAGACGTTTCGCGCATCGCTGGAGGGGATGACAAATCCGTATGGCGACGGACAGGCGTCGGAGCGGATCGTGCAAGTCCTGACGACGTGTCCGCTCGGGCAGGAGCTGTTGGTGAAGAAGGCAGGGAATAGGGAATAGCCAATAGGGAGCACTGTGACGATACCGCTGTCGGCGCCGGATATCACCGAGGTGGAAATCGAGGCGGTAGCAGCGGTGCTGCGAGCCCCGCGCCTGAGCCTTGGGCCGAAGCTGGGGGAATTTGAAACAAAGATTGCGACGTATGTGGGTACACCGCATGCAGTGGGGGTAAGTTCGGGGACGGCGGGGCTGCATCTTGCGCTGCTGGCTTTGGGGATTGGCGCGGGCGATGAGGTCATCGTGCCGTCGTTCACGTTTGTGGCGGTGGCGAACGCGGTGCGGTACGTGGGGGCGACGCCGGTGTTTGCGGATATCGATGCGGAGAGCATGAATGTTGAACCGGCGAGCGCGGAGGCTGCGATCACGGCACGGACGCGGGCTCTGATTGTGGTTCACACCTTTGGGCGGCCGGCGGATATTCCGGCGCTGATGGCGATTGCGGCGCGGCACAAACTGGCTGTGATTGAAGATGCCTGCGAGGCGATCGGCTCGGAGATCGGCGGGCTGCGAGTGGGAAGTCTCGGGGACGCGGGGGTCTTTGCGTTTTATCCCAACAAGCAGATCACCACGGGCGAAGGTGGAATGGTGGTCACGCGAAGTCAGGAGATCGCTCGGCGCATCGCGGCTTTACGTAACCATGGCCGTTACGAAACTTTGTCGGGCGCGGAGATGCCGGAGGTTCCCGATCAATGGTTCGAGCATCGGGAGCTGGGGTTTAACTACCGGCTGTCGGAGATGCAGTGCGCGCTGGGGCTGGCGCAGCTGGCGCGCATGAGGAGATTCTGGCGCGGCGGGAGGCCATTGCACGGCGGTACTGCGAACTGTTGCAGGAGGAGCCGATCTACTGCTGCTGGCGACCGATGTTGTGGGTCAGAGACTGAGCTGGTTTGTCTTTCTGGTGCGGCTGGCGGAGAGATTTTTGCAGGCGGATCGTGACCGGGTGCGGCGGGAGCTGGCCGCGCAGGGGATCGCCACGGGGCGCTATTTTGCGCCGATTCACCTGCCGCGGGCCTATGCGGCGTGGCGCGGGAGCGCAGAGGCTGCCGGTGACGGAATGGGTCGCCGCGCGCGCGCTGGCGCTGCCGTTTTTCGATCGCATCACCGACGAGCAGATTGAACAGGTGTGCGCCGCACTGAGAGATGCACTGCGAGCTCGGGCGCGACGATGAATCGAGGGAGGGAACCTGTTTCATCATCCCCAGAACGAGTCATCGTAGTTTTGCAGGCCAATGCTAGGATCAGGCCATGCCCGCCAGCCGGAAGAAATCAGCGAAACGGCCGAGCGCCGCCCTTGTAAAGCGCGCTCCCAGCGGCCGGCAATCCTCGCGAACTGGTGGTGCTGACCGGACTTTCCGGTTCGGGCAAAGCGTCGGCGCTGAAGGCGTTCGAAGACCTGGGCTTTTACGCGGTGGACAATATGCCGGTGATGCTGGTGCCGCCGTTTGCGGAGCTGGTGGCCGATTCGCGCGACATCCGGCGAGCGGCTCTGGTGGTGGATGTGCGAGAAGGACAGAGCCTGGAGAAATTTCCGGCGATCCTGCGCGATATTCGGGGCACGCTCTCGACCACAGTTGTATTTCTCGAAGCGGCGAAGGCGGCGCTGCTGGCGCGGTACTCGGAGACGCGGCGGCCTCATCCGCTGGGACGCGAAGAACGCGTGACGCGGGCGCTGAACGAAGAGCGAAAGCTGCTGGAGCCGATTCGCAAGGTCGCCGATGTGGTGATCGATACGACCCGGTTCAATGTGCACGAGCTACGCCTTACATCCAGAACAAGTTTGTACGCGAGAGCGACGGCAAGAGTTTGCTGATTTCGTCGATCAGTCTTGGATACAGAAGGGCGTTCCGCTGGACGCGGATCTCGTTTTCGATGTGCGGTTCCTACCCAATCCGCACTTCGTCCCAGAGTTCGGAACCTGACGGGGAAGGATCCGAAGGTCGAGAACTACATCGTCAGCTTTCCGCAGACGCGGGGAGTTTCTCGATCGGGTCACGGAACTGCTGGTCTTCCTGCTGCCCCACTACATCAGCGAGGGGAAGAGCTATCTCACCCTCGCTTTCGGATGCACGGGCGGGCAAACGATCGGTGATGATCGCCGAGGAGATGGCGCGCCGTCTGGCTCGCCACGGCTACAGCATGAAGACCGCCCATCGGGATATACCGCGGTAAAGCAGGTGCGCTGTAGCCGGGAACTCCGTAGCCCGTAAAGCTTATTAGGCGGCGTGCTGGGAGATGGAGGGCGAGTTGCCGTCGGGATCCTGAACCGGCGACCTTTTCGCCGTTGGGGAAGGTGCCGACGCCGTCGGCGTCCTGGCCCATGTTGGGATAGTGTTCGAAGTCACGCCGCGCCAGCCCGAGTTTCTTCATCGTGCCAGCGATCACAGCTTCCAGGCCGAGGACGGTGCCTTGTGCGGGCGTGAAGCTCTTTGCTTTGGCGATGCGCAGCGTCAGCCGTTGATGTCGAAGACCAGGGCAAAGCCGTCGTCGCGCAGGAACCGGAGACCGAGCTTGTCGCGATAGAAGGCAATGGCCACGTCGGGACTCTGAGTCGTCAGAAACGTCACTACGCTGTCCATAGAAACCTCCACGTGCGAAACATCGTACATGGTTCGTGATTTGGGGCAACAGGTCGGGAGCGGAGTTTGGTCCCCGCTTTTCCTCGCTCCAGCGGCGCGATCCTCGGCGGGCCGCCGTTGACGGACAACCTAAAATAGAAGCAGGACAAATAGAAACAGGACATGGCGGAATTCACCCATCTGCATCTGCACACGGACTATTCGCTGCTGGACGGCGCGTGCGACGTTGAAAAACTCGTGAAGCGGGT